>JAWRKM010000093.1:0-11744 GCA_040306945.1 Anaerohalosphaeraceae bacterium
ATACTGCTGAAAAACAGTCCTGAGCTCAGTGTAAAAAAACCAATGCCTGCTCCAATAATACCCAGGTGCAGCGCAACCGCAGGATGCAGATACCCAACCAGCGTAAAAATCAGCAGATGGACGGCCAGCAGAAACCACGCCGGAATACTTTTGCGAACCACACCTGCGGCCTTGCCAAACAGAATCTGCCCTGACGTCAGCGGGGTTGCCATCAAAATCGGCCAGCTTTGTGCTTCACGTTCTGTTGTAATCATCGTTGCTGACAGCAATAGGGTTTCCACCATTCCCACCAGGAACAGGACCATCCCATAGACAATTTGCGTATAATCTTCACCCAGATAACGTTCCTTGATCCCGATCCCATATGAAGCCATCAGAATTGCGGCTGTAATGATTGCCATCATAATCGTCCTGATTCGCCGGCGGCCCTGAAACCAGGGTTCGCGGATTTCCTTCCAGAAAACAGGCTGGCCGGTGACGGATCGCAATCTCACATCGGACTCGGGTTCAAAAGCTGACTGTTTTCTGAACTTCCACAACCCGGCCAGAATGGGCCGGTCCACCTGTCCGCCGATTTGTGACAGGGCCACACGACGAACAATTTTGGCAGCCAGCAGCAAAATCAGGATGGATTCAGCCAGGACAATCCCGCAATGCCACGGCCAAAACAAAGGCATTTGTAATCCCATCGGCATGGCGGATGACTGGTTCAGGGCAAATCCTACATAGGAGTTAAAAAAAGACAGAAAAATCAGGAATTTCTGATTCAGCTGGGAGTCCATGAAAAATTTCCAGTCGCTCAGCCAGCCCAGCAGCACCGGCACACCAAGATACCAGATAATCATCGCCAGGATCGTTTGAACGATGACATTGTAGGCCCGTTTCTGGAAAATGGAGATAAACAGGCTCAACGTGCCGGCAAAGATGGCCGCCGTCAGTGTAATGGAGAAACTGCTGATGACATAATCCCATGGCACACCCCCCAGCAGGCTGATCAGTCCCAGCACCGGCAGGGTCAAGCCTATTAATATTATCAGCGACAGCAGGCGGCTGACCAGCTTACCGAAGACGATCTGAAATCCCGTAATCGGCGTGGTCATCAGCACACCGAGTGTCTTATGATAGATTTCATCGCTGATAGCGCTGCTTAAAAAGACCACCGCCAGCAGTTGGGCCGACAGAAACTGCATCCAGGTCAATATCATTGTCAGTGTAATGCCGATCTGAGACATTTGGGAGACGCGCCAGGCTGTATTGGAGCTGCCCCCTCGCATCATTTCCACCCATGGTACCGCCACTACCAGCAGCATCACGATCAGATACAGAAAACGGACCAGATAGCTGCGTTTCCGCCGGGCCATCACCCGAAGTTCCTTGTCCACAATGGGGCCAGCCAGCCAGCGAGGGCTGAGCAATCTGACACTGTGTTTTATTTTGGATAACAGCATAAGTCCTTTTAGGGCGTATCCAATATTTGGTTTCGAATTCGTTTTTCCGCCGAAGCCAGAAACGCCATACCAATACAGGTCATCACAATCAGACGAACAAACCAGAATAATCCCATCATCATCACAACCTCATTGAATTCCGCCTGCATCACCGCCGGAACAATAATCAGAGGATTCAAATAAGCAACACACGGACAGACCATACTCAGGCCAATCGGCAAGGCAAACGTTGCCGCGACTGCGGCGGTTGAACTATTCAGACGTGCACTGAAATACATCCCCAGGCCCAGCAGGAAATAGACACTGCCGGCCAGCTCCAGCGGCACTGTTAATAGCGACAGCGGACTGAGCACCCCGGCAGCGGTGAAAATAATCAGATGAAGTCCAATCCATAACCACACCGGCATGGTTCGCCGTACCACCGCCCAGACCTTGCCCATCAGAATCTGCCGGGCATTCAGCGGCGTCGTCAATAGTGTAATCCATGTCCGTCCTTCTTTCTCTACAACAATCGAGCGGGCCGACAGCGACATAACCTGCAGCATAGCCCATACAATCAGCAGTTCAACAACCGCCACATGAAATTCGTCCTCGCGAAGCCAGCCGCAGTAGGCAACCCCGCCATACAGGCAGCAGATGGTCAATGCCATCGCAATGTTTGTCCATTGATGCCCAAACCCCCACAAGCCCGCCCTGGACAGTTCTTTGCGTGTCACCGGATTCATTCCTTCGGTGAATGTTATCAGCGGCGCTGCCGTTTCCGCAACGGCTGGAGATTGCCAGCGGCGCAGCGGCTGGAGCCACCGCTGCGCGAAACCGATCTGATGCCGGGTCGTGACCGTGCGTACTTTGCGTATGCATAATCCCATCAGCCCGATGCAAAAGCCCAGCATGGACAGACAATGCACCGGCCAGGGATAGACCGCAGACGCCGAACTTTGGGCACCCAGCAGGGAATGGCTAACCGCCATAAAAGCGACAAAAGGATTCAGTAAAAGCAGCACAGCCTCGACCGAGTGGGGGATTTGAACAGACAAGTTTTTAAGTCCGGCCAGAAGCAGGGGTGATGCCACATATAATAATAAGCAGGTCAGCAGGGCCAGATAAATGACCTGACAGGCAGGTCGACGGGAAATCGAATACCACAGGCTGATCAGGCCCGCAGTCATTGCCGCGGTCAGGATGATACAGGTTCCGGCAATCAGAAAATTCCACGGCACACCGCCCATGCTCCGCAGGATGGACAGAATTGGCATGGATATTCCCGCCAGCAGCATCAACTGCCAGAGTCGGGCAAAGAGTTTGCCCAGCACAATCTGAAGGCAGGTGACCGGGCTGCTCAGCAGCGAATCGAGGGTATTTTTGCGAATCTCATCCGATATTGCACTGCTGAGCATCACCACGGACAGCAACTGAAGAACAATGAATTCAAACCAGATTATGGTCACCGTTGTTGTCAGTGCTACTTCCGACATGCGAGAGGCCTGATACAGGGTGCTGCCTGAGACCGAACCAAACATGGTAAAAAACCACAGCTGAGCAAGCATCAGTGTCAATAGCATCATATAAGCGGTACGGAGAAAATAATACCGCTTGCGACGGCTGGTCACGCGCAGCTCTTTGTCCAGAATCGGCCCCACGATGCGATAGAAACCAAGCCTGTCGGCCAGATACTCCCATTTTTCAGTCCAGGTATTCAATGTCTGCAGGGTCAAACTCATTCGACGGTTCCTTAATGCACCAGGCCCTGGGTCAATTGCAGAAAAGCCTGATCCAGCTTGACCTGCTCAGGCTCAAGGCTGATCAAATCCAACCCAGCCTGTACCAGCGTTCGAGCAATCAGGGCGTTGGCCGCGTTGCCGTCCCTGCAGGATACGGTCAAGGCATCCCCAATCTGCTGGACCTGTTCGATTTCCGGCAGCGCCCCCAGCAATGCCGCGGCCTGCTCGGTATTGGCCGCAACACGGACGCGCACCTTGCTGTGTACGCCCAGCTTCTGGCGGATCTGCTCCATGGTGCCTGAAAAAACCAGCTTGCCCTGCTCGACAATGCCGACATGGTCGCAGATTTCCTCCAGCTCGCTGAGGATATGGCTGGAAATCATGATGGTCTTGCCCATCCGTTTCAATTCCCGCAGCAGTTCCTTGATTTCAATGCGGGCACGCGGATCTAGGCCGCTGGCCGGCTCATCGAGAATCAGGGCTTTGGGGTCATGAATCAGCACCCGCGCCAGCCCCAGCCGCTGCTGCATACCACGCGACAGGCTGTCCACGGTGGCGTGCTTTTTGCCCATCAAATCCGTCAATTCCAGAACGCCCTCGACAATGCCTTTGCGTTTTCCCGGTGGAATATCAAACGCCGCGGCAAAGAATTCGAGGTATTCAAACACCTTCAGGTCGTCATAGACGCCCATGAAATCCGGCATATAGCCGACCACCCGACGAACCTTCTGGCCGTGGGTCGCAACGTCCATCCCATCGATATAAGCCTTGCCGGAAGTCGGTTCCAGCAGAGTTGCCAGAATACGCATGGTGGTCGTCTTGCCGGCGCCGTTGGGGCCGATAAAGCCGAAGATATCCCCTGCCGCAATCGTCAGGTCCAGATTCGACAACGCGGTCAAAGCTCCATACTGCTTGGTTAAACCCTTGGTCTCAATCATAATTCACCTTCCGTTATCCTGAGTGATTCTGGTTACTTGTCGTACATACTGCAAATGATTCTGGCCGAATGTCCGGTCTTTAAGGCCCAATGGAATCGGCGGCTGGTCGTATTCGGCACAAACCACCGCCATCGTACCGGTCCGGAGATAGGCCGCCATCGCTTCGCTCCGCTGGCGAGCCCCCTGGGACCAGCATACCGCCGCCAGATAATCGGGTTGCTGCGGTTCGGAGCTGTCGTAATAATACGGATTGAGTGCTCTCGTAGAACTTCCCCAGCTCAGCCAGCTGGCTGCGGTTGTCATCAAGCCGCTGAATTCACGGCTGGCTCCGGCTTCGACACGGTCAAACACAAACTGCCGCCCATCCCTGAACAGGACAACACCCCGAAGAATCGCCTGCGAACCCCGGTTTTGGATTTCCACCCTGACGGTTTCACCGTTTTGGGTCACTGTCGCTTCCATCGGCAGTGCAGCAATCGGCTCTTCCACCAGAAGACACTGCATCGTCCAGATATGAACCGGGATCGAATAGGGCAGATTGCCGCCGTCATATTGATTGCAATAGAGGGTCCGCAGGGCCTTCTGACGCGAGTAGGAATACATATAATCCTGTGCGGGTGCCACCGCCGACCACCATTGCCTGGGTTTTAATTGGGTGGGAACATACGATTCGCTGCCCGGCGAGAACAGCCCGCAATAGCCGGTGTTCCAGCCGGCACCGCCGGAGAATCCATCGCTGACGGATACCGCACGAACCTGCATATCGCCGGCACGCAGGGCCTGGACGCCCCAGTAAGAACCTGCTGAAAAAATCACAATCCAGGCCGCACAGGTCACCCACGTCCAGGGCAGTTTATCCAGTTTTTTGAGCACCAGATAATCCACCGGCCCCAGCAGCACCGCCAGCAGGACCAGCAGCAGCACCGCCCACCAGACGCTCAGCGGACGCATCTGCGGGATATCATAGAGAAATTCCATCACGCGGTTGGCCGCCGACAGGCCCGGATTGACGCGATAATTGTAGGGATAGTGGTATTGATTTTGTGAAGCCTTATCTTCAGTGGGCAGGTCGGATTTACAGACCAGCTTTCGCGACAACATCCCAGCTTGCGGCAAACCCTCAGGCGGAACCCCCATTAATAAAGAATCCTCATTTTCAACCATTTTGTTTCCGGCATTGTCCAGAGCCTCCTCCATGGGCTGTTCCAAAATCGTCTTTAGCCAGCGAATCCACAGTCTTTCCGGTTCCTTTTTAAAGGCCTCCGGCAGCAGGTCGGGGTCAAATCCCAGCACCGCTGCCTTGCCGAAGCCCGTCCAGCCCGAGGCAAAAATACCCTGGCCGCTGCTGGTGGTCTCACGATTCCACAGGACCGCATCAGGCCGCAGTGTGATGGGCCAGGCGGGAATGATCGCTCCAGTGCCGACTTGATCCATCGCGGCATCGACGTTCATCTGCTGCTGCTGGGCAATATCCAGCGGCAGCATCGTCAGCAGCGGGCAATCGACGGGCATCGGGTTGGCCCCCAGAATCACCATCAGCCGGCCGCCGTTGGAAACCCATTCGGTCAGGGCCTTCCACTGTTCGGCGCGGATGCTGTCCCATTGCAGGTCGTACAGAATCAGGGCATCCAGACAGACATAGCCGGTCCAGTCCCATGGCATGGCTCTGGGCAGCTTATCCTTGAGGTACACCTCACCGGTCCTGCCCCCATACATCGTCGCGGTTTTTTCCGGCAGCATCACCAGGCCGAATTTTCCGCGTCCCACCAGGCCAATCAGCAAATCCTGCTGGTTGACGGCCATCAGGCCGCGGCTGTTCTGGGAAAAATCCCACAACATAAAATTATTGGACCAGACCACCCGGCCGCGATCATCTGTAACCTGCACCGTGCAGCTATCAGCGGCATACGTCAGCTTAGTGGACAGCGGGACATACAGCGGCATCTGCGGCGTCAGCACAAACTCATGGGCGACATTGAGCCGGTTCAGGCCGTCCTGCTGGCCGGATAGTTCAATCCGACCGGCAAACGGCTCTTTGAGTGTGCCGGAGATATGGATTTCCACCGGCATCCACTCCATCGGTTTGTAGCAGCCGTCCCAGCCGAAAAAGACATCCACATTCAGCGGCGACTCCTTGGCCGCAAAACCCGCCCCGGCCGCATACCACATTAAGACTATTACGTTTAACCATCGATACATAACTTTGCCCCTTATATTCATTTTTATGTATTGCGTTTTAAAATATCCGTCGTCGAATCAGGCGATGGGTTATCGCCAAAAGCACAAATGACGCGATACAATGTAACACAAAAGCACCAAACACAAATACAGTAGAAAAAAGTGCCTCATTCAGGTGGTGCAGCGGCCAACTGTATTCTCTTTGCAAAATGGATCCAAGCTGCACAAATGGATTCAGGCACATCAGACTGTCAAGAAGCCACATATTATACCGGGAGAAAGTATTATAAAAGCACCAATCCTTGATAAAGGATATCACATAGGTTCCAAGCCCCCAGCAAACAACCAGCGAAAGGATTGTTAACACAACCGATGTGGCTGTTTTGCGGACCAGGCTTCCCCAGAACAGTCCTGATGCACAGATCCACAAAAACATCTGGCCGGCGATCAGCAAAATCAGTACGGCAGTGACAGGCGGACACTCATTAACATAAATCAAAACCCATATAAGCCCCAGCACAGAAAGCCAGTAAACGCAGGTTTTCTTGATAATGCCGACGATCTTGCCCACAAGTATCGTCCATCCAGACAAGGGCGTTACCAGCAATATCGGCCAGGTCCCATGTTCCTTTTCACTGCTGATCGCTCCGGCAGAAAATAATAAAGTCATAATAAAGGGAGACAGGCTTATCATAATAAATAGCAGCGGCATCATCATCTCAAGCCATCGTGCCTGGCCTGAAATACCCATCATTAATAGAAACAAAATCGAATTCAGTAGAAGCAGCGGAGAGACAATCGCAGCCAATTTCAGCTTTCGCCGCCGCAGCATCGGGGTCCGCAATTCCTTCCAGATCATCGCGTTGCCCGTTACCGTCCGCAGCGGTTTGAGTTCAATCGGTTTTCCGCCGATGGGCCGCTGGGCTTTTTCAGAGGGTTCCGTAAACCACCGGGTCAGCCGGCTTTGACCTGAAAATAACTGATAGCCTTTTTTTCGTACACGCTTTGCAGACCAGATCAATAAACCGAATGAAACAATTAGTTGAAAAATACAAAACAGCCCATAAGGAACAGCAACAGGATACGAAATCCACGGGGCCAATAATGCATCATCAATCAGTTTAATAATTAAATCATGATAATCATAATACATTCCTTGATACAGGGATGTTTCCACCAGGACGAAAATGTTCAGCGGATTGATATACCCCAGCCAATGGCCTCTGAGCAAACACTGCGGGACTACGATATAGACCATCGTCAACAGCAGCAGTGTAACAATAATGACCACGGTGCCCCGCCTAAAATAGGTCGAAACCCACACGGTCGTCAGGCCAGCCGTCAGCGAACAGCACAATGTCAGCCCCGTTGCCGCAGCAATAAATCGCCAGTCCAGCCCGCCGTAAATACCCATCATCATCAGGATCGGCACACTTTGCAGCATCAGCATCACCAGTTGCGACAATGCCGACAGCAGCTTGCCCGCCACCATCTGAAAGCCCGAGATCGGCGTAGTCATCAGCACCCCCAGCGTCCGCTTGGCGATTTCCTCACTGAACGCTCCCGAAAGCAGAACCACCGAGGCCATCGGCAGCGTCAGAAACTGAAACCACATCATCCTCGATGTGATATGAATAACTCCCTCGGCCATACGGGCCTGCTGCAGGGGGATGGGAGTTCGTCCGACATAAAACGCATCCGTCCAATACGGCAGGACCATCAGCAGCAGCCCGATTACATACAGCAGGCGATAGCCGTAGGTGCGTTTGCGTCGGCTGGCCGTGCGAAGCTCCTTATCCAGAGACGGCCCCGCCAGCCGCATCGGGCTGATGCGCCAAAGCCGCTCACTGAATCGCAGCCGGAATGTATCCATTGCCGCAAGCATAATCTAATAACTATCGCTCCTTAATACTGTCTATAGCTTCATTTTACCCGTATAAACCCACCACTCCAGCAGACATAGTCCCAGTGCCGCCATCACAAGGTACGGCCACAGCGGCAGATTCGCCCGCGACAGGGGCTTCGTCTGGGCCTGAATTTCCCGTCCTGACATGGTCAGGGTCTTGAGCGGCTCAATCCGGCTTTCCTGTTCATCGTTGAGATTGACCGCAAAATATTTTGGCTCACGTCCGGCAAAGTCCATCCGATATAATCCCGCACGTTCCGCCGCCGGCAGCCGAACCAGCCCCGTATCCGTAGCGGTCAGCTTCAGCGACTCTATCCCCGGCCCGGTCACGATCGTTTGCATTTTGGCCGGCAATCCCTCGACGATAATCGGCTCGCCCGGCCGCAGCGAACCATCGGTCTCGGCGGAGGCCTGCGCGGCCAGATACTGCATCGCATTATAACAGTACAGCACAAAGCCCGGCTCAAACGGCCAGTTGGTCGCCAGTACATCAAACGCCGTCAGGATAAACACACTGCCCTGCCGTCGCAGCACACTGATGGCCGGCCCCTGGGTGAATTCAGCCAGGATTTCCGCATCCCGCGGCATCTGGAGCATCAGCCCCCGGGCCGCAAACAGGGTATTCAAATTCACATACTGCAAAACCGGATGTCGTGCCCGCCAGTCGGCCACAAACTGGCTTTCCAGCTCACCGCCGACAGTGACATCGATTCCGGCCGGCGGCTGCCCGAACACCAGGTACCGGGCACGCGGCCGCGTCTGAACCGTAACGTTATCCAGCACAATCACATCGTAAGGCTGCTGGACCACAAAATCCGTTGTTGCTTTTGCTTCAAACTCCGCGGCGGTCATTTCATCCAGCCGGGCCGGGCCGCAGGCTTTCAAGGCCGACCGCAGCACCGCATTCCCTGCCGACACCAGCGCAATGGACAAATGCTTCCGTGCCGACACCACCGCATAGGCCGTATTATCCGCCATCAGGGCATCGGCCCTCAGCACCCGCACGCTGACCACCGCCGCCTCATCACTGCGGAAGGAAAACTCCATTGACATCTTGCCCGCCAGCATCGTCTGACCATCCGAAGCAAGGCTCTCTTTGTCCACATGTACCGGACGAACCGAAACCACCGTCTCATTGACTGCAAACTCCACATCCGATACCGCCGGATTTGGCCCATAATTGGCCAGCGTCAAAAAGACATCCACGCGATGGGAATCTTCAAAATCCCGCCGGGCCTGCATGGCAATAATCCCCAGATTATCCGGGTGTTGTCCTATCGCATAATATTCCAATTCATCCTGACTGACCGTCTGCTGCGGAAGGTCTTCAATCCGTCCATCCGAAAACAGCAGCAGGCGAGCCGGCGGTTCCGCACTATGGTTATCAGCATCGGCCTCAATCGGCTGCGCAAATGCCCTCGCCGCAATCAGGGCCTGCCCAATCTGCGACCCCCCATCCCCCGGCTCAATGGCATCAATCGCTCGAAGAAGCTGCTGGCGGTCCGACGTGAAATTGCAGACGACCCTGGCCGTTTTATCAAATGCGATCGCCATTACCTGCGTCTGGGCCTGATTCAGGGAAAACAGCCGGTCTTTGGGAAGCGATTCTATGAAAATCCTGGCCTGCCGCTTGGCCTCGGCCAGCCGGCTGGGCAGAACATCCGTTGCATTCATACTGGCCGAACGGTCAATCAGGAGAACATACCGCCTGGGTCCAGTGCCCATCCTCCGCAGCACCGGCCCGGCCAGCGCCAGCAGAATCGCCCCCAGCGCCAGCAGCTGAAGCAGCAGCAGGATATTGCGGCGTATCTTCTGAAACGGCGCATTGACCTGCAGATCCTGAATCGCCTTTTTCCACAGCAGCGTACTGGAAATCAACTGCTCCCGACGCTTGAGCTTCAGGAAATACAGCAGTACCAGCAGTGGGATACTCACTGCCGCCGCCCAGATTCCTATCATTGGACTAAGCCATTCCATCGTTTAATATTCTATCTATTTTAATAATCCTGATTTTCGCAGGGTATTGAGCGTCAGCCGCTCCGCCGAAGCATCACTGCCGGCCAGCACATATCCAGCCCCGTGCCGCATACAAAACTGCTGCAGCTGGCTGCAATAAGACGCCAGCGTTTTGCGATAATAGTTCAGCAATGCCGCACTCATAGTTACTTCCGCCGTATCGGCATCCTCGACATCCACCAGCTTCAAATCCCCGCTCAGCGTCGGCTGGCGTTCTTCCGGACTGAGCGTCTGAATCACATACACATCATAATGCCGGCCGAACAGCCGCTTCAATCCCGCCTCGTAGCCTTCCTTGAACAGCATATCCGACAGCACCACCATCACCCCAGACCCAATGCGATCCTGAACCACCTGTTTACAGGCCTTCTCAAAGGCCGTCGGGCCGCCGTTTTCGACTGTCAGCAGGAACTCCGCCAGCCGCGATACACATCCCCGTCCGCGCTGATTGGCCAGCTGTAAAGTGACACCGTCAGCAAAGGCACTGATGGCAACACGGTTGTGATGCACCACGCCGACATAACCCAGCGCCGCAGCCATCTTGCGGATAAACAAAGCCTTGCTGGGCTGGCCCACCGTCGTCGATTCGCTGACATCCATCAGAATATGCAGCGTCAAATCCTGCTCTTCCAGAAACAGCTTCACAAATAACTGCTCCAGACGGGCATAGATATTCCAGTCCAGAAACCGCAAATCATCGCCGGCGGTGTACTGCCGGTGGTCGGCAAACTCCACGCTTTGCCCGCGGAGTTTGCTGAGCCGCTGGCCCTGGGTCTGGCCCCGCAGCATCCGGCGACTGGCCAAATCCAGACCATCCAGCCTCGCCATGAACTGAGGGTCCAGTAAATCCGTCAATGTCCGTTTTGTTTGTGTGATGGATTCCATGAGTATCGTCTGTTATTTTTCCGGGCCAGTCGTCGGCACCTGGTTGAGCATATCTTCCAGAATATCATCCGTCGTCATCCCCTCAGCCTGCCCTTCAAAATTCAGCAGAATGCGATGTCGCAAAGCCGGCAGAACCGATTTGCGAATATCCTCAAAGCTGACATGATAGCGATTGTCCATCATAGCCCGCACCTTGGCCGACAGCATCAGAGCCTGCACGCCGCGGGGCGAAGAGCCGAATCGCACAAATTGATTAACCTTGCCGGTTGCGTATTGTCCTTTCGGATGGGTTGCCAGCGTCAGCCGGATAGCATAATCCTGCACATGGTCGGCCGCGACCACCTTGCGAACCAGCTGCTGGGCCTCCAGAATCTGCTCGGCATTGAGAATCGCATGGACCTGCGGCATATGTCCCGTGGTCGTCCGGTCGAGAATGGATTTCAATTCCTCCCGGCTGCTGTAAGGCACCAGCAGCTTAAAGAAAAAGCGGTCAAGCTGGGCTTCCGGCAGAGGATACGTACCTTCCTGCTCAATCGGGTTTTGTGTCGCCAGCACCACAAACGGCTCCGGCAGGCGATGAATCGTCCCGCCGCTGGTGACCGAATGTTCCTGCATCGCCTCCAGCATCGCCGACTGGGTCTTGGGCGTGGCA
>JAWRKM010000094.1:0-5454 GCA_040306945.1 Anaerohalosphaeraceae bacterium
GTATCACTTTCAAGCTGCTCTGAACGGGCGGTTAATGTGATTTGTCCTTTTGTATCGCTGGCCTTGATCCAGACATAACATCGTCCCTGATAGGCACTGCGGGAATCTGCCCCAAACGGCTCATGGCTGAGCACGCTGGCATTGTCCACTGCGGCAATCATTCCAGGTCCGGTGATGGAAAAGGTAATTCGATTGGTTGCTGTCGGAACCAGCACACCCTGTTCATCGACGACAGAAGCCTCCACTCGAATCACATCATCCCACGAGGGACTTAAGGCAGAGCGCAATGCGTTAAGCCGGATCCTGGATGCCTTTCCGGCAGTATGGTAAATCTGGGTCGCAGCGACTTTACCGCCATTGGATGCCACCGCTTTTATGGTTCCCGGCTCAAACTCCACCTGCCAGACCCGCGGGGAATCGTTGTCTGGTTTTTTCTGTGCTCCCAGTGATCTGTCGTTCAAAAACAGTTCCACCGACTCACAATTGCTATAGACTTCCACGATTTCCATATGCGGCTGGAGGTTAACCGGTGTCCAGTCAGAAAACTGCGTGATACGGAACCGATCATCGGTACTGAGTTCATAGCCGGGATCAATGGGCGAAGGTTCGTTTCTGCCGACCCGACGGACCAGATGAACCATAGGCTTGTCCGACCACCAGCTTTGCCGCTGATAGGAGCGGGGACGCAGACCGCCGGCCCGGTCAATGACCCCAAACGGTGTCGAGATCGCGGGCCATTGACGCGACTCGCCGAGATAATCAATCCCGCTCCAGAGGAACTGTCCTGCATAGGGGGGATTATCGCGCAGGGCAAGCCATACATTCAGGTCATGGCCATTTTCCGTGCCCAGGATTTTCCGCCTGGGATTCTGCCGCCATGCGGCCAGAATCTCATTTTCCCGGTAGTTCTGTCCAACCACATCCAGCATATCCGCAAGCCCGTTGTCATAATCACGGCTCTGGTTGGGACGAAACAGAGCCTGTGATACCGGACGGGTCGGGTCTTCCTGATGATAGATGTTCATCAGGGAGCCGAGAATCTGCTTGGCCAATTCTGCCTTGGGGGTATCGTGGATTTCATTGCCGGCACTGTAAATGACCACACAGGGATGATTGCGGTCTCGCCGAATTGTGTCACGGGTATCGATTAAAGCCCAGTCTTTGAAGTAGCGATGGAAATCGCCTGTCCGCTTGCCGACAGTCCAGCAATCCAGAAATTCGTTCATGACCAGAAAGCCCATCTGGTCGCAGACATCCAGAAACTCCGGCGCCACGGCATTATGGGCGGTGCGGATGGCGTTGACACCCAGTTCTTTCAGGACCGCCAGCCGGTCCCGCCAGACCTGCAGGGGCACCGCCGCACCAAAAGCCCCGCCGTCGTGATGGACGCAGACGCCCTTGATTTTGAAGTTGCGTCCATTGAGCCAGAAGCCGGTATTCGGTTCGAAGGCAAACTCCCGAATGCCGAAAGAGGTAATTTCATCATCCAGCCTGGACCAGCCCGAGACCACCTCAGTATGAGCGGTATAAAGAGCAGGACAGTCCAGGTCCCATCGGACCGGGTTCGGAATGATCAAGTCCTGCTGGAATTCCACCATAGCTCCGGGATTGACATTCTTTGCGGGCGAGACAGCTTTGGCGGCAACGTCGCCCTGCGGATTATAAAGCGTAATTTCCAGACAGACCTTTTTTCTGCGATCGGAAGAATTGATGACAGCGGTCTGGATGTGCACTGTGGCCTGGGTATCCGTAATCTGCGGGGTGGTGACAAACGTCCGCCATGGCCCCAGCAGAATGGGATTAGTCGCAATCAGCCGAACATGCCGATAAATCCCGGCCCCCGTGTACCACCGCGATGCCGGCTGCAGGGTCGTGTCGGTCCGCACGGCCAGGACATTCAATCCATCTTCCTTCAGGTAAGGTGTCAGCTCATACTGGAAGCTGACATAACCGCTGGGCCGCGTGCCCAGCAGGTACCCGTTAATCCAGACCTGGCTGTTGGCCATGACTCCGTCGAATTCCACAAATACCTGTTTATTGGCCCATCCCCTGGGCAGCGTAAAGCTCTTGCGATACCAACTGACGCCCGAAGGTAAGAAAGCCCCATCGCCTTTGGAGGGGGCATCTTTTGAAAATGGCCCTTCGATGCTCCAGTCATGCGGTACATCAACGGTCTTCCACGAGCTGTCATCGAATGCTGCGGCTTCGGCCCCCGCTGCATCGGCCTTAAGGAATTGCCAACCTCTATCCAGAGACTGAATCTGACGGGTTTTCAGAGCAGGTTGACTATAAGCCTGGATTGATAAAATAGCGATGCCAAACATGATCAGAGATCGTTTCATGATTAATCTTCCTTAATACATGGAGGGTTGTTTCGGTTCGGATTGGATCCGAGGCGGCTGAGTCAGATAGCTGACGCCCACCAGTGCCGCGACAGAGACCATGAGGGCTGGCAGTACTGCATCGAGTTCCCGGAGCCATCCGGATAAATACGGACAGATGAGTTCTCCCCATAGCAGGGGAATGGCGATGCCGACAAGGATTGACGCCATAGCTGCCTGTCGGGTAGCTCGTTTCCAGATAATTGCTGCCACGAGACTGGGCGTGATGGCAGCTCCGTAAATTGTATATGCATACAAAGCTTTATGAAAAAAGCCTGTCGATTCGGAAAAAGCCAGCGATACGCCATAGGCGATCAGGCCGAACACCAGAATCAGTATCCGGTTCAGGAACACCACATGCTTATCTGTGGCTTTGGGATTGATGTGGGGCTGATAGACATCTTTAATAAAGGTAATCGCCGGAATCAGCAAAAAGGAGTTGGCCGTCGAAACGATGATGCCGACGATGGTCACCAAAAAGAGGATTCCCAGAACAGGCGGCATATAATGTTTAGCCGCGTAGATGAGTATATATTTGCCGTTTTCAGGATCGGGTGTCATGCTGGCTGCAATCCAGGCATTGGTGATAATCAGCAGTTCAATGGCCAGGGCGACGAAAATCATGGTTGTTACGGCCTGTTTGGCACTGCGGGCATTGCGTCCGGCAAAGATACGCTGGTACTGATTGGCATCCCCCAGAATCAGCAGAAATACCGGCAGCAGGTAATTAACCAGCTGCACCGGCGAATATACCCCCCAGAACTGCATGTGCCGGGGTTTATTCTGCATTGCGGCAAAGGCCTGGGCCATGCCCGAGAACCCTCCGGCCTGATACAGCAGCACTGGCAGCGCCGCCACCATCGCTCCCATAATTAGCACGCCGGTTACGATATCGGTATAAGCCAGGCTCAGTAAGCCTGCCAGCATGGTATAAGTCAGGATGAATACTGCGGCTATAATGGTGGCATGGCTGGCCTCCAGCCGTGGCTCAACCAGGCTGAGGGTTCCAACCTCGGTACCTGTGGCAATGCGGTAAGCCGAATGATCGTCGTCAATTGGAAAGCGAATTGGGGCATGGCGGTTTTTAAGAATAGTGAACGTGATTTTGTCAGCAGACGCCGGGGTGGTGTTATTCTCAACAACATGAATCACAAAAGGGATGGATTTGGCTGGATTCTGCGTGGAAACGATGGCAAGCTTTACCGTTCCGATCCAGTCCTGGGGTGGAGTATAGACCATTCGGCCTTTGACTAATTGACGGGCGGTGAGGGTGTCGTCATGACCCAGCAAAACCGCATCTTTATTGCCGGCGATGACCTCCAGCACCGCGCCGCCGGCGTTGAATTGATAACTGACGATGACCATATAAGCTGTCACCAGTGCCACCACCGACAGCAGCCGGGCTGCCCGTCCATAGCGTCGCCCGATAATTTCAGGCACGGATGACGCCTCGATATTGCGGGCGCGGGAGGCGATAAACGACAGCAGAATCATGCCCAAAAAAGTGCCTGTCGGGATGATCAGGGCCGCCATGCCTGTCCGGTAGGTTTCTTCGGCATTGCCGACGATGGAGCCGGTACCAATCCAGACGGCCAGCATGGTGCAGACCATCACCCACGGCGACAGTGTTCGCCCGGCCACGGCAAAATCCGATTCGGTCTTGACCCGGCGCGAGGTATAAACACCGATGCCGACCAGGACAAACAAATAGATGAAAATCGCTGCCAGATAAACCATACTCATCCTTGGCTAAATTGTGAAGGGGGAGTTTCACTCAGGGCGTTTAGGGATCTGCCGGTTTCGAGCTGCATGGGACAGATCGCCAGTCATAACGTTCGGGGTGCTTGAAGAGACCGCCGATCAGGTCTGCCAGTTTTGGATCATAGCCGGCTAACTGGTCACGGGTATGAATTGTCCGGCCTTTGGCATCGATTGTATTTGCGGCATCGTAGAAGGCCTTTACTCCTTCGGCAAAATATGCAAACCGATTTTGAGCTGCCGGGGTGTTTGTCCACAGCCCCTGCTGGATGGCAGCATTGTAGAGTGCTTTGAGCTGCTGGTCAAACCGGACATCCATCCGTTGCAGGCCGATTTCGTATTGCAGTTTTTGTTCCTGACTGTCAAAGTCTGGATCGACTGGGCGCAGACCCGTGTAGAGGTAAGAGGCCAGAGCCATAGTGCCAATGAGCTGATTGTGGTTACTGTCAATCTCGGTTTGGGCAACCCCCAGCCGCAGCGAAGGGGGCAGTTTGGCCGATTCAATTCCTTCTCGGTCTTCCAGAAACGCCTGGGCATTCAGTGTCTTGTGGACGGATGGCAGTGTCGGGAATTCGTCGTCGGCATAGACCACCACCGCAACGTCAGCATTGATCATGGCCTTAAGGATGTCATGGCGATAGCGGAACAGGTTTCGAATAGTATGATCCACACAGAGCATTGCCTCGTCAGATACCTTTGCCGTGCCGAAGATAGAGAACCCACGGCACCAGATGTACTTGGGCAGGGCGGTGCTGTCTTGGAAACGTTCGGGGGTTGGAATCACCCTGGGCAGTTTGACCAGCGGCTCATAACGCCAGTCGTTAGCCGGAGTAATGCGGAAAGTTGTGCGGACCAGTTCGACAATATCCGGGTCGTATTCGGTCAGGAGCTTGCGGGTGTTGATGTGATTATGATTCCAGTTATTGGCGCGGTTGGCATCGAAAAAACTCTGAACTGCCTCAGCCCAGTATTCCCCGGCATCGGTTGAGGCATAGTCATTTTTATAGAGTCCTTTGGCCATGGCCTTCTGGTAGAGGGTATCCAGTGTTTTCTGGAAGTCCGGTTCCAGCTGCCGCAGGACAAAGTGAATGGAGTGGGCCAGCTCATGGATAAAAATGCTTTCATCTTCGTAGCGGTCCTCCGGCAGCGACAGGAGATTTTCCTCGCCCACACTGGTCGTCCGCCCGCCAAAACCCCGTGCCCGTTCATTCCAGAATGCCTTGGGTTTCATCTCCGCATAGTCGGGAATATCTGTGACCTGCTCATTATGGCCGATGATGATAAAGCGGTTGCCGTTTTTGGCCAGGGCTTCACG
>JAWRKM010000095.1:0-37030 GCA_040306945.1 Anaerohalosphaeraceae bacterium
GAAAGAATTAGAAACGGAACGGGCTGTGGCGTCCGATAAAAAAATTGCCTGCCCCTCGGGCCAGGCAAGAGCTTAGACTCTACTTAACCAGAGACCAGAACATGGACTGAAACAAAAAAGCGAAAAAATCCTTGCACTACCTCGTCTTCAATTTTGCATCAAGTACGTAAAGTAACTCTATTTAATCATTTCTGTAACAGCCTTTTTTAGGATAGGTAATTCTTTGTTTAAAATAGTCCAGACTCATTCAATATCCACGCCAAGATAATCATGGACAAGAATATTGCGAAAGCCGGCGATTTTATGCCAGTCAATAGTGGGATGATTTTCTTTGACTTGATCCGAAAGTCGTTGCGTGGATTCGGCCATGACCTGCAAATTTCGCAATACTCCATCCTGCACCAGAGTTGAGCTTAGAAAAGCATTTTTTGTCATTCCAGCCGTATAGGATTCGATCCGGCCAATACACTCGGAGATGTGAATTAAATATAGAGCCGATCATCTTTCATAACGGCTTGGCTTCCTCGATAACACGGTTGCGGATATACCAGTGAAGCCCTTTTTCAGTAACAATATCCACTTTTCTTCGCAGTAAATCCTGCAAATCCATCAAAAGCCCGCCTAAATCAAATAAACTTCTACCCTCCTCCAGATCAACCAGAAAATCAATATCGCTGTCGGCATTGGCTTCGCCGCGAGCCACCGAACCAAATACTCTGACATTAAAAGCTCCATATTGGGCGGCTAAAGCCAGGATCTGGTTCCGTTGTTGTTGTAACAGATCAGCAATTTCCATAATTTTCTGTCCATAAATAACTCTTATACGCTCAATATTATATCCAGAACACTAATATTTGTAAAGGACAGCAATTGAGATAAGCAGATAATGGCATTATGTTATCGCAACCACTTGAATTTCGACACGGGCACCCAGAGGCAGGGCGGCGACTTGAAACGTGCTGCGAGCGGGGTAGGGTTCGCTGAAATAGGTTTTATACACTTCATTTACCTGGGCAAAATCGCCCATATCTGTAAGAAAAATCTGGACTTGTACGACATTTTGAAGGGTTAATTCTGCTGCGGTCAGCAGGGCGGTAATGTTTTTGAGGACCTGGTGGGTCTGTTCTTTGATGCCGCCATAAACCAATTGCCCGGTGGCTGGGTCAAGCCCAAGCTGGCCGGAGGCAAAAAACAGATTATTAGCCATGACGGCTTGGCTATAGGGGCCGACGGCTTTGGGTGACGATTGCGATACAATCACTTTTTTTTCCATAGTATTTCTCCAGTAAAGTCTGTGCGCAGTATCTTGGGATAGCTTTAATCGGACGTCAAGAGAAAACCGGCTTGTCGGATTCGGAATTACCTGAGTTTCAAGGTTCCTAATGCAATTACGGCAAAGGCGATAGACAGCAGCCAGAATCGGACAACTACCTGGGGTTCGGACCACCCAGCCAGATGAAAATGATGGTGAATCGGGGCACATCGGAAGATGCGTTTGCCGCCGGTGTAGCGGAAATACCACACTTGCATCATGACACTGGCCATTTCCATCATAAATACGCCGCCGATGACCAGCAGCAGGATTTCGTTGCGAGTGACAATCGCTCCATAGCCCAATGCCGCTCCCAGGGGTAAAGAGCCGACATCGCCCATAAACACGGAAGCCGGATGGCAATTGTACCACAAAAAGCCCAGAATCGCGCCAGTCAAAGCCCCGAAGAAGATACATAATTCTCCCGATTGGGGGATATGAGGCAGCAGCAGATAGCTGGCCCAGCTAATCTGGCTGGTCCGGCCCATCATTTCTGAGGCGATATAGCAGAGGATGACCAGTGTCGTCGAAGCAACCCCCAGGCAGCCGGATGCCAGCCCGTCCATGCCATCGGTCAGGTTGACGGCGTTGCTGGTGGCGGAGATATACAGGATACTGATAATGACAAATATCCAGGTGGCCAGGGGGATACCATACTTATAGAACGGCAGCCATAACATCTTGGCGTCTTCGATATTCCGGAAATCGGAATAGAGAAAATAGGCGACGAGCATGGAGCCGCCGAATTGAAATACCAGTTTTTCCCACGGTTTGAGGCCGTCGCGGCTGTGCTGGCGGGTTTTGCTGGTCAGTTTCAGCCAGTCGTCGGCCCCGCCCACTCCGCCAAACCAGATTAAAATGAACAACGCCTTGTGAATAAAGGGGTTATTCAGTTTCGCCCAGAGGATTGTCGCGGCGGCGATTGCCGTCAAGATAATAATCCCGCCCATGGTGGGGGTGTTGGCTCGTTCTCGCATCAATTCATTCAAGGCCGCATGGTGGAATTCCGGACGGTCGCCGATTTTCATTCGCATCAGCCAGCGAATGGTTCTGGGGGCCATCAGCACCGCGATGGCAAACGCGGTGATAGCAGCCAGAATTGCCCGAAACAGCACATCATCCCAGGCATAAAAACCCACATAGGTCAACAGCTCTTTAAAGTAAGAACAAAGATGGTAAATCAATGGATTGGTCCTTTTTTATAATCATATCGGGTTATCATCAAATGTTGGATCCTTTTGACTGTACCTGTGATACTCTTTGCCGATATGGTTTCAGATAAATAGTTTCCTTAATTGTTCAACCGCTTTTTCCATTCCCGCCGATCGGGAACCCTTGACTAATACTATATCGGCAGGCTGGATAAACTCGTGCAGATTATCGCAAAGGAATTGCGTATCCGGGAAAGATTTGCACCGTGCCGGATTAAGGCCGGCCTGAGTGGCACCGGCGATAATATCGGACGCAAACGGGCCTGCTGCCGCAAGAAATTGAACCCCGTTGTGGACCGCTTTCTGGCCCAGTTCGTAGTGAAATTTCTGAGATGCCGGTCCCAGTTCCGCCATACACCCGGCCACGAAAACGGCTCGTCGGTGATCCATTTGAGACAGTGTGCTCAGACAGTCAAGGGCATTGTCCATCGAGGCCGGATTGGCATTATAGCAGTCCACAATGACTTGGATTGGGCCTATGGTCTCAATATTCATTCGCATGGCAACCGGCTCAATGTCCTTAATGGCATCTGCAAAGTCCGATAACGACAGTCCCAGGGTTTTGCAGATCGCCCAGGCAGCCAGGGTATTCATCAGGTTGGCTCGCCCCGGCATAGGCACTTTGATAGGCAGTCCTTCGATAGTTAATTCACCCCAGTTGCCCTGCGTTTTAAGGTTTTGCCCCTGGAAATCACAGGCAGGTCCGGTCCCAAACATCAAATAGGGACGATTGAGACTCATGGTGTAGCAGATGATTTCCGGCTGATCCCCGTTGACAATAAACAGTCCGCCCGGCGTCAGTCCCTCACTGATGGATAGCTTTTCGCGGATGATGTGATCAACCGATCCAAAGCCTTCCAGGTGTGCTGCGGCGACACAGGTGACTATGGCAATATCCGGACGGGCGATGCGTGTGAGGTATCCGATTTCGCCGGGATGATTGGTTCCCAGCTCCAGCAGCAGGATCTGATGTTCGGGTCTGGCGGACAAAATAGTCAACGGCAGGCCAATATGATTATTAAAGCTCTTGGTGGCCTGATGACAGGGGAAGAATTTACTTAACACGTGATGGGTAATATGCCGTGTGGTGGTTTTGCCGGCGGAACCCGTAATGGCGATGACTTTGGCCGGCAATTGGCTGCGATACCATGCTGCCAGTTGGCCCAGAGCCTTAATCGTATCGTTGACGATCAGCAGGCGGTCTTTTTGTGCCGGCGGCAAGTCAATGTCTCGCTGTACCACTGCACAGGCCGCGCCCTTGTTAATGGCCTGACCCACATAATGATGCCCGTCGAAATGGGGCCCGGAGATGGCAAAAAAACACTCCCCGGGGCGAATGGTTCGTGTATCCGTACAGATGGCGTTGATGGTGGTATCGACGCTACGATCTGAACTGCTGCGGGCATTTAAAACAGTCTTAAGCGATGAAAAGGTAATCATGGATTATACCGTCTGCTTGTGTGGAATTGATGGCGTGGCAGTGCGACGGGGTGTTGCCCGAACCCTCGCGGCAAAATCGTCCATTTCCGCGATGCTTTCAAAGCCCACGGTCATCACATCCACGCAGTCAAGATGAAATACAAAGTCGATGGATTTGTTTTTTTTCTCTTCGTCGTTGCGGAATCTGCCTTCGCCCATGATTTTCATTCCGACGACGCCTTTGCCGTTCTGGTGGGCCAATTGAAGGACGGGAACGACTTTGTCCGGCGTGTCATCCATGGACTGGCCGTAGGGATTGATACGTGTATGAATCGAATCGACCCACGGTTCAATAGCAGCGAGTTTGAGGGCATCCAGTGAGTGGCATGACACCCCATGAGCCCGAATAAGACCTTTTTTCTTCAGAGCAGCCATAAGGTTCATTTGCTTTTCAAATTTGGTGGTCCAGGCCTTGTCGGTCATGCAATGAATCAGCAGCAAGTCGATATAGTCGGTTTGGATTTCCTTTAAAAACCGCTCAACCACCACATCGGCGTCCGGACGTTCGGTTTCCGGGAGGCCATTGGGCATAAACCAGATTTTGGTCACCAGGGAATATTTCTCACGTTTAATGCCTTGTAAAGCAGGGACTACATAGGGATGACTGCCGTACAGGTCGGCCATATCATACCATCGCACGCCGCGTTCATAACTGGTGCGGATGAGCTTCTCAAATTCTTCTTTACCCAGCCGGGTCTGATTAGACTGGCGATTGAATCCTCGCATGCCGGTCCCCAGACCCACCCGGCTGAATTTCAGGCCGGTCTTGCCCAGAGGGACGATCTCATAGGGGTCGAACGTGCTGTTTGAGGGGGTTGCATGGGACTTGGAGCAACCCAGCAGCAGGCCCCCGGCTACGGCCAGTCCGCCTTGAATAAATTGTCGTCTTTGCATATTCATAATTACCCCTTGGGGATTTACAAAATCAGATTTAATAATTCCTCTGCCGTTTCCTGATCGCTGAAATGGCTTTTGGTAGTACCAATGATTTGATACGTTTCGTGGCCTTTTCCGGCGATTAAAATTATATCTTCGCGTTTGGCGTTGGAAATAGCAAGTCCAATTGCTTTTTTTCGGTCAGGTTCTACTAACACTTTGTTTGTGGATAGACTTGAAAAACCAGCCAGAATATCCTGAATAATCTGTTTGGGATCTTCGGTTCGTGGATTATCACTGGTAACAATCACCAGATCGCTGAGTTTTTCGGCCACCGCCGCCATGCGGGGGCGTTTGGTTTTGTCGCGGTCGCCGCCGCAGCCGAAGACGGTGATTAACTTCTTCTTGCACAATGGCTTAAGCGTGTTTAATACATTCCATAGGGCGTCGTCAGTATGGGCGTAATCGACAAACACGCTAATGCCGGCTTTCCGGGCGGCCTGGCTTTGTACCGGTTCCAGTCGGCCGGGGACGTTTTTCAGTGCTGATAAGCCCTTGGCGATGGTTCCCAGATCAAAACCTGCCGCCAGACAAAGCCCCGCGGCGGCAAGATGATTGCTGATGTTGTGCCGGCCGGGCAGGGGTGTAATCACTTTTTCTTTGTAGTTGTTAAAAACAATCGAAAATTCACTGCCTGTGGTACTCATCGATTCGATTTCAGCATAGATATCGGCAGGCTCCTGAACGGAATACCATAGCGTGCGAACGCGACATTTCTCGGCAATTTTTTGGGAATATTCGGACTGGGCATTCAAAATAGCGATGGCATGAGTCGGTAAATCAGTGAACAGTTTTGTTTTGGCGGCCAGATACTGGTCCATGGTCTTGTGGTAATCCAGATGATCCCCAGTGAGATTGGTAAATGCCGCGGCGGTAAAATGAATGCCGGCCAGTCGTTTCTGATCCAGAGCGTGGCTGCTGGCTTCAATTATCATAAATTTGGCGCCGTCATCTACCATCTCTCTGGCGGCCTGGGCGATGGTAATAGGGTCGGGTGTGGTCATCGCGGATTCCGCGGAATGCCGTCCGGTGGAGGTGATTATGGTGCCAATGAGTCCGGATTTAAACCCTGCCTGCTCGATGACGGAGCGGACAAGGAAGCTGGTTGTGGTTTTGCCGTTAGTCCCTGTTACAGCTAAGTTTACAAGCTTCGCATTGGGGTCTCCCTGGGCGGCCTGTGCTAATAATCCCAAGGCATGAGCGCTATCGGTTACCAAGACGACTTTGGCCTGTTTGCAATCCAGTGCTTTCTGGCAGACGATGTATTCGGCCCCATTTTGAATGGCTTGGGGGATGAAGTTATGTCCGTCCACATGGGTTCCTGGGACGGCCACAAATACATCTCCGGGGGTAATCTGGCGGGAATCCGAGCATACCCGGATGCGTTGCTTTGAAGCTGTCAAAAGAGCCAAAAGCTGCGTCAATGTCATTATTAATTGTCCTTAAACGATATTATTTGTGAAATAATTGGGTTACTCTATAGTCTATCTGCGTGGGGATGGACTTTCATTTGCCCCACATGCCATAGTACTGTATAATGGCTTAAGATAATTTGTTTTCAATAGTAGCAATAAGGTAATAGCAATATTTTCGGCGTTTTGAGTCGTAGAACCTGAGAAAAATAGGAAAGGATATCCGGATGAACAGGTGGTTATCTATTTTAACTGTATTGGTGAGCCTGGTCAGCGGTTCTCTTTTATTGGCTGGCACCGAAGAAGTCGATTACATGGCGATCCTGATGGATGGTAAAAAGATCGGCCATGCAATCCATACCCGTCGGGTTGAAGCCTCTCGCGTAACAACGATTGAACAGATGAATCTGCTGATCGGCAGGGGTGCGGCAGCCATTCAGTTTACCGGTATCGAGACCAGCGTCGAAAATACCGCCGGCAAACCGGTGGCCTTCGAGATGGTGCAAAATATCAGTGGAATGGAGCAGCGGCGAAAAGGCACGATCAATTCCGGCAAAGTCAAGATGACCATTCAAAATGGCCCGTCTATGGAGCAAAAGGTGTTTGCCTATCCGCAGGGGGCGTTGATGGCTGAGGGGATGCGGCTGCTGCAGCTGCAAATGGGGCTGCAGCCGGGTCTGAAATATGAGACCCGGATATTCCGTCCGGATATGGATCAGGCATTGCCGGCTCAAGTTGAGGTGGGTCCTAAAACGCGGGTCGATTTGTTCGGCAGGGTGTTGGATTTGACCGAAGTCAAAGTCAGTATGCAGGTTGGTGAACAGGTGATTGCTGTGACCAGTTATGTGGATGAGACGATGAAGGCTCTCAAAAGCATTGTGCCGATGATGGGTATGCAGTTGGAGATGATAGCCTGTGATAAGGCGTTTGCGTTGAGCCAGGATAGTGTGGTGGATTTTCTGGATAAGTTATGTGTGGTCAGTCCAGCGGCACTGACGGACAGGGATTTAGACGGTCCCATCATCTATGAACTTACCGCTACGACGGACAAGCGTCTGATTTTGCCTACGACCAGCACACAGACGGTGAAAGAGATTGCCCCCGGGCGTTTCCAGCTTACGATTCAGCCGGTCAAGCCTCAGGATGGGGTCAAGTATCCTTACGATGGCAAAGATGCCCAAATCCGGAAAATGATGGAGCCGGCGGAGTATCTGCAGTCCAAAGATGCAAAGATTCTGGATCTGGTCAAGTATGCTGTAACCAGTACGGATGATGCGGCCAAGGCGGTTTTCCAGATTGAGAATTTCGTGAAGGGTTACATCACCAAAAAAGATCTGTCGGTGGGTTATGCCTCGGCAGCGGAAGTTGCCCAGACCCGCCAGGGCGATTGTTCGGAACATGCCATTCTTGCCGCGGCAATGTGTCGGGCCGTGGGGATTCCCGCCCGTGTGGTTTGCGGTGTGGTGTATGTCGAGGCCCTCGGTGACAAGAAGAATGTGTTTGGCGGCCACATGTGGGCCGAGGCGTATATCGGCGATGCATGGATTCCGCTGGATCCGACGCGGGCGCCTCATGGTTTTTCAGCCGGACACATTGCCCTGGCCTGCGGCAATGGCGAGCCGATTGACTTTTTCTCGATGGTCAATACGCTGGGGTGTTTCAAGATTGATAAAGTCGTTTTGCCCTCGCAGGCAGCTCGTCCTGCTGCCAGCCAGCCCCAGCCAGGTGTCCAATGATAGACCTTGCCTCCAAAGAGTACCTGGTGATTGTCCAGTGTGAGATTGTCAAGCAGCGATGTCCGGGGTATTTATGCGAGAAGGCCTGGCATGAGCGGACAGGTGGATTTGCTGCGTATCCCAAAGATCGATCGTACCGTGTGATTCATCTGACCTGCGGCGGGTGCTGCGGGAGGGGGCTGCATCGCAAATTGACGCTGCTGAAGCGTACCCTCAAGAAAAAGGAAAATATCGACAAAGACAAAATCATTGTCCAGCTTTCTTCCTGCATCACCAAAGACAATTATCATGCTCCGCCATGCCCGCATCGGGACTATATCCGATCGCTGGTATCCAAAATCGGAATCGATTATCTGGAAGATACGGTTATCAGCGCAACCGCTCAGCGGCGTCGTGAGGAAGGAATTTATTCCGAATAACTGACGTTTATAACCGGGGCACATCAACTTCGGGGCCGTATTTTTCTTTGGCTTGCTCCCGGATATACTGAAGGATGACCGGGAAATCGCTTTCGGGATGCAGACGGGTTCCGGTTCCGTCTGGATAGATGATGGCCAGAATCGGAATGCGTTCTTTTTCGGAGGGTTTCATGTCCACCTCAAACGCGAAACCCCATTGGGATGCAAAATTCAGATTCGGCACCGGATACGACAGCGGTTCGGTTTCGGTACAAATACCGGGAATCAGCCACGGCGTGATAAAACCGTCGTCTTGCCCGGTGTCGAAATTTCTCTTGTTCATCCGGATCAGAAAATAGAAGTCGTTATGAAACCATTTTTTCCTGACGGTTCGTTCGGCCAGTTCTGCCACGGCTGCAGGCTGGATGCATAACTCCTGCATCTGACGGTTAATCAGGTTGGTCAATGCCGTATCAAAATCCTGTTGAGCATCTTCGAGGGCCTGAGCAGCAAGCCGTATTCCCAGCAGGTCTGAATAGGTGTCCTCCCACGAAAACGAAGACGGATGTTCCGGCAGAAAGGCAACCGAGGCAAAACCAAACCAGGTGACAATTTCGTGCCAGACGGTACTGGTGTGCGCCAGGTACTGCCCCAGCCGGATGGAGACGGCGTCAACAATGGCTTTTTTCTGATCCGGGTTAAGAGTGGCCCAGTGTTCCGGATAGTGAATAGTAATGGTGTAAATGGAAGGCTCGATCATCTGAAATGAGAAACCAGACTGGCCTTCCGTCAAATTGTGGTGTACGATGTCATGGAGATAGCGGGTCCGATCGGCGGACTCGCGCAGGTGGGCGATATCGATGAAGCCGCCGCGACAGGTATAGACCATCCCGTTGTGTTCGGACCAGCCGCTGTTATATTGATGGTGTCCCAATTGATTCGGTTCCGGAAATTCCATCCCGAGCGGGCAGCCAAAAAATGCCCCTACACGCTGGCTGAGCTTAGGGGATGTTCTGCATCCTGTGACGGCTGAGACAACTGCTGCCAGCAGAATCAAATAAAACCGCTTGTCAAAAACGAGTAAGGGCATTCAGGACTCGCTGAAACTCCATATCCTTCTTGTTGCGTTGACAGTGGATTCGGGATATTATACTTTCAGATATGAAATTGCCGCCAATGGAGCAATGGATTGTGGATTCAGTTTCTGATTATGACTTATTGGCGACTTATTTCATTCTAAATATATCCATTAAATGAAAACCAGGGTTTTGTCAAGCGCGATTTCGGCCTCAGATGGTGTGGCAATCCCTGATTGTTGGGTACGAATGAAGAGAAATGCCACAAAAAGTTTGTTCGAGAAGATGGATCGGCCGGAGTTGCCGCCGGGTGTGGTGATTCGTGTGGCTGTGGATACGGGGGCCGATAGCGAATTCGATTACCTGCTGCCGGAAACTCTGGGGACGGTTGCGGAAGGGCAGCGGGTCGAGGTCCCGTTTGGCAAGCATAACAAACGGGTTCCGGCCTTTGTGCTGCGTGTGCTGACCGATGCGGAAGCGATCCAAAAGGCCAGGCAGTTTCATCTCAAACAGGTGCAGAGAATTATAGATGCGGCGCCGTTATTGGATAGCCAGTTGATGTCGCTGGCTCGCTGGATTGCGGAATATTATGTCTGTCCGCTGGGTCAGGTTCTGGCCTCAATAATTCCGGCGGCGGTCAAACAGGATGCCGGGGCAAAGACCGAGCAATTTATTTACTTATCCGCGGAAGCGGGTCAGGTTGGCGCCCAGGTCAAAAGCAACAAGCAGCGTGCGATTCTCGAGATTCTGCAAACGCTGGAGGCCTTTGATGAATCACGGGGGGTGGAAAAAAAATCCCTGTTGCGTCAGGGCCAGTGCGGGCCAGTGCCGCTTAAACAGCTCATTCGCAGAGGTCTTGTCTGTGTTGCGGCGCGTCGGGTAATTGGGGCACTGCCTGCGGTTCCTCAGGCACTGATGTCGGGCAGCAGGCCGGTGGTTCTGAACGCTGGCCAGCAGCGGGCTGTGGCGCATTTGACATCGCAGCTTCAATCGAATACGTTTGGCGTAACACTGCTGCATGGGGTTACTGACAGCGGCAAAACGGAGGTGTATATTCGCGCTATCGAGGTCTGTCTGCGGCAGGGTAAACAGGCCATCGTGCTGCTGCCTGAAATTGCCTTGACGGCTCAGATGGTGGAGCGGTTTCGGCAGCGGTTCGAGAAAGTGGCTGTGCTGCATTCCGGCCTGAATCAATCGCAGCGCAATGCCCAGTGGCAAATGATTAAAAGCGGCGATGCCGATGTGGTAATCGGTGCACGGTCGGCGATTTTTGCACCGCTGTCGAAGGTCGGGCTGATTGTTGTTGATGAAGAGCACGAACCGGGTTACAAGCAGGACACCGTGCCGCGTTATCATGGCCGCGATGTGGCGATCAAGCGGGCCCAGCTGGCTGGTGCGCATTGCCTTCTGGGTTCAGCGACGCCGTCGCTTGAAACCTTGTCCAATTGCCGGACAAAACCGTTTTATACCCTGATGGAACTGCCCGAACGTGTGACCGGGATGCCCATGCCGGAAATGAAGCTAGTGGATATGACGCTGGCGTTTCAGGGAAGGGGGCAAAAAGGTCCGCATATCCTGAGTCCTCTGCTTATTGAGCAGCTTGAAAAGACGCTGGATAAAGGCCAGCAGGCGATTTTGCTGCTGAACCGTCGGGGATACAGCAATTTTGTCTATTGCCCAAGCTGTCGTCATACCCTGCACTGTATGAATTGCGATGTGACACTGACATTTCACAAGCGTGCTCATTTGGACAAGGCCGAGGATACTGCTGTCGGGACGCATATTCAGGGCGGCTATGCGATATGCCATTATTGTTTGTCCAAGACGATGGTCCCGAAAAAATGTCCGCTCTGTCAGCATACGATGACCATGATTGGGCTGGGTTCTCAGCGGCTGGAGGAGGAATTGCTGGCGTGCCTGCCGCAGGCTCGGATCAAACGTGTGGACAGTGACTCCATGAACGGGCAGGATTATTACAGCGTGCTCGATGAGTTTGCAGCGGGCAAGATTGATATCCTGACCGGCACCCAGATGCTGGCCAAAGGGCTGCATTTTCCCAACGTAACGCTGGTGGGCATTGTCAGTGCGGATACAGCCCTGACGCTGCCGGATTTTCGAGCCAATGAACGGACGTTTCATCTGATTAGCCAGGTGGCCGGTCGGGCGGGGCGGGGGGATAAACCGGGGCTGGTGATTGTGCAGACCTATCTGCCGGATGCCCCCGTGATACGCTATGCGCTCCGCTATGATTTTCAGGGGTTTGTAAAAGAGGAGCTTGAACATCGAAAAATGTGTTATCTGCCGCCATTCTGGAGGATGGGGATAATTCATATCAGAGATACGGTTTACGAGCGTCTTGAAACCGCCGCCCGCGTGCTCCGGGAACGGCTTGACGCGACTATCCAGCGTCTGGGTCTGGAAATCAAGCTTCGGGGTCCGATGCCGGCCACGATCAGCCGGATTCAGCGGTTTCACAGGTTCCAGATTATCCTTCAAGCCCCCACGGCGGGGGATTTACAGCGGCTTTTTGCGGATTTGCGTACGCAGGCGGCCATTCGTCCGGCGGTGCAGATTTATTATGATGTTGACCCAATTCACGTTTTGTAGCTTGCTTTTTTCGGAAAAGTGTGTATAGTAATCAGCTTTCACAGCCCGGAGAATAGCTCAGCTTGGCTAGAGCGCTGCGTTCGGGACGCAGAGGTCGCAGGTTCAAATCCTGTTTCTCCGAGTACCGGGAAGGCCGGTTTTGCATAGTGTATGCTCGATGGGGTCGGACACCAGACAGCTTTTGTTGCATTGTGCGCGAAATCTATCAGGCGGGAGAATGAGCTATGAGGATTGTTGACATTGCAGCCGCAGCAGGGGTCTCCCCTTCCACCGTATCACGCGTTATTCATGGCGGTAAACATATTTCCCCTGCTACCGCAGAACTGGTTCGACACATCATCAGGCAAATGGGATATTATTCCGGTTCGAGCTGGAAGGTATCCAATCGGTCATTTGGTACTCCATGTCTGGAGGTATCGCGTCGAAGGCAAGTTCTGGTACTGAGCTTTTCCTGTCAGTCCTGGCTGGATTCGATCTGTTGTCTGGATAACCTTAATTGCCTGTCTGCATCGCTGGTGCATCAGGGGCTGGGTATGAATTTTTTGCATTGGCCCAATAGGTGCCGTTTGCCGTCGGATCTATGCGAGTATACGGATGGATTTGTTTTGCTGCAGGGACAGCCGTCTTCGCCGTTATGGCGTCAGATTCATTCCAAGCCTGTGGTTTCGCTATTTAGCCATTGGACAACTCCCGGCGATCACATTCTCGTGGGGCATTATCAGGCGGGGCATCTGGCCGGCGAGTATTTCTGCCAAAAGGGGGTCAGACGGGTTGTGTTGATGACGCCGGCGAATCCACCTGTTTATGCCAGGCAGCAGGCGGAGGGACTTCAGATTGTGTGTCGGCAGGAGCAAATGCCGTTTGAAGAATGTCTTCTGGTTCCTCCGGCACCAGAGATTCCGCTGGGGCCAGTCGCAGCTGAATGTATGGTTGTGCAGGCGATGGAAAAGCTGATGGAAGAGGCTTCTTTTCCGATGGGAGTCTTTATGCCTTCCTGCAGCCTGACTGCTCTGGCGTATCGTTATCTCCAGACCCGGGGGATTGTGCCGGGCAAAGAGGTGCGGTTTATCTGTCTGGGGTATCAGATTCCCGCGATATTAGGATTGTCTCCCAGGCCGGCGTATATCGACATCGGTTTACAGGAGATTGCAGAAAAAATTGCCCAGTTGTTGATTTTACGGATAAAAAACCCTCACATTGGTCGTGCGTTGCAGATTTCTGTTCGCCCCCATATCGTGGCTGATGAGAATTGATGTAAGTTTATATTTGAAATAGAGATAAAGCATTGTTGGTTGACCTGTCAGGTCATCTGGATTGCCCCTGTGTTTCTCTTTTTTGCCGTTTCTTTGAAAAATAGGTTTGCCTATGTTGCTATTTGGGATTATCATTGATAAATAATGATAACATTATCGAGGTCAAAAACGATGATGAAAGTACTCTTAGTTGATGATCATGAGATAATGCGGGAAGGTATTTGTGCCCTGCTTAGGAAGCACGATGATTTGGAGGTGGTTGGTCAGGCAGCAGATGGGCGTATGGCGTTGGAGCTGGTCAATCAACTCAAGCCTGATGTGGTGATTATGGACATCGGCATGCCAAATCTGAACGGGATCGAGGCAACCCGGCAAATGGTGATGGAGCATCCGCATATCAAAGTGATGGCGTTATCAACACATTCCGACGGTGCGATTGTTGCTAAAATGATTAAAGCCGGCGCGACAGGTTATATGCTGAAGGAGTCTGCTTTCTCCGAGCTGATGGACGGTTTGCGTACGATGGCTGATGGCAAGACCTATCTGTGCACCAAAATTGCCAAGGTTGTGTTTGCAGATTACATTAATCTGTTGACCAATCCCAAGGCCGATACCCCGGACGGCCTGACCAGCCGGGAACGCGAAGTGCTGCAATTGGTTGCCGAAGGACATACGACCAAAGAAATCGCCCGCGTGCTTCATCTCAGTCCCAAGACGGTGGATTCCCATCGTGAGCATATTATGGAAAAACTCGGTATTCGGAATGTGGCGGGACTGACTAAATATGCAATCCGGGAAGGGTTAACGGGCGTCTGAGACGCATTTGTTAGTTAAGTTAATTTTGTGTTAGGGATAAAATAACCAGCGTCTTGCCGGTTAGGAAAAAGAAGGTTTTTTCATGCCTAAATTGCGGTGAGTGCCCATTTGCGGCACATTTTAGGGGGATTTCTGGATAAAAAATCCGTATTTTCCCGATTAAGGCCTGATGCAGATTCTGCCGATAGACTGCTTTATGAATTCGAGTCGATCAGGCCTGTCAGGTAAGGCCGACTGAGGCGGTGATTGAGGAATCTCCTTTTTGAGGTTTACAGTTTACGTTCGTGTAGATCGGAGCCGGTTTAACAACCGGCTCGGTCTGCTTGTGTTTGTACTGTATCTATGTCTATGTCGGTCCAGGCAGATGTGAATCATCTCCATTCAGGGCTTTACAGGCCAAGGATTCAGGATATGTCCACAGCTTGATTATCTGTTTTTTTCGGAGTCGAAAAAGATGTTGTGGCCGTCCAGAACAGATACGATGAGTCTTGTGTCTCAGGAGTCGTGCAACAATGGGTCAACAGCCAATCAGTGAAAAAGACTGTACAGACAACAACAGCCTTGCGGCGGTGCTGGAAGAGAATCTTCAGCTCAAACGAAGACTCCACCAGCTCCAGCAGGAATTTTTTACTATTTTTGATTCCGTTCCGGCGATGATTTGGTACCGTGACCGAACCGGCAAGATTCTTCGCGCTAATCGCTGTGCCGCTGCATCGGTTGGGATGACGGTTCAGGATTTAAGCGGGAAGAATTATTATGACCTGTTTCCGGACGGGGCGGATAAGGCTCTCGAAAAAGATCTTCGCGTGATTCTGACCGGCCAGCCGATTCGCGGACAAATGCGGCAATACGAGACGGCACAGGGACAGGTCCGGTGGGCTTTGGCGGACCGAATTCCCTATTATGATGAGCAGGGCAATATTGCCGGCGTGATGGTATTTGCTCAGGACATTACCGAACGCAAACAGGCCGAAGAATCCCTGCTCAAGGCCAAGAATGAAATCGAAAAGGCCAATCAGCAGCTTCGGGCTGCCGCCGAGAAATCCGCTATTCTGGCTGAAGAGGCGATGCTGGCCAATCGGGCCAAAAGCGATTTTCTGGCCAACATGAGTCATGAGCTGCGAACGCCGATGAATGCCATTATCGGATTTGCCGAAATTCTGCTGTCGGAATCGTTATCGGAGGATCAGAGTCACTATGTCAAAACCATTCATCGCTCGGCTAAAAATCTGCTGGAACTGATTAATGATATTCTGGATTTTTCCAAGATTGAAGCCGGCAAGCTCCATATCGAAATCGAAGCCTGCAAGGTGGATGAAATCCTGGCAGAGATTCGTGATCTGCTTGAAATGACTGCGGTCAAGAAGGGGCTTGTTCTGTGCATTGACAAAGATGTATCGGTTCCAGATACGTTTTTCTGTGACCCGATGCGTCTGCGGCAATGTCTGCTGAACCTGTTGAGCAATGCCATCAAATTTACGGACCGCGGACGTGTTCGGTTATCGGTTTCAATTCGTGAAATCTCCGGACAGAAACGCATCTGTTTTGCGGTGGAGGATACCGGAATCGGTATTCCGCTGGATCGGCAGAAAACCCTGTTCGAGTCGTTTGTGCAGGCGGATGCGAAAACCGATCGCAAATATGGCGGAACCGGCCTTGGCCTGGCCATTACCAAACGTCTGTGCAGCCTGCTGGGCGGCTATGTCCAATTGCGCAGCCAGCCGGGGCAGGGATCGGTTTTTACGATTGTGCTGCCGTTTGCGGCCAGTCAGCAGGACATGCTCAATGCGATTCAGCAGAACAGCCACAGCAAGGTGTCCCCCCAGCGATCCAGGCGAACTCGTGATGTGAAACTTCTGGTGATTGAAGATAAGATCCCCAGTCAGCTGGCGATGAATCTGATTCTCCGCCGACAGGGGATTGATGTTCGGGTGGTTCCCTCAGAGCCGCAGCGGATTCAGCGTGCCCTGGAAGACCGACCTGACCTGATTTTGCTGGATATGCAAATCACTCATTCGGATCCCATTGAGCTGGTTCACTCCTTTCAGCGGCAGGGCATTACGGCCCCGGTGATTGCCTTGACAGACGAAAACTCCGACGTGGCGCATCTGCAATTCAAAGCAGCCGGCTGCAGGGAATGTCTGGTCAAGCCCGTGACTCGTATCGAACTGTTCCAGACGATTCAGCACTATGCTTCCCATGCCCATCCAGAGCCCTGCCGGCCGGACAACGCCGATATCGCGGCTTCAGGGCTGGCATCGGAACTGTCCACCGAATTGAATGCTCTGCTGAACAAATTGCCTGATTTGCTGCAGGTTATTCCCGAACTGCTCAATCAGTCCGATCGACAGACTCTCAAGCGTGTGGCCCATCTTCTGGCTGAAATCGGGTCTGCGGCTTCTTTGGCCGAGTTAACCGATAGAGCGACAGTGCTGGAAAACATCATTGATGCCGATGTTCCGGATAAGGCCGCAATCGATCAAATCATTGAAGACATCAAAGCGGTCTGCAGGCAGACAGATCCGCAGGATGGGGTAGAGATACTCAACCTGTCGGAAGCGGATAAACCTCGCTAATCCGGCGGTTGGGGTACAGGCCTAACCTTCTTGGCAGGTCTTGCTTTCGGTCAGTAATCGGGTACGGACTTCGGTCAGGTAGGACAGCATTTTGTCGGCCTGCTGGCGGATTTTGGCATCGGGATGATTGACTCGACTGTTCCATTTGCGGTATTCCTCAGTCAGTCGCTTGAGTATCTCGTCCACAGGCAGGGTTGGGTCAATTCCCAATACACATGCCGGATCCGGATTTTCCTGGGCTTCCAGAGGCAGATACTTCTGGTAAATGGCCTGAAATCGGTCGGGGGGCAATTCCAGATGATCCGACAGACGTTTGAGCCAGTCCTGAAGCTGGCGGCGGACCGGCTGTGCAGCGGCGGCAATTTTGACACAGATTTCCATCAGGCCAAATCGAAAATTCGTGTCGGCTCGCTGAAGCAGAATTTCGCAGGCCTTCTCCGCAGCCTGTTCCGGTGTGTCCGAGGGGATGATTTTGTGCACATCAATCGTAAAATTGGCCGTCGCATGATTGACGCAGGAATGGATCCAGTTTTCGATCAGAGTCTGCTGTTGGGAATTGGGCTGATTTCCCGCGGCCTGATGGAGCAGGATATACCCGCTGGCCAGAAGCTGCTCAATTCGTTTTTCAAAATCCAGATATCCTTCTGCGGCGGCAACAAAATAGCTCAGGGTGGTTTTGGCCACAGCCAGTTCCCGCCCTGTTCCGACCTGGCTGATGCGAGTGGTGAATTGCAGCAGACGCTGGCCGCGTTTGGGGAATCGCAGCACATCGCATCGCAGTTCCAGTACGGTTCTCCATTGCGGCAGAATGGCATCGCGTCCGGGGATGATTCCATTGTGCGTCTGGAAATAAAATTCCATCCCTTCGGTCCGCCGCATATTCGGTTGGGTACAAAAAATCCGAAGCGGTTCCAGCAGCCCTTCGGTAATATCCGTAATCTCCACCGAGACATTCGTATCGCACGCATCGCAGGGGGTGGTAATCCGCCCCCGCATGGCCACCGTGAATACATCTATGTCTGTGCCATCGACACATTTGCCCAGAAGTTCCACCTGCGTTTCAAAATGATAGGGGTCGAGTCTTTTCAAACCGGGCAAAAGGCTGCGCAGCCGCGGAATGCCCCATATCAGGGATGCGGTAATCGTCGCAGTCAGGATGATAATCGCCGCGGTATTCATAGTTCATGCCGACTATTGAACCTTCATATTTTGCAGGGCCTGGGCCTGCTGATGAACATGACTCTGCGATAATTCTCCGTCTTTGCCGACGCAAAATTCGACTTCGAGCTTGCGGCCGGATTCCTGATCTTCAAATTCGCAATGCATACGCTGGTTGGTGTCATAGCTGTATTCCACCCGAATGGGTCTGCCTGCAGGACGCCCGCCGGGCAGTTCAAAAATCTCAGTGGCAATCTTGTTGACAAAATCGGGGTCTTCGTCTTCGCCCTGGGTAATCATCACCTGCAGTTCGGTCTGATTGTCCGCCATCGTATAAAATGTCTGAGTGGTCGAACAGGGCAGAGGCGTGTTTTTCTTGAGCAGAATGGTATTGCGAACCACATGCCGACCGGTCTGTTCATCCAGCGGTGCACAGATCGTCCCATAGCTGTGATTGCAGACATCTCTGAGCTTGACATCCCGCAGACCGCCGGCAATGCCCTGGGGCACGGCTTCGGGTTTCTCTCGCAGCATGGTCAGGCCGGCATGAATCGAAGCCCCGAGGGCGACGCATTCATCGACATTGACCGCCACTTCCGGAGCAAAGCCGAATTTCTCGGTTAATCGCCGCTGAACCATGGGAATCCGGGTCGAACCGCCGACCAGCAGAATCTTATGGATATCTTGGGGTTTGGATTGGGCCTCATCCAGGGCCACATCAATCAGCATCTCCGTGCGGGCAATCAGCGGCTCAATGGCTTTTTCAAATTGGTCGCGTGTGATTTCAATGCGGGTACTGCCGCTGGCTCCATAAAGCACTTTCTTGGCACTAGTCCGACGAGACAGGGTTTTTTTGACATCTTCGGCCTCGTCTTCAAATTTGGCCAAATCCTGGTCGTTTTGGATCAGCTTGGTGCCGCACTGCTTCTGATATTCCTGTTCGAACAGCTCGATAATTTTGTGGTCAAAATCGATGCCGCCCAGGGCATGGTCGCCCTGGCTGCACAAAATTTTCATATTTTTTCCGTTGACGTCCAGAATGGTAACATCAAAGGTACCGCCGCCCAGATCATACACCAGAACGCGTCCGCTGATATCGTGGCTGGCGGCATAAAACAAGGCTGCCGCTACGGGTTCATTGACGATTCCGATGACATTCAGCCCGGCCAGCGTGCCGGCATCCATGGTTGCTTTGCGGCGGGTTTCGTCAAAATGAGCAGGTACAGAGATGACCACATCGGTAATCGGCCCATGTTCCTTTTCGGCATCTTGCTTGAGTTTTTTCAAAATCAGGCTGGAGATTTCCTGCGGCGTCCAGGGATGGTTGTCGATCACTTTGGTCCAGTCGGTTCCCATATGGCGTTTGACAAAACGCACTGCCCGTTCGCTGTTGATCTGCCGGCTATTGATGGCTTCGATTCCGACCCGCACGCCCCCCTCGTCTTCATCAAAGTACACGGCCGAGGCCGTAATACGCTCGCCTTCACTGTTGGGGATTATTTCCGGGCGACCAATAGGATTCAGTATCGCAATCGCTGAGAATGTGGTTCCAAGGTCAATTCCAACAAATTTTGTCATGAGTACACTCCAGTATATGTCAGCCAGGCTATTCAAACAGCTTGACCTGGGCACACCGTACAATTTTCACTTCTTCATCACTAATCAGATATTGATACCCTGGCCGCAGAACACGTGCGATGGTTCCGCTGCGTTCCGGCTGGGAATTGGGTTCTTTGTCATGAATGGCCTCGGCGTAGCGTTCAAGGCCCTTGTAATCGGCCCCGATGTCCGGTTCGAATTGTTCTACGCCGCTGGATTCCAGTGCAAATGTCAATTCATCTCGAATTTCCTCCAGGGATTGAATCTCTTTGTTCTGTTGTCGGGCAATCCGAATACGGTCAGAAATGTTATCAATGCAGCGAATGATGCGAAGGCAGAAACGGCGAATCAGCATCCAGTCATAACCATCCTGCAGCTTTTTCATCTGATCCTGCTGTTTGGCGGCAAACTGGCGAATGGCCGAGACTTCTTCTGTGAGTTCCGATAAGCTGTTCAACACCGGCTCGGTGGTCATCATCAATGATTCGGCCGACAATGTGTCCCGCTGGGGTGCTGCTGTTGCCAAACCGGATGAATGAGTGGATAATCCGGCCGTTTTACGTGCGGAACGAATGGATTCAAAATAGCCGACGCTTTGCGGAGAAGCCAGGGTTTCAGAGTCCGGCGAGGGGGCATTCTCCGGGCTGGTTTCGAGCTTGGGTGTGTCTGCCGTCGGAGGGGGCAGCGTCTTGGTCGTTTTTAAAGGCTCGGCAGTTTTTTGCGATTTGAACACTGGAGTTTCATGAACAGGGGGGGCATCCTGTTCCTGTGTTTTGCCGGGCAAGACCAGTTTGACGAGCCAAATCAGGGCAATGGCAGTTAAGATCAAAATCCCCGCTCCCAGGCAAACCGATGAACCGACAATGATTATTTCCCGCGTTTCGCAATCGCGGCGGAACTGATCGACCTTATCCTGCCAACCCGGCCCATACATGACCTCGGCCAGCTCTTCAGGAACCGTTTTGCTGCCGTTGGCCAAATGCACCATATCAATGGCAAGCTGCTTATCCTGATTTTGTTCGAGCTGCCGCTGTATTTCCGGTCCCCCATAAATGCCCTGGCCCCAGGGGGTATCATTTTTCTGTTCCGGCTTGAGGGCATTCCATTGCTGATAACTCTGGAGATACTGGTCTGTTTTATCCTGTATCTGGCTTTGCCAGATGCGGATTTGTTCCTGCTGGCGAGCCTGGTTGCTTAAGACAGACCAAAGCCCCACCGCCCCCGGCACGGCAAGCAAAATCGCCCAAATCAGCAATCCTTTTTTACTCATAGGCTATTTTCAGAGTATTTCAGCTCAAATGGCTTTAATGTCTTTTGAGATTACACGGTATCTGTAAAAAGCTTACGTAACGCCAATATATCGGTCAAATCAAGTGTGAGAATAAGAATGATCTTTGGTCAAAATAAAGCGAAGGTGGAGGGGAATGCAGTCCCGGAGCAATATAAGGTCCGATAACTGTAACAGGTCAATCTCTTTGCAACCATGCATTATAGGACATGCAGAGGCCTAGTCCGAAGCAGGTAGGGTATTTAGAAGCTTTTGGGCTTGCTCCGCCCAGAGTGTCCCGGGATGATGGGTGGTCAGTTGGGTTAGCAAAGCACGGGCCTCGCTTAGAGCTGCCTTTTTGGCATCGGGTTGATTTTGTGTATTTTTCCAGATACTGATTTTAATAACACCCATTTCATACAGGGCCTGAACTGCAGCATCAGATGTAGGGAATGTCTCGGTAATCTCCTTTAATTTCTGGAATTTTAATGCGCTATCCGGGATAATCAAGGCCTGGGCTAACAGGACATTATCGCGTAAAGGGTCGGAGATATCGGTTGCCGCCAGCAAAGAGACCAGTTTGCCGTCATAGTCAAGACGATAGGGATTCAACATCACAAATTCTGCAAGACGCTGTTTGGATTGGGGGGTTGTCCCCTGATTTTCACGGCTGATTAACAAACGCAATCGTTTCAGGCGGAACGTTAAATCGCGCAGTTTCGAGGCTGTCATAATGGTTTTGGCCGGCTGGTTAAAAGCACTAAACAGACCCGAAGGGGAACTGGCCGGCTGGCTGTCGTTTTTCTGAATTTCCGATGCGATTAAGGAAATGGCTACATCACATAGTTCTTCGGCCTTGTCGAATTTTCCTCGCCCCGCCTCGTGCATGGCGATGCGCCAGCGGGCTTCGAGGGCCTCCGGACTGGACGGAAAAGCGTCATAGAGCTTCTGCCAGATCAGGATGTTTTCATAATACGGATAATCGCTGTAAAAACGCAGGATTTCAGTTTGCCCGAACTGGCGGATATTGGGGGACATTTCCAGCAGTAACGCCTTATTGTATAAGACGATAGGCATCCGAGCACTTTTGGGCCATTTATCGATAAACCGTTCATATTGTCGAAGCAGCATCTGGCGTTTAGACTGATACAAAAACGCTTCCGGCAGCTTTTTCTGAATCCACTGCGGCCAGTTTCCATAGACCAGCTGATTTTGGATATCGGTCTTTAGTTTCTCACGCAATTGCAGGGATTCGGCAGGGTAGAAATGGCCCTGAAGCCAGCTTCGAGTGGAGTCATCCTGCATGATTTCATCGAGGGTTTCTGTTAGCGAGTGGTCCCGGAATTCATCGACCTCCTCAGGGCTTGATCCGGCGACATAAAGCTGATAATCCAGCTCTGAAAATCCGATTTTGTCGTAAAACAGCCATGAGGCCAGTGCCAGCAGCAGAAGGCTGGTCAACCAAACGCCTCCGGGTTTATAGCGGTTGTAATGTCCGATAATCAGAATCACGGCTGCCATAAAGAGGCCCGTCAGCCAGGCATACAGCCACGGGGCATAAGAAAAGCCCCAGCGAATGGGATCGACGCTTTGGTAGCCTCCCCAAATGGCCCAGTAGGCCACCTGCGGTGCCATACATAAGGCCACGGAAATGAAACGGGAGCGGAATCGGAGCGGTCTGCATGCTACGGCAATACAGCTGACCAGCAGAAATACCCCAAACAGGCCCAGCCGGGATACCAGCATCACCGACAGAATCATGGGGATGCTGTAGCGAAAACTTAACAGCTGGCTGGTGAGAACCGGTACGGTAGCTTGAATACCCATCAGGATGCCCAGGACTACGATTTGCCATGGATATTCGTAGATGCTCAAGGGCAAATCGACAAACCGCCCGATATTCCAGAATTCAGGTCGGAAAAGCCCCAGCAAACTAACGGATAATTCCTCGCCAATCAACAACCTGCTCCAGAAAAAGCAGGCCGCCAGATAGACAGCGATGGACAGTCCCCAACACAGGTGCACATTGGTGTGACTGTAGTGCAAAGCAGGCCCGGCTGTCATAAACGACTTCGACGGGACGCTCTGGGGTTTACTTGAACCGTTTTCTGCCATTACAGTAAAAAGCCGGTTTTGGGGACCGGCTTTCTCTTTTTACGTTATTATTAAGGCCGACGAATGCCGGCTGATTGGATCAGGCACTTTCACCGCGAATCATGGCGGCTATTTTCATCAGACGACTGATATTATCGCGTTCGGCCTCGCTGAGTTTGCGATAAATAAATTTAATCTGTTCACCCAGTTCCGGAATAACAACATGTTCCAGCACATTGACGCGACGACGGGTACTCATCAGCTCCGTTGCCAGCAGCTGGGCCTGTTTTTCTTTTTCGGCCAGTTCCATCAGGCTGTCAAAGGCCCGGTTCAGCGCTCGCAAAGCGATATCCAGCTCGCCGCTGGTGCTGCCGAAACCATAGGCTATGATATCGCCTTCGAGCTGCTTGGTCAATAGGGGGACCCGGACGCTCATAATGCTGGCAAAGGAGAGGGCCAGACTGAATTTCGCCGTAGGGACTTCCATGGCCGCTCGAATCTGTTCCGGTTCCATGGTGGCTCTGGCCATCATAAAGCGGCGTGTGGTTTCCAGCAGTTCCTGCTCGACTTTTTGCCGCAGTCCCTTCAGGGCACGGGCGATATTGACCAGTTGGCGGCAAATTTCATCGCGTTTCTGACTGAGCAGTTTATGGCCGCGGACTGCCAGGGCCTGACGCCGACGCAGGCCCAGCAATTCCATACGTGTTGCATTCACCGTCTGATTTGATGCCATGGATTAGGACTCCACCGCAGCGGTTTGTTCGGATTTTTTCTGACGGAATCGGGGCATATATTTCTCGATCAGCTTGCTGTCGATACGCTTGAGTTCAACGTTGTCGAACATACTGAGCAATTCCCATCCCAGGTCCAGAGTTTGCTCAATGGTGCGATTTTCATAATACCCCTGCGAAATATACCGCCGTTCGAACTGGTTGGCGAAGGTCATGAATTTCTGGTCTTCAGCCGATAATGCGGCCTCGCCCAGAATCGTTGCCAGTTCCTGGGCTTCTTTACCGCGGGCATACGCTGCATAAAGCTGGTTATACAGGTCGGCATGATCCTCGCGGGTTTTGTTAGGCCCGATCCCCTTGTCTTTCAGACGCGACAGGCTCGGCAGGCAATCCACCGGCGGGGCGACGGCCTTACGGTGCAGCGAGCGGCCCAGAATAATCTGGCCTTCGGTAATGTATCCGGTCAAATCCGGCACCGGGTGGGTCTTGTCGTCTTCCGGCATGGTCAGCACAGGGACCATGGTAATCGAGCCTTTTTTGCCTTTAATGCGGCCGGCTCGTTCATAAATCGTGGCCAGGTCGGTATACAAATACCCCGGATACCCGCGACGGCCAGGCACTTCCTTGCGGGCAGCGCTGATTTCACGCAGCGCTTCGCAGTAGTTGGTCATATCGTTGAGGACCACCAGTACGTGCATATCTTCCTCGAAGGCCAGATATTCGGCGCAGGTCAGGGCAACGCGCGGCGTGGCGATACGTTCAATGGCCGGGTCGTTGGCCAGATTGATAAACAGCACGGCACGTTCAATGGCCCCGGTGTTGGTCAGGTCATTAATGAAAAACTGAGCGGCTTCAAACGTGATTCCCATGGCCGCAAACACCACGGCGAACTGTTCGCCCTTGCCGCGGACAGTGGCCTGACGGCAAAGCTGAGCAGTGATTTCATCGTGAGGCAGGCCGGAGCCTGAAAAAACCGGCAGCTTCTGGCCGCGGACCAGCGGGTTTAAGCCATCGATCGTGCTGATGCCGGTCTGGATAAATTCGTTCGGATAGTCGCGGGCATAGGGATTAATCGGGTTGCCGTTGATATTGAGTTTCTTTTTGGGCAGGATGGCCGGGCCATTGTCCTTGGGCACACCGACACCGCTGAAGACACGTCCCAGCATTTCTCGGGAGACCGACAGTTCCATCGGTTTGCCCAGGAAGCGGACGGTGGTTTGGCTGACATTGATGCCTTCGGTGCCTTCAAAGACCTGTACCAGAACTTTGTCGTTCTGGACCTGCAGAATCTGGCCGTGACGTACAGTACCGTCGCCCAGTTCAATATCCACAATATGTCCGTATTTGGCCATCTCGACGCCTTCCACCAGCATCAGCGGCCCGTAAATTTCAGAAACCGTTTTATATTCTTTTAGCATAGCTTACTCCCGCAGGGTCATTGAATTGATGCGGCTGATTCAACGGCAGAACCGCCATAAAGGCTTTTGATCTGCTGGTCAATTTTATCTTTGATTGCGTGTATTTTCTCTTTTTCAGCATAGTCGATATATTTGCAGCGAGCGATATCTTCCCGAACCGACAGCTTGAAGATATCTGCCGGATCCACGCCGTTTTCGATGGCTGTCAGACCCTGCTGATGGAAATGCAGTATCAGCGAGATCATATCGTACTGCTTGTCGATGGGGGTGTAGGTATCGACCTTGTGGAACGCGTTCTGATGCAGGAAATCTTCGCGGATGCTTTTGGCGGTTTCCAGGGTCATCCGTTCATTGGGACCGATGGATTCGGCGCCGACCAGGCGAACGATTTCAATCAACTGGGATTCCCGTTCCAGCAGTTCCACGGCCTGCTGCATCATCTCTGCAAAATGCTGGCCCTTGGCGGCATCGTCAAAGCAGCCGGGCATATATTGCTTATAAAACGAATAGCTGGTCAGCCAGTCGATGGCAGGGAAGTGACGCTGCTGGGCCAGACGGGCCATCAGTGACCAGAACACCTTGACCACATGCAGGGTTGCCTGAACCACCGAGTCGGACAGGTCGCCGCCGGGCGGGCTGACGGCTCCGATAATCGACAGGGCACCTTCACGCTGCGGACCGCCCAGACATACCACGCGGCCGGCACGTTCATAGAAGGATGCGATACGAGCGCCCAGGTAGGCCGGATAGCCTTCTTCGGCGGGCATTTCTTCCAGACGGGTGGAGATTTCACGCATGGCTTCGGCCCAGCGGCTGGTACTGTCGGCCATCAGCGCCACCGAATATCCCATATCGCGGAAATACTCGGCCAGCGTGATGCCTGTATAAACCGAGGCCTCACGAGCCGCCACGGGCATATCGGAGGTATTGGCCAGCAGCACCACACGCTTCATCAGCGGTTCACCGCTGTGCGGGTCTTTCAGTTCGGGGAATTCCTTGAGCACGTCGGTCATTTCGTTGCCGCGTTCGCCGCAGCCGACATACACGACCACATCGGCATCGACCCATTTGGCCAGCTGGTGCTGAACGACGGTCTTGCCGGTGCCGAAAGGTCCGGGCACGCAGGCCGTACCGCCCTTGGCGATGGGGAAGAACGCATCGATTACACGCTGACCGGTGGTCAAAATCTCGTTGGGATTTAACCGCTGATGAACCCGACGCGGCTGGCGCACGGGCCATTTCTGCATCAGCTTCAGTTCGCTCTTGCCGTCCTTGCCGTTGACATAGCCGATGACTTCATCGACCGTAAAATCGCCTTCCTTGAGGCCTTCCAGCGTGCCGGCAATACCCGGCGGGACCATAATTTTATGCAGCACCAGCGTGGTTTCCTGGACTTCACCGATGATATCCCCGGCAGTGACCTGGGCACCATTCTGGGCGACGGGCTTAAAATGCCATTTGACATCCCGACGCAAACCGGGAATGGCGCTGCCGCGAAGAATAAAGCTGCCCTGCTCCCTGGCCAGCGCATCCAGGGGACGCTGAATGCCGTCATAAATACTGGATATCAATCCCGGCCCCAGTTCCACACTCAGCGGGGCGCCGGTATTGACGACTTTTTCGCCTGGCCCAATACCCACGGTATCTTCATATACCTGGATACTGGCCCGGTCTCCGTGCAATTCCACGATTTCGCCGATCAGGTTGTCGTTACCGACGCGGACGACGTCATACATTCGCGCGCCAAGCATGCCTTCGGCCACCACGACCGGCCCGGCGACTTTAATGATTTTTCCGTTTTGTGCCTCGGCCATTTGTCTAACCTTATGAGTGAATAATTTACCGTTTATCGTTCTTTATCAGGGTCGGAAAACGCCCTCAAGCAGGCGAATTCCGCATAGAGCATTAGTGCAGAATATCGATACCCGTTGCGACTTTCAGCAGCCGGCCCAGGGATTCGGTCGCCACCCCCGACGGTTCGGTGGTGAACGGCACAATCACAACACAGGGCGTTGCTTTTTTCTGAGTGGTATCAAATACAGCCTGTGCATGGCCGGCGATATTTTCGGCAACGACGACCAGGGAGTATTTCTGTTTCAATATCTGTTGGGCTGTCTGAGCGACCTTCTCAGCCTGTGGTTCGGTGGCAAAGGTATCCAGACCCAGTGCCGAAAACGGCATCACAAAATCTGCACTTCCCAAGACAGCTACTTTTCCATCCATACTGTTTTTACTCGTACTGGAGTGAGCCGCGGCCCACTCGTGATTCGTTCTGTTCTATTGATTATCCGTGCCAGGTCCCGAGCCGATCCAGAATCAGTTTGGCTGACAGCGAATTCTTCTTTCCCATCAAAACCATACGCACCGCACGTATTTCAGCTTCCTTCATCAGACAGTAAGCGATGACCGGCTGCGGGCCGGCGGCAATCTCCCGGGTGCTTTTCAAAAAGCCCATCAGGTAATCCTCGCACTGCTGCTCCAGTTTCAGAAAAGACTGTTCGGAACGCACATAACGCACGCTTTCTTCCACCACATCATAGTAGGGGGTCGCAAAAAACAGGCTGCCAAGAGATTCATACGGTGCCGACAGCCCCTGAATGAATTTATCCATATCCACAAAACCGCCGTTGAAGAAGAAATCCCGCTCGTCCCGTTGGGCGACTTTAAGCCGCAGCAGTGTGCGCAGGTTATACAAATCCACCTGGATCCGGGACAAAGACAAAAGGAAGATGTTGTTAAGCTCCGTGGCCCGCCGGATGCGCCACAGATACTCCGCCCGGTCGATGCCGTAATCAATCCGGCGTATGTCTTTATTCTCGTAGTACCCTAAGATTGCTGCCTCAACGGCGTCCTGCAGGTACTCCGGCAGACGTTCATAATTTTCCTGCTGGAGAATATCCTCGAATTCCTCGGCCGGGACGCTGCCTTCATTGCTGTAATCCAGGCCCAGCGGTTTTTCCATCACCAGCCGGCGGATCGCCAGACGCATATTGGCATAATCTTCCCTCGCCCGCAGCAACTGGACCAGCGATTCATCCAGCATCAGGTCTGCAAACATCGCCCGCACGGCCGTCCGCCGCTCCATGAGCATCTGTTCAATCTGGACGTCGGAGCTGTTGGCTGCAATGGCATATTCGGTGGCACTGAGCTGCTCGGCGGCGGCGTTGAAATCCGGCGCGTTGGCCATATCCGACAGCAGCCCGCGCGACAGCATGGACAATTCCATCGCCCGCACCCGGGCTGTGGGATACATATAGTCCCAGTTCTCGGTCCCGACCGGCGGATACCGGTAAAAATCGCTTATTGTCAAGTCCTCTTGAAGGCTCATTGTGTTTTCGCTTGCCCCGATTATTTGAATAATTCGGCGGTTAACTGCATTTCCATCGCATCACGAAGCTGGGCCACCAGTACGTCCACGCTGGCATTGATCCGAACCTTGCCGCTGGACAGAATGAAACCGCCGGAGATGTCTTCCCGAGTCGGGCTCAGACGTAAATGCCCTTTGCCCTGTCCGGCCAGTTCTCCATTGATGCGGTTGAGAAAGTCCTGGTTAATCCGGCTTTCGTGACGGCCGACGATGACTTCTTCCTGGCCGGTCTGAACCGACTTGTGAAGCAGTCGCTTCATCAGCTCCAGATACTCTCCGTCGGGCATCTGCTCAATGCGCTGCTTGACCCGTGCAAAAAGCTCATCCAGCACCTGAGCCTTGGCGGCCAGCAGTTCGCGAGCATTCTGCATGCGGGCGGCGGCCAGCATGCGGGCCAGCTTGTCCTGACCTGCGGCCTCGGCGGCCTTGCGGGTTTCCTCCGCAAAGATGCCCAGTTCCTGGTCCAGCCGCTGCTTTTCCTTGTCGGCAGCCTCCCGGGCGGCGGCCAGTATTTTGTCCGCCTCGGCCTTAGCCTGCGACATTATCTTTTGTACTACCTGTTCGGCGTTCATAATAGACCTTGTATTAAAGGGCAGATGGATTCGTGATTAGGCGCCGACTTTGATGCCCAGCATCAGCGTCAGCAGCGAAATCAGGAAGCCCAGAATCGCGTACAGTTCGATCATGGCGGCAAACACGACACCGGCCTTGAACGCCAGTTCCGGACGTTTGGCGGCCATCATGATACCCGCGGCACCGGTTCTGCCCTGGTGAATGGCGCTGAGCATACCCGCAACCGCGACCGGCAGACAGGCGGCCAGAATCTGTAGCCCCTGAGCCCACGTCACGGCATACACGGCATCAAATCCGGCGAAGATATTGAGCTTGATCATCACAAACAGCCCAACGACAAAGCCGTAAATACCCTGTGTACTGGGCAGTACGACCAGCAGCATCAGAATACCATACCGTTCGGGTTTTTCGCTCAGAACCGCAGTCGCGCTTTTACTGGCTACGCCAAGACCAATGGAAGAGCCGATACCAGACAGAAACACCGCTATTGCCATACCTGTTAACGCGAATACCAAACCCATGCTTTCCAACATACTCTAAATCCTTTCTTCTTTTTATAAGCTCGTGTGTATCTTTGCTTGTCTGTTTAATTTTATGTCCGCCCTCGACGGATCGATCGTTTTATTTAACCTGAATATGCTTATACTCTTTATGCAGCGGGGCAAAGTCGCGGCCTCCGCCAACGAAAAATTTCGGGAAAAACTCCACAAACTGCAGCCGCATCGTATGGACAAACGCGCCCAGTACCGACAGGGCCACATTAAACAAATGTCCACCCACAAACACGACGGCTCCCAGCAGCCAGCCGACGTAGGGCACATCGGCGACCAGCTTGACTAAGACATTGATTGCCATTCCAAAACCCGAACCGACCATACCAAGCGCCATCAGACGGGCATAGCTAAGAACGTCGCCCATATAAAAGACGGTGCTGAACAGCTGATATACTCCCAGCCCAATTCGACCGCCCCAGCCAATCCCGCGGGCAGTGAACAGTAAAATTGCCACCGACGTGCAAATTGCAATAATACCGCACGGTTTTGCCAGCGACGCCGGCAGTATACCGCCTTTGGAAAGCCCCAGGCAAAGCAGGGCGTTCAGATGGATAATCCAGGTTAACTGATCCCAGATGGCTGCGGCGACATCTTTTTTCGCCAGGTTAGCAAAGAAAGCGATAAACAAACCAAACTGAATTTGAAGATACCCAATACCCAACGACAGCAGGAAGAAGGTCATCGGCTGGGTCATCGGGTCAAAGAGCATCAGTTTTTCACGAATACCGTTTAACGCGGTTCTTAAAGCCTGTCCTTCCGGGATCAGAGAGGTAATGGAATCTCCAAACCAGCTTCCGGTAATCGCTCCAGCGATAGTCGTGGTGATACCACAGACCAAAAGCATCCACAACATCTTCTTATCGCCCTGAGCTTTCCAGACGGCCCAGGCCAGTATGGCCACCAGAATCAGGCCATAGCCGCCATCGGCCATGCATAATCCGAAGAATATCGCGAAAAACGGAGCCAGAAACACCGTTGGGTCTATCGAAGAGGGAATCGGCATGCCGTACAGCCGCGTGACCGTTTCAAACGGACGGACATACTTGGCATTTTCGATTTCCACCGGCACTTCTTCGTCTGTTCCCGGCTCGATGGGGGCGATATCCGCCCCGTCAAACGGCTCAAGCAGTTTGACTAATTGCGGATAATCTTTCTTTTTTACCCAGCCTTCGAAGAAGATGGTTGAATCCGTCCCGGGGGCCGTGGATTGAGTTTGTTTGCGAACCAGAAAATTATGATAATGATCCGCCAGAATTTCCAATTTCAGCCGTTCGGTTGCGATTTCCGTTGCGGTTTTAAAGGCCTCTGCCAGTTGGCGTTCGATTTCAGTGATGCGCTGTTGACGCTGGGTAATATTGTCTGCGATGGTCCCTTTGAGCCCCTCAAAGCTGGCGGGTTCAAATTCGAAGGACCGCAGCGCTTTCTGCACATCCTGAGCGACTTCTTTCATACAGAAGACCAGGCAGGGTTGCACGGTAATACTGCCGCCGACGGTCTGAACAGCAGCTTGGAATTCCTCAAGTTTTGCGACCGCTCCTGCAAAATGCTGCCGGGGCAATATCCCGATGAAGCAGGCCGCGGTTTCCAGGGAGCCGAGCTGCTCGACAGGTGTTTGTAACTCCTTCCAGGGAGAGAGTTTCTGAATTTCTGAATGAAGCGAATCCAATTGGCTCTGAAATTTATCAATCGCATTCTGTGCACGTTCGGCTTTATCCAGTAAAATTAATGCCGAAGATCCCAGCACGATTTCAGTATAGGTCTTTTTATCGATTTCAATCAGAGGTCGCAGGGCTGAACGTCCATCCTTTTGTGTGGCAAAAGGCTTTAGAAACGCAATGGCCTTATCCAGCCGGGCCACCAGGTCTTCAATGTCCTTGGGCCGCTTGGTTTCCATTTCCAGTTCGGGCCATTCTTTGCTGACCATGGCCCGTTCCGCATTGAGAATTTCGATGATGCCGGCATCCTGCAGGACAGAGACAATTTGTCCCGCCTGGCTGCGGTGTACCGCAATCATCACTTTTTGCATGGGGGCTATCGCCATTGTCTATCCCCGTCGTAACCTCGATCCATTTCGAAAACAGGGAATAACCCCTGTTTTATCAATCATTTACGTTGTGCTGTGTGCCGGAATTACAGAATCACAGCAAGCGGTGTTAATTCCACAGCGAAGCCAAAACCTTCCCGGCCAGCTCGTCTATCTTGCTTCGACTGGTGCTCAGCAGGGCATCGCGCTGTTTTTTGCCTTCGGCGGCCAGAGCTTCGACTTCTTTGCGGCCTTGCTGCTGCGCCGCATCGACGGCCTGCTGGATGGCTTTGAGGCGTTGCTCCTGAGCCTGGCGAAGCATATCCGACCGCTGTCGTCTGGTTTGGTCGGCAAGCTCAGTCGCATCCCGTTTGGCTTTTTCCACGATCTCTTTGGCTTGCTGTTCAGCTTCTTTTATTTGTTTGATTAGTTCCATTCCCTAAATCCGGCTTTAATGACTTTTTCCAGACTAAACCTTTTGTTGTTCAAAAAAGAGCATTATAGGCTTTGTTGAATACAAGTCCACAAAAAATCACAAATTTATTGTTCAATTTTGCGACAAATTTGTCGCCCGTTATTTCTTGGGGACCTGTTTTGAAATCAGATTCTTTTGTTCCATAGCGAACAAGACCAGGTCGACCAATTGTTCCTTGCTAAAGACGGAGTTATCGACCAAAAGGTTAAACGCGGGCAGGCGAGAATTCTGTTTTTCATACATTTCGCGCAGATATTGCCGCTGACCGTCGATTTCGTCAATCCGCGATGAGGCCTGATCTTTGCTCAGCTGTTCCCGCAGGCAGACCCGGGCGATACGCCATTCCTTGGGGGCCTCAATACGTATGCTCAGACCATTTTCAAGATCTGCTGTGGCTGCCGTGCCGCCCTGTCCGAGAATCACGGCATGGCCTTCAAATGCAACGGTGCGCACCATGGCAGTAATGCTTTTGCGGATTTCATAGCCGTCGGGGATATTACTTTTGAGCAAGCCCCGCAGGAAATCTTTCAGCAAACTGGGCTTTGCGACCCGTTCTTTTTCGAGGATTTCCTCGGCCAGGCCGATATCCTGGGCAAGCTGTTTGAGCAATTCTTTATGATAGAGCTTCCACTTTTTTTTGTCGCAGCGTTCATTGAGCTTTTCGATAAGCAAATTAGCGAATTCAAGGCCGTCGCAGCCATATTGACGGGAAATGGTAACATAGGGGCCGGGTTCTTTCTTTTTGACAATGTCGTCGAGATGTTCCCGCAGGTATGAAGAAATTGATAGCTTATCCATAAGCATTTTCCCAATAAGGACCTCTACGTTTGCCTCGACTGCAAAACAGGCTTTCTACTGAATCGCGTAAAGACTACCGGTTTTTACGGTTATTGTCAATAGAATCTTGCGGGATTTATTTGGGGTTTTCCGGGTATACGGACAGGAGTTTTTGAGAGGCTATTGCAACGATGTCAGCATGGTCAAAAGCCATCTCCGGCAATTGCCGGACAGGAAACCAGTCTGCCTGATGGGCATCGTCGCCGGCACAAGGCCGCTGGTCGGTCTGACTGATTCCCCAATAGACGACCGTTAGCAGTCTTCCGCGGGGGTCTCTGCCGATGGTGCCGACGGTACAAAGCTGCTGCAAATCGATTCCAACGAGACCTGTTTCCTCTTTTAATTCGCGTGCCGCTGCGTCGTGCAGTTCCTCATCCAGTTCCAGAAATCCGCCGGGCAAGGCCCATTTTCCCCGAAAAGGCTCGCGTCCCCGCTGAATGAGCAAAATCTCCCAGCCCTGCGGGCTTTGGCGAAAGACGGCCGCATCGACAGTAACCATAGGGCGGGGCCAATCATAAATATAAGTTCCTTTGACTGTCATGGTACTCTCCATAATCGTCGTTTTGTTCTATTGTTGTTCCATTTTTAAAGAAATACAACAGTTGTCTTTACATTTTTATGGGTTATCGTTTACAATACAAAGCTTTTAATGAGATAATGTGACTAATGGTGCAACAAACACAATATCGAAATATTCTGATTATTAAACCGTCCGCGCTGGGTGACATCGTCTTTGCCCTGCCGGCCCTGGCCACACTGCGGGCGTCGTTTCCGCAGGCCCACATCAGTTGGCTGGTTCGAAACGAGTTTGCACCACTGCTGGAGTGCGTAAAGGGGCTGGATGAAATCGTCCTATTTGACCGCAAGCTGCTGGGTAAATGGTGGCATTCCAGACAGGCCTTCGCGGAATTCAGGTCTTTTCTGAAACGCCTGCGCAAGAGTCGGTTTGATTTGGTGGTGGATCTGCAGGGGTTGTTTCGTACGGCTTTTTTTGCCTGGCAGACGGGATGTCCTCGGCGGTTTGGGATGAGCCAGACCCGGGAAGGGGCATCGCTTTTTTATACCCGTCGAGTGTTGCCGCCGGAGATGTCCAACCATCTGGTGGATTATTATAACAAGATTGTGTCGGAAGCGGGGGCTGGGATCGTTCGTACGGACTATCCCATAGTCCCGCCAGCCCAGGCGGTCGACCTGGTGCGGGGCAAGCTGGCCGCTGCGGGGCTGGCTGATAAGTCCTATGCTGTGCTGATTTTAGGGTCTGCCCATGCCAGCAAATGCTGGCCGGTGGAACGATTTGCAGCCACCGCCCGGAGGCTGGCTGCGGAATACGGATTTGCGATAGTTGCAGCCGGCTCCAGGTCGGAACAATCGCTGGCTCAGGCCGTACAACAGAAAGCACAGATACCGATGGTGTCGCTGGCCGGACAAACCTCAATCCCGGAACTGGTGGCGTTGCTCAAAGGGGCTGGACTGGTCTTGTCCAACGATACCGGTCCGGGCCATATTGCTGCGGCGATGGACGTGCCGACGGTAATCATTTTTGGACATACCAATCCCGCACGGGTGGGGCCGTATGGCAAACCCGGCTGGGTGGCGGCAGTGAATGCCTTTGGAAGAGGGCCGGCGATTGAAAATCATGACCCGGCTTACTGCATTACTCAGGTGACCGAATCGATGGTGTGGGATGCGATAAACAGGGTGTTACCATAGCGATGCAAAAATCCAAAATCAAACTTCGAAGCAGATCTTTTCTGCAGCAGTTATTTCGTCCTGCGGTTCGATTTGCGAAGTTTCGCATTCTGCATGTGGACGATACGCCGGATCGGATTGCGCGGGGTGTGGCAATTGGTCTGGTGGTGGCGTTTAGTCCATTTCTGGGGTTTCACATGATTATTGCGCTGTCTATTGCGACCCTGCTGAAAGCCAACAAGGCCCTGGCGGTTGCGATGGTCTGGCTGAGCAATCCGCTGACACTGCTGCCAGTGTATCTGCCGTCGTATCTGCTGGGACGTCTGTTGGTTGGCTGGGTGCATCCGGGATCGCGGATCGATCCGGCCCAGGTGGATGATTTGCTGTCGAGCATCTTTTCACTTCATGTTTTTATGACGCGTGCTCACACGGCGGCATTCTGGCAGGAGGTGGGGAAGGTTTTCGGCAAGATTGGGCTGGAGGTGACCGTCGGCGGTTTTGTGCTGGGTATGCTGGCGGCGATGTTAGGGTATGTTGCAACGTATCAACTGGTCGTTCGGTATCGGGCAGTTAAAGGCAAGCGGCGTTTTCGACAGAATCAGTAAGCGATTGACACAAACAAGGGACCGCCATGTTTTTATTTACATTTACACCCAAATCGGTTTTGACACTGCTTATTGTGACCGCCATTATTGTGTATTACTTTGCACGAAAAAAATAAGCCCTTTGACCCCGGGGTGGGGTAAAGGGCTTGGAGCATTATCTTGTCCGACCAAACCAGGACGGCTCAATATCCGTCGCGTTTGAGCACATGCAGCACACTTTTACGGACCTCCTCGAGCTTAAGTCCCATATTTCGCAGGACCTGTGCGCCGGTGCCTTCATTTTCATACAGCAGCCCCAGCAGCAAATGTTCAGAGCCAATGGTCGCATGCTTGAGATAGCGGGCTTCCTGAACGGCATCTTTCAACACATTCTGTGAATGCCGGGTAAAGGGCAGGGTTTCATAATTGCCGTCTTCCGGGCCGGAGCCGTGTCGGACCAATTGTTTGACTTGTTCTTTGACATGCGGCAGATCCACATTGAGCTGGCTGAGGACGCTGGCGGCACAGCCATCTTTGACTTCAATCAGTCCCAACAGGATGTGTTCGGTTCCGATGTGGTCATGACGTAATTTTTGTGCTTCCTGGCGAGCGCGTTCCAAAACGCTTTGTGCATGTTCTGAGTAGTGTTCAAACATGAATTCTCTCCTAATTATTGCTGGATGCGTTACTTTTTCCCCGTCAGGGAACTAAAATTTTATACACGTTTTGTCTGATTTTGTTCGAGGTCAGTCAGACGGTCTTGACCACGCCGTTCAGTCGGGCGGGAATGTACCATGGCAGGGGGGCTTTGTCCACTTGATTTGAAAATTTTTTGCCGGACTTGCAAAAAAGAAGTTTTTGACCAGAAAATTGCATCTGTCGGCCTTTTTTTGTATGATGCGTATTCGAATGGAAATAACACCTATACTGATAAGGAATATCCGGCACAGATAATGGATAAAACAGTAACGATATTAGGCATAGAGACCAGTTGCGACGAAACCGCCGCCGCGGTGGTTCGCAATGGCAAAGAAATCCTGTCCTCGGTGGTAGCCTCGCAGGTCAAGCTGCATGAAAAATACGGCGGTGTCGTGCCGGAAATCGCATCGCGGGCGCATCTGGAAAAGATTCTGCCGGTGGTGCGCGAGGCCATGGACCAGGCCCGCGTCGGCCCGGAAGACCTGTCGGCGGTGGCGATTGCCAATCAGCCGGGACTGGCGATTGCCCTGATGGTAGGGGTTACTGCGGCCAAGACGCTGGCCTTTGGCTGGAATAAGCCGCTGGTGGCAATTAATCATCTCCATGCCCACCTGCAATCCGCCCTGATATCGGCAGAACACATCCAATTACCCGCAGTGGCCCTGATTGTTTCCGGCGGACATACCAGCCTGTATGAGGCCCAGTCCGCACTGGAGCTGAAGCTGCTGGGGTCAACCATTGACGATGCCGCAGGCGAGGCATTCGATAAGGTGGCGACGATCCTGAACCTGCCGTACCCCGGCGGACCGAATATTGAAAAGACCGCCCGACAGGGCAATCCCAGGGCGATTGATTTTCCGCGGTCGCTGCTGGACGGCCAGTCGCTGGATTTCTCGTTCAGCGGGCTTAAGACCGCGGTGCTGTATTATTGTCAGGGACAGGATATGAGCGGTCAGAACCGCGTTGCCACGATGAGTCCGCAGGAAATTGCCGATGTTGCTGCCTCGTTCCAGCAGGCGGTGATCGATACGCTTGTTATCAAGACCCGCCGGGCCGCCAAACAGATTGGTGCCAAGACGGTCCTGATGGGCGGCGGAGTGGCAGCGAATTCCACCCTGCGTGAGGCGATGCAGCAGATGTGCGACAAACA
>JAWRKM010000096.1:0-23506 GCA_040306945.1 Anaerohalosphaeraceae bacterium
CTTTAATTTCAGAGGGCCAAAATCTTCTATGGGCATAGTATGATATTTGGAGCGGAGAAATTCAATTGCATACTTGATATTGGCGGGCTCTTTGGAATTATAATATTTTTTTATGTAAGAATAATAGGCCCGGATCAGATCGGCGATTGTCTTAGCCTGCATTTTTTTGACTTCTTCTGAATTATTGTAAATGTGCTGAGACAATAACTCTTCCGCCAAAGCCTTGGCTATCCCCAAATCTTTTGTCGCATGATTGGAGCCGATTGGCTTTAAAGGGATTGCTTTTCGTTTTGTTTCCCCCGGCAAGATTCCCCGCCAGTAATACCGGCCATGATTTAAAAAAATCGTACCGATAGACATATTATTTCTATCCATAAATTCCTCCATTTGTCATAAAAGTGTCATAAAATGGATTTAAGGCTATTTAGGTATAAATTGGATTGTTTTTGTAAATCCTTCTTTTTTTAGGGGGTTACATCAATGGAGCCAATGAGATTCGAACTCACGACCTCTTGCATGCCATGCAAGCGCTCTCCCAACTGAGCTATGGCCCCGACAGATTCTGGTTTGTACCATAAATTTACAGCGATGACAAGAGCCTGTTGGTGAAAATTTACAAAAATTTCATCCGCACCACAGGGCGGTCGGATTTTTCTTATCATTATTATTTATAGGTACTTAAGTTTTTTTCGAGCCATTTTTGCACCCATTTTCGAGCCTGCTCTTCGGTGGCAATCTGCTCGGAAAGCTGGGCAATATACATCTCCCTGCTGAGTCGGCCGACCATCGGGCCGGGCAAGGCGCCGAGAGCTATCAGGGCATGCCCGTCCAGCAATGGTCTGGGAGCGATGTCTTTTCCCTGGAGGTCCTTGAGTCGCTGTTTGATTCGGGTCAGGCCGGCGCGAGGGGCTTTTTGGGCCTTTTGGATGGCTTTTTCCAGGTCGAATAAATCCTGAAACAACGGTTGGGCTGCCAGCATCTTTAATTGAGCCAGAGGGATATTGCCGTCGGCCAGGTGCCCCCGATGCTTCAACAGGAAAGCCACCTGTTTGACCAAAGAGCGGCTGGGCTTTAATCGTTCCACCATCTTGAGTGCCCGCTGCACATCAAGGCCGGCGAACAGTGCGGCCAGGGCCAGGGGGCCGTCTGCATTTTTAGGCAGATACCCCATCACCGATAATCCATATTCAACATGCTGCGGGGTGAATCCGGGAAACATGTGATCCATCAGGCCGCTGGTATGAAGATAGGCCGCCCCCTGTTTTCGGTTGGGATGAGTCAGGATGCCTTCCAGTTCATTGGCGACGCGTTCGGCGCTGATGCGGGTAATGTGGTCGGACAGCTGGCATATTGCATCCCAGGTGGCTGATTCAATGGCAAAATCGAATCGGACTGCAAAGCGAATTGCCCGCAGCATCCGCAGGTAATCCTCAGCAAACCGCTGGCGGGCCGGGCCGATGGTGCGGAGGATTCGCCGCTGGATGTCCTGCTGGCCGCCGACAAAGTCGTGTATCTGCCGGCTGAGGGGGTCAAAAAACATTCCGTTGATGGTAAAGTCCCGTCGATAGGCATCTTCTTTGGCTGTGGCAAATTCAACCTGATCGGGATGGCGGCCGTCGGCATAGCCGTGTTCGGTGCGAAAGGTGGCGACCTCGACCTGCTTGCCGTCGGTCAGAACCATGATGACGCCGAACTGGGCCCCGATGGCCAGGGTTCGGCGGAACAGTCGTGTAATCTGCTGGGGCAAGGCATCGGTGACGACATCATAGTCTTTGGGACGGCGGCCCAGCAGCATATCGCGCACACAGCCTCCGGCGTAAAAGGCCTGGAAGCCTTTTTGTCTGAGCCGTTTGACAATGTGTAATGCAGCAAGACGATTGGACACGGTAGCGATCCTGTAATCCTGTTGCTATTGGCTACTCGACAGGCCCGCAATGCCCCATTGTCTGTTGGGTTGCGGCCCCATGACACAATGCAGGGTGCCGCCGTTTTTGAGTTCGCTGTAGGGCAGGAAGGGGCTGTTCCAGTCTTTTCCGTTGAGGCGTACGGACTGGATATAGATATTCTGGTCGGACAGATTTTCGGCGGTTATGACAAAGGATTTGCCGTTGGAAAGGTGCATCGTGATGTGCTTGATCTGGGGGGCGCCGATGACATAGTAGTCGCTGGCCGGGGCGACCGGATAGAAGCCCATGCAGGTGAACAGATACCAGGCCGACATCTGGCCGCAGTCATCGTTGCCGGTTAGAGAATGGGGTTTGTTGCCATACTGGGTTTTGATGACCGTGTTGAGCAGCTTCTGAGCCTTCCAGGGCTGGCCAGCATACGCATAGAGATAGATGATATGATGGCTCGGTTCATTGCCATGCCAGTATTCACCGATGCGGCCAAAGATGTCATCGACTTCTTTGTCCCCGTTTTTGGGAGAATTGAGCACGAAAAGCTGGTCCAGCCGATCGAGGAAGGCTTCTTTGCCGCCCATCAACTGAATCAGTCCCGGCACATCGTGCGGTACATACCAGCTATACTGCCAGCTGGTTCCTTCGGTGAAGTCGCCGCCCTGCACAAAGCCCTGGGGATCAAAGGGTGTTCGCCAGTTGCCCTGAGAATCGCGGCCTCGCATAAAGCCGGTTTGGCGGTCATAGATATTTTTATAGTAACCGGCCCGCTTCATAAAATGATGGTAATCCTCCATCTTGCCGAGGGCTTTGGCCATTTGGGCGACGGCAAAGTCGTCATAGGCGTATTCGAGCGTTTTGGAGACAGCTTCGTTTTCCTTGTCAAAGGGGACCCAGCCCAGGCGGGCGAAGTCGGCCACGGCATCATAATCCGGATTTATGGCCGTCGTTTTGACGGCATTGTAGGCACGGAGGGGATCAAAGCCTTTGTTGCCCTTGAGATACGCATCGGCAATGACGGGGACGGCATGGTAGCCAATCATACACCAGGTCTCATTACTCTGCAGCTCCCAGACCGGCAGCAGGTGATCGACGCTCTGATCATAGTGGGCCAGCATGGAATTGATCATATCTGCATTCCGCCGGGCCTGAATCAGCGCAAACAGCGGATGCGTGGCGCGATACGTATCCCACAGGGAGAATACGGTATATTTGTCAAACCCGTCGGCGGTATGAATATTATGGTCGAAGCCGCGATATTGGCCATTGACATCCTGCTGGATATTGGGTGTCAGGAAGGCGTGGTACATGGCGGTATAGAAGGTTTCCTTTTCCTGCTGGGTGCCATCGATGCGAATTCGAGCCAGTTCGTTATCCCATTTTTTACAGGTGTCGCTGACGACCTTTTCGAAATCCCAGCCGGGGATTTCGGTATCGAGATTCTGAAGGGCGTTGGCGGCACTGACGGAAGAGACGGCGACCTTGACCTGAATGACTTCGCCGGCTTTGGTTTTGTATTTGGCCAGAAAACGCAGGTCTGTGCCGGCTGCTTCCCGACGGCTGCGGAAGCGGTAATTGGCGTGGCTGTCATAAATGACCGGCTTGCCGCTGCTGTAAATCAGGGCTTCGTCAAATGGTCTGGAATAGCGGGCGGCATAATAGAGGTGTCGTTCCTTAGCCCAGCCGTTGACTATGTGGAAACCGGTAACGGTGGCATTGTCTTCAATACGCACGTGCGATTGAGCAATCTTCCAGCGTCCGCCGCTGAGGACATGGGCCAGGTCTGTCATTATCGAGGCTTCATCGCTGGCGGGGAATGTAAAGCGGAGGATACCTGCTCGCACACCTGCGGTCAGTTCCGTGGTTACGCCGGATTTCTGGAGCCTGACCCGATAGTAGCCGGCCGAGGCATATTCTTCTTCGTGAGAAAATGGAGATTGATAACCCTGTTCGGGGTGTTCCTTGTCGCCGGAGACCAGCTCCGGTTTGCCCACCTGCGGGACAAACAGGAAATCACCCAGATCGGGGATGCCGGTGCCGGACAGATGCGTGAGGCTGAAACCGAGGATTGTCGGGTCAGAATATTCATAACCTGATGCCGTCGCCCACAGGACTTTGTCGGTATCCGGGCTGAGCTGGACCATGCCAAACGGAGCCGACGGCCCAGGGTAGACATTTCCTTCGCCCTGGGTTCCAATCAGCGGACGGATATAGCTGGACAAGGGCGTCTCGTCGCCTTTTTGCGCCATGGTATCCCGATGGCAGGATGCAGCCAGTGAAACGAGTATGAATATTGATGTTTGCCATACCATTTGAGATAACACGTTGGTTCTTACTATCATCGGCGTACACTTTCTCCAGGACATTATGATTTTTTCGTATCGCAGCAGGTCAATCCAGACCTTTACTACCGGGATACCGAGTTTGTTGATATGTTCGTTAGTATAATCAGCTTCACCGTAAATAAAAGCATAAATTCTGTCAGGCAGGCTGTTGCTGAAATCACGGTGTATGACAGATTCCAATTAGCCTGTTACGGTATTGTCTGTTTTACCCATTTGGGGCTGCACAATACTGTTATGGGGCCGAATTCTCTTGGGGCGGAATGGATTGGATGAGCGAATCATCCGGTTTCTTTCCGGCTAACCGAATCTGGTAGGGCCATTGTTCTTCCGCGGAATTTTTGGTTCTGGCTCCCCGGCGGCCCGCGATTGGCCAGTGTTCCGTCAGCGCCCCCATCACCACCAGCCGCAAAAAGTCCGTATCTTCCGGCACTTTAAAATCCAAGGTGCCTTCTGAATCCTTGTGCATCTGTCCCTAAACCCGGCTGCCATCCTTCAACGAAGCAACAACACCGTAACGCCAGCCGGCCTTGTTGTGATGAATCGCCGTCGGCGATGACCTGTTGTGCAAAAAAGGCAAAATAATCGATAGTGCGGCGACGGTGGATCAGGTTGAAAAACGGGAAAGAATCATCGCCATTCTCCTCTACACAGGGGCCTTTCGTCCTGCTGTATTACAGGCCTGCCAGCTTATGGATTATAATCATGTTCCAGTAATTGTGTTGCCTGCTGCTGGCTGATGCGAATCACGGTGCCGTGACGATACCCGCCCGGCGGCACGATATCCTTGCGGATTGAGGTCCAGGTTTTCATGTCCTGACTTTCGTAGGCACTCGAATAGTTTTGGCAGGCGTAGTACAGCCGGATTTTGTCGCCGATCGGCACTGCACAGGGGCCCTCCGCCCAGCCTTCCTGGGGGGACGTAATCATGTTTGGATCCACCGTATAAGGACCATCCCGTTGCGGAGCCTTTGCCATCAGAATTCCCCGTTTGGGTTCTGCCTGCCGGTCGGCCTTGAAAAACACATAGTACTGCTTGTCCTTGCCGCGATACAGATACGAGTCGATCGCCAGGCAGTTGGCATTAAATAACAGTGTCGACGGCGAGAACTGTCGGAAATCCTTCGTCACGGTGTAATAAATCCGGGGATTGGCCCGCCCATCAAACAGGCCCAGTGTCTCCGGGAATTTACCTGTTACCGACGAGGACCAGTGAATCAGCCATTCTTGATGCTCGCTGTCCCAAAACAGCTCCGGCGCCCAGACAAAATCAGTCTTAGGCTCGTTTTCCATGACAGGGATAATCCGCTGTGTGCTCCAATGAATCAGGTCTTTGGAGCTGGCATAGCCGATGCCCTTATAGGTTGCACATCCCCAGGCAATCGTCCACACCAGATGATAGGTCCCGGTTTCATCCCGGGCAATGGAAGGATCACGAAAGACCTCGCCGACTGTCGGTTTGAGTACACTGCGGTCCTGATTGACGACCTGCCATTTGAGCCCATCCTGACTGACCGCCAGATGCAGGCCTTCGGTCTGGTCGTGTTCAGAATGGGAAGTCATCAAAAACCAGTCCCCGTCAATCGCTGTCTCCTGGCGGGCGGACTGCTGGGCCTGACCCCATTGCCAGAACCCGGCCAGAACAACAATACATCCAATCCACTGTCTCATTGTACCATTCCTTAAAATGATTACCGCTATCATAACCCCGGAGGACTTTGTTTTTCAACAGATTTCTTTGCCCCCATTCAGTGCGGTGTCCGAGCCGAAATTCTGGTGGTTTGTTTTGGACAGCCATGATATCGATCGGGAATGGATAATCAGCGTCTGGCAAGGCTCAAAGATGTCGTTGAGGCGGGGGATCCTTGTCTCAAGGACTTACGCGGTTTGTATGGGGGCTATGCCGTACTGATCCAGCAGGCGGCTGACCCGCTCCATCGGCAGGCCCATCACGTTGGTAAACGACCCCTCGATACGGTCGACGAATTCGTCCCCCGTCTCCTGGATGCCGTAGGCGCCCGCCTTGCCTTCCCACAATCCGCCGGCGATATGCTCCTGAATCTGCTGTTCGGTCAGCTTTCGCGGATAGACAATCGTCGTATCCGCCTGCACGATTTCAATCGCTCTGCTCTTCCAGACCAGCGCCAGCCCCGTAATGACCTTGTGCGGCTTGCTGAACAGCATCCGCGTGATCCGTTCCGCATCGGCGGCGTCGGCGGGTTTGCCGATAATCTGTCCGTCAAAATCCACCACCGTATCTGACCCCAGCACGGGCATATCCGGAAATCGCCCGGCGACCTGGCGGGCCTTGGCCAACGCCAGCAGTTGACAATGCTCTTCAGACGTTACGCCTGTTTTATCATAGGCGTCCTCATCGACCTGGGAAGGCTCCACACGAAATATAAACCCTGCCTTTGCAAGCAGTTCCCTCCGCCGCGGTGAAGCCGATGCCAGGATGAATTGAAATGGTTGTGGTGTCATTGCCTTATTTGTTAATCCGTATATTGTACACGATTTCATTGCAGAATTGGCGATACTGGGTCTCAAAGGGGGCCGTATCGCCGGTGATATAAGTCTGGAACAGTTGTGTTGAAATCTGCCGATTCCAGGCCGCCGTCAGCGGAATCTCGCGGTTGGCCGCCGCCTCGGCCAGGCCGGCATCGATCTGCCAGCTGCCCCGCAGGCCGCCCAGCAGCAAGGAATGGTACTGGCTGAGTCGCTGGCCGTAATTGTATTCCCGCAGAAACCGCACCAGGGCGTAATTTTGTGCATAAAACGTCATAATAGCGGACTCATTCGAACCATATCCGGCCATCGCCTGTCCGGGATTCATCGTAATTAAATCCGCCAGGGCAATGATGTGTCCCTGCTCCAGAGCCTGTTTGAGTGTCCCGAGGCGAAGCAGGTTATCCTGCGGCCGGAATTCAAATATGCCCTGGTCAAACTGGCAGGTCTCAAACAGTGTCGCAACCCCTTCATCCAGCCAACTGGGCAGCCGATAGCGGAAATGCCGCTGGACAAACTGATGCCATCCTTCGTGTCCCAGAATCGAAAAAGTCTGCTTACGCCCGATATTATATGCCACGCAAACGCTATTGAGGGCGTAGGCCCCGCGGCGTATCTGTAAATATACTTCTGCATCCCGGCCGGTAAAGGTCTGGGTGAATGCCTCCCATTCCGCTCGCTGGCCGAACAGGTACGTCTCAAATTTTTCCTTATCGTTGACCGGCTCAGGCAATTGGCTCTGATAGGCCTTATAGGCCGATTCCACAAAGGCCGGCACCTGCCGCAGCATCAGCGGGTCAGCCAGCGTGGTCTTGATGCGATAGTGGTCGGTCTCGATATAAAGCCCATCCTTGTGCTCTTGCCATCGTTCCAGCTTGCGTATCCCCGGTACATCCGCCAGATACTCCGACAGTCGCTGGTAATCCCATTGAATCGAAGCGGAGGATTCAGCCGTTGTGGATTGCAGCGACGGCCCGCACCCGGCCAGGCTTATCGCGACGGCAACGATCAAGACCCTGCCAAGCAGGGCACATACCTGCCGGACAAGGGTGTGGTTGAAACATACAAACCCAAGTGAATTATATCCCGGCGACCCTATGGTGCACAAACACGAGTTCTGCCCGTTTAACCTCTCCAAAGCAGAACAGTGTCTGTTTTTGCAATTTAAAAGGGAAGTTGCCTGTGTCGTCATATATTAAGCCAGTCTATAGCTTACGGAAATTGACCAATAGCCACCTTAGGATAACGAGGAAATATTTTATCCAAATTGACACGAAATTACAAGAAAAATAGTAAAAATGGACATGTTATGATATTGGATAATATATATACAAAATAATTAAGGCTGCCTAAAACACTTCTGTCAGGCTGGTAAGACAGCGGATTAGGGAATAGGTTGGGCTTGCACCCCTTCATGTGTAATAATCACAGGCTTGATAAGCCCATTTTTGTCAAATTCCATCTTGTCGATACAGGTTACACGGTGGTTAGGATGGGTTTCGCTCAGCGGACGGCGATGATACACAATATACCAGTTATCCGTGCCCGGGACGTGAATCACCGAATGATGGCCAGCGCCTTTGCCGACCTGCGGATTTTGCTGGAGGATTTTGCCGATTCGTTTGAATGGCCCCAGGGGTCCGTCGGCGATGGCATAGGCCACACAATAATCCGGCCCGCCCCAGCCGCCTTCGGACCACATAAAGTAATATTTCCCATCCTTTTTAAACATGAAGGGCCCCTCCACATACCGCTCCGGCGTGACTTCTTTATACAGTGTTCCATCTTCAAAGGGGATCAGGGCGGTAAAATCGTCTTTGAGCTTGACTACATTGCAATGCTGCCAGCCGCCATAGTACATATAATAGGTGCCGTCATCATCTTTAAAGATAAACTGGTCAATCGGCTGTGCTCCATTGACAATATCCTGAATCAGCGGTTTGCCCAGCAGGTCGTGATAGGGGCCTTGGGGCTGGTCGGCCACGGATACGCCAATGCCGCCGACTTCGCCCTGATGGACGTCATTTGCACTGAAAAACAGGTAATATTTGCCGTCTTTTTCGATCACCCCCGGAGCCCACATTGCGCGTTTGGCCCACGTGACCCGCGTATTATCCAGAATCCGCTCGTGTTTGGTCCAGGTTATCAGGTCATTCGATGAGAAGCAGTCAAAGAAAATCTGCTTTTCATAGGCATCCGAATAGGTTGGGAATATCCAATATGTCTTGCCATAGATTATTGCCTCCGGGTCCGCATACCAGCCCGGGAAAATCGGATTGCCGGACATGGCCGGTTTTTCGGGGGCAGAGGTCGTCGTCTGAGCTGCCAAAACCCGGTACTGGCCCGAGCCGATTGCCAACACTGCGGTTGCGGAGATTGCTGCCAGAATAGATAACAATATCGATAAGTCCATTCGAGTTTTCATATCCAGTTCCTCTGATCCAAGGATTATTATTTACAAATGACATTCCGTATCGCAAGCCAGAAGCAATGATGTTTGCAAAAACCTTCTCTTCTTCCGTTGATCCAATTCATTATTCAATCGAACCATACCACATTCAACTTGAAATTTATTTCCTGAACAATGCCGACAGTACACCATACCGCCGTGCCGGATTGGATTTGTCGTAAGGGACCGCACGGCGGATACTTTCATACATGCCCGGTGCCGATTTCTCTAAATGCCGTTCCATCAGCAGCGTTAGGCCGCCCTTGAAGCGATCCACGATATCCCAGGAAAAGGTGATCGGTTCAGTTGGCGTTGGATTATGATTCAAATCCGTCAAAAGCAAGAATACCCCCGACGGCCTGACCACGCGAATGATTTCTGCGATAGCCTTGTCGAGGTTGTCCACATGGTCCAACGAGTTGAATGAGCAGACCACATCGAAATAATCCGATGGAAATGGAATGGCTTCCGCAGGCGCGGCCACATAAAGCATCTGATGATTGCTGATGCCCAGTTCGCTGTAGTATCCTGCCAGCGGATCCAGACCGACGCGGCATTGCGCCATCGTCGCCCATTCCAGGCTGCCCCGCGGCCCGCATCCAATATCCAGAATGCGTTTGCCGGCATAGAAATCCAGCGGAAACCCGAAATGCTCGGTATAAAAATACTGATAATGGCTATTGGACAGCGTGCCTTCCTTGGCCTTGCAATTCCGCCAGTAAGTCAACTCAAAACTCCCCTTGTTCTGGGGTAAAGCGGCCGATGATACATTATTTACAATTGCCATCTTTAGTTTCTCCCGATAAACAGACGGTAACAATTTCGTGCAAAACCAAAGTGCATCGCCTTAGGTCTTTATCTCATTCCAGGCCGCCCCGAAGACTTCTGCGGTGAACAGATACACTTCCACTCCCGGCTGTTTCCAGGCGTCCCAGTCCAGCCCCGCCTTATGTGTACAGCAGTAGCCCAGAAACTCCTCTTTTGTCCAGCCTGTCTCGGTTGCCACCTGCGGCAGAAAACACCCGCTGTTGTATCCGCTGGTAATAAAGATGCCGTGTTTGCCCAGTTCCAGGCTCAGCGGATCCCTGGTTTTGACCATCGGCGACAGTACCGAAATTTCAATATTCAATCGCGGCAGTTCCGCCGGCCGGATGGGATTATGACGGAATCGCGGGTCGCGTCTCGCTGACGACTCCGCCATTTCCCGCACCATCTCAATCAGCGGCTTATCGCCTTCAAAGTTCCCGATGCATCCCCGCAGGTCGTCGCCGTTTTTGAGCGTCACAAAACATCCCTGATGGGCCAGCAGGGCCGGATCGCTGGTCTTTTCCGGCAGGGGAGCAGGCCGGTGGTTGACCACCGCCTCCACCGTTTGTTTCGCCGTTCGCAGCAAAACCTGTTTTTGTTCTTCATTCATAAACACCTCTTTATATTCTCCGAACTCCGAACGATGAACTGTCACTGCTTTATCCACTTGATCGCCATAAATCCGCCAATCAGCAGAATCATAAACGCCAGGCTCAGCCAATTGAAATATTTTTCGATAAACGGCCGCATTGTTTCGCCTTTCCAGCCAAACAGACCGGCTACAAGAAAAAATCGTGCCGACCGGCTCATCGCGGAGGCAATCACAAAGCCCAAAACGTTAATGTTGGCAATGCCCGCTGTAATGGTGCACACCTTATAAGGCAGGGGGGTAAAGCCGCAGGTAAACACAATCCAGAAATCATAATCGTCGTACCATTTTTGAAACAGGTCAAAATTGGCCTGCGTCATACCGATTGCGCCCAGATGAGCGAGCACCCAGGTTCCAATCTGCTGCCAGAGAAACATTCCGATGCAGTAGCCCAGAATCCCCCCAAATACCGAGGCCATTGAACAGGTCAGCGCAAAGCGGAACCATTTTCTGGGTGCCCCCAGTGCCAGCGGCATCAGCAGTACATCCGGCGGCACCGGAAAAAAGCTGGATTCGGCAAAACTAAGCAGAAACAAGGCCCGTTCGCCATGCGGGGTATTGGCAAAATGGACGACCCAATTATACAGCCGTCGATGCCAGTGCCACCAGGCTACCGGCTGGGTTTGTGTTGATTCCATGCAGTCTCCTGAAAATGCTTTTCTTTTGTCCTGAATCATATATAGTATGACTCCATAAGTCAATTGACAGAATACAGATACAGGAAAGAATATATGGAACAATTTCACTCCACAGCCGCAGGTCTGACCGTGCTGGCCCCCGCCAAAATCAACCTGACGCTGCTGATTGCCGGAAAACGGCCCGATGGCTACCACGAACTCGAATCGGTGATGGCTAAAATTGACTATTACGATCAGCTTGACTTCCAGTGGGGTACATCCCCCGGCGTCGAACTGGTCTGTCAGGGTCCATTCTGGGCACCCGATGGCCCGGATAACCTGGTCTGGCGTGCGGCCCGACTCCTGCTGGATAAGGCCCAAAAAGACCTGTCCGTCAAGATTACACTGACTAAAAATATCCCTGCCGGCACAGGCCTGGGCAGCGGCAGCTCGGATGCGGCGGCAACCCTGCTGGGCCTGAATCGTTTTGCCCAACTGGGGGTGTGTCATTCGGATATTCATGGGATTGCTGCCTCGCTGGGCAGCGATGTGAATTTTTTTCTCGAAGGCCCATTGGCTTTTTGTACCGGCCGGGGCGAAAAAATCTCGCCTATCTCTGTCGATTATCCGTTTGAAGCCCTGTTGATTGTCCCAAATGTAAATACCTCTACTAAAAAGGTTTACGGTAATTATGTGCACGATTCCCAGCGGTATTCCCTTTGGGCCTCGCAAATAAATGCATATCTTGACCAAAATAGAGTTGATTTTGCAGCAAAAATGTGCGCAAATATGCTTCAGGAAAGCTGTTTCCGATTGCACCCGGACCTTGCGGCCATCCATGAACAAGCCGAAAGGCTCACCGGCAAAAAAGTTTGTCTCAGCGGCAGCGGAAGTGCGATGTATTGCTTGCTTGACTCTCAGGACAGCACCCTCATCCCACGTTGCTGCGATACTCTGAAAGCCAAATTCAACTGCATAAGCAGGATCGTACACAACAATAGATGGTAAGTTTTACGAGAGGCAGACAATGGAAATCAGCGAAGTCAGAGTCAAGCTCGTAGCCAATCAGGATGACCGGCTAAAGGCCTTCTGCTCGATGACGCTGGACAATGAATTTGTTGTCCGCGACATCAAGATCATCGAGGGCGCCGGGGGACTTTTTGTGGCCATGCCGTCACGCAAAATGAGCGATCATTGCAGTAAATGCGGCGGTAAAAATCATCTCCGTGCCAAGTTTTGCAACCATTGCGGCGGTAAACTGCCCGAAAATCGTGCCAGGCAGGATATGGATGGACGTATGAAGCTTCATGCTGATATTGCCCACCCCATCAATGCCAGCTGCCGCAAGAAAATCCAGGAGACGATTGTCAAGGCCTTCCACGAAGAAGTCGAAAAGTCCAAACTTCCGGGTTATAAGCCTGTGGAAATGGACACACCCGACGATTAGGCTGCTATGAATTGTACACTATCCTGGGGGCATAAGAATGGGGAAAATCAGAGTCCGCCCCCCAGTTGACATTGTTTGAGTGGGAAAATCTCTTACTAAATAATAGGTATTTTTCCTTATGGGCATAAAAAAAGCTCCCAAAGGGGAGCTTTTACGAAGTTTTGTTCAGCAAGAGGCTGAAACGACAGATTAGCCATCGTGCAGCAGTTCTTCCAGAACCCGATCCATCGCCGCATCCAACTGGTCGTCCAGTTCGGCATCTTTCCGAGAGCAGATTCGTCTGCCCTGTTCCACCTTTTCCTGGCGAATTTCAGGGAGAGCAGCAATAATCCCAAGCAGTCTTCCAAGCGGGGTATTATGGATATTGTCCATAATTTTATCCGCGAAGAAATCCTGCGTCGGATTCGGCAGCTCGAATCGTGCCGGGTCGTGCGGGTCGTTCATGAAACGGTTGTGCATTTGGTTGTCGTTAAACTTTTGGTCCATACCTTCAATAACCTTGTCTGTTTCGGATCCCGGAACAGGCATCCTTCCTTGTTCTGAATCCGGCAATGCCAGAACAACCGGCGATTGCTTCTGGTGGATGTATCCTCTCTATTCCATAAGAGGTCTTGCTATACCAATTTCGGCGTTTTTATTGAGCTTTGATAAGTACTTTTTATTATGGGCCATGTTATCGGAGCAGCTAAAAATTAGGACCCACTATATATTGTAGCATTGGTTTTGACTCACTCATTCCCGCAACAGCGTTCACAGTACTGGTATCGACCTTTGGAGGAAAGAAACTTTAATTCTGTGTCGAATTTCTGGTATTTTCATAAGTGATTGTGTGATAATTCATTAAGGTGTCTTTGAAAAGACATTGGGGGATTTATTGCTATAAATTATATTTTTATTGCCCTATATTTACGTTAGCGAGAAATTAAACGGGGGAATGGGGAAAATAGAAAAACATACTATATATTGTTTTGTGCCTAAAAAAACTTTTCCTGCTGAAAAAGCCAGTTTGTTTTATTTAAATAAAAATATCCGGTGCAGGGTGAAAGGCTGTTGGGGTCGTGTATTCCGGAGAAGAAAGACCTTTTTTTGAGGTGGAGGATTGAAATTACCGCCGGTTTTGCCGATAATGAAAGAGTGATGAAAATTCAGTTATCCAATCCGCTTTTACGGGAATTCTTTGAACAGCTTCGCTTTGTGTCCAAAGAGCAGGAACAGAAGGTACTCGATGCCGCAGAGTCCCTGCTGATGGTCATTGACCCGGACAGGGAATACCCGTATGATTTTGTCGTCTTTCGTCTATCGGGTGTCCGTCCTCGCAGCGATGATCTTGGTCAGACTATCCCAGGCAGGCAGATTCTTGCTGATCTGCGTGTGTGGCTGACGATGAAGACGGCTTCGATTGCTATCCCGGCCCCGCCTCAGGCGGAGGGTATTTACACCGTTGAGCAACTTGCCGCAGCGTGCTCGGTTTCGACCAAAACAATCCGTCGGTGGCAGCGGCGTGGTCTGGTGGGGCGGATGTATGTTTTTGCTGATGGCAAGAAACGTCTGGGTTTTTCGGCCTCGATGGTGGAGCAGTTTAAGGCGACCCATGGGGCATTGATCCAGCAGGCCCAACACTTTCGGCAGCTGTCATCGGCCGAGAAAAAAGGAATTGTTGAGGCCTTTTGTGCCCTGGCTGAACAGCATCCCGACAAGACGCGAAACCAGCTGATAGCCCAGCTTGTTTATCAGACGGGGCGTGCCCGAGAGACCATTCGTTATGTCCTTAAAGGGTATGAACATCGCCATCCCCAATCGCAGCTTCCGATCGCCTCTCGCGGCCGATTCGACCGCAAGGAGATGGCTCAGGTTTATAAATTGTATCGACAGGGTCAGAAAATCAGTGAATTGGCGGCTCGGTTTCAACGGACACGGGTGGCCATTTATCGGGGTATCACCCGATGCTGGGCCCATGACCTGCTGTCCCGCAAGATCAGTTATATTCCCAGTCTTGAATTTGAATCTGCCCAGGCGGAACAGACGATTCTTGGTTCACCCCTTGCATTAGCGGCTGATCCGCACAAGGGAGGGCTGGCACGCCCTCAGGAACAGCAGCTTTTCTGCCGGTATAACTATCTGAAATATCTGGCCGAAACTCTGCGCGGCGGGATTAGGCCGGATCATGCCTCTGTGCAAACCCTCAAAAAAATTGACAAGCTTCTGGATGAGGCAGAACAGATTCGCCGCTTTCTGGTGGAGGTGAATATGCCGCTGGTGGCCGGCATTGCCGGCAAGCATCTGGCGACGGGTGCGGCGATGTCGGAACTGCTCAGCGAGGGGGCTGTTTCCATGATGCGGGCTGTGGATAAGTTTGACTATACCCGCGGGTATCGATTCAGTACCTATGCCAGTTGGGTGATTGCCAAGGACTTTGCCCGCAAAATCCCCGCAGAATCCGCCCGGCTGGACCGTATTACCGGATCAGACTTGTCCGAATTTAGCGATGATGCCCGTTCCGAGCTGCTGGCCCATGCCGGTGTGCTGGAAAAGGCCGGCCAGGACCTGCGTCAGGTTATCGACAATACTCTGGATGAACGTGAACGGTATGTGGTCATGAATCACTTCGCTATCGACAGCGGTGTGATTCGCAAAAAGCCCAAGACACTCAAACAGATTGGCGACGAACTGGGACTGACCAAAGAGCGCGTTCGACAAATCGAATTACAGGCCCTTCAGAAACTCCGCCACAGCCTCAGCCCCGAGCAGTTTGATCTGCTTACGGGTTAGACCATACGAATCGTTTTCCCCTGGCCGGTGCGATGGGCAGGGTTTGATTGCCGTATCGCAGGGTACAGGGATTGCCGAGTTTGGACTCAATGACAGCTTCGGTCAGCCTGCCCTCTTTCCAGGTCAAATCCACGACAAAGCCGCCGCGAGCACAGAGGCCCTTGACTGAACCGGAGGCCCAGGCCTTCGGCAGGGCAGGCAGCAGATCAATCTGTTCGGCATGGCTTTGCAGGAGCATTTCGGCGATGCCGGCAGTGCCGCCGAAGTTGCCGTCAATCTGGAACGGCGGATGGTTGTCGAAGAGGTTGGGAAGGGTGGACTTGGCCAGCAGGGCATTGAGGTTATCGTGAGCCAGGTTGCCCTCTTTGAGACGTGCCCAGAAATTGATAATCCAGGCCCGGCTCCAGCCGGTATGTCCGCCGCCGTTGGCCAGACGGAAATCGATGCTTTTGTGAATGGCGTTGATGATGTCAGGGGTCTGTTCAAAGGTATATTGTCTGCCGGGGTGCAGGCCGAACAAATGCGACATATGACGATGTCCCGGTTCGGCTTCCTTGAATTCCTGCGACCATTCCATCAGTCGTCCATCGGAAGCGATTTTCGGCAGGGCCAGTTTGTCCAGAGCCTGTTTGAGTTCCTCGGTGAAGGCATCTTTGATGCCCAGAATCGCCGCTGCCTGGAGGCAATTGGTGAAGGTATCCCAGACGATTTGCTGGCTCATTGCGGCCCCCATATCTACGCTGGCGTCTTTTCCGGTTGCCGGATCAACAAAGCGGTTTTCCGGAGAGGTTGCAGGGCCTGCGACTAATTTTCCGGTTTTGGGGTCCGGCCAGAGATAATCCAGAAAGAACAATGAGGCCTCTTTGAGGATCGGATAAGCCCGCTGTCTGAGGAAGAGCTTGTCTTCGGTGAAGCGATAATGCTCCATAAAGTGCTGGGTACTCCAGCCGGCACCGAAAGGCCACATCCCCCAGATGGGCTGGCCGGTGGGAATGGTCCAAAACCAGACATCGGTGGTATGGTGGGCGGTAAATCCGCGGGCATGATAGACCCGTTTGGCTGTTTCCTGGCCGGAAGGCACCATGGCTTCAATGAAGTCGAAGAAGGGTTCGTGGCATTCGGACAGGTTGCAGACTTCCGCGGGCCAGTAATTCATCTGGATATTGATATTGATGTGGTAATCCGCATTCCAGGGCGCTTCCATTTTATCATTCCAGATGCCCTGCAGATTGGCGGGCAGGTCGCCCGGACGGGACGAACAGAGCAGCAGATAGCGTCCAAACTGAAAATACAGGGCCGCCAGGTCCGGATCATCCTGGCCTCTTTTAACCGCTTCCAGCCGCAGGTTGGTAGGGATGGATTGCTTGTCCTGCCCTCCCAGGTCCAGGCTGACGCGATTGAACAGCCGCTGGTGTTCCTGAATGTGGTCTTTGCGTATCTGGGGATACTTTTTGCTGACCGCCTGAGCGATTTGTTTCTGGCATTTTGCGGCCAAATCCTCGGTCAGCGGCTGAGTGTAGTTTTTCCGGTTGTAGTCGGTCGCTGCGGCCAGATAGAGCACGACAGAGTCGGCCTTCTGTACCTTGAGGCGATTGTTTTCGGCGAGGATTGTTCCATTCTTAATCACAGCCTGAAGACGGGCATGATAAAATGTGCCCAGATGCCGGCCTTTCTGGCTGGCCCGGCCGGACATCACGAGGGTATCGGAACCGACGGATTTCGTTTCGAAGTCGGCAGGGCGATCCAACTGGATATAGAAAGTCTGCGACCCGGGTGTATCCGCAGACAGCCAGACGACAAGAACCTGGTCAACGGGACTGCTGAAGACTTCGCGGGTAAAGGTGGTTTGTCCCGCCTTGAAGGTGGTGGTGGCAATTGCTGTGTCCAGGTTCAGGCTGCGGCGATAGTCCGTGACCGGCCCGTCGGGTAAATGAAAGCTTAATTGCAGATCGCCCAGAGGCTGATAGCTGCGGGGGGAGATTTCCGGCACCAGCACTTGGTTTCGAATCACATTATCCGCCTCGGCATACTTCCCCTCAAAACACAATTTTCGGGCCTTGGCCAATCCTTCGAAGGCACCTTCCCGCGGCTGGGGGACCGGCGGCCCGGCCCACAGGGAATCTTCATTGAGCTGGAGACGCTCCTTTTCAACGCCGCCAAAGACCATGGCACCAAGCCGGCCGTTGCCAATGGGCAGGGCCTGTTCCCATTGTGCCGCGGGGGTGTCATACCAGAGGCTTAGCGGGGCACCGGGCTGGGGCGAGGTTTCCGATACACATAACCCGCAAAGCAGGATAAGAAGGCCCATACCTATGTGAAAAAATGATTGAATACGTTTCATGTCCAGTTCTCCTAAGCTCGTTTATCTCATAGATACGAATTGTGCCCCAGAAGTAACAGCGAGTAAAGAGAAATTGGGGCAGAAAAGTCAATGAGCCTGTCGGGCTGGTACTCTATCCGGACGCGTTGATCTGACATCCCCCCTGATTATTCATCCAGGTTGGATCAGAGGCATACACGGTTTGGGTTGTGTCTTATCCCGCCTCCAGGCCCAGATCGGTCAGCATCCGCATATCTTCCTCGACAGACCGGCCGGCTGTGGTCAGATAATTGCCGCTGATGATGCTGGAGCAGCCGGCATAAAAAATCCAGCTTTGCATATCCCGCAGGTTCAGCACCCGTCCGCCGGCTACTTTGAGATTTGTCCGGGGCAGAATAAATCGATATATTGCGATAATCCGCAGAATCTCCCGTGGGCTTAGCGGTGTCTGGTCGCCCATGGGTGTTCCCGGGATCGGGTGCAGAAAATTCAGCGGTGCCATATCTGCATTCAGCTGGCGAATTTGCAGGGCCATATCAATCCGGTCGGCCTCCGACTCGCCGATACCGAACAGTCCCCCAGCACAGACCCCCAGTCCGGCCTCCTGTGATGCCTTGATCGTGCGGATGCGGTCGTCATAGGTATGGGTTGTGACAATTTTGCCGTAATGGGTGCGGGAGGTCTCGAGGTTATGGTTATATCGCCGCATTCCCGCCCTGGCCAACCGCAGAAGCTGCTGTTTGTTCAGTATCCCGAAGCCGCCGCAGACATGAATCCCGACTTCCTCGGTAATCCGGGCAATTAATCCTTCCAGCCGGGTAAGCTCTTTTTCGCTGATGGTCCGGCCGCTATAGACAATCCCGTAATGGGGAACTCCTTTGGCTTTGGCCTCGCGGGCGCCGGCCAGAATCTCTTCATCGCTGAGCACTCTGGGCTTTTTGTCCAGATAAGTATTATATCGCACGGACTGGGCACAAAAGGCACAATCCTGATCGCATCCGCCCAGTCTGCCCGGCACGATGGAGCAAATCTGAATCCGGTTTCCAAAGTGTTGTGTGCGGATTTGATTGGCCCAGTAGAGCAAATCATCCAGACTGTCGCGGCTTTCCCGGCATAATGTTTCAATATCGTTCCGCACAATCTCCTGACCAGCCAAGACTCTGGCCGCAATTGATTCTATTATCTTGTTAACCATTGGCTTTTATCGATTCACTATTTATTTCATCAGCAACGGCACTGTGCCTGTCCATCCAGTTACTCAGCGGCACAGCTGCACTTCGGTACTGCCTGGCCGGCAGATAGACCGTATTCCATCGCCGACTACGACGCTTCATATTGTTCCGATATTTATCCAGTTCAATCAGCAAAAATACATACCGCTGACCTTCGAACTCAAACACCGAAAGGCCATCCGACTCCACATCCACCGCTGTCAGCCGATAGGCAAAAACGAATCCCGCCTGACAATTCTGCCTCTGGGCCACTGCCTGACGCCATTCCAGCAGCCCTTCGATATCCTCGCCAGTCACCCAGGTTTGCAGTCCTTTGAGTCCCACCAGGCTTTGACCGCGAAACAGCCGTCCCTTGACATCGGCCAGCAGCAGACCGCCCGGCGTACTGACTGCAAAATCAAAGCTCTTGATTTTATGCCGTCGAAACTGCCGCCGACGGGACTGATCCACCGCCCGGTAGGGCATCTGGTTTTCATTCAGCCACGCCGCAAACGCCCGTTCATAATCCTGTCCTTCATTCATCGCCTGCCTTGCTCCTGCTTAAAACTGCACTACTGTACCCGTTTTTGCCCCAAAGAGCAATCCTGTGCGAAAAATATCGAATCCGCAGTATCTTTACCCTATTGAAATACAATCTAAGGGATTGATAAATAAAGACTTGCATTATCTCGGAAAGCTCCTTTGTTTCTGTAACCGAATAAGAAACCCGGCCGAATAGTCGCTTATGCGGCCGGGTCTGAAGCTTACAAATGGAAATCTCCCGCGATTTCCGGCTGATATAAAACCTTCTCAATGACCAGGTTTCTGGATAGACTCTGTCCGGCTGCCCGTCCAAGCAGGCTCATCCCCAGCGGTGACAGGACCGATATCTTCCTTTGCTTCTTATCCGCATCCTGCGGGTACACCAGCGTCACCGCAAACCGCGTTCCCCGCAGTGAACGAAGCTGCACCTGGCTGTTCATGGTGACCACTGAATATGGAATCCGCTTGCATGCAAACAGAAATCCGCGTTTGAGAAGCTGCCGCATCCGCCGGGCATGTCGGGCTTCGGCGCTGCCTATCTCTTTAAGCCCTTTGGACAAGATCGCCTGCAGCCGAAAATAATCCGATTCCGACAGCATCCGGTATTCCCGGACCGGTGCCGGAAACATCGCCTTCGTTGCACGTCGAACAGTCATACGCATACGCTCAAACAATCCTTGCCGTTTGGTTTGCACCATATCCATCTCCTGACAGTGAAGCTACGAATCATAATTGCCCGCAGCTTCCGGTTGATAGAGAATTTCAGTAATTTCCAGGGTCCGGACGCCTGCCGGGACAGGCCACTGAATCCGGTCGCCGACGCGATATCCCAGCAGCGCAACGCCCACCGGCGCCAGAATCGATATCTTGTTCTGTTCCAAATCCGCTTCTTCCGGAAACACCAGCTCATAGACCATGGATGTACCGGTATCCAGATCCTTGAGACGGACTTTGGAATTCATCGTGACCACGTCGTCGCCGATGGATTTTTGCGGGATGACTTTGGCCCGGTTTATCTCATCCTGCAGCATGGTTACACTTTCCATGTCCCGCGTCCACACATTCTTGAACGCCTGGACCATTGCATCCAGACGGTCATAATCATAATCGCTGATAAAAATCTGTTTTTGTGCCATAATATTTCCTTTCATGTGTCAGGGTAATCGTTTCCATTGGACTTCATCCGCACTGCGCAGCATCCATGATGAACCGGGTAATTCGGGATTATAAAAACAGGCAAATGATACGCTGCTGTAGCTGAGTCGTATCGTTTGGCAGACAGGAAAAGATTTTACAATGGCGGCGAATGCTCTACCGCACGACGCGGACAGAACTGACCATGGGGATGATTACGACGACCGGGCCGCCTGATTTCGTGCTCAGGCGACAGGGCAATCAGGTTCCTGATTAAATGTGTTAGAATGCGAATCGACATAGAATCTGTCCTCTTAGAAAAAGCTGTAGAGTAATAAATACATCCCAATAAAGGGTCTTATTCTGTCTTTAATATTCATAATTTCCTTTCACCAAAAAAAAGGCCGGTCAAAGCCGGCCTCTATAAAATCAGACTATGACCGACTGTTCAGCGCAACAGCAGTAAATAACTAAACCAAATACAATTCAGATGTCTTTGAAACTGGTCCACGAATATTTCCTTATTCAGAATATCTAATTATTATCATTAGCTGTAATTATACATATTTCCTGCTGCTTGTCAAGCATTAAGTGCCTGAGGATGCAGCGATTGGGCTTACAAGATTATTATATTGCCCATATTAACAAGGCGGTCTGAGGCTGGACACGAAAATATCCGCCGCAATCTGTTCCTGCTGGCCCGATGCCATATCCTTGACGACAAGCTTCTTTTCTGTCACAAATTCCTGTCCAAATATAATCGTGCGTGACACATTATAGCCTGAGGCTTGTTTGAGCTGTTTGCCCAGTCCGCTGGTTTTGTACGGGAATTCACAACTAAAGCCTGCCAGCCGGATTTTGGCGGCCAATTCAACGGCTTTATCCGCCAGCGTCGGTTCGGCAACCGCAATAAAATAATCCAGTTTCTTGGTCGCCAGGGTATCGTCCTTAAGAATGCCTTTTTCCCGCAGTAATATCTCCAGAACACAGTCGCCCATGCCCATACCGACCGCGGTCATCGCCGGACCGCCAAAGTCCCGCAGCAGGTTATCGTATCGCCCGCCGCCGCAGACGGCCCGCAGATCGCCAACCGCGTCATGCACCTCAAAAACCATCCCGGTGTAGTACGCCAGTCCGCGGACAATGCTCATATCCAAGCGGCAATATGCCCCGATGCCCATCGTTGTCAGAATGCCGAACAAACCCTGCAACTCCGACAGTGCGGCCCTGGCATCCTCATTGAGATTCACCAGTCCGGCAATATCATCGGCATTATGTAAATCCATCAGTTTTAAAATCGTATCCGCCGCGGCGGTGTCGGTGACTTCCTTTCGCAGCATTTCATTGAACGCCTCGGCCGGAATTTTGGATTTTTTATCCAGGATCGGGTAGAGTACTGCCAGTTTGTCTTCGGCAATCCCGAGATTTCTGAGCAATGCCGCCAGCAGCTTCCGGCTGGAAATTTTGGCCACGATATCTTTTTCCGTCAGGCCCGTCGAACGCAGATAATCCATTGCACAGAAAATCACCTCGGCATCCGCCAGTGTGGATTCTTCGCCGATGATGTCGATGTTCCACTGGAAAAATTCCCGGAGACGTCCCTTTTGCGGCCGTTCCGCCCGGCACAGCCTCGGCACGGAAAACCACTTGATCGGACGCGGCAGGGCGTTGACTTGCTGATTGACCATTCGGGCCAGCGTCGGGGTAATCTCCGGCCGAATCGCCAGTTCCCGTCCGCCCCGGTCGGTCAGGTGAAACAACTGCTCGACAATCTCATCGCCGCTTTTGACCTGGTACATCTGGAGATATTCAAATATCGGCCCATCAAATTCTTCAAAGCCGCTGCGGCGTGAGGCCGCCTTCCATCCGTCCACAATAAAATTGCGAACCGCCATTTGTTTGGGGTAAAAATCACGCGTTCCCTTGACTGCAGGAATTTTCATCGTCTCATCTCGTCTTTCGTTTGGATTTGGGTTTGGCCTTTTTTTCTTTTTTGGCATCATATCGCTCGAAAACCTTTGGGCCAAACTTGATTTTCATATATTCTTCCATCTGTTTGTCGGATGTAAAATGCAGCTCATAGCCATAATCGCCGCTGGTCAGCTCGCAATTATCGGTCTTGTACGAGCGGCAGATTTTCGGGCGGTTTTGATAATTTAAACACCGATTGTCCGGCCCCAGGTAAATACACGGATTGAGCACATTCAGATACCAGTCGCCGTCTTCGACGAACACCTGGGTCTGGGTATGGCTGAGGTACCAGCGAATATCATCATAGTCATCCGGATCCTCGGGAGTCTCAATCGGCAGCGCGTAGTACCGGCAGCACAGACCTGTACATTGATGACAGCGAATGTTGGCCTTTTTGCCGGCGTTGTCTTTGTTTTTTGGTTTTGCCACAAACGACCTTTCATACCAGGGTAATGATTTTACCCGGCCTGATCCGTTTCGCTCTGCATGTCTGGCTGGCCGGGGTCTTATACGATAAGACAGTAAAAACGAAATATTATATGCTGAAATTCCCTACAGGTCAACCCGCGGCTTGGCATGGCAAATCCCCGGGGCCTGCTGTGCATGTGCCCCAAAGACAAGAACAGGGTGCAGAAAAAGACTATTAGCCGCCTGCCCCGCACGCCTGGGCCGGCTCCAGCCCGCAGGAGAGCCACTGGGCCGCAAAGGCTGCGAAATCGGATAATCCTACGATGCAATCCCCGTCAAAATCCATCGTCGGGCGGTTAGTGCAGACCGGGGTAATCGTCCCGTTGCCATTGGGCGACAGACTTGCCTGGCTGGTTCCGCCAAAGGCCCCCATATT
>JAWRKM010000097.1:0-30220 GCA_040306945.1 Anaerohalosphaeraceae bacterium
GGCCTTGGATATCAAGATTAAAAAGCCTGCAAGCATAAATTAAAAATTGCCAGCGACCCGTATGAATCTTATCGAAATCAAAAATGTCTGTGTCCGTTACGGCCCGATTGAAGCCCTGTGCAGTATCAGTCTGGCCATCTCCGCCGGTGATTACGTCGCCATCATCGGCCCCAACGGTTCAGGCAAAACCACCCTGTTCAAGGCTATTCTGAATCTATTGCCGCTGACAGAAGGCTCCATTTCCCTGTATGGCACGGATGTCCGCCGATTCACCCAGTGGAACAAAATCGGCTACGTCCCGCAGGTCTCGCGCAATCTGCACAAAGGCTTCCCGGCTACCGTTCGGGAAATCGTCGCCTCCGGGATCCTGTCGGCCAAGTCCTTTCCGCGCATCATTTTCCGTAAAGACTATGCCAAAGTCATCAAGGCTATGGAAACCGTCGGCGTATGCGACCTGTCCGAACGACTGATCGGCGAACTGTCCGGCGGACAGCAGCAGCGTGTGTTTCTGGCCCGCGCCATGGTGAATGACCCTGATTTGCTTTTGCTGGATGAACCGACCGCCGCCATCGACCCAGCCACCCGCGAACAATTTTACAAGACCCTGCGCGACATCAACTCCCAGTTTGGAAAAACCATCGTCCTGATTTCCCATGATGCCAGCCATATCGGCCATTTCGCCACCAAGCTGGCTTACCTTGACAAACACCTCGTATTTTTCGGCGGATTTGACCAGTTTTGTGCATCCCCCGAAATGACCCGATATTTCGGCCCCCACGCCCAGCACCTCATTTGCGGCCAGCATTGCCCCATGAAGGAGAAACCATGAACACGATTCAGGAAGCCCTTCAATATCCCTTTATCCAGCGGGCGCTGGTCGGCGGCGTCTTTATCGGCTGCTGCTGTGCGTTTCTGGGGGTATTTCTGGTTCTGAGACGGCTGTCGTTAATTGGCGATGGCCTTGCCCATGTCGGTCTGGCCGCGGTCGGTCTGGGGTTGTTTCTAAATACCCAGCCGCTGTGGGTCTCGATCCCGGTGGTGATGTTTGCCTCATTATGGATTCTATGGCTGTCGGACAAAGCGGATGTCTATGCCGACGCAGCTATCGGGCTGGTCTCGGCCGTCAGTGTCGCCGTCGGTATCATACTGGCCAGCGTCGGACGGGGGTTCAATATCGATTTATTCAGTTTTTTATTCGGCAGCATCCTGGCCATCAGTATGCCTGAAGTTTTCCTGAGTGTAGCATTGTCAGTCATTGTCATCGGCATGGTCTTTTTATTTTACCACGAGCTGTTCGCCATCGCTTTCGAAGAAGACTATGCCCGCGTGCTGGGCATCCCCGTTGAAAAAATCAACAAAATCCTGATCCTGTGCACCGCCGTCACCGTCAGCCTCGGCATCCGTGTCGTCGGCACCATGCTGATTTCCAGCCTGATTATCTTTCCCGCCATCACCGCCCTGCAAATCGCCCGCGGATTCCGGTTGGCCATGCTGCTGGCTGCCGTGTTTTCCACCCTGTCGGTCTTAATCGGCGTGTTCGTCTCTTACCTGGCCGACCTGCCCACCGGTGCCACTATCGTCCTGACCAACTTCGCCTTCTTTGTCCTGACCTTCATCATCAAAAAAATGCGTTAATGTTGTTGCCGCACTGTGTCACGTGCCTTTTGTACCAGTTCATCACACCGTTGATTATATTTATTGTCGGAATGCCCCTTGACCCAGCACCACCGGACGGAATGAATCGCCGTCAGCTCCAGCAATCGACACCATAAGTCCTGATTCACCACCGGCTTTCTCGCCGCGGTCTTCCAGTCATTCCGCTGCCAGTTTTCCAGCCATTTTTCCGTAAAGGCCTGTTGAAGATACTTGGAATCGGTATGCAGTTCAACTTGGCAAGGCATTTTCAATGCCTCCAGTGCACGAATCGCCGCCATCAGCTCCATCCGGTTATTGGTCGTATCCGGCTGGGCTCCGGACAGCTCTTTGGTATAGTGGTTATGCTCCGGGCTGATCAACACCGCCGCCCATCCGCCAAGCCCCGGATTGGGAGAACACCCGCCATCGGTATAAATAATGACTCTCATCAACATCCCTTCACATCCACAAAAAAAAGCCCCCGCGACAAATCGCGCGGAGGCTTTGCAAGACCTATGCGTTTAACCTGCTCTCTCATTCATTATGTCGTATTCATTTCCAGTCATCCGTCCGGAAAGACGACGCCGGCAGGCCCAGTTTATTCCCCAGCGGCCCGGTGGACCAGTTGGTCCAGGCATACCGCACGGCCACCGGTTCAGCCACCTGGTCACTCCAGACAACCACCGTATCGCCTTCAATCACAGCCTGGGCGGGAACGAATACCTTATCCTGTCCAGCAATCACAAACTCAGATAACTGGCCCTCCCTGGCCACAAGCCCTCCATTGGTATAATCAAAAAACAACCGTATCTTCTGTCCTTCAATCTTCATAGATTTATACATCGGCCCGCTGAAACCTGCAACCTTTTTATTATATTTTTTTGCAAGCGCATTCAACGCCAGCCGTTTACCGACGTCAACCTTGTTTTTTGGATGAATATCGCGTTCCTCGCCGATATCCATCGTCGATGCCATACCACCGTTTTTCACAGCCGCCAGCGCTTTGACCTGGGCTTCACGAAGATACGCGGATTCACTGTTGTTTGAACCACTGTACACATACGGGGCAATCTGCACCCAATAGAACGGGAAGTCGCCAATCTTCCAATGCTTGCGCCAATCCGCAATCATTGCCGGCAGCAGCTGTGCATATTCATCCGACCGACCGATGTTGGATTCACCCTGATACCAGATTACGCCGGCAATACCATAAGGAATCAGCGGCTGAACCATCCCATTGAACAATGCTGTGGGGGTATTGGCATTGAATCCGCCATCTACAATCGGAGCTGCAGGAAGCGGCTGATTGGCCAGGCTGACTTTATACTTCCAGGCCCCGGCAAGCGTGGCACAGGTTTTGACATCGGCACCCACCGGCCCGATGCGCATCTGTTCTTTGCTGCCGTTAAAACCACCTTCGCCGCCGGTATCCACAACCCGTACTGCAATCACATTAGGCCCAACCCGCAGTGCCGTTGTCGGAATCACGTATTTGCGTTCTTTGTTATATCCAACCGTTCCGCCAATCTTGACTCCATTGACCCACACAGTATCAATATCGTCAATCGGCCCCAGATGCAGTTCCATCGGATTGCGAGCCCACGACGGCGGCAAATTCGTCACACGACGAAACCAAACGATTCCATCGACCGGCTGCAGATCTGATCCGGCCCAGAACGTCGGTTGCTCCATCTCTTTCCAGTCGCTGACATCCAGTTTCGGATCCTGCCAGTTGCCCTGTGTACCTGGATCGATCGCGGCGATTTTCTGTTCCCATTCACTGACAGCCTTCGCAATCATCTCGTTGAGATTTCCGGGGTTTCTGGCAAATTCCTGATATTGCTTGGCCATATCCACATAATGCGCAAATGGTGCCAGCCCTTCTTCGCTGGTCCAGGCCTCTGCCGGGGTGCCACCCCAACTGGTATTAATTAGACCAATCGGAACATTTAAATTGTTATACAGTTCTTTACCAAAATAATATGCCACGGCACTGAAGTTCATCAGGACATCGGGGCGGGTTGGTTCCCAAGTGCCGGCACAGTCCTCCAGCGGCACGGGGGAAATCTTCTTTTGTACTGCAAAAAGACGGATATTATCATTATTTTCATCTTTAATCGCATCGCCTAACCGCAGCATCGCAAATGTAAACTCCATATTGGACTGCCCTGAGCAAACCCAGACCTCGCCGGCCAGGATATTGTTCAAGGTGATGGTGTTCTTGCCCTTAATCGTCAATGTCAAGGGTTTTCCATCGGCTGCCGGAGTGTTGATCTTAACCCGCCATTTGCCATCTTTATCGGCCTTGACAGAGGTTCCAAACCACATCCACGACCCCTTGACCTCGACTTTTTCGCCGGCATCCGCCCAGCCCCACACAGCCACCTTGCTTTTTTGCTGGACAACCATGTTATCCCCAAAAATCGCCGGCAGCTTCACATCGCCATAAGTGAATACCACAAAACATAACAGAAACGCTAACGTCATCCACTTCTTCATAATGCATCTCCTGTTAAAATGGTTGATTTCGTTATGACATAAGATAAAACTGTACCGCAAATTGTTACAGAGGCAAGTATTTTTTGCCCCTGCTTTCCGGTTGCGGAATATATCAGATAGACGTACAATATCAAAAACAGAATCGAAAGGGTTTCTATGCTGCATCACAAAGACCTCGAAAAATACAGTTCCGCGATTACCCTGTCGGACATGGAATGTTTTGTTTTCCCGGAATTGATGTACAGTCTTGTGCTGGCTAATATTATGAGTCCAGTCATCTGGAAATGGCGGGACGAGGACTGCTTTGTCAAGCTGGAAGGCAAGGCCCCCTACCGCAAACTCATGCGGCTGCGGCAGTACATCATGGACGAATTCGAATTCAATCTGGATTTGCAGACCTGGGGTCTGACCACCAAAGATGTCGAGATCGCCCGATTCGAAAAATATATCCCCCGCGACCAGATCGCCCGAAGCAACGCCCTGTTTGGCTATCAGGGTGACCAGTATTATTTCGACGTCGATATCCGCCGCCATTTTGGGCTTGATGCCTATGACAGCGATATCATTCCTTACTGGAAGACCGAAACAGTGGAGGCGATGAACGCCTTTCGCCGCAAGCCCGGCTACAAAACCGGCGCCGGCGAATGTGTTTCGCTGTCAGCACTGTATGCAGCGGCAGCGTTTATCGTCTGCGACATCCCGCTGGAGGATATCTTCATGGTGCTGACGCCGCTGCATTCGCAGGACTTTATTGACATTCAGGACGGTGTCATTTGCAACAATCGCCGGATGGTTACCAAGACCATGTGGTTCAATGGCACCGAAATCAGCATGAAGGCCCAGCGTGCTATCCGGAATGAACAAGTGACTATTGTCGGTCATAACACCGGCTGGGTGCACTGCCTCTATGACCGTGCCACCATCCAGCCCAGTGAATTTGCCCGCCTGCGCCGGAAACTGTCGGAGTTCCTGACTGCACCGCTCAATGCACTCAATTTCGCCAATTTCCTGCGGGCTAATCATGCGTATCATCCCTATTTTCAGTTCTGCCGTCATCAGCGGGGCAAACGCATGTTTGTCAAGGCCGAAGTCCTGTTCGGCTACGAACACGGCAGCCGCTTCCGCATCGGCGATGAGACTTTCGAAAAACTGCTGGATGAAGTCCTCAGCGATGACTACCTGCCTTACCCGCACGAAGGCCGCATCTGCTGCGAGCAGCTGCGGGCGTATATTGAATACGATAATATCGACATCTATAAAGCCGAAGACCGTTACAAACTGGCACGGTTTCTGGCGCCGTTTATACCCCAGGCTGAAAAACTGGTTGCCGATCTGCTGGACTTCCTGAAAATCACACCCAATCTGCCGGGCGAGCAGAAACTATACGAACCAAACGAACCCATTCGCATCCCGAATACCTGGACGCGACAGCAGATTATCGACTACCTGCAATCCATCCGCGACAAAAGCATCACCGCCGACCTGGCCTTTTATGCCTATCGCGATATGGACACCTGCGATTGGCAGCCGTTTTTAAAGGCAGCAATAGAACGCTGTCCGGTCAGTATCGAGGCCTGCAAAGACAAAACACCCGAGCAGGTCTATCAATGGCTCTGTGATATGCCCAACGACTCGATTTACGATGGCAACCGCCTGGCCCAGCCGGATGAGGTCGCCAATTACACCACCGGCGACGGCGTCGAAAAAGCCATCACCATGGCCAACATCCTCTGCGCCCGCGATTCAAAAAAAACAATCCACCTCGACATCGCAGGCCCCAAAGTCACCCTGACCGATGAAGGCAAAGAATACGCATTCACTTCGGCCAAGAATTTCATTAGAAACTTGCAGCTGAGCCGAGAAAAACAGACTATCGTGTAAATTTAATGGTGAGAATACGTGAAAAAACCAGAACTTGATGAGAGCAAGGCTGGAGAATACATCGGAAAAACGATTTTGGTTGGGATAACTTATCTGGATCATAACCGAAATCTAATCGAGCGTAAACAATAGCATGGTGTCATAGCGACTTATTCCAATTCAGAGGGGATTCGGATTAAATTGGCTGATTCCGAAGATTGATGTTGCTTGCCGCCGGACCCAAGAGGCATCCAAAAAGCCAAGCCCGGTATATATACACTTAAATCAACTGGAAAGAAAATTGAAGACCCAGATTATTTGGCAACCTGGACTCATATAAAGCATTTGCCAGAATAAAAAGACTCTTCTTTGTCTTGATCTGAGTACATTAAGCTGGGCAATTGTCTTTCTTGTCCACCCTGGCCGACAACCCCGGCAGCAATTCCGGGTGGTCAACTTGTTCCAGCGTCTGGCGAATGAATTCCTTCCAGTGCGGCAGGCGGTGCGTTCGCCGCTGTAAGATAATATTCCGCAAGGTCTTATAGCTCATACACCACATCCGCGTCTGCAAAAACCCTTCCGGTAGCCGTTTTTTCACCGCAATCAGATCATTAGCCTTAGCCGCCTCATAAATCCACTTCAGCGTCGCAATGGAACAGCTATCCGGTTCAAAATTATCCTTCAAAAACGTCTGAACCGCCTTTTCATCGTCGATATCGATCTCCAGCAGTTCTTTGGTCAGCGTATGCATCGTGCTTTCGGACTGCTTGGTCGAAAGGCGGAACGTGTCGGCCTCCTGCCAGAAATACCTGGGCCCGCGCACATCCAGCCAGACGATAATACTTTCCAGAAACTTGTTATGCCCGCCATCCTTATCGGCCAGCTTCTGTGCCACTACCGACATCTTATCCGGACACTGCTTTTTATTATGGGCAAGCCCAATCAGCGCCGGCTTATACCCCGCTTCCTGGGCTTTTTTTACATTTAAATATATACTATCCATTAACTCTCCTTTGGATCGTCAATCACATACCAGACTCATCACTGTAAAAATTTACCTGGAAAAGTCAAAAACAAAATCCTCGACACGCCGGATTGCCCAAGAAGACGACACAAAAAGACTTAAACTCCGGCCTTGTGAAGGCCTTTCGAATGCGGTATAATACTGGGCTATGCGAATTCCTTTGACAAAATATGGTTTACCGCAAGTTGCGGTCATCCCGCTGGCCCTGGCCACGGCAATGGTTGTTTATTGGCTGATTGCCAGATACTGCTTTGCATCATCTGTCTGGCAAAGCAAAGGCTTGACTTTCGCCTGCGTCTGGCTGCCGGAACTGATCCTTTTTATTGTGCTAGGATGGGCCTTATCGTTTTTTCGCGATCCCTATCGCGTCATCCTGATTGACCCTAAAGCAATGCTCTCTCCGGCAGATGGCACCATTACGGATATAGAAATTGTGGAAAACGACCCTGCTTTTCCCTATAAAGCGATGCGAATTGGCATTTTTCTGAGCATTTTCAACGTCCATATCAACCGCGCCCCCTGTGCGGCCCGTGTGGGCGAAATCAAATACAAACCCGGCCAGTTCAAAAACGCCATGAGCCCAACCAGCGGCCGCGTCAATGAATCCAACGATGTGCGGATGACTCGACTGGACGAGCCCAAAGACGAGATCATGGTCCGCCAGATTTCCGGCGCCATCGCCCGCCGCATCGTCTGCGAACCCAAGACCGGCGACACCCTCAGCCAGGGCCAGCCATTCGGCATGCTCAAATTCGGCTCGCGTACGGAACTCTACGTCCCCATCCGAGATAACCTCAAATGCCAGGTCCAGCTCGGCGACAAAGTCCAGGCCGGCCTGACGGTATTGGTAAGATACGAATGAACGGAAACGAACAGCCCCGAAAAAAACGGTTTTTCTTTCGCCGCAATAGACCCCGACGTCTGCAATACATCACCCTGCTGCCGTCGCTGGTCACATTGATTAACGGTGTCTGCGGGTTTGCTGCCATCGGAATGGCCGCCAAAGGTCCCGAGCACTTTGCCGCCGCCGGCTTTATGCTGTATGCTGCCATGATCGCAGACATGCTCGACGGCCGGCTGGCCCGCATGAGCCACTCCACCTCCAGTTTCGGCGGACAACTCGACAGCCTCTGCGATATGCTCAGCTTCGGTGCCGCACCGGCATTTTTAAGTTTTAAGCTTCTGATGGGAACCCTGCCGATTATTCTGTCACCATCCATCAAGCTGATGGGGGATTTTGTGGAACGCCTCATCTGGCTGGCTGCCGCTGTCTATCTGTGTTGTGCTGCCGTTCGCCTGGCCCGGTTCAATGTCGAAAATGTCGAAGATGAAACCGCTCACATGAGCTTTTCCGGCCTGCCGACTCCCGCCGCCGCCGGAGTCCTGGCCAGCCTGATAATCCTTTATCAGCATCTGGTCAGCGATGCCGCCAAAGATACATTATTATTTGAAGCGGGACGCTGGCTGATTATCCACACCCTGCCCTTCATTACCATTGGCCTGGCCGCGCTTATGGTCAGCCGAATTCGCTATCCGCATGTGGTCAACCAGTATCTCCGCGGCAAAAAACCCATTACTCATCTGGTTTGGGCCGGTGTGTTGTTCAGTCTGATCTTCTTGTGTGGGCTGCAGGTGGCGATGGCTATTGCGTTTGCCGGGTTTGCCTCCACCGGCTTTGTCCGCTGGCTATGGTATCACACATTCCTCGGTAGACTCTTCGGACGAAAACTCCAGCAGCCTGTTGGTCCGCATCAGCATGTCGTATGAATCGCAACTTCCATTTGGCACCCAGGATCCTCCAGCGGATTGCTCTGCCTATATTCATATTCCATTCTGTACTAAAAAATGCCGCTACTGTGCCTTTTATTCAACAACTGCCTCCAGCCGGCAACAGCAGCAGGATTATCTGAATGCACTCCGTCTGGAATTAGAACTGTATTACCCCTATCCGTCTTTTTCGACCATTTTTCTCGGCGGCGGCTCCCCCTCGGCTATGCAGCGTGATTTGCTGTACGCCCTGCTCGACTGGATTTGCCCGCAAACTCAACCCGACGCGGAATTGACCATCGAAGTCAATCCGCGCCAGACCGATGTGGCGTTCTTTCAGCACATCCGCCGGCGCGGCATCAACCGCATTTCCATCGGCGCCCAGTCTTTCAATCCCAGGGAACTGACGTTTCTTGGACGCATTCATGATGTTCAGGATATCATACACTGTGTTGACGATGCGCGAGCCGCAGGTTTTGATAACATCGGCCTGGATTTGATCTTCGCCATCCCCGGCTCAACCCTTTCCGACTGGAAAGAGTCCATCAACAACGCCATTGCTCTACAACCCGAGCACATTTCCGCTTACAGTCTGACTTATGAAGGTAATACGCCGCTGGTCCGCGAGACCGCCGCCGGTCAAATCAGACCCGTCTGCGATGACCTGGACCGCCAGATGTACGAATACACCATCGACACCCTGACCGCCGCAGGGTTTGAGCACTATGAAATCTCCAACTTCGCTCGTCCCGGCCGCGAGTGTCGCCACAATCTCCGCTACTGGAGAAACCAGCCCTACATCGGCCTTGGCCCAGCTGCGGCAAGCTGGTTCCGGGGCAAGCGGACCGAAAATATTCCCGACCTGCAGCACTACATTACCGCCATTCAACAGCGGCAATTCGCCTATGCAAACGAGCATATACCGACCCCCGACGAATTTGCCTGTGAAACCGCCGTTTTAAACCTTCGCACTCGCGTCGGGATAGAACCTGTGGAATTTCAGCAGCAAACAGGGTATGATATCACCACCATGTTTGCCGCCCCGATTGCCGAGCATCTGCATCAGGGTTATCTGGAATGGCATCAGGGATGTTTACGGCTGACGCGCAACGCTCTCGGTATCGCCGATTCGATCCTGTGCGATTTCGCGGCTGTATCGTGATCAATTACAATAACCATTTTGCCGGAAGCCAATCATTAGTGCCGCATCCGGCAGACAGCTATAAGGTGTAATAGAATGATAAACAATCTTGAATTACCGTTTTTAACCAGTGATCTTGGCTGCGTTTCGGGCATTATCAAGCAGCGGCCCGACGATTTCTGTGTCGAGGAGGTCCCTCTTTACGAACCCTGCGGCGAAGGAACCCATATTTACGCCTTTATTGAAAAACAGCAGTTGACCACACATGACGCCGTAGCTCGAATTGCCGCCGCTCTTGGTATTCGCCGAATGGATATTGGCTACGCCGGACGTAAAGACGCCCAGGCCATCACCCGCCAGTGGATCTCTATCGAACACATCGACCCCGATAGACTCCTGGCCATCAACTGTCCCCAGATTAAAATCCTCAAAATCGGCCGTCACGGCAATAAACTCCGAGTCGGCCACCTGTCGGCCAATAAATTCATGATTCGGATGCGAAACCTGTCCGTCCCGGCCAAACAAGCCGAAGAAATCACTCAGACCATCATGGAGGTGCTCATCCGCCGGGGCGTACCGAATTATTTCGGTCCGCAGCGTTTCGGCGGCCGCGCTGACAGCGGCAGACTTGGCGAGATGCTGATTAAAAATGACACGACGGAATTCTGCCGACTTTTCCTCGGCGATGCCGACAATGAAACCGATAAACGCTTTATTGAAGCCCGGCGGCTCTATGAGCAAGGCAACTACGAACAAGCCCTTGAATGCTGGCCCAAGGCCTTTCACGACCATCGCCGAATGCTCAAGGAACTGATCCGTAGCGGCGGTAATTTCAAACGCGCCTGCCGAGCCCTCGACGATGCGATGAAAAATCTGCTGGTTTCCGCCTGGCAATCGGCTCTGTTTAATGAAGTTCTCGCAGCACGAATGCCCCGCATCGATACTGTTCTGCTGGGCGACATGGCCATGAAGCACGACAATGGAGCCTGTTTTCGTGTTGAGCAGCCGGCTGTCGAACAGCCCCGCTGCCAAAGCTTTGAAATCAGCCCTACCGGCCCGCTTCTGGGGATGCGAACCACCCGTCTGACCGATACTGCCGGCGAGATTGAAAATCCGATTTTGGACAGACAAGCCCTCACGGAAGAGGATTTTCGCCGGATCAAAAACTTCGGCTCCCGCGGCGGACGCCGAGCTTTGCGGTTCCAGCCGCGGGATGTTCGCATTAGCACCGGTACCGACAATCGCGGCAACTATCTCGAACTGACCTTCGAACTCGACAGCGGCTGCTATGCAACCACCCTGCTCCGCGAAATCACCAAGACCGATATCACATAGGACACCCCATGACCACGATCACTCAACCGCACGGCATAATTCGCACTGCGGCTATCTGGCTGCAGGCAATCCGGATGTTTTCACTAACCGCCTCAATCATTCCCGTCCTGCTTGGCGCGGTATGGGCAGCCTACGAAGGAACCCCCGCCGACTGGCAACTGATGCCGCTGATTATTATTGCGTCCTTAGCCATTCACGCCGCTACCAATCTCGTCAGTGAGTATTTCGATTACATCAAAAATGTTGATCAGGATTATACTTTCGGCGGAAGCCGGGTAATCATCGAAGGCAAGCTGTCGGCGCGACAAGTCCTGTTGGGCGGGTTCGTCCTGTTTGCCCTGACCGCCGCCATCGGCCTGATATTCATTTACCTCCGAGGCTGGCCTATTCTGATGCTGGGCCTTATCGGTATAGTGGGCGGACTCTTTTATACCGCCACCCCCATCGGCTATAAATACTTCGGTCTTGGCGATCTGATGGTTTTTATCCTTATGGGACCGCTGATGGTCATCGGTGCTTATTTTGTCCTGACCGGCACCTACAATCATCATATATTGCTGGTCTCCCTGCCGGTCGGGTGTCTGGTGGCGGCTATCCTCAGCGGCAACAATCTCCGCGACATTCTCCATGACACACAAGCCGGGATCACCACCACCGCAGGGCTGCTGGGTCATCGTCTCGCACGGCTCGAATATGCTGCACTGAACATCACCGCGTATCTCATCGTGATTCTGCTATGCAGTCTTGGCATCCTGCCCATGCTGAGCCTGATTGTCCTGGGTACCATCCCCCTGGCTTATCTTCCCACACGAAGTGCCCTGCAGAGTCCACCCAACACTCCTGCTCCGATTGCCACCCTCGATATTCAGACGGCCAAACTGCATCTGGCTTTTGGCGTCCTGCTGATTCTGTCTCTGGTCGTCGGAGCAGTGATGCGATGAAAGCAGTACTGATTTTATGTCTGGCAGCTCTGGTTCTCTGGACAGCCATGTTCGGCCCAACCCAAGCGTATTTATCTTTCTGGCCAATGATGACGTTGTCATCCGGTCTGCTGGCTGTCATCGCCCTTATTCTCCAACGGACAAGCCGGCCCAACCCAACATCGATTATCCCTTTGCCTGGCTTATTGAAGGCCATTGACAATCTCCTGGCTGCTCCGGCACGGGGAGGCTTCTGGATGGATTTGGCCGTCGGAGGACTCAGCCCGCTGGTCTTATACGCAGGCTTTTACATCGCTTACCACATTGCCCGGTCATCATTCGGATTCGCCGCTGGACAGGTGAACCTTATTTATCAGCTCCGCGAAGGCACCTCCCCGCTGGTGATTGCCCTGCTGCTGGCTTTGTGGATCGGCCCCGCCGAAGAAATCTTCTGGCGAGGCTTTGTGCAGGAACGCCTTTGCCGCCGCTATGGAATGCTCGTCGGCTTCGTCGCCGCAACGGCCATCTACACGCTCGTTCATACAGCCTCATTGAACCTGATGCTCATTGCCGCTGCGGCTTTATGCGGCGGATTCTGGGGCTTGATATACGCCTGGCGAAAACGCCTCTGGCCCGCCATCCTCAGCCATGCCGTTTGGGATGTCATCATCTTTGTTCTGTACCCAATCCGCTGACCATGACACAATCCAATACCCCCAACACAGAACCCATGTTTTCGGCCATCGCCCGATATTACGACCTGTGCAATCACTTGTTTAGCTTCGGGCTGGATTTCGTCTGGCGACGCAAGGCTGCCGTCATCGCCTGTGACAGCCCCATCGATTCTATACTGGACCTGTGCTGTGGCACCGGTGATATGACGTTTGCCCTGGCCAGAACTGGCCAGGCTCACTCCATTCTCGGCTGCGACATCGCCGAGCCCATGCTGGCCATCGCTGCGCAAAAAGCTGCAGCATATGCTTTCACCCAGACCACCATACAATGGCACTGTGCCTCTGCCGAAAACACCGGACTGCCCGACGCTTGTTTTGACCGCATCACCTGTGCCTTTGGGCTTCGCAATGTCAAGGACCTGCCTGCGGCACTCAAGGAATCTCACCGCCTGCTCAAGGCCGACGGCACCTTGTGCATCCTTGAATTCTTCCTGCCCCAACCGGGTTTGTCCCGCAAGCTTTATCTGTTTTACCTGAGCCGAATCATGCCGCTGGTGGCCGGATGGATCGCCGGCGATCCGACCCCCTGGCATTACCTCGCCGCTTCGATCCGTCACTGGGAAAGCGTCGACCTGCTTACTCAGTTACGTCTGGCCGGCTTTCAAGACATCATCGTTCGCTCGCTGACTTTTGGAACCGTGCGAATCCATACTGCCAAAAAAGGACCACTATGACACTGTCTGAATTGACCGGATCTCAATGGCTGCTGTTATTCGCGTGCGGCCTGCTCATCGGCATCGCCAAGACAGGCGTGCCGGGTTTTGGCATCTTAGTTGTGCCGCTGATGGCGATGGTCTTTCCCGCTCGCGCCTCGACCGGCATCCTGCTGGGTATGCTCATCACCGCCGACCTCTTCGCAGCCATTTATTACCGCTATTCCGCCCAATGGAACCTTATCCTGCAATTGCTGCCCGGTACCCTTGTTGGGGTCCTGGCTGCAGCCGCAGTGATGAAATCCGTCAATGACATCTTGCTGGCCAAACTCATTGGTATCGTTGTGCTGGTCATGCTGGCCGGCCGCTATGCCTCCAGTCTTCTTCCGGCCGGCACACGCCAGAACCTCGACGCGGTCCGTACCCACTGGTCGATTGCCAGCTTGTTTGGCTCCCTGGCCGGCTTCACCAGCATGCTCGCCAATGCCGCCGGTCCTGTCATGACGTTCTATCTCCTGTCGCTGCGGCTGGACAAAAAACGTTTTGTCGGCCTCAACGCATGGTATTTCTTCCTGCTCAACTGGCTCAAAGTCCCCTTCAGTGCCGGCCAGAACTTCATGAACAAACAATCCCTCATCATCGACGCCGCCACATTTCCCGCCATTGCCATCGGTGCTTTGCTGGGCGTCTGGCTGCTCAATAAACTCCCCCAGAAAGTCTTTGAAATTGTCGTTACGGCTCTAACCGCCGCGGCCGCCGTCAAACTTCTTCTGTCCCACTAAATAAAACAGGCAGGATATCGCTATCCTGCCTGCGTAATAATCTGAAATCAAGCAATGTCAAATTCGCCCGCGGCCTCGCAAATAGTGCACAACCCCCAGCCCCAGTGAAGCCAAAACGACTGCACCCGGCACTGGAACCGTCGCCGGCACAGGCTCTTCGGGATCAGGCTCAACATCCGGCGTCCCGTATTTGAACTGCAGGTCATCCACATCGCATCTGCCGGTGCTCTTAACCTGCAGGTTATAACCAACATAGTACCTTAAGATCTGACAATCACTATATCGAACCAGCCATTCGCTGAGCACTTTTTGTGTCCCTGACCGTGAGTTCATATCCACAGACCTGATGAATGTCGAATTCAAATCAAATGACAATTTTATCCAGCCGTTATTATCAGGCTCACTATAGGTTGGATTCGTCAGCATGAACAGATAATCACTATTCGTTTGACCGATATCAGCGGTTCCATTTTTATTGGTATCCACCAGGAAAAATAAATATGGATCGGCTAAACTGCCATTTGGTTTATTGAACTTCACCTCACCGGACAGCAATTCCCCAAAAGAAGCAGACTCGTTCAAGGTAAATCCAACCCGGGGATTCCTACCAGTGCCGATACCCATCTGGCATAACCCACCGGTTACATTAAATCCCTGACCAAGCAATGCCTCTGATGTTACCGTATTAAAATCCTGAAGCACCGTCTTCGCCGCCATTCCTGACACACTCATCGTCAGCATCACCATGCAGACATACACAGACTTCATACGAGACCTCCACTTTGAATAAGGATAGACTACCCCAGAATACGATATCCCAGGGTTATAAAGGCATGAAAGAAACAGAAATCAAATCCTCAACCGCTCCGTATCCTTCACTGAACCTGCGTCAATGTAAGACTATAGCAAAACGGAATCAGAAAAAACTATCCCTATTTTCCCCTAAAAATCCATGAAAATAATTTGCATAACCCCTTAGATACCCCAAAACAAGGCTCCCGCCACACTGATGCTGTTAAATAGAACATGAATCAATATCGACCGCCACAGCGAGCCGCTTCGTTCATAGGCATACCCCAGACAGCAGGCCAGCACAAAGATGCCAACCGCATGCGTCCCATAGTGCAATCCCGCAAATAAGGCCGATGTAATGCCAATCGACATCCACGGACTGGGCAGATGCGCTGTCAGCGTGGATTGAATCAGCCCACGAAAAAGAACCTCCTCAAACACCGGCACAATCCCCACCGCAAACACCACCAGCAGCACCTGCATCCAGAGCGGATTGGCTTGATTCATCTCCACAAGCGTCTGATGTTTTTGCAGCTCAAACTCCGGCCCCGCAAATAACTTGCCCACCTCTACCGTCAAATATAATGCCAGCAACACTACTGGATAAATCGCCGCCAGATTCACGGTGGCCCACCCTAAATCCTTTGGGATCTTTCGCCAGTTCAATCCGAATCCCCGCAAGCCTCGCACAAAGCCAAATTTCGCCACCAGCAGAAAAAACACCAGCATCCCGATATCCAGCAAGGTTAATGCCGCATACTGCACAAAATGGATAGTGCTTTCAGGACGCGAAGCCAGCAGCTTTTTGATCAATTCCCCGCACAGCATCCCCGCCACCAGCCAGACAAATAACTGCAAAAACGGAAAAAACAACGGCAGTCGAGTCCGCCGGACGGGACAATGTGCCAGTGCACTCAATCCCGGCGTCTGCACCTGCCAACGAATCAGCACACCCACACCCGCCAGACACACCAACGTCATCGCTGTACTCAGTATTGCTTCCAAGTTCACTTGGGCCATAAGCACATAATTATATAGTATTTCTATCATTTTTATCTTATACACATCGCTAAAGACACGTTTTTATACTCCACCGAACTCGCTATTGTAAAGCGACATCTGCTTGTTGGCCTAACATAAAATAGCTCGGTATTGATAAAACCTGATGTTATAAAGACAGGAAAGAGTTAAGCTTTTTTTGGAGGGTTAAACCTGAAACTGTTCGTTTGCGTTGACCTGTTGTCATTTTCGGCCTAATTATTATGCGAAAATACCATCTACGGCTTCAAATCACACAGTAACAACTCAGGAACATCAGGCGAATACCAGACTTCAGCCACATTATGTTCATTCGGGGACAACAATATTGTCCTCAAAACACTATCCAAATCCACGTCGACGCTTTATTTACCCCATCTGTTGAAAGTGTTCCAACTGGTTGACTATCTGGCCGACAACTTGTTCATGGGTCAGGCCTTCAGTATAGATGGTGATATCGGCGTATCGTTCATAAAGCTGCCAGCGTTTGATGAACAGACTTTCCAGCGTCTCGCCCGGCTCAATGACCACGCCCCGGCCAACGACATCGGTCAGCCGTTTTTTGAGCCCTTCCAGCGGCAATTCCAGATAGACCGCAATGCCATTTTCCTTTAGATGCCGCATAGCCGACTCGTAATAGACGACACTGCCGCCGGTGGCAATAACCGCATTGCGGACATCAACAGCCTCAACATATCGGCATTCGATATCGCAAAAACCTGCCAGCCCATGACGTTCGATAAGCTCCGACAGCGTCGCCTTCTCGCCGGACTGAATCAGTAAATCCGTATCGACAAACTCCCGCCCCATCACTTTGGCCAATAGCACCCCCACCGTGCTTTTGCCCGCACCCGGCATTCCGATCAAAACAATATTTTTCACAGGGTCTTTTTCCACTCCAAAATCTCCTGCGGGGTTGACAAGCTCCCGGCCGGAAGGCGAGATAAAAGCTGCTCTGAAAATGGGGCTTGTGCAATCAACTGCGGCTCATGCGAATCGGAACCAAAAATCAGCTTGACCCCGGCATCCAGCGCAATCTCATAAATCTCATGCCAGCGGGCCTTGAATTCCGCCGACAGCCGCTGGCCGGTCAACTCGTTGATTTCCCAGGCGACACGAGTCTTTGCCGATTGCCGAGCCGCCTTCTTAAACACCTCCAATGCCGCAGCCCAGTTGACCTTGGGCCCCATTGCCGCCGCCAGCAGTCGCCCCGGATGGGCCAGCGTATGAACCCGCGGGTTAGATACCACACCCAGCAGTGTCGTTTCCCAGACCCGCATAAAAGTTGCCGCATCAAGGCTGCAATGTTCCGGCTTCCACGGATAATTGCCCACCGTCGGAACATAATGAAAGCCCGCGATGATATAATCGATGCCCTCAATCAGCTCCGACGCCAGCCGCCCATCGGTGAAATCAGAATCCACATCCACCTCGGCCCCAATCGTCACCGGCACCGAGCAGGCAACTTTCGAAAAATCATCCCGGATTTTATCAATATGCTTCACCGATTCATCATGATAAATATGGTCGGTGATGGCTATGCAGTCCAACTGCAATTCATCCGCCCGGCGGCAGATCGCCTCCACTGTCATCCCGGGCGCGTGGCCGCAATATTCAGTATGAATATGAAAATCATATCGCATCATGCTGTTTTTTCCGTTTTATCTGAATCCACAAATACCCCGCCAGAGTCGCCGCCGCCAGATATCCCAGCGGTGCTGCCAGCAGAATCACTTTCAATCCCCATCGTTCGGCCACCGGTGCCAGCAGTCGGGGCACAAAGCTGGTAATTAACCATGTCCCGCCGATGATAAATCCCATCCGCTGGCCAAGATTCGCCCCGCCGGCCTGACGGGCCATGCTGACCATCAGCGGATAGGCACCATAACACAACAGGCCCAGCAAGGCAATCAGCCACGACGCCCAGCGATACATCACCGCCTCGGCATATAAAAAACCGAACGGAATACCGGCAAGCAGCATCCACAGGCACGTAACCAGTTCACCCTTGCGAGCGGCCAGCCGCGAGACGATAATTCCGCCGATACCACCGGCCAGACTAAACAACATCACCGAATAGCCGCCGAAGTTTAGCTCAAATCCGAATTTGGCCAGCGCCTGCGGAACAGCCCAGACCACCACCGACGACGAGCTTCCCCCCAGCACCGCCATCACAAACACCGGCCAGAACGACACCTGCGGAGCCGGGGATTCTTTTCGAGCGGCATGGTCCCCTTCACAGGCCAGACGGACTCGCAATGACCACAAAAGGACCATGGTCAAAATAGACATCATACAAAACAGCCACAGCATCTCAAATCCCCACCGCTGCACCATCGCCGTGGCTGCCCAGCCGCCAAAGGCAAAACCCGCTACCCCGCCGGCCATAAAAATCGATGTACTGACCGCCGGCGAAATCCCATCCAGCGTATGCACCGCCCGCATAAATTCCGGATGACTCATCCCAACGCCGGCCCCGCAGACAAATAGAATCACTACGGCCGGCCAAAATGACGACGCCTCCCGAGGCAGCACAATAAACGCCCCCAGACATAACGAACAAGCCAATCCAATATACAGGAATAACGGGCGGGTCTTTTCGGGGCGTAAATGACCAATAACCACCTGAATTCCATTAGCCGCCAGCAAAAAATACATCAGCAGAGACGCCCCTGCCGACAAATTAAACGCAAAATCACTTTGCACCTTGGGCAGGATGGTGTGCATCGTACCGGGGAAACAGTCCACGACAAAATGCCCGGCCGTTAAAGCCGCTAACAAGGTCCATTGTCTCGTTTTTATACCGCTTGTTTCAATGTTCATATGATACTCTCTTTAAACCAAAAGAGAGCATTTTAATCCATAACTCAACGTTACGCAACAGCATTCATCCGGCCCCGCCCCTACTGCAGGCGCATAAAAAAAGCGGCCCTCTCATACTGGAACCGCTTTAAAATCCGCCCTTTTCTGTTTTATTTCTTCAGAATGCGGCAGTCAAAAATACCGCCAGCGAAATTGCCGGGGTGGGCGGCAAATTTGATCCGGATTTTATTCTTACCTTTAACCATCTGGGCGGGAATGTCGTACTGGACATCCATAAACTGGCCGGGCTTGTCGTTATTAAGCTGCTGCGTGGCCAGTTTGGCATCATCCACCAGAATGTCAAACATTCTGTTGTTGTCACCCCCCCAGTACGTCACACTGAGCACCAATGGCGTATCCGGCACAACTTTCATATCAAAGGCAAACCATCCGCCATCTGTGGCATGGCGCCATTTCCGGCCAAGATGTTCTCCGATACCGGTCTTGTCGCCATCCAGATTATGGTCACGTTCCGGCTGCATCTGGCCAATCAGCAGGACATCCACGGTACGGGCTTCCAGTTCTTTCTGAAGCCGCAGTTGTTCCTGATATTCTTTTTGTTTATTGTCCCACTGTTCGGGTGTAAAGATATCCATATACACCGTGTAAAGCTGGTCGGCCACCTCAAAATGCGGAATCAGCCGAAGATCGACTGCCTTCCATCCATCAGCCCCCAGAACACGTGCAATCCCCCTGCCCTCAAATACCATCTTCCTGCCGGCCACAGGCTTGCAGGCTTTCAGCAGGTCCTCATAGGTTCCCAGCAGCGCCGGCGTGGGCTGATTGCCGTCCAAATCCGCACATAACAGCGTCGGACCATATAAAAATGCAATGCGATTGGGATTATCCGGCATACTCTGGATATGCAGTTTCATCGGCAGCCGCAACTCGATTACATCCCCGTCGGCATAGTCCCGCTCGAGGACAGCAAATCCTGCCGTGTTCACTTCCGCATCGACAGCCTTGCCATTAATCGTGACAGCCATCTCTTCAGTCCAGTACGGCTTGCGAATCAGCACAGCAGCTTTGATCGGTTTGTCACCGCTGAAGGTCAGCTTGACTGTATCGCTGTAGGGAAAGCCGGTTTCCTGTTTGACCTTCAGGCCTTTTTCCTGCCAGTTCAGCTCAGAGGCAATAAACAAATTGACATACAGCGTATCGCCCTTGTGATAATAAATGCTTTCGCCGTACTTGACATGGTTTTCCATCCCCGTCCCGACACAGCACCAGAACGAATTAAACGGATCGCTGAAATGCTTGCGGGCCGGCATATCCAGAAAACCCTTGTACTTGAACATCCCAGTGGCGGGGTGCTGGTGCGCCAGGATATGATTATAGAGTGCCCGCTCATAATAATCGCCCAGCTCGGCCGTCGGATGCCAGCTGAACAGATGCATCGTCAGCTTGAGCATATTATAGGTATTGCAGGTCTCGGTGGTATCATGCATCCGGTCGTTGAGTTTGCCGGGCTGGCCGAAATGTTCATCGGCACTATTGCCGCCGTTGACATAGCTGTGATAATGCACCACGCGATCCCAGAAATACTCGGCTATCGTTTTATAATAGTCGCTGCCGGTCAACTCATACTGCCGGGCGGCGCCAATCACTTTGGGCACCTGGGTATTGGCATGCACTCCGGCCAGCCGGTCTTCTTTGCGGCTCAGCGGATCCATGATGAATTTATGTGTGAATCGTTCAGCCAGCGTCAGGTACTTTTCATCGCCGGTAACGGCATACAGATCTGCACACACTTCTTTCATTCCGCCCTGCTCACAGGCCAGCATGGTTTGCCACTGGGCCTCCGTCAGCTTATCGGTGACCGCGTAAGCCCAGTCCGTAAATTTCTTCCAGACCTCCAGGGCCTTTGCATTGTCACACAGCAGGTAAACATCGCGAAGACCTGCCATTTCCTTGTGAATGGTATACCAGGGCACCCACAGGCCGTTCAAGTCAAAACCCTGAGAGCGGATATCACCCCGGGCAACTTCCTCAAAGCATTTTTTGCCGCCGGGAATCGCCGCCACGTAGCCGTTTCCGTTTTTATCCTGACAGAGAGCCATTTCATCGACGATATAAGCGGCACGATCTTTAAATCGCTCATCCCCGCTGGAGGCATACATCAGCGCACAAGCTGACAGATAATGACCTAAACTATGGCCCGCCACCCCCTGTGACTCCCATCCGCCATAGACTTCACCTTTGGGTTCCAGTCCGGCCTCTTTGCGAAACCACGCCAGCAGACGATCCGGTTCCAGCGTCAACAGATAGATCGCATCACGCTCCATGGCCGCCCTGAAGGGACCGTCCAGCAGCCGAACATCATGTAAATTAAAGGCATATGCCTCAATCGGCGTCTTGGGGGCTACCTTTATTTTCGGCTGTGTACTTTCAGCCACCACCGCCCAGCTTTCAGCCAGCAGCCCCATCAGCACCCAAATCACGATATGCTTTTTCATAATCGCATCCCTTTTCTGATACGTTCAACAGTTTAGCGTTTCGCAGGAATTCGCAAAATCGTCACCGACCACGGCTTGACAGGATACACAAACGACTTACCCGCCCCATTAAACGTTGTTTCGGTCGGGGCAACACGCATCGGTTCATCAAGCGTATTTTCATCCGTCGGTCCGGTACCGGTCAGGGTAATCACCTTCGCAAGACTGTTAACCTCTCTGACACCCGCAACCGCAATCTCCGCCGGCACCGTCTCAGCAGAGGCGTTGCACAGCTTGACAATCAGATCGCCGCTGGATTCTTCAAAACCCGCATTGGCAAAGAATGTCCGGGGGACGGGGTTATTCGCCTGAATATCGTGAATGAGCTGACCATCCAGATAACACTGAACACGTTTGCCAGATAGCACAATCTTGACATCATACCAGCGTCCTGCCTCAATGCTGCCGGGCTTTTCAGTCAGAATCCGGGCATCACCGCCTTCAACCGCCTGAATGGCATGCCGGGTGTTCCCCCAGCCGCCGCAGTTCCATTGCAGCCAGCGTTGATCATTATTGCGGAAGACCACCATAAAGCCCTCCGCTCCAGCATTACGTTTGGCCTTCAGCTCAATCGTATAATCCGCCCAGGTCGTCTCACCCAAAACCGTCAGGGTATCCTGAGCCCGCGCATCGGGCTGGCGATAGACCCCACGTTCGACGACCCATCGGCCAATCATCGATTTCCACCCTGCAGCATCCTTGGAGAAATCGGAGCTATACAGCACGGTATCGCCCTGCGTGACGCGAATGTCTTTGTACTCCGCATCCGCCAGCCAGGTCCGCAGTCCAATCCGCCCCTGGGGGGCATCTTCCTTGGCATCTGCAGCGGTAATCTGTGTTTCAACGATGATCGTGGGCTTATGGCCAGCGAACATCTTCTGAACATAATATGAACTGCGGCCCAGCACGCGTGAACTATCAAACCGAATCAGGTTAACCGGCCATTCGCGGTCGTTGACATTTTCAAACAACGGGGCATACGAAGCCATCACCACGATATCACTGTTGCGCTCCATCCCCATCATCCAGGCCGCTTCCGCCAGTGCCCCCAGCAGATTGCCCGAATGCACATCACGATTGACGGCATACTCCCCGACATAAATTTTGGGCCCTTTGCGGTCGTAATTATCATAGCGATCGGCATTGCTGAAAAACCAGCCGGGAGCCACATAAAAATGCTCATCCACAATTTCCATCGGGGCATTGGGAATCGGCTGGTCGGCAATGGTAATCACCTGCGGGTATTTTTTCTTGATCGCTTCATAGAAAACCGCATAATGCTGGTGATAGACCTCGCCGCCGTTTTCATTGCCGATTTCGACATATTTAATCTTGAACGGTTCCGGATGACCGTTTTTGGCCCGCAATGCTCCCCAGGGATTGCTTACCGGCGCCATGGCGTAATCCAGCGCATCCAGGGTTTCCTGAACATACGCTTTCAGTTCCTCAGGGTCGGTCACAACCTCTGCATGGCGTGCCTGACAGCTCATGCCGACATTGACCACATACATCGGCGCCGCGCCCAGGTCTTCGGCCAGCTGCAGAAATTCATGATAGCCAAGGCCGTCGGTGGCACGGTAGCCCCACAGGTCCCAGTGGCCCGGCCGTTGGGCAATATCACCAATGGTCTTTTTCCACTGAATCCGGTTTTCCAGCGTACAGCCTTCCACCACACAGCCGCCCGGGAACCTCAGAAACGCCGGACGAAGCCCCTGCAGCATCCTCACAAGGTCTTCACGCAGTCCGCCGGGACGCTTCTTGTAGGTGTTTTCGGGAAACAGCGACACCATATCCAGCCATATCACACCCGGTTTGGCAAAACCAATCGCCAGTCGGGATTTGGCATCGGTCGCATCGGCCTTGAGACTGCACGCATAACGCTTCCAGTCGCCGCCGACATTCGCCACTGTCGTTTCAGCATAAACTACACTGCCGTCGGCCTTTTCGAGACGAACCGTCACATCTGTCTGATGTCCGCTTTCGCTGCGGGCGTAAAAACTCAGATGATAAGGTTCACCTTTGCGAACCGACATCCCCCAGTAGCCTTCATTGGCCACGCCGGCAAAGCCGCCCACGGTTTGCACCTCAACCCGCATCGACAGCGGTGTCTGGTCATTGAGCGGATTGGCATCATCCACTCGGATCGCAACCTTTGCACCGCCCTGTTCCACTTTGGACCAGGCATGCAGGTCGGACTTGACCCATTTGTTATACCGCCAGCCGTTGTTGGTAATCAGGCCCCCGTTTTCCACACGGGCATTGCCCGGCGGCAGATGTTCTTCAAAGGAGCGGTTCTGCACCATCTCCGCATACAATCCGCCGTCGCCGGCATGATTGATTTCTTCATAAAAAATCCCATACAAGTCCGGACTGACCTGAATCTGTTTTCCATCAGCCTTGATATCGACTCGCACCGCCTGTGCCGCCTGATGCAATCCCATCAGGCCCACCGCACAGGCCAGCACTATCCGCATTCGAAACGTCGTATGTCGCATAATGACATCCTTTATCGTTCGTATAAGGAACTTTATTCAATCGTTAATACTACAATGGATTTAGACGGCAGCGTTGCATGGAGCTTGCCGTCTTTGAGTTCAAAGGCCTTGAATTCCGCCGGCTTGACCGCATCGGGCTTTTCGAAGGTATTATGTGCATTCATCTTCTCATCCGTCAGCACACGGCCGCGAACACTTTTTGCGGTCACACCTTTGAGCTCACAGCTCAGCTCCGCCGGCACCGTCGGGTCCAGATTCACCAGTGTAATGTGAATGACGCCAGCCTTGTCTTTGGATGCCGACACATTCAGCGACGGCAGTGTATCATTGCCGGACTGATACCCGTTACAAGCCAGCTCGCTGGCCAGCAGTGACGCTCCCTGATGCACCTTGTACATCTCAAAGACATGATATGTCGGTGTCACCAGCATTTTTTCCTTGTCTGTCAGAATCATCGCCTGAAGCACGTTGTTAATCTGGGCGATATTGCACATTTTGACTCGGTCACTGTGAGTGTTAAATGTATTCAGATAGATGGCTGCAGAGACCGCATCCCGCAGCGTATTCTGCTGATACAAAAACCCCGCTTTGGTTCCCGGCTCCTCATCCCACCAGGTACCATATTCGTCAATATACAAATGGACCCGCCCCTGAGGATCATACCGATCCATAATCTTTTTGTTCTCCCGGATAAGCTGGTCCACATGCAGCGTATTTTTCATCAGGGCAAACCACTCCCGCTCGTCGAAATTCGTGGCACTGCCTTTCTTTCCCTGATCCCAGGATCCCAACCCGCGAACATAGTAGTGCTGGCCGTAGGCATCCATCCGGGTACCGATATTTTTCATAATCGATTCGGCCCATTTCATATCTTCACCATTGGGCCCGCAGGCAACCTTGGTAATGCGGTTGCCCGGATAATCCCGAACATAGGTTGCATACCGCTTATAGACATCCGAGTAATATTCCGGCGTCATGTTCCCGCCGCAGCCCCAGTTCTCATTGCCAATCCCCACATACTTGATCTTCCAGGGTTTCTCACGACCATTGGCACGCCGCAGATTCGCCATGTCGCTGTCCCCGTCAAAGGTCATATACTCAATCCAATCCTGCAGTTCTTCCACGGTGCCGGATCCGACATTGCCGGCGATATAGGCTTCGCACCCCAGCATCTCACAGAGATCCAGAAACTCATGTGTGCCGAAAGCGTTGGTTTCGGTAACCATACCCCAGTGGGTATTGACCATTTTGGGTCGCTTGTCGCGAGGGCCAATCCCATCCTTCCAGTGATATTCATCCGCAAAACACCCTCCCGGCCACCGCAGCACCGGAATATTCAGCTTTTTCAGCGCCTCTACCACATCCGTCCGAATCCCACGCACGTTCGGAATCGGCGAATCCTCACCGACCCAGAATCCTTCATATACACACCGCCCCAAATGCTCGGCAAAATGCCCATAAATCTCAGGCTCAATCGTCGAAATCCCTTTGGTGGCATCAATCACCAGCGTATTGACCTTCTCCGGCCCGGAATAAATTGTTGTCCCGGCCACGCCCAGCCCAGTTAACGTTATTATGCTTAGCAATACCGCCCATCGTACCATCTTCATAACGAGTTCTCCTTGTTTTTGATGTTTATATGTCCTTTTTAATGCGGTGAATTCTGGATTCGACTTGCCTGTAACACTGTGAGAGAATCTCTATGCCATAAAAAACCTCCGTTTGACCTTGCCAAATTATTCCCATTCGAAACTACGGTATAGTACAGTATAGTACAGTAAAAACAAAAATTTTTTTCCGCGGCCTCTTCGCGGAAAATCAGACTATCAGATGCCGCCGGTGCTTATTTTGTTTCACTTCACACGGAAAATCGAACAATTCCGTCATATTTTTTGAATTCAGGACCTCATCCGCAGTTCCGGATTGCATCATCCGCCCCCCCTTAAGCAGCATAACCCCTGTCGTCCAGGGTCCTATTTCCTCAATATGATGGGTAACCATAATCATCGACGGTGCTTGGGCCATTGCCGCAAAGTGCTCCAAATCCTTTAAAAAACGCACTCTTGCCGCCGGATCCAGTCCTGCACAAGGCTCATCCAGAATCAGGACTTGGGGCCGATGAATCAGCGATCGAGCAATTAATACCTTTTGCTGCTCGCCCTGCGAAAGCGTTCCAAAGCGTTGATGGGCAACAGCTTGGGCCTTCAGCATCACCAGTGACTCCATCGCCCGATCATATTCGGCGGCGGTAAACGTCCGAAACAGCCCCAGTGACGCCTCAATCCCCGATACCACAATATCCAGAGCCTTATCTTCCGCAGGCAACCGCTGTTCAATCGACGAGCTGACCCACCCGATCAGCTTCCGCAGTTCTCGGATATTAGTCTGGCCAAAACGCTGCCCCAATACCGTGACCTGCCCAAACGTCGGCCATTCATACCCGGTGATAATCTTCAATAACGTCGTCTTGCCCGAGCCATTGGCCCCCATAATAGCCCAATGTTCACCCGGCGCAATTCGCCAGTTGATTCCCGACAGAATCGTCTTATCCTGCCGGATAAAATGAACATTGGACAGTTCAATCACCGCGGGAGATTCTGCGGATTGCGATCTCATATCAGCATTCCAGCCTTAAACCGCAAACTTCTTGCCCGTCAGCTTTTCATATGCCTCGATGTATTTGGCCTGTGTTTTGGCGACAATATCATCAGGCAATTCGACTCCCGGACCCGATTTATTAAACTTAATATCTTCCAGATAATTCCGGACAAATTGCTTATCAAAACTTTCCTGATCCCGCCCCGGCTGATATTTATCCGCAGGCCAGAATCGTGACGAATCTGGTGTCAATACCTCATCAATTAGGATAATCCGCCCGTCAATCTCGCCCCATTCAAACTTCGTATCCGCCAGAATGATTCCCCGCGATTCCGCGTAAGCACTGGCCTTTTTGAAGACCTCAATGCTCTTATCGCGGACATACTCGGCCTTTTGTTGTCCCAAAGTCTTGACCGCTTCCTCAAAGCTGATATTTTCGTCGTGCTGACCCTGCTCGGCCTTGGTCGAGGGCGTAAAAATCGGCTCCGGCAGCTTATCGCACTGCCTTAAGCCCGCTGGCAGCTTAATCCCGCAGACCGTCCCCTGCTTCTGATATTCTTTCCAGCCTGAACCTGTGATATACCCGCGCACAATACACTCGACCGGCAGCACCCGCGTCTTTTTGACCAGCATCGATCGCCCGACCAATTGTTCGGCATAATTACAGAACGGTGCCGGATATTGCCTGGGATCATCCGACAACAGATGGTTTTCCACAACGCCGGCCAAGAACTCGAACCAGAACTTCGATATCTGCGTCAGCACCTGGCCTTTATGCGGAATACCTGTCTTCATAATCACATCAAAGGCGCTAATCCGGTCGGATGCGACCAGCAGCATTTTATCTCCCAGATCATAGACATCCCGCACTTTGCCACGCCGGACGTTGGTATTCGGTATCTGCGTCTGTAATATCACATTGGCCATAATCATTCTCCACTATATTTCCTACTTACATCCGGTCCGGCCGACCAGACCATCCTCACACTATACTCCCTGTTCACCGATTTGTCTATGGATTACCACAAAACCCCATTCTCAATAGCCCTTTGGTCTCAGTATTAGGATACCAGGAAGACAAATAAAAAGCGGGTTTAAGGCCCGCCTTGTGAATGGTTTAGAAATAATCCTTTGCGTTGCGTCTATTTCGGCAGAAATTTGAATTTCTGTCCGCCGATGGAAGCATCTATCATCAGGCCTTTGTCGGCAATGACAAAAATGGCCATCCCGTCACGGTAGTCAGCCTTGGCCGCCGCACCCGCATCCAAGGCAACCGCAGTCGCCTGTGCAGAAAAGGCAAACTCACCCGTCATAAAGACTTGCAAATCGGCATGGGTTCGAAAGAAGATAATCTCTCGAAAACTCTCACCCCCCAGCGAAGCCCCAATTGTAGCCTGACTGAGACTGGTATATCCAATCAGTTCCCCTTTGCGGTACACTTCGCCCTGCCCCCAGGCTCCGCCGACAATAAAAGCCCCCTTGCCTACCTTGGGCAAGACCGCATACCCTTCTGAATCGCGAAAAAAACGTTCGATATCGGGGTCCTTGGCCTTGAATGCCGCAATGGCTTCCTTGACTTCAGCATTTAAGACCGCCTTTCCTTCATCGCGTTCAGGAGCCGTAGCACAGCCGCATACCCAAATCAGTGCGCAGCCAACCAGACAATTCAGAACTGTTTTCATAGCGATTCCTTTCCATGGACTTTTCCTGTTTGTATCAGAGCTTCTTTGCGGTTATCATAGTAGGCAAAGAAACCGCGACTTTCAAGTATTTTGTGCCGGTATATAGTAGGTCAATAAAACCAGATTGAAAGGGGCAAGTATGAAAACAATAAAAACCATATTGCTTTTGTCGGTTTTTGGGATGGTCGGATGTGTGCCGAGCCTGCACGAACTTTACACCACTGAAACGTTGGTTTATGATGCCGCCCTGCTGGGAGATTGGCAGCACGAGGACACCGTATGGCAGTTTACCGGCGACCCGAACGAAAAACGCTACACGATCCTGATCACGGAAGAAGACAAGGATCGTGGCAAGCTGGAAAATCGTTTCGAAGGTCATCTGGTGGAATTGTCGGATGTACGGTATCTGGATTTGTTCCCGCACAGCGATGTCAAGCTGAATGTCGGGACTATCTATGCCGGGCACCTGCTCCGTGCCCATACTTTCTGGCGAGTCGAGGTCCGCGAAGGCAAACTGCTGATAGCCGCCATCAATCCGGATTTTCTGGACAAGCTGATCGAAAAAGACCCGACGCTGGTCAAGCATGAAAAAACGCAGGACACGCTGGTGCTGACCGCCTCACCGCGGGAACTGCAGGGGTTCATTCGTAAATATAACGCAGTGGAAGGTTTTTTTGGCGACCCCATGCAACTGGAACCAAAGATTATTATTAAAAAATAATGCATAAGACAACACAACGACTGATTGAGCTGGACAAAAAATACCTTTGGCATCCATTTACCCAGATGGCCGACTGGCTTGCGGGTGAGCCGGTGATTATCGAGCGAGGCGAAGGGTATTACCTGATCGATACCGAAGGTCGACGCTATATCGATGGCGTCAGCAGCCTGTGGTGCAATGTACATGGGCACAGCGTACGGATGATTGATGAGGCAATTCGTCGCCAACTGGATGAAATTGCTCACAGCACCCTGCTGGGGCTGGGGCAGAGCCGTTCGATTGAGCTGGCCGAACGGCTGATTCGGATTGCCCCGCCGGGTTTGGCCAAAGTGTTTTATTCCGACAGCGGGGCCACCGCAGTCGAAATCGCCCTTAAGATGGCTTTCCAATACTGGCATAACCGCGGCGATAAGCAGCGCAGCCGATTTATTGCCTTGCGGGAATCGTATCACGGCGACACCGTTGGTTCAGTCAGTGTCGGCGGGATGGAGTTGTTTCATGGGATTTATAAGCCGCTGCTGTTTGAAACACTGTTTGCCCCGACGCCGCATCCCTATCGGTTTAACGGCACACCGCAGCAATGCGCCCAGTACAGCCTTGACGCAATCGAAGCCCTGCTCAAAGATAATGCCGGAACGATTGCCGCGATTATCCTGGAGCCGAAGGTGCAGGGGGCAGCAGGAATGATTGTTCATCCGGACGGTTTCCTGAAGGGAGTCGAAACGCTGGCCCGCAAATACGATGTCCTGCTGATTGTCGATGAGGTGGCCACGGGATTTGGTCGAACCGGCAGGATGTTTGCCTGCGAACACGAAGGGGTTCGGCCTGACCTGATGTGTGTCGCCAAGGGCATCTCCGGAGGCTATCTGCCGCTGGCGGCGACACTGACAACGCAGGCGATTTTCGATGCATTCCTCGGTCGGGTAGAGGAATTTAAGACGTTCTATCACGGCCATACCTATACCGGGAATGCTCTGGCCTGTGCAGCGGGGCTGGCAAGCCTGGATTTGTTTGAGAAAAACCATGTGTTGAACAAAATGCCCGAAAAAACAGACTTAATGTTTGTCGCCCTCGAAGATATCCGGGCCCTGCCGTTTGTGGGAGATGTGCGGCAATGCGGGATGATGGCCGGCATAGAGCTGGTCAGGAACAAGGACACCAAAGAATCGTTTGAATACAAACACACC
>JAWRKM010000098.1:0-30805 GCA_040306945.1 Anaerohalosphaeraceae bacterium
GAAGAATGGCTCGGTACGATAAGCCCAACAGGCCCATCAAAAGAATAGGAGTTTAAAATGGAATCCGGTAACGATATCACACAAAAAGTGCGACAGGGTTATGCCGAGATTGCAGCCACAGGCTGCGGCTGCTGCGGTTCCGCACAGCCGGACAAATTAGCCGCACAGGTTGGCTACTCTGCCGAAGAGCTGGCCCTGCTGCCCGACGGAGCCAACATGGGGCTGTCCTGCGGCAACCCGACGGCGCTGGCAAACCTGAAACCCGGCCAGGTCGTTTTAGACCTCGGCAGTGGTGCAGGTTTTGACGTCTTTATCGCCGCACGCAAGTTCGCCCCCTCCGGCCGTGCTATCGGTGTGGACATGACACCCCAGATGCTGGATAAGGCCAGGGCCAGTATCGAGCAATTCACCGCCAAAACAGGCCTGTCCAATGTGGAATTCCGGCTGGGCGAAATCGAGCATCTTCCGGTTGCCGATACCTCGGTGGATGTTATAATATCCAACTGTGTTATCAATCTCTCGGCCAACAAACCCCAGGTCTGGCGGGAAATCAGCCGCGTCCTCAAACCCGGCGGCAAGGTATGCGTGTCGGACCTGGCACTGAAAAAACCGCTGCCCGAAACCATTCGCCAGATGGCCATTGCGCTGGTTGGCTGCGTAGCCGGGGCCGTATCGATTGACCAGACCGTGGAGATGGCCAAAGCTGCAGGCCTGGTCAACATCCACTGGACGGAAAAAGAGTACGCTTTTGATATCATGGAAGACTGCAACGACCGTCTCTACCAATCCGTTAGAGACGCCCTGCCCAAAGGCCAGAAACTCTCGGATTATATCGTCAGTATCAACCTGACTGCGGAGAAATCAAAATGAGTGAAACATCAAAATCATCGGGACTTGGATTTTTTGAACGGTACCTGACGCTGTGGGTCGTCCTGTGCATCGCCGGCGGCGTCGTCCTGGGCAAGCTGGCCCCGAATTTCGCAAAGTCACTGGATGGAATGTCGATTTATGTCGGTGGTGCCCCCGTCGTCTCCATCCCTATCGCAGTATGTCTGTTCTTTATGATGTACCCGATTATGGTCAAGATCGATTTCGCCGAAGTCCTCAAGGCCGGTAAAAGCATCAAGCCCGTCGGCCTGACACTGTTTGTCAACTGGGCCATCAAGCCCTTCACGATGTACTTCATCGCCCTGTTCTTTCTCGGTACGCTCTTTTACGGCCTCATCGGCCCGGATGCTACCGATATCGTCAAGATGCCCTTCGGCCTGGACCTGCCTGTTGGCGCCACCTACGGCGTCGGCACTGTCATCGAGTCCAACGGCATCAAAATGCTGCAAATCCCCCTGTGGCGCAGCTATCTGGCCGGCTGCATCCTGCTGGGCATCGCCCCCTGCACAGCCATGGTGCTGGTCTGGGGCTATCTGGCCAAAGGCAACGACGGCCACACCCTGGTCATGGTCGCCATCAACTCCCTGACCATGCTGTTTTTATACGGTCCGCTGGGTGGATTCCTTCTGGGCGTCGGGCGGCTGCCCGTCCCGTGGCAGGCCCTGGTGCTGTCCATTGCCATCTATGTCGCCCTGCCGCTGGCCGCGGGTTTTATTTCTCGCAAATGGATCATTGCCCGCAAAGGTCTCGACTGGTTCCAGAGCCGATTCCTGCACATCCTGACGCCCATCACCATCGTCGCATTGCTAATCACGCTGGTGCTGCTGTTTTCCTTCAAAGGCGAAGTCATTCTGAGCAATCCGCTGACGATTCTGTGGATCGCCATCCCGCTGTTCATTCAGACTTGCCTGATTTTTGGGCTGGGCTACTGGCTGTCGAGGGTTTTAAAACTGTCGTATGAAGATGCGGCCCCCTCAGCCATGATCGGGGCATCCAATCACTTCGAAGTCGCCATCGCAACGGCCGTAATGCTGTTTGGCTTGTCCTCCGGCGCTGCACTGGCCACTGTTGTCGGCGTCCTCATCGAAGTCCCCGTGATGCTCATGCTCGTCAAAATCTGCCAAAACACAAAATCCTGGTTCGCACAATCGTAAGATATGACCGCCCCGTCAAAAAACAAACATAAAACAGCTTCTGGTCACCCCCCAGAATAATCATCCCTGCGGGAGAACTCGTTCAAACCCTTTATTTAAAGGCCCCCCTATATATTATCGCGTTGCTGACAAGACCGGCGACTTCTGGGCCATGCGGGTGAGTTGGCCCTGGTGAAGCTGGTTATTCTTTTCGATCAGACTTGCGATAATGTTCATCTGCGACATCAGCAATTCAATCAGGTCGGCGTTGGCCTCGGCAGTATCCAGACTGTATCCAGGCAGCACCAGGAACATATATCCGCAATGCGAGCGTTCGGTGCAAAGCTGTCCGGCCGCCACAACCGCCCCATCCACCCCAAGGATGGCCGGCTCAAACCCATCATCAACCTGGGCGGTCAACCGACTGATCTGCTCCATATCCTCCAGCACATCGTACAGCTTGTCTTTGTCGCCTGCCCGTACGGTTTTTAGGCCGTCCATCAGCACCCAGAACGGCCCAAAACCGACCTCTTCCGAAACCGCTGCGCGACCAATCTGGTCAATTAATATCTGTGACGATGAGAATAATGCCTGATAAATACTGTCCATAATATTCACCTGTAAAATATTGTTCCTACTTGAAATTTCCCGGTTCGTCGCGGCTAAATAGCTTTCAGCCGCCAGCGTTCAGCAACAGTATTATCCCCGCGGCTGGGTAGGGTAACGTTACCCCGTGATTACACGCGGTATAAAACGGCCTGTGGCCGTCGCGAAATAATCCATACCCTTTGGGGATAAGTTCTTGTTCAGGCTGGACTATCGGAAAAAAAGATGGGTAACTTAGGTAAAATTAACGACTGTAGCGATTTTATGCAAAAAATTGAGGTGGCTGAATGGGCAAAGAAAAGTTATCAGACGAAAGCATCTATTAAATAACGGGCAGTCCCTTGCCTTTGAACTTGACCAGATGAACGCAATTGCCTGTAGTATTGTATTCAATGATATCCATATAGGCCCGAATCAACAGGACGCCCCGGCCTTCGGTCTTATAGAGATTTTCGCCCTGGCGCGGGTCGGGCAGGGCTGCCGGATCAAAACCGCACCCCTGGTCGGCGATGGAAATGTCGAATTTTTCAGGAGTTATGAGCAATTCAACGGTAACATTCTTGGATGGATCGGACTGGTTGCCGTGCCGGACAGCATTCATAAAAGCCTCTTCGAGGGCCAGATGGATCGCAAACAGGTCCTGTTCCCCAAAGCCGCGTTCCTTCGCGGTATCGAGAATCTCCCTGCAAAGCTGGCCGACCGCAGCGGCTGTGCTGGGGATGACACATGATTTTGTATAGACAGTCTCTGACTGCATCCTTTGACGACACCTTTCATCGGATAGCAACCTCGACACGCTGGACTGCCCGGAACCTGTCCGGATGGCCCTGTTGCGGCTTTTGCCTGTTTAGCCGGATATACCCAATCCGACCGGCAAAAACCGCAGTGGAAAGGGGTATTTTTCAAAAACCTTCCAGCGCCTGTTGCCTGTCCTGATAGAGTTCGAATACCTTATCGAGCCGGGTAATCTTGAATATCTCAAGAATCTTCGGATCGATACAACAGAGCCTGAGCCGGCCCTCCGACTGCAAGACTTTTCGGTTAATTCGGATTAACAAGCCCAGCACCGAGCTGGTCAGAAACTGCACGTTTGAAAAATCTATCAGCAAACGGATACCGTTAGTCTGTTCGATAAGGGGCATAAATGTCTTTTCCAGCGCCTGAATCTGTTCTTCGTCCAGAATTTTCGCATCGGTTGGAACCGCCACGGTGACGCTGTCGATATATTCAATGCTCAGATTTGGATTCGATTGATCCATTATGAGTCTCCTCGTCAAAATTATCAGGAAATCGTAAATTAATCCTTTCAACCTGTCAAGCTTTAAAGCCATAAAAAAGAAAACCTGACTTATCCAGTTGAAGATAAGGATATTATAGAGTTACATAGTCTAATAAAAGAAAATTTTATTTTTCGACAAAATTTCTCTTGCTACTCTTGAACTTTTTATTGATAATTACACTATACAGAGGCAGGTATATTAGAAATAGGTGATTAACCAACTCACATATAAAACTTGCTGTCGTCCGATAACCAATCGGGAAACAAGAAACTTAACATAACTAATATTCAGGAGGCCTGAATATGAAAATCAGCAGATCAACAGGGTACGCTCTTGTAGCAGTCGGTTATATCGCTATGAATTATAAAGAGGGCGCGGTTCTGGCAGCTCGGATATCCAAAGAATACAACATTCCGCTGGAGTATCTGTTGAAGATTCTTCAGCAGCTGGTTCGTGCCAACGTGCTCCGCAGCAAACGCGGACCTCGCGGCGGCTTTTTCCTGGCTCGCCCGGCCGAAAGCATTACCCTGCTGGAAATCATCGAAGCTGTAGATGGTCCGCTCCATAGCCATCTGCACCTGGCCGAGCAGACCAACAATGCTCCGTTCAGCCAGAAGATGGAGGAAGTCTGCCGCAAGGCGACCGATGAAGTCCGCGTCATTTACGAAAAAGCTCGCCTCAGCAAGATGCTGGGTTGGGAAGCCTAAGCCGGAGCCGCTGGGTTCGTGGAATTAAAGGCTTTTCAGCAGCTTATTCAGGATAAGTATGGACGTCGCGACCGCGAGCGCGGGACACCGGCGACGTTTATGTGGTTTGTCGAGGAAGTCGGCGAACTGGCGACGGCATTGGCTGGTGAGGACCAGAAGAATAAGGAAGAAGAGTTTGCCGATGTCCTGGCGTGGCTGTGTACGCTGGCCAATATCAACGGCGTTGATCTCGATAAGGCCGTGACAGACAAGTACATCACAAAGCCGATTGACGGATTCAAATAATCAATACTCAAACAGGCGGGCCTCAAAAACCCGCCTGTTTTATTTTGCGCAGCATGCAGGGCGAAAGGAGAAAGTTTGAAGTTGGGAGTTTGGAGTTCGTAGAAAGCCATATCCCCAGGACGCGGCACTGGGTTGTTTTAGGCTGGCCTTTCAGACTGGAATTGAGTAGCATGTTGAGTTGATTCATCAGATGGTGTTCGGATTAAAGGATTTGACTTCAAGATATCTTTGCAGTCGGTATTTGTTCTGATACTTAAGATATGTTTCGACACGAAAATAAAACAGTAATAATTCCATGAGCGGCCTGAAGGGCCGGGATAACTCAGACCAGGGCAGCGCCCTGGGGGGGCAGGATAAATGTATCTTTTCTGACAGAGCTCTCCTGTCATGAATAGAATCTTCTGAGAGATGCGATTGAGGCACAAAGACAAGCAAAGACAATCCGTAATTCCAAGGAGTCGGCCCGTGCGGGATTTAAAAGATAAACGATGGATCTACCTGAAAGGGTTTTTATTTCTGGTGATGGGGCTTATGGCCTCGGCAATTCTGATTATTGAGTGCCCGACGTGGAAGACGGCGGGGATGCTGGCGCTGGCAGTGTGGTGCTTTGCGAGGTTTTATTATTTCGCGTTTTATGTGATCGAACACTACGTCGATAAGGGATACAAATTCTCCGGCCTCGGGTCGTTCATCATGTATCTGTGCCGGGGACGAAAGCGGCAGCCATGAAAAAGCATCAAACACGATTATTTTTAATACTAATGGCGGCGTTTTCGCTGTGCTATGCATCAGGAATGACTCTGATTGGCAGACATTTCGGCACAGACCGCAGTCATTTTATCTCGTTGGGGCCGCACTTTCATATCGGGTTTCGCTCACGCAACTGGATCACAGATATTGCCTTCTTTAATCAGCAGGAGGGACCCTATACCGGCAGCATTATTCAATTGGATGGATACCCCCCTATCCATAAGACCGTTGGTTTTGGTCGAACGGCCGGGATTTATTATCGTTATTTTCTATTTGATGCAGGACCATTGTGGACACTGCTGATAAATATAGGGTATGTTGCTATCCCGCTGGGAGCACTGTCTGCATGGATTGCACAGAAACTCATGGTAAAATGCAGCAATATCCCATAAAAAAAGCCTCCGCCGACAGACAAATTCACGGCATTTGTGAAAACATGATTAACCGCTTTTCGTGTCATAAATCATTGAATGCAAAGCTTTTCAGCATTTCCATACCGCCGCCAATAATCCTGAAACCGTGGCCGAAATAAATGCGTCTCTAATACAGACCAACAGGCCGAAAGGATGAATATGAAGCATACAGTCGCTGGAATCGTAACAGTTTGCCTGGCAGCAGCCCTGCAGGCGGCAAAACCGCTGGAGATGATGCCGCAGGAACAGGTCAAAATCGGCGGGCATCTGGGCAGTCAGATGAACTCCTGCTATGAGCACTGGGTCAAGCGGATAGACCCGCAGTACCTGGTCGAGCCGTTCAAAACCCAGACCCACACCAACGACTGGCAGACGGAATTCTGGGGCAAGTGGATGCTCGGTGCGGTGCCGGGGGCGCGATATGCCGGCGACGAGGCGATGAAGGCCAGAATCGCCGCTTCGGTCAAAAGCCTGATTGCCACCCAGAACCCGGACGGCTATATCGGCAATTACACCAAAGAGGCCCGCACCGGCGGCCCGTGGGATATCTGGGGACGCAAATACACCATGCTGGGCCTGATGCAGTACTATGATATGTCCGGCGACCAGACCGCACTGAAAGCGGCGGTGCGTGTGGCCGACAACCTCATGACCGAGGTCGGCCCGGGCAAAAAAGACATCTTCCGCGTCGGGGCCTATCACGGCATGGCCAGCACCTCGGTGCTGGAGCCGATGGTTCTGCTGTACAACCGGACACAGGATAAAAAATATCTGGACTTTGCCAACTATATTGTCTCCCAATGGAAAGAGCCCGAGGGCGCGGATTTGATCGGCAAGGCCCTGGCGGGGATTCACGTCGGCGACCGCTTTGAGCATCCCAAGACCTGGTGGACTTTTGAAAACGGGATGAAGGCCTACGAAATGATGTCGTGTTATCAGGGACTGACCGAACTGTACCGCGTGGACCTGCAGCCCGACTATCTCAAGGCCTGCCAGATGACGGCGGATGATATCTTCGCCACGGAAATCAATGCGGCCGGCTCGGGGTCGGCCTGCGAATGCTGGTATCACGGCCGGACGCGCCAGCAGATACCCACGTATCACACGATGGAAACCTGCGTGACGACAACGTGGATTAAATATTGCCAGACCATGCTGGCGCTGACCGGCGAGGCCAAATATGCCGACTGGCTGGAGCTGGCGGTGTATAACGCCCTGCTGGGAGCACTCAAGGCCGACGGCTCCTACTTTGCCAAATATACGCCGCTGGAAGGTGTGCGTTTTCAGGGCGAAGACCAGTGCGGAATGACCATCAACTGCTGTGCCGCCAATGGGCCGCGCGGATTCGTGGCCGTGCCGGAGTCGATAGTCATGCGAGGCGAGGACGCCTTGTATATCAATCTCTATGCGGAATCGACGGTCAAGACCACCCTGCCGACAAGCAATCACAAAATCACCCTGACCCAGCAGACCGCCTATCCGGAAACCGGGACGGTAACGATTACCGTCGCACCCGAGGCGGCGGCGGAATTCACGCTGAACCTGCGCATCCCCGGCTGGAGCAGGGAAACCATCATCAAAATCAACGGCGAAGCTCTCAGCGATATTACCCCCGGGACGTTCAAGGCTATCCGCCGCACCTGGAAAGCCGGCGACACCATCGAGGCGGCCTTCGATTTCCGCGGACGGGTTCTGGCTGAAAACAACCACATCGCCCTGATGCGCGGGCCGATTGTCTTTGCCCGGGATGTCCGGTTTAATGACGGCAATATCGACCGGGCCGGAGATTTCGTCGGCGTAGAGAATGGCTATATCGCTCTGAAACCGGCGACAGGCAAACCGGATAGCGTGTGGATGGCCGTGGCGGTGGACATGGTGCAGGGCACCACCCACGAAGGCGAAGAAGGCAAAGCCCGTCCGATTCAGTTCTGTGATTTTGCCTCGGCGGGCAATACCTGGGACTTATCATCCTATTACCGGGTATGGATCCGGCAGGTGCTGAATGTGACAAACTCGCCCTATCGCTCCTGTAATGTCACACCCTGACCAATAGCATTTCCCCCAATCCAATAAAAAACGGATTCAACCCCGTCTGCAGGCGTTGAATCCGTTTTCATTTTGACTTTACGCTTATTTGACAGCCATTGCGTCCAGATTCGGTCCAGCACCAATGGCCACCACCTTCACGGAGTTCTGACCTTTTCTCAGCGTCGCGGTCATATCCACCGTCTTCCAGTCGGTGAAGCCTTGGGTCGCGGGAAATTCAATCCGTCCCGCATCCACACCGTTGACAATCAGATTACACGGCCGGTTGTTGGGTGTGGCATAACGGAACGTCAGCGTAACCTGGCCATCTTTGTCACCCAGTACGTTATCCCATTCGATGGAGCTTCCCGCATCGCCAAAATCGGCAAACCCCGTCCCCTGATAGCCGGGCTGGTTATCGGCCTTGCTGCAGCCGACCATTTTGGCGGATTCGGCTTCATAAATTGCCCCGTCCATCTTGGACGGAACAGGCGCGGCCTTGGCGTTTTCACGGTGCGGATAATAGACTTCGCCGCCAGAGCCGAGGTCCTTGATGCGCAGGTTGCGAAATTGATACACCAGCCCTTTTTCACCATGATGCTGGATACCAATATGACCAGCCAGATCCATCTCATCGTGAATATCAGTAGTCAGTACATCGTTGACATAAATCTGAATATGGGAGCCGATACACACGATACGATAGCGGTTCCACTCGCCCTGTTTATAACATTCTCCAGCACGGGCACGAAATGCGGCAATGGAGGCATTCTTTTCTTCTTCCGTGGCGGCTTTGTCACGGTTGGGCGAAATAAACCACATCCGGCGTCCTTCATCATATAAGCCCCCGGACCACTTGCGGTCCGCCGTGTCCACTTCGGCCTGATACCCCCAGACCGAATTTTTCTTCTTCTGGCAACGGAACATAAAGCCGGAGTTGCCTTCGTTGACCGGCATTTTGATTTCGCCTTCAAAGACAAAATTGGCATACTCTTTTTTAGTCACGAGGAACCACTTGCCTTTATCGGTGGTCAGATGGACCTCCCCATCCACATACTCGGCCTTGCCCCAGTCATAGGGGTTCTCCCAGTTGGCCAACGTCTTGTCCGCCAATAGATTTTCCCATTCAACGGCATCGGGGGACTTGATCTGCGATACCTTGGATTTGACCAGCTGCTGCTTGTCATAAGCTTCCCAGCCGGCGCGAACATCCGGGCCTTTGAGCATTTTGTTGGCCTCGGGATGATTGGTAATGGCCATCGCATCGGCATCATATTTGAGCGTACCGCCGAAACGCTGGCCGATGCAGCCCAGGCACAACAGTTCCGCCAGAGGGGCCGCAATTTCAAATCGCGAGTTGGCCTGCTCCAGCCCCTGACAGGCATTCAGGAAGTTCTGGAAATGATTCGGCAGCCTGCCTTCGGGTTTGGGCAATTTTCCGGCCTTGTTCAGTTCATCCATTTTCGCAGCCGGGATGATTTTGTAATCGGCACCATGGCTGACGCCGCGGATGACATAATCTTCGGTATAAATCAGTGATCCGACCATGCCCAGTTTTTCGGTATAACCTTCAGGCGCGGCAGGCACATTGCCCTGGCCATCGTACCATTTTAATTCGACCGGCGGCATTCCCTCGCGGGCCCTGAACTTGAATGTAATCACTGAGCCTTGTGGATAAATCAGGTCACTGGGACCTTTGAGCTCTGTGGTAATTTCATAGGGTTGGCCCAGTTTCAGATAACGGTGGACGGCATCAAGAATATGTGCTCCCCAGTCGCCCATTGCACCGCAGCCGAACTCAAACCAGCAGCGCCAGTTCCCGTTGACTAACTTTTCGCTATAGGGACGGAACGGCCGCCGGCCCAGCCACTGATCCCAGTCATAACCAATCGGCGGAATTTCCTCCGGATAGGCCGTGTCGGTCCAGCCATGCCAGCGGCGGCTGTTGGCCATCCACGCATCAATCCGTTTGACATTCCTGACCAGCCCCGCCTCGACCCACTGGCCGAACTGAATCGTGCCAGCCCCGGAATGGCCCTGATTGCCCATCTGGGTAACAACCTTGCACGCCCGGGCCGTTTTTTCCAGCAGGCGGCATTCATAGACGTTCTGGGCCATCGGTTTTTCGACATACACATGTTTGCCCAGCAGCATCGCGTGCATCACGGGAGCAAAATGGGCATGGTCCGGCGTGCAGATCACCACCGCGTCAATCTTCTCGTGCATCTGCTCGAACATCTCCCGGTAATCCCGAAAACACGGGACATCGGGGTAATTTTTCATCTTGAAATCATGTGTGGTAAAGGCCACATCGGCAAAGGCGGTAAATTCGACCTGCTTATCCATAAATCGACGAAACTCATTGTGAACCTCGTTGCCGCGGTTGAAAACGCCGATTTGGGCGATGCGAATCTTCTGTCCGGGCGGCACAATACGGGGTTTGAACACCGGCTGGATATCCTCTGCCGCAAACAGACCGCCCTTGCTAAACATCAAAATCGGGGGTGTAAACAGGATGGTTTTCAGCAGGTTACGACGGGAGACCTGGGTTAATTCCGACATTTCACTACGCTTATTCATGAAAAACCTCCACACGCATGGATGACCCCGCCGTAGCCGACAAGGCTCAATCCGGTACCAGTAATACAGTTTTGTTCGCTACCCCAACAAAATAACTCACATCGTGAGAAAAATCCAGCAAGAATACCGAAACTCTGAAAAAATTGTCCCCAAACCCGCGGCTTAGCCTATCCAATATCACTTATTGTTTCGTTTCCCGCTGGACAATGTGCGTACCATGCAATAAATAAATAACCCCAGAATCACTCCCCAGCTGATTAGCATGAAAATCCACCCGGCCGTCGTCATTGGTTTTCCTCCGAGGGATGACGTCGTTTCCAGACCACCCATATCATAATCAATAAGAATGCAAACAGGCCCATCAGGCCGATGCGGGTCATCAGCACAAACGGCCGGTTGGCCTGTTCCACCTCGTCCATCAGCAGTTTTGACTTCCATTCCTGCCAGACCCAGACGCTGATAATCGTCAGCAACATCAGCGGTGTCACATACTTGATGATCCAGCGATAAAAACCCGGAATGCGAATATCCGACCCCTGATGCAGTTCCGTCCAGGCCCGGTCGATCCCGAAAACCCAGCCGAACAGAATCGCCTCAATCGTCCCAAACACCACCAGGCTGACCGAGGTCCCCCAGAAATCCATCTCGCCCAGCACGCCGTTGCCCAGGAAGAAAATCACCGGCTGGCATAAAATAAAAGTTATCGTCGCAAAAATGATAATCGCCTCGCGACGGCTCAGGTTGAATTCATCCTCCAGAAACGCAATGGCCGGCAAAGCCAGAGAAATCGAACTGGTTACCCCGGCAATAAACAGCAGGAAAAACCACATCGCGGCAAAGACAGTCCCGTAGGCCATCTTCTCAAAAATCAGCGGCATGGTGATAAAGCCCAAATCGAACAATCTCTGCCTGGCAATGGCCTGTGTGGCCTGCGGGCCTAAAAACGCAAACGCCGCAGGAATCACGATGCTGCCGCCCAGAATGACCTCGGCCATCTCATTGGTGGTCGCCGCCGTCAGTCCGGACAGGGCCACATCATCCTGCCTGGTCAGATAGCTGGCATAGGTCAAAATGACGCCAAAGCCGACACTCAAGGTAAAGAATATCTGCCCCGCTGCCGCCAGCCAGACCTTGGCTTCTTTGAGTTTTTCCCACTGCGGATTCCACAGAAAACCCATTCCCGCGATGGGATTCCATTCGGGCCTGGCCGAGTCCGGCACCCCGAGTGTCAACACCCGCACCACCAGAATCACCGCCAGACCGAACAAAACCACCAGCCCCCACTTGCAGACCCGCTCAATACCCCCGCGGATGCCAAAACACAGCACGGTGATATTCGTGATAAATGTAATCAAAAAAAAGAAATATGCTGTTCCGAGACCGGAAAAATACTCATTATGAACCAATCCTTGATAGCCCTTGAGAAATTCCGCCAATTGCGTCGAGTCCGTACATGCAGCGTACCGTCCCGTCACCGAAAAAACGCCATATCCCAGCAGCCACGATTCAATATAGGTGTAATAGATGAAAATAACCGTCGGGCCGAAGATACCGATAACACCGAAATATTTGATGAAGCGATTTTTGCGCCACATTGTTTGAAACACGCCGGGGGCGGTGCTATGCTCAAAACCGCCGCCGAATCGACCAATGGTCCATTCAATCCACATCAGCGGCAGCCCCAGCAGCAGGAAAGACACAAAATAGGGAATCATAAATGCCCCGCCGCCGTTATCGGCAGCAATGCCCGGAAACCGAAGGAAATTGCCCAGGCCCACGGCACTGCCTGCCACCGCCAAAATCACCCCCAGTTTGCTTCCCCAATGTTCACGACTCATACGATTGCACGTCAAAACAGATTCATCATGCAAAAAAAGACCGCTAAAAAGCGGTCTTACGGTATATATCTTTATTTCAGGCCCAGAGCAGCCAAGCTGTCGCGTTCAATCACGCTGCGGAGCTTTTCCCGCGGGACCTGCGGCAGATGTGTATCCGACAGCATCTTGTTAAAACCCAGCAGGGCCTCGATGCAGGTCTGCGGCAGGGCATACGGATACCCGCTGCCGAACAGCAGCCGATCCATGACCCCTGCCTCATACGCCGACATCACCAGGTTATACACCTCCCAGACCTTTTGCGGGATAATCGTTAAATCGGCGAACACATTTTCATGCTTGCCCAGCAGGCACCAGGTCTGCTCAATGAAGGGAAATCCCATCCGCCCGACAATTATTTTGAGCGTCGGAAACGTCCGGGCAATCTCATCCAACTGGAACGGCCGGGCATAATCCATTACCGCCTGCTGGCTGAATGGCGGACAATTATGGAAAAAAATCGGTAAATTCAGCTCTACAGCCGCTTCATAAAGATTCATTGCCTGGCTGTGGGCCGGATGAAACCGCTCCTCAGCACAATATAGAACAAGACCGCGAAGGTCCTTATCTAAAACCTCTTTTTTCAATTGCCGGACCGTCACCGGGTCTTCAGTAGGATTGATGGTGGCAAAACCTACCGCTTTGCTGTTTTGCCGAACATAGTCTGACAGAGCCTCATTGGCACTGCGCCGGTCGGCCTGACAGCCGGCCAGAACAATACAGGCATCCAGATCTTTGCATGCGCTGCGATGCTCCTGCGGCGAAATCCGCGTCCCATCAGAATATAAATGTGTATGACAATCGACTATCATGAGCAACTTTTCCCGGGTTGTCTGTTCGACATTCAAGGCAATTTCAATTCCTGTCACAATTTGAACCATATTATGACGATTGCGTTCAAAGTCAAGACAAAACGATGCCGGATTTCAGGACATTGGGCAGCGTAAACCTTGACAAACTCCGCCAAAAGGACTACCATATTCCCTGCTATCCACAAGAAAGGATTACTATGGATTGCGTCAATTGCAAACAACCCATGATTACGGCCGAATTGGAGCATGTCGAAATCGACTTTTGCGGGACGTGCGGTGGAATCTGGCTTGATGCCGGCGAATTGGAGAGTTTACTGTCCGATGAAACCCAGGCCCGCCAGATGTTATCTTCTCTCACAGCGGCCCCGAATTGCACTGAAACCGCACGAAAATGTCCGATTTGTCGAAAAAAAATGGAAAAAGTCAATGTCGGGGATGTCCATACTATGGTTCTGCTGGATCGCTGTCCGGCTCACGGCCTGTGGTTTGACCACGGAGAACTGGCCCGAGTACTCGAAAACGGACAGGTGGACCCGGACGGAAAAGTTGTACGGATGTTAAAAGAGATGTTTGGAGATATGAAATCTTAGGTATTTGTAAGCCCTATGCAACACTTGCAAACCCTAAAATTCTGAAAGGAGATTAAGAATGGCTGGATTAGGTGCAATGGTCATGATGATTCTGCTGCTGGGTGGACTGGTGCTGGTGGCGGCGGTAGTTGTCATCGGCATTTACAACGGGCTGGTCGGGGGACGCAATCAGGTGGACAACGCCTGGTCGCAGATTGATGTCCAGCTTAAACGGCGGCATGACCTGATTCCCAACCTCGTCGAAACCGCTAAAGGCTATATGCAGCACGAACGACAGACCCTGGAATCCATCACTCAGGCCCGCAGCCAGGCGATGGGAGCCAAAAACGTCGCCGAGGCGTCCAAAGCCGAGGGTGCCCTGACCGAAGCCCTGAGCAAATTCATGCTGGTGGTGGAAAACTATCCGGACCTGAAGGCCAATCAGAACTTCCTGTCGTTGCAGGAAACCCTGACCAGCACGGAAAACAAGATCGCCTTCGCCCGCCAGGCCTACAACGATGCGGTGCTGGGCTATAACAACAAGATCCAGATGTTCCCAAGCAATATCGTGGCCGGGATGTTCAACTTTACCAAACGCGATTTCTTTGAAATCCAAAGTGCCGCCGAACGCGACGTGCCAAAAGTGAAATTCTGATTGTTCACAACGTCGTGTTTCAGATTTTAGAATTTTGGATTTGGGATTTTTCAATCGATGTGGGAACAAATACGGATTAACAAGCGCAACTCGATGATCCTGCTGACGGCCATGGCCGGTCTGCTGCTGGGACTGGGCGGGCTGCTGGGCTGGGCCTTCGTCGGCTCGCAGGGTGTCGGTGTCGGCATCCTGATCGCAGGCGGAGTCTGGCTGCTGTTGACACTCATCAGTTTTTCCTCGGGCGACCAGATTCTGCTGGCTTCCAGCGGTGCTGTTGAAGTCACCCCTGAGGTCCATCCGATGCTATTCAACATCGTCGAAGAAATGAAAATTGCCGCACAGCTTCCGGCCATGCCCAAAGTCTATATCATCCCTGACCCATCACCAAATGCCTTTGCGACCGGTCGCAATCCGTCCAAAGCAGCCGTCGCGGTTACCGAAGGTCTGCTGGCCAAACTCAACCGCGATGAACTTCAGGGCGTCATCGCCCATGAAGTCAGCCATATCGTACATCGGGATATCCTGTTTGTCACGCTGGCCGGCATCATGCTGGGCACCATCGTCCTGCTGGCCGATGTCTTTTTGCGCGGTACGATGTATGGTTCGCATCGACGCTATTCCAGTCGGGATAATAATAATGCTCAGGGCTTGATGATTATCATCGCCCTGGTTGCCGCGATTCTGGCGCCGCTGATGGCCCAGATTCTCTACTTCGCCCTGTCGCGCAAGCGGGAATTTCTGGCCGATGCAGGTGCTGTCCGTCTAACGCGTTATCCGGAAGGCCTGGCTAGTGCCCTTGAAAAAATTGCCGGCAGCAGAATCCCCATGGAAACCGCCAACAAAGTCACCGCCCCGATGTATATAGCCAGTCCGTTTCGTGGCAGACAGGCCAGTTTGTTCAGCACCCATCCTGCTCCCGAGGAACGCATTCGTATCCTGCGGGCGATGATGCACGGTGCCAATTACCAGGATTACGACCAGGCCTATCGTTCGGTCACCGGCAAATCCGGCATCATTCCTGCCTCGGCTCTGAAAGATACTGAATCCATCCCCACCCGACAAGCCGACACGCCGTCCCAGCTGCAGTCTCAGGCCACTGATAAGGCCCAACAGCGCATTCGCCTGGGCGACTTCATCCGCCAGCAGCAGGGGTTTGCCTTTATTGACTGCTCCTGCGGCGTCAAACTCAAACTGCCGCCGAATCTGCCAACCAACCGAGTACAATGTCCACGGTGCAAAACCGTTCACACCGTCACTCAATCTTAACAGCGAGAACTCTCATGACTCATCGATGCCAAGTCATCAGCATTGCCCTTGCGGTAATGCTGGTCGTGTCTGCGCAAGCCACAGCCGTAACCGTCTATGTCAGCCCCGACGGCAATGATACCTGGTCGGGTATGTATGACAAACCCAACCTCGACAAATCCAACGGCCCTCTGGCCACGCTAACCGCCGCACGCGATGTGATTCGCAGACTGCGAGCGGGAGAACCCAATGAAACGCCTGTACGCATCATCGTCTGCGACGGAATTTATACGATGACACAGACGCTTGAGCTGACCGCACTGGACAGCGGCCGGCCGCAAACAGCGGTCGTCTATCAGGCCGCTGCCGGAGCCAAGCCCGTCTTCAGCGGAGGCGTGGCCGTTACTGGCTGGCAGCCGCATCAGGACGGTATCTGGAAAACCCACCTGCCCGAAGTCGCCAATGGCACATGGTATTTCGAGCAGCTGTTTGTCGATGGCAGGCGGGCCGTGCGGGCACGAACACCCAATGAGTTTTATTATTATATGCAATCTGTACGAGAGACCCGCATGGGAAAAGACCGAGCCGTCCAGACCATCAAGCTGCATCCGGAAACCACTGCTGCACTGGCCGGCATCGACACCAAAGCCCTCAATGATGTTCAAATGGTCGCCTATCACAAATGGGATATTACACGGAAGTTCCTGCGAGACCTGGACATCCATCGAAACGCCATACAAATCGAAGGCGGCCTGATGAAATCGTGGAATCCCTTGACTGCCGACACGCCGTTTTTCTTTGAAAACGCAATGGCGTTTCTGGACACCCCCGGCGAGTGGTTTCTGGCCCGGGATGGCTGGCTATATTATAAGCCTCTACCCGGCGAAGACATGGCCAAAGTCCGCGTCATCGCCCCGCGGCTGGAGCAATTCATCCGCATCCAGGGCAGCCCCGCCGACAACCAGATCGTCGAACACATTCAGTTCAAAGGACTGGCGTTTGAACACGGCCAGTATCTGTCCGGCCCGGAGGGCTTTGAGCCGGAACAGGCCGCTGTACAGATTGGCGCCGCTGTCCATGCCGACGGTGCCAGGAATATCGTCTTTGAAGATTGCCGCATCGCCCATATCGGCACCTATGCCATGTGGTTTCGTGACGCCTGTACGAAATGCACCGTCAGACGCTGCCACATTACCGACACCGGCGCCGGCGGCATCAAAATCGGCTCAACCAATATCGCCGCCAATCTCGCCGACCAGACCAGCCATATCCTCGTAGATAATAATATCCTGCATGCAATGGGCTATCTGTTTCCCTGTGCCGTGGGTGTCTGGATCGGTCATAGTCCAGACAATATCATCACGCACAACGAAATCGCCGACCTGTACTATACCGCCGTCTCGGTCGGCTGGCGATGGGGCTACGACCACAGCCCGGCCAAACGCAACCGCATCGATTATAACTACCTCCACCATATCGGCTATGGCGTCCTGAGCGATATGGGTGCCGTCTATACCCTGGGTCCCTCCGAAGGCACCACCGTCAACCACAACGTTATTCACGATGTCTATGCCTTTTCCTATGGCGGCTGGGGGCTTTACACCGACGAAGGCAGCAGCAATATCGAGATGGCCTATAACCTCGTGTATCGGACCAAGACCGGCGGCTTTCATCAGCACTACGGCAAAGACAACCATATCCACAACAACATCTTCATCGACAGTGAATTAGCCCAGCTTCAGGCCACCCGCGTGGAAGAGCACCTGTCGTTTATCTTCGACAAAAACATCGTTTATTTCGAAAAGGGCGCCCTGCTCAGCGGTCCCTGGGACCGGCTTCGGGTACAGATGGATAACAACTGCTACTTTCGGGCCGACGGCGGCACGTTTGATTTTGCCGGCAAGACCTTTGAACAGTGGCAAAAGCTCGGACGCGATACGCATTCGATTATCGCCGACCCGAAATTTACCGACATCTCCAAACTCGACGGTAAACTGGCCGCGGATTCGCCGGCTTTTAAGCTCGGATTCAAAGCCTTCAAAGCCGACGATGCAGGCGTCTATGGGCCAATGGACTGGGTCAGGCTGGCAAGGTCAATCCCTGTTAAGCCATTAAAAATTGCACCGCCCCCGCCGCCGGTGGTCATTGACGACGATTTTGAAGACTACGCTCCCGGTGCTGCCCCTGTTGCTGAAATTCATGTCGAAAACAAAGGTGATGCGATTATCATCACCGCCGACACCGCCGCCACAGGCAAACAATGTCTCAAGATTCAGGATGCCGCAGGTCTGTCCCAGCGCTATAATCCGCACCTGGTCTATCACTGCAATTATCCCGAGGGCTCCGCCGAGTGCAGCTTTGACGTGAAATTCACAAATGGCTGCGACATCGTCATTGAGGGACGCGATTACAACAAGCCCCCATATCAAACCGGGCCGAATCTGTCGATTCGTGATGGACAATTGCACATTCCCGGCAAATCTCCGGTCGCCCTGCCCGCCGAAACATGGATTCACGTCCAACTCCATCTGGAACTGACTGGGCAGCAATGGTCAATCACCTGGACGCCTGCCGGTCAATCGCCCCAGAGCATCGAAAAGATACCGATGCTGTCAAAGGATTTTCACACGCTGCAATGGGTAGGATTTATCAGCAATGCAGACACGGCAACCACGTTTTATCTGGACAATTTCAGGCTGTATTATACAATTTCAGAATCAAAGTAACGAAAGTGTATGGAATCATAAATGCTTACAAAACCTTACGGCAGCCATGGATTTTCAGTCAGCGCCATCGGCTTCGGCGGGATGCGATTTGACCTCAATTGCACCGACGACGCCAACGCCGAATTGCTCCGCTATGCCTTCGACAAGGGCATCACCTATTTTGACACCGCACCCGACTACTGCAAGGACCGCAGCGAAGACATTTACGGCCGGGCCTTTGCCGCGATGAAATCCCGCCGAAATCAGTTCTATGTCTCCACCAAGGGTATGCCCGAAGACTACGACACCGCAGAAAAATCCATTCAGGCCGTCGAAAAATCCCTGTCCCGTCTCAAATGCGACTATATCGATTTTTATCATGTCTGGTGCATCCGACGGATGGAAGAATACGACCTTGCCATGCGGCCCGGGGGCCAATACGAAGGCCTGCTGCACTGTAAAGAAAAAGGACTCATCCGCCACATCGTCGTCTCCTCCCACCTGCGCGGCCCGGAGATTGTCAGATTGATTGACAAACGCCAATTCGACGGGATTTTAATGGGAATCAATATCCTGAACTTCCTGTATCGCTGGGAAGGCGTCGAGGCAGCACATCAGGCCGGCATGGGCGTAGTCGCCATGAATCCGCTGGCCGGCGGCATCATCCCCACCCACGAAAAACAGCTTGCCTTTCTGGCAGGCCCCGGCGAAACCGCAACCGAAGCGGCGATTCGCTTCTGCGTCGGCTGCCCGCAGATTACCGTCACCCTGGTGGGCTTTACCACCCGAGAGCATATCGACACCGCCTGCCGCGTGGCCGACAGCGACAAACCGTTCTCGCAGGACGATATCCAGCGCATCCGCCGCCATGTCACCCAAAATATGGACCGCCTCTGCACCGGCTGCGGCTATTGTATGGGCCGATGCCCCAAAGATATCCCGATTGCATCGTATATGCAGTACTACAACGAGAAAGTACTTGTCGGCAAGACCGACAGCGAAATGGCCAAAGGTCTGGAAGGTCAAAAGAAATGGGGCATCCTCGTGGACCGCAAAGCCCAGGCCAAAGACTGCGTCCAGTGCGGTCGCTGCGAACTGGCCTGCACCCAGCATCTGGATATTGTTCGCCGTCTGGAAAAAATCGCCACATGGGAATAAACATTATGCGAGCCGTCGTACAACGCGTCAAACAGGCCTCCGTCACCGTTGATAGCCAAATCACCGGCCGGATTGAACAGGGACTGCTGGTCCTTCTGGGAGTCGGGCCCGATGATGGCCCGGCGGATGCAGCCTATATCACCGACAAAATTGCCAATCTGCGAATTTTTGCCGACGACAGCGGCAAGATGAATCGCAGTGTGCAGGATATCGCCGGCGGCATCCTCCTGATCAGTCAGTTCACTCTGTTCGGCGACTGCCGCAAGGGACGCAGGCCGGACTTCTCGCAGGCCGCCCCGCCCGCCCTGGCCAAAGCCCTCTACGAGCAGGCCATCGAAACCCTCCGCGGCCTGGGCCTCACCGTCCAGACCGGCATCTTCGCCGCCGACATGCAGATCGACTCGGTCAACGACGGCCCCGTCACCATCCTGCTCGACAGCAAAAGGATGTTTTAAGAAAATAACGCAGACAACTTAGAACACATCTCTAAAACGTAATCTCAAACTCCGTCCAGTTGGGGTTATACACCATCGGCGAAATAGTCACGCTGCGGATATAGCCGCTGAAATACTCCTGAATCTCGTCAATGCATGCCTGAACATCCGCCTCAGTCCCCTGCAGCACGGCCTCGACCGAACCATCATCCTGATTGCGGACATACCCTGTCACCGGATAACCACGCACGATATTCCGGGCGGTATAGCGAAATCCCACGCCCTGCACGTGCCCCCGAAAAATAACCTGTCTGGAGATATTGGACATAAGCATCATTGTATGAGGAAAAAGGAAAAATGAAAATGGAAAAAATCCCTCTTTTCCGCTACAATTTCCGCCATGCGTCTGAAATTTATCGTTTGCAAGGTCATCCAGAAAGAAGCGTACACCGTTGCGGCCCGCAGCGGCAATATCGTGGATATCATCCTGATGCCGCAGGGTTTGCACAATACGCCGGACATCCTCCGCGCCGAGGTCCAGAAAGAACTCGACAAAACCTGCGATAATCAGGGAAATCCCTATGACGCGATGCTGCTGGGGTACGGCCTGTGCGGCAACGGCACCGTCGGCCTGCGGGTGGCTATCAAAACCATCCTACCCCGCGCCCACGACTGCATCACCCTGCTGCTCGGCTCACGGAACACCTACCAAAACTACATCGACTCCCACCGCGGTGTCTATTGGTACAGCGACGGCTGGATCGCCACCGGCACCATGCCCGGCCGGGACCGCTGCGAACGCCTGCTGGCCGAGTATTCCGAAAAATATGGCCCCGACAATGCCCAGTATCTGCTGGAGATGGAGCAGACCTGGATGAAGGAGTATAATTGGGCAGTCTATATCGACTGGCATCTGGCCGGAGCCGACGAACAGTCCAATTACACCCGCCGCTGTGCCGAGTACCTGCACTGGCAATACGACTACGTCGAAGGCAGCTCGGGCCTTATGCAACGATTGGTTGATGGCGACTGGAACGAACGGGAATTTCTGGTCATCCCTCCCGGCGGACGCATCGTTGAAGACCTCACCCATCCCGATATAGTCAAGGCGGTCTCATAATGCAGGAACCGCTGTCCTTAATTCTTCCGGTGTTACTCTTTACACTGCTGCTGGCGACTATCTACGGCATCGAATTGATTCAATGCCTGCGGTATCTGTGGTATAAACGGAGCAAACAACCCACTCGCGGGGTGCTCACCTCACGCGGGATGATTGTCAATCATATTTTATGCCTCATCGGGCTGGGCTGTATCGGGTATGGCTACTTTATCGAGCCGTATCGTCTGGAAGTTGTTACCGTCCGTCTCGAAACCGACCAATTAGTCAACACCTCCCTGCGGATTGTCCAGATTTCCGACCTGCACTGCGAAGACAAGGTCCGCCTCGAACCCCGCTTAGCCGGGATTATCAATCCGCTAAATCCAGATCTGGTCGTCTTCACTGGCGATGCCATCAACTCCCCCGAAGGGCTGAACCTGTTCCGGAAAACACTGACAGGCCTCAACGCCTCTATCGGCAAATTCGCCGTCACCGGCAACTGGGACACCAAACGCCTGACCGACCTGGACCGCTTTGCCGACACGGGCTTTGAAGTCCTCAATCAGGACGTGCGATTCCTCGAAAAAGACGGCGAAACCTTCTGTATCGCCGGTCTGGGCTATATGCACGGCCCCCACAGCGGCCCGGTCATCACCAAGCTCAAGCCAGAATTCTTTACCGTGTTTTTATTCCATACCCCCGACTTTATCGTCTGGCTCAAAGACCTGCCGATTGACTTATACCTGTGCGGCCACACCCACGGCGGACAAGTCGCCCTGCCGTTCTGGGGCGCTATCACCACCATGTCAATGACCGGCAAATCCTTTGAACGCGGATTAAATCAATACGGACCTATAACCATGTACACCAATCGCGGCATCGGCCTGGACGGCGGCTGGCTGCCGCGGGTACGATTTCTGGCCCGGCCGGAAATTACGGTATTTGATATCGTTCCCCGCAAGGTAAAACAATGACTGGATTGGAATTAATTTCGGTTTCCGGCATCGGCGTCGGCCTGGCAATGGACGCCTTTGCTGTCTCGGTCGTTACCGGCAGTCTCTACCGCCAGCTTCATATCGGCCACGGTATTCGCATGGCTCTGTTCTTCGGCGGCTTCCAGGCACTTATGCCCTTCCTCGGCTGGATTGTCGGGGAAAAATTAATCTGCTATATCACCTCGTATGACCACTGGCTGGCCTTTATCCTGCTGACCCTCATTGGCGGAAAAATGATTTATGAAGCCTTCCAGATAAAAGAAGCTGGCCAGAAACCGCAGGACCCATCCAAGCTCGGCGTCCTGCTGGCCCTCAGCATCGCCACCAGCATCGACGCTCTTGTCGTCGGCATCACCCTGTCGCTGGTCACCCCATCCATCTTTCAGGCCGTTACCCTTATCGGCGTGATCACCTTTTTAATTTGCCTGGCCGGATGGGAAATCGGCAAACGCATGGGCCATTTTTTCGAAAACAAAATCGAAGTGTTCGGCGGACTCATCCTCATTGGCATCGGCCTCAAAATCCTGCTGACCCACCTGCTGCAGTAAATCCCGCCAAAAACCGGGGATTAATCAAACATTGATTCCAGCCGGTCCAGAACGCGATGCTCGGCGTCCGATATTTTGCTGCCAAACCCCAGAAAACCTCCGGCCGCCTGGGCAATCTGTCGGGCATGGCCAATCAGTTCATTTTTGAGATTGTTCTTCTGTTCAGCCGTCAGCGTCTCGCAAAGCCCCTGAATATAGTGCGTCCAGGCATCCAGCAGCTCCCGCGACGGGCGATGTTCCATCCACTGTTTGAGCAGAGCAAAATCAATGCTGTCTTTGGCAAAAAACGACTTGGCCGCCGCATCCAGAATCGCCGTCTTTTCCCGCTCATCCACATACCCATCCGCCCAGGCCACCTCAATCAGTGGTATTAACGCCAGCGACGCCAGAACCTCCGGCCGGATATTCATCTGCACAAATGTCTCTAAAATCTCGTCATTGGTGATACCTGAAACCCGGGCCAGAGCCTCTTTGGTCTCTTTCATCGCCTCCATCCGATGATATTCTTCGGTCAGAATCGCATCTTGCCGGAGAAAAAACAAATCTTCCAGTTTGCGGCTGTATTTGGTCTGAAAAAATTTAGGTCTATTCATCAGAATCCTGTTGAGCTTGTCACTCTGTTAAACTTATTTTACTGTTACGGTTCTACGAGAAAACCCCTGGTTTGTTTGCTTATTTTTGTATCACCGCCGATTCATATACATCCACCGGCAAAATATTGCCTTCTGCATCGAATCGCATCGGGCTGATACACGTCTCGCGTTTGTAACCGGTCCCGCCAGGGATAGCAAACCGGTGATATACGATAAAATACTCATCCTTACCCGGCACCTGCACCACCGAGTGATGGCCCGCCCCCAGCACCATCCCTTTGGCTTTCAAAATCGGATTGTCCTTGGCCTTGATAAACGGCCCCATTGGCGAATCCGAAACCCCGTATGCCACACTGTACCGCGGGTCACGCGTATCATGCTCTGACCACATCAGGTAATACTTGCCCTTGCGTTTCAGAACAAAGCTGCCCTCATTAAACCCCGGCGGTGTAATCCGCTTCATCCCGGCCGGATCATAGGAAATCATATCATCATTGAGCTTGACCGCCATGCAGTTGCCCTGCCCGAAATACAGGTACGCCGACCCGTCGTCATCCACGAAGACCATCGGGTCAATCGACTGGCAGGGATATGCCCCCCTGGCAACAAGCGGCTTGCCCAGCGGATCCGTAAACGGCCCCGCCGGAGTGTCGGCCACCGCAACCCCGATTTGCTGGGCCGCTGAATAATAGAAATAATACTTGCCGTTTTTGCTTGCAATCGCCGGCGCCCAGGCGTATTTGTCCGCCCACGACACATCCACCCCCAGCCGCAGGATGACACCATGATTCTGCCAGTGAACCAGGTCCGTTGAAGACATACAGCTAAACGACGTCGAAGACCATCCCTCGTTGCCGTCAGTGGTCGGATAAAGATAATACCGCCCGCCAAATACCGCAATATGCGGGTCCGCATGATACCCCGGCACCACCGGCGCCGGCGGCAGCTTTGCCTTGCGGGCCTTTAGTGCATCCACAATCGCAGCATCCACCGCCAGCACAGTCCCGTGCCGCTGTCCCCTGACTGGCCGAATCTGGTCGCTGATATCCGCCCAGTCTCCATCGCCGGACTTCCGCATCGCACCATATCGGCCATCGCTATAGAAATCGTAATACAAAACGACATCCTCACCCACCCGGACCATCGTCGGCCCTTCCGCCCGCTGCGTCAGCAGCGGCACCGGATTGACCGTATAAGGCCCCTGTGGGTCATCCGCCGTCGCCTGCCAAATCGGTCCCCACTTGCCCTTGGCCTGCATGTCGCCTTCCTTGAAAGTCAGGACAAACTTGCCCCCCAACTCCATCATCGTCGCATCAATATGGTCAAAACCCGGCTCCAGCAGCACCTTAGGCTCACTGAACGTCTCGAAATCTTTGGTCGTGACAAAATACGTGCGGTTGTTCATCCGATCCTGTGACACGGTTTCAGCAAATCGCCCCGTCACATCCGACGACCAGGTAATGAGATACTCGCCGCGTTTGGCATCATAAAACGTCTCCGGCGCCCAGCAGTTCTTCGTCCCCTCCACCTTGCCCATCACCGGAATATATTTCTGCTGCGACCAGCTCACCAGGTCCTTGGAACGGGCATAACCAATCCCGTTATCATTCCAGCCGGTCGTCCAGACCAAATGAAACACCCCGTCCGGCCCCCGCAGAAGATGCGGATCACGCATCAGCTTGCCCCCCACCTCCGGCACCAGAAACACCTCATCCAGGTCCGTCCATCGCAGCCCATCACTGCTGTAAGCCAGATGCAGCCCATCGCCATTGTCTCGAAAGGAAGTAAACAGATAGGCTTGCTCCGCCCCCAAAGCAATCCCGGCCAAAGCAAACAGACCGACCGCCAAAAACCGCCGTACTGTCATGCAAAACAAACCATTCATACCATTTTCCTTATAAATCCATTAAGGGAACCGGTTTACACATCCTGGCCGCTAAGCATAATTTATCCGCGGGTTTCCGCAAGTCTTTTCTCGTTGCTTACGCCAATTTACTTGGGCCATAAATACGCCAGATAAAGTCCATAACATAACAAATAGACGCCCCCCTCCCAGCGATCCAGCCGGAACCGCGACCACATAAACGGCAGCGACACCACCACCATACTCAGCATCATCAGCAAGTCCATGTTCGTCAACCCCGGCGATGAATACGGCTTAATCAGAGAGGACAGCCCCAGAATCGCCAGAATATTAAAAATATTCGAGCCGACCACATTGCCGATGGCAATCTCGGGCTGCCGTCGAATCGCCGCCACCACCGAGGTCGCAAACTCCGGCAGACTGGTCCCCGCACTGATGATGGTCAATCCAATCACCGCCTCGGAGATGCCGAAATGATGCGCTACGCGAATCGACCCGGCAATCAGCGCCTTGGACCCCAATACCAGAAAGACCAGCCCCGCCAGAATCAATCCGCAAATCATCGGCAAACGCTTGGGCCCATGACTCAGTTCCGCCGGAACCTCCTCGGAAAGCGACTGATTGGGCTCGCGTTTGGCCTGATAAAACGTCCACACCGTATAAAGCACGGCCCCGCCAAAAAGAATCGCCCCTTCCATCCGCGAAAGTGTTTGATCCCGAAGAAACAGAATACACAAAAGCGAAACCGCAATCATCACCGGCACATCCCAGCGAATCAACTGCCGGCTCACGCTGATAGGACAAATCAGAGCCGCAACCCCCAGAATAAACGCAATATTGAACGAATTGGACCCCACCACGTTAGTCACCGCAATATCGCCCATATTGTTAATCGCCGCCTGCGTACTGACCGTCATCTCCGGCGCGCTGGTCCCATACGCAACCACCGTCAATCCAATTACCAACGGCTGCACCCCAATGCGAATCGCCAGTGACGATGCCCCCTTCACCAGCCACTCCGCCCCGAAATACAGCAGCACCAGACCAACGCCAATCAAGACAATTGACATAGAATATCCTCATCTTTTTGAAAACACAGTGAACATCATTTGTCATTTCTGCAGAAGCAGTGTGCCACGGCCAAGCGAAGCTTGACCGTGGCGATCCACCGTTGGGTATGTTCAGCGTGCAAAATGTTCCGCTTTCAGGTCCACTTCAATCTGGCCGGGTGGAAAATCCATCGCAACCGGCTTATCGGAAGGATACACACCCAGCGCCATTAGAATCTTAGACCCAATCGGCTGCTGCTTTTTCCAGTTTTGAAATGCATTTTCCAGTTGTTTTTTCATCAGCAGGTCGTGCTGGACCTCATTGAGGACACTTAAGCCCCCTTCAACCCGTCCGGCCAGCAGCATCGCCGCCGCCAGATTCAGTTTGGTTGTATCCGACACGCCGGGCTTGATGACAACAGAATTTTTCTGATAAACTGCATCCAGTAAAGTCGAAACCGCTTTTTCAGCGTTGCCTTGACGCATGTAGCACACCGCCAACGCATTCTGTATCCAGTTGGTCTTGTCTGGAATAGCAAGTAAAATCTTTAAGGCGTCCTCTATCTTATTTTCACTGATTAAGTGTCCTATCTGTGCAGGATTCATAGACTTTCTCCGTACAATGTTCAGGTTGAATATCGATTATTCGTATGACACGCCCCCCGGCATACAGAGAAGGCTCAAATCTGGAGCTGACAATCCAGTGAAACCAGCGTGGATTCCAGAGGATTAAAGGAATGACAAAACGTGCGGACCGAGTAGCCCGAAACCGCTATCCGATGAAAACCCACCAGAGGCATCATAACCCAGCCGGACAAGGATAAATCCCCACCCGAACGAACACGGCTATGGGATTGATCATAAATGACCAGAGGAACCGATATCACAGCGGCACGAATGCCGGCCTCAGTGCTTGTCTCAGAATTGTCGGTCAATGGGCCAGCATGGCCGCCCAGCAGCATCCCGCCAAGCAGCAAAACCACCATAAACCATATCATGATTCTGAAATATCGTCTCATATCATCCGGCCTTCAATACACGACACTGTAGCATCCAAAGCAAATAAATCAATCTTTTTCGTCTTGTATGCCGCCGGCTGTTCCTGATGCTATTGTCCAAACGACCGCACCACACTCGGCAGCCACAGCGACAGCCACGGCATATAGGTAATCGCCATCAGCGCCGCAATCATCGCGACAAAGAACGGCAGCAGGCTCGGCAGCGCCTGGGCGATGCTGATGCGTCCCACACCGCAGCCAATAAACAGACACGTTCCCACCGGCGGCGTACACAGTCCAATACACAAGTTAGCAATGAGAATCATCCCGAAATGCACGGGGTCAAGCCCCAGCTTGATCGCCACCGGCAGAAAGATTGGCGTAAAAATCAGTACCGCCGGGGTCATATCCATAAAGATACCCACCAGCAGCAGGATCACATTGATGATCAGCAGCAGAACCATTTTATCATTCGACAGCGACAGCAGCGCCGCGCTGACATTCTGCGGAATATTTTCGCGGGCCATCACCCAGCTCATCGCCGTCGAACAGCCCACCAGCAGCATCACCACCGCCGTCGTCTTGGCCGAGGCCAGCAGAATCCGCGGCAGTGCCGAAAGTTTCACCTCCCGATAAATCGCCACTGTCAGAAACAGCGCATAGGCTACTGAGACCGCTGAGGCCTCCGTCGCCGAACAAATCCCGCCCAGGATCCCATACAGTACAATCACTATCAGCAGCAGACTGGGCACCGCTTCGCCAAAGGTACTCAGAATCCGTTTCAGCGACGTTGCCTGTGCTCCGCCGTACCCGCGAAACCGGCAAATCAATCCGCTGGCAAGCATCAGACACAAGCCCATCAGCAAGCCCGGCAACACTCCTGCCATAAACAAGTCCGCCACCGACACACTGCCGGCCACCACCGCATACACAATCATCACATTGCTCGGAGGAATCAAAAGCCCTGTCGTCGCCGCTGTCGAGGTCAGCGCCACATTGAAGGCCTTGTCGTATCCCTGCCGGTTCATCTGGGGAATCATAAATCCACCCACCGACGACACCGCCGCGGCCGCAGAACCCGAAATCGACCCAAACATCATGCAGGTCAGCACATTGACATAACCCAGCCCGCCGCGGCACCAGCCCACCGCCGCCGATGCAAAATCAATCAGCCGACGGGCCATGCCGCCTTCGCCCATCAGATATCCCGACAGAATAAAAAACGGAATCGCCAGCAGCGGGAAACTTTCCACCCCGCCGGCCATCCGCTGGGCCACAATATACGATGATTCCACATTGCCAATTGCCAGCACCGTCAGAAACGACGCCGCCCCGATGCAAATCGCAATCGGCACATTCATCAGCAGCAGCACCGCAAAACTAATCACCAGAATCAGGATTTCTTCAATCATTGTGCGGCCTCCCCTGGCTTATTGAGAGTATTCAACAGGTCAAGAATATGCTCCATCGCAAACAGCACCATAAAACACCCGCTGATGGGAACAACGATGTACTTATACCCCGCTTGGATCTTCAATGCCGGCAGCGTCTGTCCCGACTCCAGCGTCCGGCTAAACAGAATCCAGCCGCCATAGACCATCACCACAGCCGAAAACAGCCCCACAATCAGATGCACCAGAATCTCGTTGGTCCGCTGCGCCGACGGCTCCAGCTTGCCGACAAAATAATCCACCCCCAGATGCCCTTTTTCGGCATAGGCAAGGCTGGCCCCAAGCAGTGAAATCCACATCAGCAAAATCGTCGCTACTTCCTCGGTCCAGGGGCTCTGATGCCCCATGGCATACCGGCTGAACACCCCCCACAATACATCCACCACCAGCACCGTCATAATCATAATCGCCGCCCATTGCAGCAGTTTAACCAGAACATGACGGATACCATATAATAATCGCACCAATCCATTCATTGTACCGCCTCGATTTTCTGAATCATCTCGCCAACCACCGTTCCATCATAATCCTTGTACATCTGACGGGCTTTCTCCTGGAATGGCTTCAGGTCCGGACGATAAATCTTAACCCCAAGCTTCTGGCACTCTTGCAGATTGCTTTCGGTCTCTTGTGCCCAGAGCTTGCGCTGATACACCACGGATTCCTCCGCCGCCTGCTTGAGCCACATCTGCACCTGAGGCGACAGCTTCTTCCACGAAACCTCGCTCATCAGCAATAAATCGGGGATGCGGGTATGTTCCGTCAGCGAAAAATGCTTGCAGACTTCAAAATGCCGGTTGGTATAAAAGCTTGGCGGGTTGTTTTCTGCCCCATCCACAACTTTCTGCTGCAAGGAGGTATAAAGCTCGCCCCACGGTATCGGCGTCGGCGACCCGCCCAGGGTCTCAACCATCTTCATTGCTGTCTCGCTCTTTTGAACGCGAATCTTCTGTCCCTTTAAATCATCCGGCGTCAGCACCGGCTTGGACACGGTATAAAAATTCCGACTGCCTGAATCATAATAGCAAATGCCATGCAGCCCCCTGGACGCCCCTTTGAGCAGCATATCCTGTCCGAGGGGCCCTTCCAGCACTTTCCAATAATGGTCATGATCCCGGAAGACATACGGAATGCTGAAGACGGTCATTTCTTTGACGAAGCTTTCCAGCGGCGCCGCCGATACCTTGGCCATATCCAGCGCCCCATTCTGAAGCTGCTCAATATTTTCCGTCTCGTTGCCGAGCTGGCCAGAAGGATAAATCTCAATCTTGACCTTCCCGCCGGATAATTCCAGCATCCGCTCGGCCATCAGCACCATCCCCTTGTGCACCGGATGGGTCGGCTCAAGACCATGCGACAACTTCAATACCACCGTACTGCCACTGTCCCGGTTTTTCATCTGTCGGATAAACACACTGAACAGCGCCGTTGAAATGATAATACCAACTCCCAGCCCCACCGCGAAAAATGATACCGCTTTTTTGTCCACGTCATACCCCTTTACTCATTGCACACCAGACCCATGCCCCGGCCCAGCTACTCAGCATTTTGGTTGCCTGTTCATATTTGAAACAATAGTGCCATTATCCGTTCCTTAGTACAACATTTCCCCTTGCCCGTCAAGAAATTTCTCATGTCTTGAACCAATTCCCCATACGCCCCTGTGCGGCAGTTTTCTCTCTGACGGAGATCGCCATTCTCGTCTATGCCCTTTGCGTATTTCAGATATGCCCTGGAGGTTATCCATTGTTATCGGAATACGCAAGAATAATGCGAGCAATAATCACACAGGGCCTGTTGCTGAACAGAAAAACAAAAAAGGTACTGCACTCATCTGAATGCAGTACCTTGCTTCTGGTCGCAAAAACCTTCGCTTCCCGACTGGCCGCAGATTACCTTAAAGCCATGCGATCGGCGTCCCAGGCGGACAAGCTCATTCGGGATTAGTCTGATTGGGAATTATTCCCTCATCCAGTTTTGGGCGAATGCGGCGAATTCATACAGATCAATCAGGCAGTTGCCATCCAAATCCAGACTGCAATGGGTCTGCAGCCAGGAACCAGCAAACGCCGCAAGATCTTCCAGTTCC
>JAWRKM010000099.1:0-43115 GCA_040306945.1 Anaerohalosphaeraceae bacterium
CCAAGCTGCCAGGCCTGTGCGCCGGCCTGGACAATGGTTCTGTGAGCCTGTTCATCGAGTAGGTGCGGACGGGAAAGCAGTTCCGCCAGCTGGCCAGCCGTCGGTTCGAGCGTCTGGTTCCATAAACGGATGTCCTGAGCCTCTTTTTGCTCAAGACTGGCTAGTAATTGCTGTTTTTCCTCTTCTTTGAGACGTTTCTGCTCAGCTTCGGCTTCTAAACGCTGCTTTCGGTGCCGGGCGCATTGCGGCAGCAGATTTTCAATGAATCCCAGCAACGGGTCAAAGATAATCCATACCAGAAACGTAAACGTCAGGGTCCCTTCGGCAACGGTGGACAATATGCCCAGAATGCCCATCTCCGGCAAGGTGATTGAACATAAGAAACCTGCCACGCTTCCGAGAAATGGACTCACATCATACAATACAATATAATATGCCGAAGTTGTTAATGGATGCTCAAGAATGGTTTGATGACGTGAGACGCCGCGAAAAATGGCAAATACATAAATATTGACAAAGAACAGAAAAAAAACAAGAGAATATCCAGAAAACGAAAAAACCACCCACCATTTGAATCCAGCCTGATGCAGTGCCAGTGATAACAAAAATATCGCACAGGTAACAAACCAAATTGTTCCAAGGACATGGATTCGTTTTAAGGTTGTTTTCGATGAGATCATAGTGTAAAGCTGGCAGTCCTTCAGACTGCCAGCATGACGGAATTCTAAGCGTTGATATTGACTATGGAGCCGCGAACATATTCACAGCGCTGCCGCCCTGCAGGATCGGGCCGACGATTTCCTGGACAGTCAAACCAATTGAGGCGAGAATAGTCGGTGGAACATAGATAATGTCTCCTTCCTGCAGAAGAACGTTACAGGTCATATCTCCCTGCTCGACCAGTTTGCGATAATCCAGGGCAAACACTTTTGAGGGTTCTTTGGGATTGGTTGAAGGCCGGATAATCTGTATCTGATCCTTCCAGGCCAGATTAGTGGGAACTGCCTTGGTTAGGGCTGACAGAGTTGTTTCCCGGCCGGTGAAGATTTGGGCCCCAGGCTTGTTGACCATGCCGACTACATAATAATAATGGCTCATATTCCGGACGCGTACTTCAATGGGGTTGTCACCGGTCATTTTGTACATGCCCGCGATACGTTCTGCGATTAATTGAGCAACCTGGCGTGGGGTTTTGCCAGCGACGGTAATTTCACCGACGCGTTCAAAGGAAATTACGCCATCCGGGCGAACGGTCTGGGTCTGTCCAAGCATCGAGCCTGTCCCCATCAGTTCCGGGACCGAGGTACAAATGACCGTGACGTCATCCGGCGGCAGGATTACATAGTCACTCGCTGTGACTGTTGCATCGTTTGGGTATGTGAACGCCTTTAGATTTTCCGGGTCAGCCTTAAAGCATCCCGAAACAGAGGCTATCACCAAACAAGCGATAATGGCGACACAATTCAACCTGTATTTCATAGCTCAGCCCTTTCAATAATAATTAGTAGTGTTATTACCTCTTCTTCGGCAAAAATAGAGTGTCAGATTAGCGACTAATGTAATCGATTATTGGATTTTGTCAATGAGTAAAGTCTGGGCGAGGAAGACAAAATAAGCCTTTTTTGATGAAAAATTTCGGATTTAGACTAAACGTTCTTGCAATCCGGCCAATCCAGAGGTAAATTACGGGTCTAATATCACTTGGAGAGGTGGCCGAGAGGCTGAAGGCAACGGTTTGCTAAACCGTCGTACGGGTAATAACCCGTACCGAGGGTTCGAATCCCTCCCTCTCCGTATTTTTCATCGCTGAAACCACGACTATATACACTTTTTATTTTATTGCTCAGGTGCACACAATGATGAAAAAGGAAGGGTGGTTTGCGGTTATCATATTGCATGGAATCCTGGCTTGGTTGAATGCCTGCGCACAGACAGCTTTGGCTGGAAACAGTGCCCTTTCTGTTCCGCGGGGTTATTCGATACCCCTCATCGACCTGTCAGATCATTATTATCGTCAAACCCTTGTGGATTATGAGGCAGGGCAATACCTGGGGCATCCCACGACTGTGCTGCTTGAGGATGACAAAACCATGATTTGTGTCTATCCCAAAGGCCATGGCCGCGGAGCGATCGTTATGAAACGCAGTACCGACGCTGGCCTGACCTGGAGCGACCGTCTTGTCACGCCGGCCAATTGGACGACGTCCAAAGAGGTGCCGACCATTCATCGGGTCGTGGATCCGCAGGGTAAAAAACGATTAATCCTGTTTTCCGGCTTATATCCGGTTCGCATGGCGGTCTCGGAAGATGATGGACAAACCTGGTGTCCGTTGCAGAAAGTCGGCGACTGGGGTGGAATTGTGGTTATGGGATGTCTGACCGAACTCAAGACCGGCAAGGGCCATTACATCGCAATGTTTCATGACGATGGACGGTATTTCAAAGAAGAGGGTAAAGCAGCTGGTATGTTCACCTTGTATAAGATTTTTTCGAACGATGGGGGCTTGACCTGGTCTTTCCCTGAAGTGGTGTATCAGTCCGACCAGATTCATCTATGCGAACCGGGGATTATTCGCTCCCCGGACGGCAGGCAGCTGGCCGTCCTGCTTCGCGAAAACGCTCGCAGGAAGAATTCCCATGTCATTTTTTCCGAGGATGAAGGCAAAACATGGAGCCAGCCGCGTGAACTTCCCGGCGCCCTGACCGGGGATCGACACACGGGTAAATATGCCCCCGATGGCCGACTGTTCATTTCCTTCCGGGATACCACATTCCAAAGCCCCACCCAGGGAGATTGGGTCGGCTGGGTTGGCACCTACGAGGATCTTGTTGAGGGCAGAGAAGGCCAGTATCGCCTCCGTCTGATGGACAACAAACACGACTGGGACTGCGCCTATCCCGGCGTGGAAGTACGGCAGGATGGAACCTTCGTCGCAACGACTTACGGCCACTGGACAGCGGGAGAACAACCTTACATCATGTCCGTACGATTTACGCTCCAGGAACTGGACCGAATGGCTCAAAAACTTGTCAAGTCGGAACAATAACCGATTTGAGCCATGTTGGAGCCTATCGCTTCGCACGGTGTGACAGTGTCCTTGTGATCCGCCAGCGATATTCTTCGGCAGGGGAGCCAAAAAAACAATGTTATGTTTTGCGATGAATATTCCGCCAGAGATGGGGGAGCTGTCCGGTCAGTTCTTTAAAGGCACGCCGCATATTAGTTGTCGAGTTAAAGCCTGCACGGGCAGCAATGACGTCCAGGGGCAGATCGGTGTCAATCAACAGAGTCCTTGCAATATCATAATGAGCATGGATGATTTCATCATGGATGGAACGTCCGAGGGTCTTTCTGAATTTCATCTGCAGGGACCGCTTGCTAATGCATAGATGGCGGGCAATATCATCGACCTGCATGGCCTGGCTGCGGTTATCGTAGATATACTTCAGAGCCTCAACCATATCGGGGTCATCGACAGCAAAAATATCGGTTGAGCCGCGGCTTTTAACCTCGGCCGGCTGCATGCGGATACATTGGCCGCGGAGTGTATCACGTCCCGAAATGATGGCATCCAGCAGGGCGGCGGCGTCATATCCGGCCTTGCTCAGGTTGAATGAGATGCTCGACAGCGGCGGATCACAAATCGTGCAGACCGCCTCGTCATTATCCACACCAAGGATTGCAATATCTTCGGGAATGGCAAGGCCTGCTTCGCGAGCCGTATTGATCAGATAGCAAGCCAGGATGTCGCAACTGACTAAAATCGCAACGGGCTTAGGCAACCGCTTGAGCCAGTCCACCAGCCCCTGCTGACCGTGATTGAGGGTCATGCCGATCCAGAGCTGATTGAACGGAACCAGGTCATTGGCCAGCGGAATCTGGCCCCCCTTATAGACATGCAGTGTTCGTCCATCGGCAGCAGCACAGCGGGCAAAATGGTTCATACGTTCCAGGGACCAGCGTGCCTCAGTCAGTCCAAAGAAGGCAAAATTTGTAAATCGTCTTCGGACAAAATAGTCATAGGCGGTCTGGGCGACTTTTTCGGAGTCTGCGCTGATATAAGGCAATGAATGCATGGTCTGCAGCGTTGAAAAGGCGACGACTGGAATCCCGATATCAAGAATCTGCTGGGCCTTGGTAGAGGTTTGGACGCTCACAAAAGCTCCTTTACAATTTCGCCTCTTCAAAAACGCAAGAGATTCGATGGAACTATCCGGCCAGACAATCAATTGCCAGTTTGTGTTGGCTTTGACATAGTCTGTGATTCCGGACATGATTTTCTGGGTATTTTGGGTGATGCTGTTATGAACAAACGCAATTTTTGTCTTTTCCTGCATGGGCACTTGTCCGACAGGGTCCTTACAGTTATGCCGCAACACGCTATATTCGCTCGTTTACCATGTTTATCAAGGGTTGTCAAGGCGTTCCGGCAAATCATTCTTTGGTTAAATGCAAGAGTATATCTTTTATTTGCGCAAAAAAGTGGTTATTTCTGCGCAACATTGCCTTATTTTGATGCATTGAGTGTGAGATAATATAAAATCAAGAAAAACCAACTGCGGGTCATTTTAGGCATTAGGGATTCCGGAAGGCGTTGTGCCTTAGTGGAGCAATTTACGATGTGCAATGCATTGAATTGAGAGGAGAGGTAAAATGAACAAAATGACTTATTATCAGGTGTTAATTGTGCTGCTGATCACGATCATGATGTTTTCCAGTCCTACCCAGGCGAGTGTTGTTATCTCTGCAACCCAGGGAAAAGCAATCCAATACAAGAACGATTCGGGGGTTTGGGTTTCTGAAACGCGTCTGAAAACTCGCACGGCCGGAGTCTGGGACGACGATCCGGCACTCAATACGCTGGATGCCAACAAGTCTTATCTTCAGTTCGATCTTACAAGTCTATATGCAGCAAATCCGGGGTTGAAGGGGCATATTGCCAGTGCAACTCTCACCATTTACGCCATCACCGACGCCAAATCTTATGTGGTCAGCGGTTTGAAGGATGGTGGTAATGAGGCCTGGAGTGCGGATACCATCGACTGGTTCTCGGCTCCGGGTAATGATACGACCAGCGGTACGGCACTGCTTGCCGATCAGACTGTTATGCTGTACACCGTCAATCCGACCGTCGCTAATGGGGCGGCGACCCAGGATGTGACCGCATTTCTGAATACGGATACAGACGGACTGGTAACCTTTATCTTTACCGCAGGCGGCACCACCTATATGTATAATGTTCTGCCAGGCTCTTACTATAATGCAGACTACGTGCCCGTATTGACTCTGGTTATTCCGGAACCGGCGAGCCTGATGCTGCTTGGATTGGGCGGGTTGGCGATGCTGAGAAAACGCCGCTAAAGTCCGGGACACCATCCAAATATCGGCATAGCGATGATAAGCCTTGGACACCAGTGAAAAGACAGGTGTTTAAGTAGCTGTTATCGAAAACTGGATACACGTGACAGACACGTCGTGCAGGGTATAGACAGACACTGCCGATATGAGTCTGCGATATCTCGATCGGTAACATAATTGAGGAGACCCTAACATGAAGAAATTATGTTTCCTGACAGCGGGGTTATTGGCATTCCTGCTTGCATTCCATTCCATGTCCGAGGCAGCCAGAACGGTTTCTGTCAAGGCATCACAGGGCAAAGCGACAGACTGGCGAACCCCGGACACCGTTATGGGCAATACCACTCAATTGATGACGCGCAGTGTATCAGGCAGCAATGATTGCAAAAAATCATGGCTGCAATTTGATTTGACTTCGTTGTATGCAGACGATTCCAGTATTCCGGGCAATATCCTTGATGCCAAACTGACTTTCTATGGCGGCAAGTCGGAAACAGGTGCCAAAAGTTATGTGGTTAGCGGTCTCAATGATGCGGCCGGACTGGAAGACTGGGTCGCGTCGGGACTAACGTGGAATAATGCCCCGGGCAATGATATTAACAGCGGTACCGGTTTGATTGCATCCAAGACGACCTCGCTGTACTCGGCGTCGATCCCGGTGCCTGTGCTGGATGTGATGTCGGAAACACCGGCGGCCAACCGGCCAGCACTAACGACATTTTTAAACACGGACACCGATGGCAAAATCACCTTTATCTTTACTGCCGGCAGCACGACATACCTGTGGAACGTCGGGCAGCCTCTGGAGCCGGTGCTGACTCTGACCTACGCATTGGGAAAAAATCCGGATAAAGCTCACAATCCCAGTCCGGCCGATGAGGCGATTGTCGAGACCGATTTGGCATCGTTGTCGTGGACCAATCCGGAACCCAATTCCCCTGGCGGCGTGTTATTTTGCGACGTGTATCTGGGAACGGAACCCAATGTTCTGACGATGGATAAAAAGACGTTGACAGCAGGTATTTCCAGCGTGGCCGTAAATAAGGTAAATTTTCCTAAATATGGAGCTCTGAATAATCAACAGACCTATTATTGGAAAGTGGATGTGCATGACAGCAGTTCACCGGATGTAATTTACGGGCAGATGTGGAGTTTCTTTACCAATAATAATGCAGCGCCGGAAGTGGATGCCGGTCCAGACCAGGTGGTATGGCTGGGCAAAAGCGGCATACCGGGGGAGGAACGTGTTGTTCTAGATGGAACGACATCGGATGATGGCATGCCAACGCCTGGGTATTCAGTTCAGTGGAGTCAGATTAGCGGTCCTGCCGTTACTATCAGCCCGAATAATACGGATGATACCTCGGTGACAATCACTACCCGCGGTACCTATGTCTTTGAGCTGAAAGCCGATGACGGCAACCGGCAGGCAGCCGATACAGTTATGATTATTGTTGGAACCGATTCTTGTGATGCATCCCATATGAGTACTGGTCAGCCGTATGATGCCGGAGATCAGAATCGGGACTGTATCGTAAATTTGCAGGATTTTGCGGTGCTGATTTCCGCCAACTGGCTGGATTGTACCGATACGTTAACAGATTGCGCTCAATAAGGTCAGACAAAACGGTATCTGGCCCGGAGACGGTCGTGGCGGAGTGTGTTGCCCAATAAGTATTACGGAACAAGCTGATCAGTTGATGAGGAGATAAACCATGAAAAAATGCTATGTATTATTTGTGATGGCAATGTTATCCGGCATAGTATTCGGTGAAACGGTCCGCTTTACGGCGACGGTCAGTTGCAGAACCGAAGGCGGCAGTTATGCGGATACCAATCGGACGGATTCCAGTAAGCTCTCCGTCCGCAGAACATCCAATGGGAATAAATCCTGGATTAAATTTACCGGACTGGAATCGGTTGATACCGCCAGGCTGAAAACCGCTACACTGACGATTGCTTTGCAGGAAGACAAGGCAGGCGCTCAAAGCTGTGATGTGTCGTATGTCAATGACGATTGTCGGGACAATATCAATTGGGCCGAAACGCAAATAACCTGGAATAATGCTCCGGGCAACGACCCCGGCAGTCTTGCTGCGCTGGATTCAGCAAAAACCACCTTGCTTTCGACGGTGAGTTTCACCAATGGTCTGGCCGGTCAGACGTTTGATATTGATGTATTGTCTGCCCTTCAGACAGACACTGATGGGATTGTTCAGTTCGTTTTGCATAACTCTCCCAATCTATTGAATTTCTCCACTCATGACAATATCGTTGTGGAAAGACGACCGGTGCTGACCATTGTCTATCATCCTATTGGGGCGGATGAGCCGTCACCGGCGGTTGGAGCGGTAGTGGAAACAACGCTGCCGGCCCTGTCGTGGACGCTGCCGGAACCGAATGTTCCGGGAACTCCAATCTACTGTGATGTTTATCTCGGATACCTGCTGCCGGGACAGACCGAACCGAATCGGCCGCAGATGGATAAAGTGACCCTGGGCAATCATGTCAATACCGTTGCAATTAACACAGCCAATTTCCCCACCTTTGGGGTGTTAAAAGACAAGACAACCTATTACTGGTTTGTCGATTGCCATGATTCAAGCAGGGTGCCGAGTCTTATTCCGGGCGAGTCATGGAGTTTCTCGACTTATAATAATGAAGTTCCTGTGGTACAAGCAGGGGCAAATCAGACGCTTTGGGGCCTGCCCTCGGACGTTGCACTCAATGCAACGGTTACTGATGACGGAATGCCGGTTCCGGCAAAACTGACATACCGCTGGACGCAGGTGACCGGGCCTCTTTCGGCAGTGATTCAATCCCCGAATACAGAGGATACGACGGTCACCATAACCGAACGCGGTGATTATCGGTTCATGCTGACTGCCAGTGATGGTGAGAAAGAAAGCTCCGATTCGCTGCGGATTGTGGTCGGGGATACATCCTGTGACGCATCCCACATCGAGACGGGTGCCGCTTACAATATCGGGGATCAGAATCATGACTGCATTGTGGATTTAGCGGATATGATGATACTGATTGCCGCCGATTGGCTCAATTGCACGGACACGCTTGGGCTTTGCGGCAACTGATATTTCGAATCGTGTCAGGAAACGAATCATATCGGCCCATTCTGGCTTTCGGTGCGGGTCCGACAACACGGAGTACACCATAAGCGGAGGGTGTAAATAGACAGGAATCTAAAACCTGTGGTGTGTCCATGGAACCAAAGGATTGAAAATGAGAATGAAGAAAAGACACGCATTTACACTGATTGAACTGCTGGTGGTGATTGCCATTATTGCATTGCTGCTGTCGATTTTGATCCCGGGTTTGAAAAGGGCCAAAGAGTATTCCAAACGAGTGGTCTGCGGGACCCGGCTTAAACAGATTGGCACGGCAATGAAGCTGTATGCGGATGCATTCAAAGAGTGTCTGCCGGATGAGTTTGATTTGTCCAGCCCGCCCAAGGCGGAGACGCATCGCTATACCCTCTATCGCGATAATCTCCGATATGCGGATGGCAGGCTGAAGCCGCTGCGATTCGCCTATTTGTATGAATTGGACTATATTGATGTGCCGGAGATTTTTTACTGTCCGGGTAACCGACTGGATGGATACAAGTATGAATCTTATGTCAAGCCGGGGCCCTGGGGGGCCCTGCCGCAGGACTACAATACCGCCAGCGGAAGCAACCAATGGGTTCGGATGGGATTTACGTATTATCCTGTCGAACGAAATGCCAAACTCAATTCAGCAACGCATGCTCCACAGGACATGGCGACCAAATATGTCCGCCTCCATCCAAGTCTGCCTTATACCACGGATATTATCCATAATCGTCCTACGATCAGCCATCAGAATAACAAGCTTTATGGACTTAACGGATTATACAGCGACGGGCATGTGGCATATTGCAACGATCAGACTGTATTTACGGATCTCAAAGATCCTGCCGGGCGGGATATCTGGACGACGTTGGATGCCGGAGGGTTTGATTTGGGGTTTTACAGTACTGCCATCTATACAGTTTTCCGGGCTATGGGGCCCTAAGCTGAACTTTCGCAGCATCATCTACCGGCAAGCCGTTATTTCATATCAACAGTGGCTGTCTATAAGCTTCGACGAGAGTAAACAACAGATTACGTTCAATAGCGATGGGAATCAGGCGATGATACAATGTTTTTGGTATGTTGCATGGCTGATATTCGGGGGTCTTTCAAGCGGGGTGGTATTGGAACATCCTGCTGGGATGTATGAGGATATTCTGTATGGCACGCAAGGGGGGCAATCGCTTTTACTGGATGCCTGTGTACCGGAGGGAAAAGGATTGGGCCCGGCGGTAATCCTGATTCATGGTGGTGGATGGAGCAGCGGAGATAAGAAGGATATGGCGTTTTTGTATAAGCCATTGTCTGAGGCGGGATTTGTATGGTTTTCCATCAATTACCGACTGGCTCCGCAGCATCGCTGGCCAGCCTGTTTTGAGGATGTGCGGTCGGCAATTCGCTGGGTTCGCGCCAATGCAGCAGCCTATCGGGCGGATGCCGAACGAATCGCCCTGATTGGTTATTCGGCTGGTGGGCATCTGGCATGTCTGGCCGCAGTTCAGTCTGACCCGGCCGAACGTGTACAGGCGGTAGTGGGAATTGCACCGCCGACGGATCATGAAGCGGATTCGGAACGACGAGGAGGATTAAGTTCTTCAATGCAGAACCTGCTGAATCGGCCTGCCGAGATGAATGAGGATGCCCGAATAATGCTCCAGCGGATATCACCGATCCAGTATGTCAATGCGGGACTGCCTCCGTTTTTACTGCTGCACGGAACGGACGATAACAGTGTACCTTATTCGCAATCTGTCAATTTTAAAGCCAAATTGGATCATTATTCTGTTCCATGTGAAATCATCACGATCGAAGGTGCAGGACATCGCATTAGCGAATGGGATCAGGTTCGTCCCCAGTATGTCAAAGACATTGTGGATTGGTTGACCCAGGCTGTTCAGGCGGGTCGCCGACAGCCAGTGGCAGTTTCTGCAGGAAAAATGCCTGTCGAGTTGACGGTGAGTGCCGATGGCAGGGGCCGGTTTACATCGGTACAGGCGGCTGTGGATGCTGTGCCCGATGGCAATCTTGAGCCGGTGGTGATTTGCATTGCCCCGGGCGTCTATAAAGAACGGATTGTTGTGCCGCGGTATAAGCGGTTTATTCATTTCAAGGGACTCGATGCGCTGAATACAATTCTGACTTTTGATTTGTATGCTGGGATTAAGCATGCCGATGGCAACGAAATTGGCACGTTTCGAACACCGTCGGTGACGATTGAGGCGGATGATTTCAGTGCCGACAATATAACCTTTGAAAACTCTGCCGGGCCGGTGGGACAGGCGGTTGCGATCGCGGTTTTTGGGGATCGTGTGAGTTTTCGAAACTGCCGTTTTCTGGGCTGGCAGGATACGATTCTCGATCATGTCGGACGGCATTATTATGAAAAATGCACCATTCTTGGGCATTGTGATTTTATCTTTGGCGGCGGGACGGCTTTTTTTGAGAAATGCAGGATTATTTGTCTGAAAAATGGGTACATTACCGCTGCATCTACGCCGGAATTTGAGCCGTTTGGGTATGTTTTCTCACACTGTACTATAACCGGCCAGTCGCCTGAGGTCAGGACTTATCTGGGTAGACCCTGGCGGGATTATGCTAATGTGATTTTCCTGAATACAGAGATGACCGAGGTAGTTCGTCCGGAGGGCTGGCATAATTGGGATAAACCCTATCGGGAGACTACCTCCCGGTATGCTGAATTTGGGAGCACCGGCCCCGGTGCCAATCCCCAGGGACGTGTTCCATGGGTCCGGAAATTAACCGAGGAACAAGCCCGGGAAATAACGATACAAAAGGTATTGGCCGGAAAAGATGGATGGAATCCGGCCTTGAATAAGCAATAATAATGTTGGATTCAAAAGGGATGTTTATGATGCGAGATAATGCTGCGATGAAAACATGGATAATTCTGGCATCTGTGTTTATTGGATTGGGCAGTTTCTGCTGCTCGGAGCCGATGACGGCTGAGCAGGGCTGGGCAATGCTGCCGGGGATATTGGAACGGATTGTGCCGCCGGTGTTTGCGGATCGGGATTTTCCTGTGACGAAATACGGGGCAGCGGGCGATGGAAACAAGGACTGTACTGAGGCCTTCAAAAAAGCGATTGATGCATGCAGCTTGGCGGGAGGCGGCAGGGTGGTTGTTCCGGCCGGAACATATTTGACGGGACCTATTCACCTCAAAAGCAATGTGAATTTACATCTTGAGAAGGATGCTGTTATCAGCTTTTTTACAACGACGGAGGATTATCTGCCGGTAGTCTTTACGCGTTTTGAAGGGACTGAATGTATGAATTACTCACCGCTGATTTACGCATTTGAACAGGAGAATATCGCTATCACCGGCAGCGGCACGCTTAATGGGAATGCGGATATCACCAACTGGTGGCGATGGAAATGGACGCAGAAGACTGATGTCATCGCTTTGGTGGAACAGGCCGAAAAGCAGATTCCGGTCGAGCAGAGGATTTACGGCAAGGATCACAAGCTCCGCCCCAATATGATCCAGCCATATCGGTGCAGGAATATTCTGATTGAAGGAGTGACCATCAAAAACAGTCCAATGTGGCATATCCATCCGGTGTTGAGCCAGAATATTACGGTTCGAAAAGTCACTGTTGTCGGTCATGGACCGAATAACGACGGATGCAACCCTGAATCCTGCAGGGACGTTTTGATAGAAGAGTGTTTTTTTGATACAGGCGACGACTGCATTGCGATTAAATCAGGACGCAATGCCGACGGCAGACGAGTGAATACGGCGTCGGAAAATATTGTGGTACGCAAGTGTACGATGAAAGAAGGGCACGGCGGTGTGGTACTCGGCAGTGAGATATCAGGCAGTGCAAGGAATATTTTTGCCGAAGACTGTCTGATGGACAGTCCCAATCTGGAACGGGGCTTGCGTATCAAAACCAATTCCGTCCGGGGCGGAGTGGTTGAAAATATTTTCATGCGGAATGTCATGATGCCGCAGGTGCGTGAAGCGGCACTGCTGATTGATTTTTATTATCAGGAAGGTGATACAGGTAAATTCGATCCGATTGTCCGCAATATTTTCATGACCGATGTTCGCTGTCAAAAGAGCAAGTATCCATGGCTGGTCAAGGGGTATCCCCGCAGCCCCATTCAGAATGTTGTCTTGGAAGGTTGTGTGTTTGAAGCCATGGAGAAGGAAGGTGTTGCCGAAGCAGTGATCAATTTTGTGGTTCAGGACAGCAAGGTCAATTTGGCAAAAACACCAGCGAAATGATGCAGGTACAGATGCTCTAACGCCTTGCAGAAGGATGAGTGCAAGGCGTTAGAGGTCTGCCCGTCTGTCTATGCTGATTCTATCAGGCCGACAAGGCGCCGCCGAGGAATATTTCTACGCCGTCGGAGCCGGCAATGGTATGGAGATTTTTGACGAATTCCGTGCGATTGAAGTCTGCTTTTTTACGGAATTGGTAATGCAGTGAGACCCGGCCGTCCATCACAGAGACGGTCTTGACGCTGACGTTGTCCAGCTGCTGATTCATGAAGCGGTTGAGTGCATCTTCAATGCGGGAATACGTGTCTGATTCAAGAGACAGGATCAGATTGGTGAATCGCCGCAGTGAAAAACGGGTGCGTACCAGATACTGGACGGTCAATGCCAGCAGGGCTGCAGCAAACAAGACAATCACGATGGCATAGGTCTTGGTTGCGATACCAATGGAGGAGGCGATCAAAAGCAGCAGAAATCCGATTTCGGCAGAGTCTTTGACCGGGGTGCGAAAACGCACAAAGGACAGTGCTCCCAGCAGGCCCAGTGACAGGGGGATAGAACTTTGGATACCGAGAAACAGGGCGGTGATAGCCGGACCGCCGAGAATGAAACAGCGGTCTACGCCCGCACCGATATTACGGGAACCGTAAAACAAATGATACATCAGATAAACGACGACTGAGGCCGCCAGGGAAATCCCGATAGGAATACACAGAGTTAGAAGATTCGTGTCGGGGGTTTGAAAATTCAATTGAGTGGGCATGCTTGTTCTCCTGCAATAACGTGTTGGTTCAGCTATTTTCGCCGCGGCCTGACGGCAACAAACGGCCGAAAGACCCGGTTTTTTCTAATTGAGACTGCATACAGGTGGCATATTTGGAATATCGGCTCCAGTCGGTGTCTAATAAATGGAGCGAATGGAGTGTCAGTGGAATTTCATTGGAAGGACCTTTGATTTCAATGACTGCCCCTTCCATCGTCAGGGACTGTTCCCCGCGATTGAGCAGCGGATACACCAGGGTTGAACGGATGTTCCAATCCAGAGAAATCCGCGATCCAGTCAGCGGATCCACAAAACGAAGCCGCTGATAAGTGATCAGCAGCATCGGGTGAAGTTGATTGTGAGGATGATAGTCAAATTCAGCAAGAGCGTTGACAACGTGCGTGTAAGGTATCGGCCCATGCCGCAGGGCGGGCATAGCAAGCCGCTGTGCAGACACAACGTGTTGTTTTCGCTGTTTGCTTCCGGCAAAGCCGTTTTTGGACTTTAATTCGATGAATACCGGCACCGTGTCGGCGTTGTGCGAATCATCGTACCAGCGTACCCGAACTTTGTTGCGAATCCGCTGGCCTTGCTCTGATTCATCATAATAATCCAGATTATCGGTGTCATAATAAACCGAATGGATTGTGCCGCGGGCATAACGTCGGTCTGCGGGGCAGCAGTGGGCCAGCAAATGAGCTGCAAACGGGACCGCGGATGATGGCAGATAAAATTTGCGTTCAAATCGTTGTGAGCCAGACAAGGCAGGCTGGGACTTGCGGATGCCAGACCATGCAATCATTACATCATTCCTCCGGGCCCGAACATCATGGGCCATTGATTATTTTGCTGACGCTGCTGGGCAGTAGGTCTGGAGGGTAATTCTCCATCCAGTTGTTTGCGGACGGAAATGCGGCGTTTGGCGATGAAGGATTTCAGTCCGGGAGCTCCCATACCCATACCCATACCGCCAGGACCGCCGCCAAACCCGCCCATTCTGCCCCGATTGTTGCCCATTTGGGCACGCACTTGTCGGCCAAACGGGCCGAAATTGCCGGGACGGATGGGCTGATTTTGCTGGCTGTTGATGGCAGGCTCCTGGGTGTTTTCGGACATTTCGGGAGCCTTTTCCATCGCCATACCCGGTCGTCGTTCATTGGAATTGTTCATATTCCCTGGGCCTGGCATTCCCATAAAATTCATGTCTGCACTGCCTTCAGTGAGTCCCTTTTCGAATTGCTCCATCGTGAAAAATTTCAATTCGTCTTTCTCTACATACGGGCGGATCAGACTAACCCATTGATCAATACGTTTTTCGAGAACCCCCTCGGCGAAATCCCCAGCCAATAGCTGTTCATGATAGTGATGGTAGCGCTCAAGATAGGGAGGGTAGGCCAGCAGGCGTTTGACCAGCGGGCGACTGTCCAGGCCGCTGGTAACAGGCTCGTCAATATAAAATTCAGCTATATCGCCCTGGGGGGCCCCCATCCGAAAAGTTCCGAAGGCCATATTCAGATCCCACGGGATGATTGTAAAATATCCGTTGGTTTCGTACAGATAATAGTTATGCCCCATACCAGTGTAATTATCCAGGTGAACCAGCATGGAGGACACAGCCAGATAACGCAAAACCTGATCAACGTTAAGTACCTTTTCAATTTCAGCGGGAAAACTGTCATCCGGAGTATTGTTCAGTACCTCCAGAAAATGCAGCAGGGCAGAATGGTTCTGATAATTTTCATTGGTCTTAAGGCCCATGGTTTCCAGCAGATTGCCTCCCCGTCCAAATCCAGGCATTCCCGGGCCTCCAGGACCGCCCTGAAAACCGCGTCCTCCCCGACCGCCGCGATTACCATCAGCCATAAATCGCTGAAATTGATTGGGATCAAACGGTCTGCCATCCGGTCCCATCGGGGCAGGCCCGCCGGCTATTCCGGGAGGGAATGGTTGTGGTGAATTGGCAAATAATCCATTTGGATCGCCGGGGCGGCCGGCAAAACCTGGTCCCTGAGGCATAGGCATTGGTCCACCCATAGGATCTCCCGGTGAAAACGGCATATTGCCGCCCTGGGGAAACGGGCCTGGATTGGCTGGAAAACCACCCTGCGGGCCGGGGAATGGCGGCATCCCGGGACCAAACCCCGGACCACCAGGAAACATGCCGCCGCCAAAACCGGGATTTTGTTCTGCCGCAGAAGGATTGCCGGAACGTTCCCGTTCCATAAGACGGAGTAAATCACCCAGTCGTGTGCCGCCGATGTTTAATGCCAGATTGAGCTGATTTTGCTGCTGAGGCTGTGGCGAAGAATTGCTTTGCTGACTTAAATCTTTGGCAGTCCAGTTCAGTGTCGCTGCGCCGATTTCCGGCTTATATAGATTGCCGTTGGGATTATCAAAATGCCGAGCCAGAAAGGATTTATCGATTGGTTCCACCTGGGTATAAAGTCCAAGATGAGTGTCGTTGACGTACACATCAACGAAAGCCGTTCGGGGGGTAGGCAGCCCCATATTTTTGAATATCTCATAGCCAAGGACTTCGCGAATATAGGTTGGGTCGGAAAAGCCATTATTCAGGTTCAGTTTTTTAAGGCCCCGAAAGGTGCGGGCGGAATTGAAGAAATTAAAATCCACCTTGAGACTGAGCCGTGGTGAACCGCTGCCCGCAACGGACATCAGCGAAGAATTGCCTTTTGGCCGGACAGCAACGTTGGGATATTTGTAACCGTCAAACCAAAAATCAGCACGAACATATTGTTCGCTCCTGGCTGAGGAACGAATCCACTGCCAGTCTTTTTCATCCATAACGATTCGGACTGTAACAACCCGATCAGGTATAAAAGGCTCAAGTTTTTCTTGATTTAAGAGATCGTATTTGTGATAGGCGCCGCTAATTAGAAACAGCATTAAACCAGCAGCCACTCCACAGATCCCACTCCATATCCATTTTTCTTGTTTGTCCATTTTACAATGCTCAAATTACATTGATGATTTTTAAGTAAATACTGTGTTAGGGGTTAAAAAATTGCAGAAAAGATTAAAATTTTATTAGGAAAGCTTTTGGAAAGGGGCGCATAAAAAAACCGCCTGTGGCAGAAGGAGGAGGAAGTCGGTGTACTTCCCAGGGCAACCACAGGCGGCAGAAGGAGCTTAATTATCAATATACTCATTTTAGCCTTGTTTGTCAACCCCGATGTTTTGGGGGGCGAAAAAATATTTATAAGTATTTTTATTACATTGGCTTACAGATGATTTGGGCGGCCTGTCAGGGGATGTTGGGAGAAGTGAAGAATGTGGTCATTTTTTTAAAAATCCGACTCCAATTTTTAAAACAGAAGACATTATCTTTACCAAAAGATACTTAATCTGATATAAATATAGATTAAATATATCTGAAATGAATGACATAAAAGAAGTAAATCTGGATCCCAATGAGCAACTTGTCAGTCTGCTTTTGAAGTATCATAAGCGGATTTACGGGTTTATTCTGACTTTAGTTCCCAATCTTTCGGATGCAGAGGATATTTTACAGGAGTCGGCCCTGGTGATGTGCCGGCGATTTCGGGAATTTCAGTCCGGGACCAGTTTTTTGGCCTGGGCTATCACCATTGCCCGCAACCAGATTTACAGTTATCGCAAAAAACACTACGGTCGCGCCGCAGTGCAATTCAATGAGGATGTAACCAGCACGCTGATCTCGTATGCCACCGAAAAAATCCAATCTATGGATAAGCGGATTCACGCCTTGGAAGAATGTCTGCAGAAACTCAATCATAACGACAAAAAAATGATCGAACATCGCTACGAAACCGGTGCCAGGATACGAGATATTGCACGACAAAGCGGACGTCCCGAACAGGGAATGTACAAATCCATGGCCCGTATTCATAATCTGCTTCGTTTGTGTGTCGAACGAACGCTGTCTTCCTGGGAGACATTCTAATGGGATCCAAACAAGACGATATTCGCCTTAGTGAGTTGATTCTGGAATCGCTGGAAGGCACCATTCAGCCGGATGCCTTCGAAGAGCTGCAGCGTCGGATTGAGTCAAGTCCGGAGGCGGCCAAGGCGTATGTAGATTTTGTATTGAACCATGCCATCATTGCGCCTCGTGCGAAAACACCTTCATTGGGGGCTTTCAGTTCTGATAGCGCCGTTGTGAACTGGCAGTTCTGGAATGAGCTGGCCGAAACTGAAAAGAGTTCACCTGCAGTTGCAGAAACCGAGCCGGTGCCGGAAGAAAACAAGCATTTCTTAGTGCGTGATAGCCAGGTGGAGCGAGTCACCCATTCGGTGAACCGGTTTTTTTTGCTGACTGCTGTTGTATCCTCAGCGGCCTTAATTCTGCTGATTGCCCTGGCATATCTGAATCCTGCCAAATCCATGCTGCCGGCTGCTACGATTATGGATACCTACCATGCCAAATGGGTTAATTCGGCATCCAGTCTGGCTGAAGGGGATATCCTATACGGCAAAAACGAGCCATTACATCTGCTTTCAGGCGTTGTCAAAATGGAGTTTGCCTATGGAGCCAAAGTCATTCTTGAGGGTCCGGTCACGTTTAAAACAGTTTCGCCCGACAAGCTGGTTCTGGAGTCAGGACGTATGTATGCCAGTGTGCCCGTTAAGGCCACCGGTTTTACTGTGATGACACCTTCGTCCAGTATTATTGATTTGGGGACGGAATTTGGTGTCGAGGTGGATTTTGCCGGCTCGACCAATGTGCATATGTTTCGCGGCAAGACCTCGCTGCTGGCCGGAGTCCTGGGTAATGTTCAAACCAGCTGTATTCTGGAAACGGGGCAGGCCAAGCGAGTCAGTCTCGCCGGCAAACTGCAGGATATTCCCCTCAATGAAAAGGGCTTCGTTCGGGCCATGGATTCACGTGCCAATTTTGTCTGGCATGGCGAAAAGGTGAATTTGGCGGACATTGTCGGCGGGGGAGATGGACTGGGTTCAGGCACTATCAATCAGGGTATTGATGTCGCAACCGGCAAAGCCAAGCTCTTTGAAAAAGCCACCACATCCCTCCAGGGTAAATCCCAGTATATGCCGGTGGCGGAGAACCCTCTGATTGATGGGGTTTTCATTCCGATTGTCCAGAACGGAACACTGACCATTTCTTCCAAAGGACATGCCGTGGATCAGTTCCCGCAATCCGCCGGTGATTACTGGAATGGCATTTTTAACGGCGGCTGGCATGAAGCAGCTAATTTTTCCATTCCCCGTCATCATCTGAGATTGCAGGGAATAGAATATGGAAACAGCAAAAATCCATCCATTTATATGCATGCCAGCCAGGGGATTACGTTTGATTTGAACGCCATACGGCAGCGTTTCCCTGGGCTTGCTATCCATCGATTTGAAACAGTCTGCGGGATTTCAGAATCGATTCTCGATTACATTGGCAATATACGCCAAAAAAGGCCCAATGAGCCGCTGCCGATTGCCGGATTTCATGTTTTGCTGGACGGGCAGCTCAATTTTTCCAAAGATATTCCGGCCGGACGAAGCGAAGTGATTTGTATTCCCATTTCCAGCCAGGATCAGTTTTTGACCCTGATTACCACGGAAGGGCCCGATGGGACGCATTTTAATGACTGGGCGTTGTTTGCAACACCGTACCTGTATCTTGAACCTTAAATCTGCTTGTATGCGGATAGAGGGTTATTACGTTACCGAAAAACGAAGTTTAGAAACCTTTAATGTGGAGGATGTAGAATGAGAACATGGCTGCTGATTGCTTTTATGGCGTGTCTTATCGTATCGAACACTCAGGCTGCTGCGGTCGGCCCCTATCCGGTTGACGCACAGACCCTGCACTTATGGCATTTTGATACTTTAAGCGGATCAAATGTGCCAGACATGGTTACAGTCAACCCACTTCATTTGCCGCTGGTCAACGGGGCGACATTGGTCTCGTCTGCGGATGGTTACGGAAATGCCTTAAACACCTACGATGGCAAGAGCGGAGTTGCCCCGTATGCCGGCGATGCAGTGAATGCAATCGCTCTTTCACGACTTATGGGGGCGGATGGTGCCTTTACGTTTGAAGCCATTGTCAGGCCGGATATGGCGCCGGGGTTAGAACCGACCCACATGGAAATTATATGTGCTGAATCGGATGGTGCGAATGATGTGCGGGGTTTTCAGTTCCGCATTCAGGATGGCGGTACAACACTGCGATTCCAAAGCCTGGCAGGCAGTGTGCTGGCATTTGACGCCCCGATTACCTACACGGCAGGGCAATGGTACCATGCCGCAGTGACGTATGATGGTAATGCCAATACCCCCGGCAACCTGAAGCTGTATTGGACTCCGCTGGGGACGGCTACAGTTGCCCAGCAGGTGGGAAGTACGACGTTCAATCTGACGGCGGATTTGACCGGAACGGTGATGTCCAAGTTTGCCATTGGTAATGAGCTTCGTACCACCGGCGGCATCGGGACGGAAAACTTTGAAGGGCTAATCGATGAAGTCCGCATTAGCAAAATTGCCCGGACCCCCGGCGATATGATGCTTCGTTCGTCTATTCCCTGGGCGAATAATCCCGTTCCGGCCAACGGTCAGAAGCTGGTGAATCCGGCAGTTACACCAAAACTGGCCTGGAATACTGCTGAGCTTGCCGGGGTAACGAAGCACTATCTTTATCTGAGAGAAGGCGATCCCAATATGGCGGTCAATCCGACCGTGATCACCGATATGATAGAACCGATTGAGGCTTTCGTTTCAGGCCTGAAGACGGATACCGTGTATTATTGGCGGGTTGACGAAAGTATCAACAACTCCGCCCCCACGGATCCCAACACGGTGACAGGGCCAGTCTGGTTTTTTGAAACTGTCAAAAGCGTTCCTATCATCACGGCCAATCCTCAGAATGTATCGGTGAAAGTATCTCAAACAGCTGTATTTTCGACTGCGTTTGAAAGTCTGACCACGCCGACGGTCAATTGGTATAAAGCGGGAACACCGGATATCCTGCTGGTTTCTCAGACGGGCCCCGGTACCAGGACCAGCGGGGATTTGACAGTGACAGTGGCCAGTCTTGGCAGTGGTTCTTTTACGGCCACCCTGTCTGTTGCCAACGTCCAAATTTCAGATGAGGCTTATTATTACTGTTCCGTGACCAATAGCAGTGCGGAAACCAAAACGACCCTGTCTGCGGGCTTGACTGTTCAGCGGCTGGTGGCATATTATCCCTTTGATGGGAACGCTAACGACGCTGCGGGAACGGTGCATGGCACACTGAGAGGTGAACCGAATAATATCTCGCTGCCGGGATTTATTACGGGGGTATCAAATCTTGGCCAGGCAATCCAGTTCAATGGAACACAATATGTGCAGCTAACCACCGAAGCCTATCCCAAGAGCAGTCTGGGAGGGGGGCTGGAAGCCGGCACAATCGCCTGCTGGGTACGCCTAGACAGTATCAGTGCCCCTGCAGCCATGATTTTGGGGACCCATAATGATGGTACAGGACCGGGATGTCAGATGTGGCTTTCAGGAACGAATGGGCAGGAGATTCATTTCCGCCTGCGTCAAAACAGTGGTGATGTCGATATGCCTGACGTCAGCGGTACAGCGGCTGCCCCGCTGGCCGGAGACGGCCAATGGCATCTGATTGCGGCAACCTATGAAAAAGGTGCTGTCGCTCAGTTGTATCTGGACGGGAAGCCCCTTGGAGCGACTGATGCCTATACATCCAGTCCGACATTTGAACCATGGGATTACCCGATGATTATCGGTGCCAACAATAACCGCGGCGTCGTGACGGATTTCCTGGCTGGCGCCATTGATGATGTGAAAATATACAATTATCGATTAACCGGCCTGGAAATTGCGGATATGTATCTGGTTGGCAAGCCGGATGCTGCGCTGTGCCTGAAGCCTTATGCGAATACTTATGATTATGACGGCAACTGTCGCGTTGATCTGGCTGATTTTGCCACGTTTGCTTCCCATTGGCTCAGTTGCGGTCTTTATCCGCAAACTGCCTGCGGCGAGTAACCAGGTTGAATAACACTGCTTTACCGGCAGGCCTCACAGGCCTGCCGGTAAAGACACTATGCCGGGGGGACTGGCTGAACATCTCAGCCGGCGTCCCTCTATTTGGGGAGTGAGTTGGGTGGCCTCAAGACTTGGATAATCCGCCCCTGTTTCTGAATGGATTCAAATCCTTGAACACCCTGACAATGTCCAGTAGATGCGTTATTTTTTACATCGCCCGTCACCAGATGAAGGTCAATTTGATTATGCGGGATTTACGCATCGAACCGTAGCTCTGAAAGACCTGTGGCATTTGCGATGGCCTAACCATGATCAGACGCCCGCAACAGAACTGCGTCTTCCGGCACAATAATAAGTTTCCGCTGCACCTTAGATAATCAGCATTGCGTCGCCATAGGAATAAAACCGATATTTCCGATCAATGGCATGCTGATAGGCGTCCAGAATCCTATCCAGCCCGGCAAATGCAGCCACCAGGGATAACAGGGTAGATCGTGGCAAGTGAAAATTGGTGATCATGCCGTCGACCAGGTTGAATCGATATCCGGGAGTGATAAACAGGCGTGTTTGCCCTGAAGAGGGAACTGCTTTGCCTTCACAGGCAACACTTTCAAGAGTGCGGACCGAGGTTGTACCGACCGCAATAATGCGCCCGCCGGCCTCTCGGACAGAGTTGATGGTCTGGGCGGCATCGGAGGGCATATCGTAAAATTCAGAATGGATGGGGTGTTCTTCGAGTATTTCCGTCTGGACAGGTTTGAATGTGCCGGTGCCGACATGCAGGGTGCAGCGGGCATAAAGGATGTGCATGGCCGAAATTTTATCCAGAAGGGCCTGATCAAAATGCAGCCCCGCGGTCGGTGCGGCAATGGCGCCGGGTTTTTCAGCATAGACCGTCTGATAGCGGGACAAATCGTTGTTGACGGGATCGTGCTGTCCATCGCGTTTGATGTAGGGCGGCAGGGGGGCAAAACCGATGGTTTGCAGGACGCTTTCCGCACTGTCTGGGGTATGCAGTTGCAGCAGCCAGTGTCCCTCGTCGGTTCGCTCCAGGGCAATACAGGCTGAGCCGGGGGTGTTGTCGCGATTCAGAAACGTCAATGTCTCCCCGCTTTTGATGCGACGCGCATTTTTGATCATCACCTGCCACAGACCAGATTGGACCTCACTGAGAAACAGGGCTTCCATACGGGTTCCGGAGGCACGCTGGAAATAGAAACGGGCGGGAAGGACTTTGGTGTTGTTAAACACCATGCAGTCGCCTGGCCGCAGATATTCCGGCAGGTCGCTGAACATCCGATCTTCCAAACGCCCCTCCCTCCGATGCAAAACCAGTAGACGGGAGGCGGTCCTTTTATCTGCAGGAGTTTGTGCAATCAGTTCCGGCGGCAAGTGGTAATCAAGCAATTCTGTTTTCATCAGTCCAAATGATCCGGATCCAGCCGTCCCATGGCAGCCAGGGCGATTTTGACATTCCCAAACGGGGCACTGACCGCAAAGCCAGCGACGTGAGGAGCCAGACGTTCCATCATCTCGCGGGCAATTTCAATTCCGATTCTGCGGGCCTGTTCCTGAGTGGCGGCTTTGGCCATACGCTCAAGCAATTTAGGCGGCACAACCACGCCGGGGACTTCGTTGGCCATGAATTCGGCATTCTTATAACTGGTAAACGGCCAGATGCCAGCAATCAGCGGGATATGATGATCCTTGACCGCGGTCTGGAATGCAAAAAACATATCTACGTCGAATACCGGCTGGGTAATGGCATATTCTGCGCCTGCAGCCACTTTCTGCTTAAAGCGATTGATTTCACGAGACAGTTCGGACGCCACAGGATTGGCTCCGACGCCAATAGTCAGTGTCAACGGAGCAGGCAGGGCGTTGCCGGCAATATCCAGCCCCCGGTTCAGGTTGCTGACAACACGAGTCAATGCAACCGAATCCAGATCAAAGACTGCCGTTGCATCCGGGTATTCGCCCAGTTTTGGCGGATCACCGGTAATCAGCAGAGTATTTTTGATACCCATCGCATCAATCCCCAGCAGATCCGATTGCAGACCGATGATATTTTTGTCCCGGCAGCACACATGAAGGATGGTTTCGATAGGAGCTGCCTGCTGGATTTTTACTGCTGAGACCAAAGGACTCAGGCGGGCGCTGGCACGAGGGCCGTCGGGAATATTAACGGCATCAATTCCGTAATCGGCACAGATTTTTGCGTTTTGTACTAATTTGGCACTGTCGGTACCACGGGGAGGGGTCAATTCCACACAGAAAACCGGAACACCTTCGGCGATTTTTTTACCCAATAGACTCTTTTGTGCCAGCGGCTTGGCTTCGAATTCAGGCTGCTTTTTGTGGGGAACAGCGGAAATGGATACCTGGACAGGGCCGGCAGTCGATATGCGGGCCAGGGGGCGGACAGCCTTGGCAATCTCACGGATATGGGCCGGGGTGGTACCACAGCAGCCGCCGATGACTTTGACGCCGATTTCAAGAAACCGTTTGGCATATTCGGCCATATACTCCGGCGTACACATATACAGCATGCGTCCTTCCACCTGACGCGGAAAACCAGCATTGGGCTGGACGATAAACGGTTTGGAGGTCATACGGTGGATTTTGCGAATTGCCTCCAGCATATCCGACGGACCGATCGAACAATTCAAACCGACTGCGATTACCGCTGGGTGTGCAGCGATAGGGGCAATGGCATCCTGAATGGGTACGCCATATCGTGTTTCTTGCTTGGGACCGCAGGTCATCTGGGCAAAAATCGGTTTTGTACAGACATCGGCGGCCGCCTCGATGGCTAAAAGCAGTTCGTCGGAGCTGGAAAACGTTTCCATCAAAAGGAAATCGGCTCCGGCCGAATCCAGAGAACGAACCACGGACACAAACGCCTCGTAAGCCGCATTTCGCAAATGCTCAGGAATCTGTGGCAAATCCACACCAAGCGGCCCTATTGCCCCGGCCACCAGAACCTTATCGTTTGCTGCCTGTCGTGCAATTTCCACTGCGGCATGAATGATCTGATCGCTGCGGTCACTCAGACCAAACCGGGCCAGCTTGAATGCATTGGCTCCATAGGTGTTGGTTTCGATGAAATCCGCACCGGCTTCGATATATTCGCTATGGATACGCCCGACCAGTTCCGGGCGTGTCAGGTTCAGCTCTTCAAAACAGGTATTGAGAAACGCCCCGTGCTGGTAGAGCATCGTCCCCATAGCCCCATCGGCAATCACAACGGCCTGTTGCAGAAGTTCAGTTATTGTTTTCATCGATCAAATTGTCCTGCTGAATGTAGTGCTTAAAAAGACAGTATTATGGCGATTTCTGAAAAAAAAGCAATAATCAGATAAAAACATAATTCCTATAAAGACAAATTGGATATGTTATAGCCTTCTAATTTGCATAAAATGCTTGAATTATTAAGCGGGCTGGGTATACTATCCGACTAAACTTTTGGGCTGGAAAATGGACTCCCTAAGAATAATGTAAAATTAAGGAAGAACCCCCATGGCTGAAAAGCAGGAACAGGATTTACAGAAAGTAAAAGAGCTGGTCGCACTGATGAAAGATAATGACCTGGTTGAAATTGAGATTGTTGATGGCGATTCCAGGATTCATCTGAAGCGTCCCGGTGCGGATGCTCGTTTAATTCAATATCAACCCATGGGTGGACCGATGCCTATGCCATCCTATCCGGCTCCTGCCCCCGTAACGCCGCCTGCAGCACCTGCGCCCGCGGCCGCATCAGCACCGGCAGCGGTCGATTCTGGCCTCCAACTGATCAAGTCCCCCATCGTTGGCACATTTTATATGGCCCCCAGTCCTGATGCAGCACCATTTGTCAAGGTTGGCGACCAGGTCAATCCGGAAACGGTTGTTTGCATCATCGAAGCAATGAAGGTAATGAATGAAATCAAGGCTGAGATGAATGGTACAGTTGTTGAGGTTTGCTGTAAAGATGGGCAAGCGGTCGAGTACGGCCAGGCTCTCTTCAAAGTGCGACCCTAAGTGCATCCGTCACTTCCTTATATAATAGGGATCAAGATATGTTTTCACGAGTTTTAATTGCCAACCGGGGTGAGATTGCGCTTCGAGTTATTCGTGCCTGTCATGAATTGGGAATCGAAGCGGTTGCGGTTTATTCTGAAGCCGATCGAGAGGCATCCTATGTTAAACTGGCTGATGAAGCCATTTGTATTGGGCCTGCAGCGGGTGCGAAAAGTTATCTCAATATTCCTGCTATTATCAGTGCTGCGGAAGTGGCGGATGTGGATGCAATTCATCCGGGATACGGTTTTCTCGCGGAAAATGCCCATTTTGCTGAAATTTGCAACGAATGCGGAATTACCTTTATTGGTCCTAGTCCAGCGGCGATGCGGAAACTGGGAGATAAAGTTGCAGCCAAGCAGTTGGCCCAGGAAGCCCGTGTGCCTCTGGTGCCCGGATCCGATGGGCCGATAGCTAACGAAGCGGAAGCAGTCAAGATTGCCAATAAAATCGGCTATCCGGTGATTATCAAGGCGGCGGCCGGGGGTGGCGGACGCGGGATGCGTGTGGCCCATAATGATATCAGTCTGCACAAGGCTTTTGCGGCCGCCAAGGCGGAGGCAGAAGTAGCTTTTAAAAATGGAACGTTGTATATCGAGAAATACGTTCTTGAGCCGCGGCATGTTGAAGTTCAGGTCATGGCCGACAAAAGCGGCAATGCAGTGCATTTTTACGAACGCGACTGTACCATTCAGCGTCGGCATCAAAAATTAATTGAAGAGTCACCGTGTCCTGTTCTGGATGAGCGGACCCGGGAGGAGCTCTGTAAGTCGGCTCTTCGTCTGATTAAGCATGCCGAGTACTACAATGCGGCCACAGTGGAATTTCTGCTGGATAAGGACAAGAATTTTTATTTTATCGAAGTCAATACGCGTATCCAGGTGGAACATCCGGTCACAGAAATGGTGACCGGACAGGATTTGATTAAGTGGCAGATTAAGATTGCCGCCGGTCTGCCGCTGGATTTGCGTCAGCGCGATATCAAGCATACCGGCGTTGCGATGGAATGCCGCATCAATGCCGAGGACCCGGATCGTAATTTTGCACCGTGTCCGGGCAAAATTACCAAGTTCTTCACTCCCGGCGGACCAGGCGTGCGGGTGGATACGTATTTGTGTCAGGATGCGGTCATTTCACCGTATTATGACTCGATGGTCAGCAAGCTGATTGTCCATCAGCCGACGCGCGAAGAGGCGATTGCCACTATGAAGCGGGCACTGCGGGAATTCAAGATTGAACCGATCAAAACGACGATTCCGGCATGCCTGAAAATTCTCTCGCATAATCTGTATGTAAAAAATCAAGTGGATACGAGCTTTATTGAGCGGCATCTGACCATGTAAAATACCCATTTCCAAGAAGGAGTAGATATATGGGGTCGGGCGGAACATGCCATTCGGAAGGCATTGAGGATTATCTGCGATTAACCCACGCAGACGGCGTTGGGCCGGTACTATTTGGCCGGCTGGTTAAACAATTCGGATCGGTTGAAAACGCACTGCAGACCTCAGTGTCCGAGATGACGCGGGTGGAGGGCATTGGTTATGCGACTGCCGAAAAAATTGCCCGCTCCCGTTTGAGTTATGATGTTTCCAAAGAAATCGGGCTTGCCGACAAGCATGGCGTGACCCTGATTCACTGGAATGATGTCCGCTATCCAGCCGCATTGAAAAGTGTGTATGATCCGCCGCCGGTCCTGTATGTTCGGGGGACGCTGGATCGCAGTGATGCGTTGTCGGTTGCGATTGTCGGCTCACGTCGATGCAGTGCCTATGGTTCAGAGCAGGCGTCGCGATTTGCCCATCTTCTGGCTTCATCCGGTCTTACCATTGTCAGTGGTCTGGCTCGCGGAATAGATACTGCTGCGCATCGGGGGGCATTATCTGCCAAAGGACGAACGATTGCCGTGCAAGGCTGCGGATTGGCAATGGTTTTTCCGTCTGAAAATGCAAAGCTGGCCCAGATGATTGCCGAATCCGGTGCAGTGGTTAGTGAGCTGCCGATGGAATATGAACCGCTGTCTGAAAATTTTCCGGCGCGCAACCGTATTATTGCGGCATTGTCACTGGGGACCCTGGTGGTTGAAGCGCCGCACAACAGCGGATCTCTGCTGACGGCCAGAGCTGCCCTTGAATACGACCGGGATGTGATGGCTATTCCCGGCAAGATTGATTCACCGTTGTCCGGCGGGTGCCACAAGCTGATCAAAGAAGGGGCCCGGCTGGTCGATTCACTCGATGATATCCTCGATACGCTGGGTTGTGTAGGGCAGGGACTGAAAGAGCATGTTGCTGACGCCGCGGTACAGGCGGAACAGAAGGCCCGGGCGACCTTATTTGATATGACCAGGATCACCCTATCGGCAGTTGAAAAGGAAATCCTGGACAGCTTTGATGGAGAACCACTGCATACCGAACAGGTGATTGCCAAATCCGGCTTAACGGCAGGCCAGGTTCATGCTTCGATGATCAGCCTGCAGCTGAAGGGACTGATTAAACAGTTGCCCGGCGGACTGTATCTCAGGCGTTAAGCCAGGGTCTTCTTTACTTGGCCTGCTGGAGGGCATAGACTGTGCCGTTTTCACAGGCAATCAGGATGCAGTTGTCTGCAACTGCGGGACCGGACAGGATAGCGCTGGCTGCATCAAAAGAGCAGATGAGTCTGCCGTCGGCAGCAGATAGGCAATAGAGTTTGCCGTCGCTGCTGCCGATTAGAATTTGGTCGCCGCATAGAACGGGACTGCTGTCCACTTCATCGCCTGTCAAAAAGGTCCAGAGGAGTCTTCCTGTCATGGCCTCGAAACAATATACTTTTTTGTCCCGACAGCCGACGACGACATAGCTGCCATTCACAGCAGGACTGGAAAAAAAAGCCTTTTTGGCATCTTGATAGGCCCACACGTCTTTTCCGGTTTCGATATCTACACAGAAAAACCGGCCATCAAAATTGCCGACATAAATCCTGCCGTTGGCAATCGCAGGACTGGCTGCAATATAAGAACCACTGTCAAAGGTCCTGGTGCTGTTGGGGTCGTCCAGCGGAACCAGATACAGATTGGCATCACAGGAACCAAAGACAGCCAGGCCGCTATCGATGGCAGGTGAGCCATTGATGTAATTGTGAGCTTCATACGACCATTTTTTTGTGCCGGTTTGGGCATCAAGACAGGTAAGCAGGCCGTCATAACTGCCGGCAAAAAGCTCTGTTGAGCCGTTGACCGTACGATAATTAACCGCGCCGGTAATTTTGCCGCCGGTTTTACAGGTCCAGACAAGCAGCCCCCGTTCGGCATCAATCGCATACAAAGTACGGTCTTGGGAACCCACATAGACCTGGTTGTTGATGACCAGAGCACTGGCTTCAATGTCATCGCCCGCTGTGAACGTCCAGATGAGTTCACCCTTGTCCAATGACAGACAATAGATATTGTTATCGCTGGAGGTTACAACGACTTTACCATCTTTGACAACAGGTGTGGACTTGACGGCGTCGTTGGCATGGAATGTCCATTTGATTGATAGCCGGGCTGGTAATGGGCCTTCCGAAGTGCCGGTCTGGGCGGGATTGCCGCGAAAGCTTTCCCAGTTTTGGGTGCCAAAAGACACCGGGGCTGTGTGCGATTGGGTGTGTTCCATATGATGCCGTTTGGCTTTTTGATAGTACAGCGTATAAGCAATCATGGCCGAAATCGGCATACTGATAATCAATATTGGAATTAAGACTCGTCTGATCATGGCTTGCATAGAAGATGCCTTTCCCGTATTTGAGACTTAGAATGGATGTAATAATGTTCCAGGATATCCATTATCCAGCAGGGCCGATATTTTGATGTCCTGTCCAACGGTGGCGATTTTTACATCATAAAGCCTCGGCAGGGCTAATGCATTTAGAGCAGAGCTTAAATCTGCGGTGCCATTTTTCCCCAGGAGTATAGGAGCGATGTATACACACAGTTCATCGGCCAGATTCAGACTAAAAAAAGAGGATAAGACCGTTGGGCCGCCCTCGACCAGAAGCTGTTGAATGCCGCGCCGCCCCAGTTCGGCCAGCAGGTGGGATAAATCCGGATGCTGATTGCTTTGACACAGAGGCAAGACCTCCACACCCGCCTTGCGAAACGCCGCGGTTTTTTCTTGATTTGTTTGTATGGCAGATTCGGAGGTTGCGATCATGGTCGGGGCCTTGGTTGTTGTTGTCAAATGGCAGTCCAACGGAGTTCTCAGATGTGTGTCCAGCACGACCCGCAACGGCGGACGTTCAACAGCATGTCCGGGAATGCGGATGGTCAGGCGAGGATTATCTGCAAGCACCGTATTGACACCGACCAGAATGGCCTGACATCGCTTGCGGAGCTGATGAACGTCCTGTCGGCTTGGTGGGCCGGAAATCCAGTTGCCCTCGGCGGGGGGATTGTGCCAGGCTAACTTGCTGTCGATGCTTTGAGCCCATTTGGCTATCACCCAGGGGCGGCCGGTTTTGGCAAGTTTGAAAAAGGGGGCATTGAGACGACGCGCCTGAGCATCGCATACTCCTACCGTGATATCAATTCCGGCCTGGCGCAGTTGGGCAAACCCCTTGCCTGCGACTTTATCCGAAGGATCCTGGACCGCTGCAACAACAGCACCGACCTGGGCTTCAATTAAGGCTCTGGTGCAGGGACCGGTCTTGCCGGTGTGGCAGCAGGGTTCCAGCGTGACATAGACTGTGGCCCCTGCAGGGTCAAACCCACGATTGCGGCAATCTGCAAGGGCGTTGATTTCTGCATGAGGTCCGCCGAAACGCTGATGGAACCCCTGTCCGATGATCCGCCCGTCTTTGACGATTATGCATCCGACAGCGGGATTGGGTTCCACCGAGCCGATTCCCTGTGCTGCCAGCTCAAGGGCACGCCGCATATATTCCGTGTGCTGGGGTGTGGTCATTGGATCCGCCTCTGAAATTCCTCTTCGTCAATGATTTCGATGCCCAGTTGGCGGGCTTTGTCCAGTTTGCTGCCGGCATTTTCGCCTGCGAGCACAAATGATGTTTTTTTACTGACCGAACCTGACGTTTTCCCCCCATGGTCTTTGATGGTTTGTTCGATGGATTGACGCGAATAGTGTTTCAGCGTACCCGTGACCACAACGGTCTGGCCTTTGAGCTTATTGCTGGCTTTCTTTGCTGTTGCAGCAGGCTGGACGCCGGCGTCCAGCATATCCCGAATCGCCTGAATATTGTCCGGATCATGGAAATAATCGTACACACTCTGAGCGACAATCGGCCCAATCTGATCGATAGACTCTAACCGTTGAACATCCGCTTCCATCAGCGCATCCAGTGACCCGAATTCATCCGCAAGAATCTGAGCTGTCTGGCCGCCGATATTACGAATACCCAGCGAGGCAATCACCCGCCATAATGGTCGGGTTTTGCTTTGTTCAATGCTTTCCATCACGTTGGCTGCGCTTTTATCACCCATCCGTTCCATCTGGACCAGTTGTCCGAACGTGAGTCTGTATAGATCGGCAAAGGTTCTGACCAGCTTTTTCTCGACCAGCTGTTCAATGAGTGCAGGGCCGAGATTGTCAATATCCATCTGCCCTTTGCCGGCAAAGTAAATCAGCCGTTCTTTCAGGATGGCGGGGCATTGGGTATTGACGCAGCGGATGAAAACGCCATTGTCATCTTTTCGAACGGGTTCTCCGCAGGCAGGGCAGTGTGTGGGGGTTGCAAACGGTTTGCTGTCAAACAAGTTCCGCTGTTTGTGTTTGACAGACACCACTTGCGGAATAATTTCGCCGGCTTTTTCAATAATGACGGTGTCGCCGCAGCGGACATCCAGTTTGCTGAGCATATCAAAGTTATGCAGACTGGCCCGTTTCACTGTTGTTCCGGCCAGTTTGACGGGTTTCAGGTTGGCTACCGGAGTGAGCGTGCCAGTCTTGCCAACCTGAACCTCAATGGATTCCACAATTGTTTCTGCCTGCTCGGCAGGAAATTTATAAGCAATACACCATCGCGGACTGCGGCCGGTCATGCCCAGTATATCCTGCTGGTCATAGCGGTTAAGTTTGATGACCATGCCATCCACAGCATAGTCCAGTTTGTCTTTTTTACCTGCCCAGGAGTTGCAAATCCGTATGACCTCGTCGATATTGTTGGCTTTTGAGGCATGGGGATTCGTTGGCAGGCCAAAGGTCTTCAATTGTTCGAGTGAATCCCAGTGGGTTTGTGCCAGCGGAGTACTGACTTTGCCCAGCGAATACGCAAAAAACGACAGCTTGCGCGTTGCGGTAATCCGGGCATCCAGCAGCTTCAGGGAACCGGCGGCGGCATTACGGGGGTTGGCAAACTCCGGTTCGCCCGCTTCCATCTTTGCCTTGTTCAGTTCGTAAAAGGCCTTTTTGGGCATATAGACCTCCCCGCGTACCTCCAATACGGCAGGGCAATGTTGAGGATTCATCAGCTCCAGCGGAATGGCCCGGATAGTTCGAATATTGGCCGTTACATCATCACCCGTCCGCCCATCGCCGCGCGTGGCAGCCGTGACGAGCCGGCCGGATTCATAATGCAGGCTGATGGCCAGTCCATCGATTTTCAATTCAACGACGTACTCGAAATCGTCCGACTCGAGCCCCTTGCGAATGCGTTTATCAAATTCCCGCAACTCCTGTTCACTGTAGGTGTTATCGATACTGAGCATCGGTACACTGTGTGAAACCTGAGCAAAGCCTTCAATGGGATGTTCCGAGACACGCTGGGTGGGGGAGTCGGCCGTGATCAATTCCGGATATTCGGTTTCGAGTCGTTTAAGTTCAGCAAATAACTGGTCATACTGCTGGTCGGAAATCTCTGGCTGATTCAAGACATAATACAAATAATCGTGCCGGCGAAGCGTTGCGCGGAGCTGCTCAATTTGGTCTTTGATCTTTGTCTTCATAATGGAGTATTATTGTCTTGTAATCGAATAATCACATTGTTCAAGTCTCATTCAAAAAATGAATTATACCTGAATTGACATTCTGTTACAGCCTTTTCTTGATAGGAATCAAGACTTTAGTCGACTGGGGGCTTGCCTCCGATGAGAAATGCGGTATACTACCCCATTCTATCAAGATGGACAAATTAAAGGATTATATATGGATTATTTCGGATATAAACAAGGTAAATTGTACGCAGAAAATGTGGCTGTTGAAAAAATCGCCGAAGTCGTCGGTACGCCGGTGTATATTTACAGCAAGGCGACCTTCCTGAGCCATTTTAATCGAATTAAGGATGCATTTTCGGGTCTGGATACGCTGATATGCTATTCCATCAAAGCCTGTTCCAATATTCATATCCTTAAACTGCTGGCGGAGGCCGGCAGCGGTTTTGATATTGTCAGCGGCGGGGAATTATTCAGGGCCAAGCAAACCGGTGTTGATACGACTAAAATTGTCTATGCAGGCGTCGGCAAAACCGACAAGGAAATCATCGAGGCCCTGAATGCTCCGATTGGGTATTTCAATATCGAATCTGAAGCTGAACTGGAAAATCTGATTGCGATTTCCCGCAACCTCGGCAAAAGCCCCAAAGCGGCGCTGCGAGTCAATCCCGATGTGGACCCTCGTACACATACTTATACCACCACTGGCAAGAAAGAGTCCAAGTTTGGTGTGGACATTGAACGGGCCCGCCAGGTTTTCAACAAATATGGCAAGAATGGTACCGTCCAGCTTTGCGCGGTACATGTGCATCTGGGTTCTGCCGGCAAATCCGTGCAGCCCTATGCCGAGGCGTTGCAGAAGACGGTCAAATTGATTGACGAACTGCGGGCGGATGGGTTTACCATCGAGGCGCTGGATATGGGGGGGGGCTATGGTGCCGATTATGAAACGTCAACCGCACCTTCTGCCAGTGATTATGCCGGCGTAATTGTTCCTCTGCTTAAGGATAAAGGACTCAGATTAATTCTTGAACCGGGAGCCAGCATTGCTGCCAACTCCGCCATTTTGCTGACGCGGGTGTTGTATCTGAAGCAGGGCGGCAAAAAGAAATTTGTCATTGTGGATGCGGGCATGAATGACCTGATTCGTCCGCCGCTGTATGATGCCTTCCATTTTATCTGGCCTGCACAGGTGGATCCTTCCCTGGTACCACCGAAGAAATTCCGGTATCTCAATCCCGAAGGATGCGAACAAGTGGACATTGTCGGTCCCATTTGCGAAGGGGCTGATTTCTTCGCCAAAGAACGTCCGCTGCCTGCGGTGAAGCGGGGGGATTTGATTTCGATCTTTACGGCCGGAGCTTACGGTTATACCATGAGCAGTAATTACAATGCTCGCCCACTGCTGCCCGAAGTGCTGGTGGACGGGGATCAGTATACCGTTATTCGTCGCCGTCAGACCTATGACGATCTGATTGCCCACGAAAAATAGTCAGCTTAGACGTTAAGACACTCCTCAAACGCCCGGCAGAGTCATATCAAAGTAATGCCGGGCGTTATGATAACAGATATTCTCGACAATTTGGCCGAGCCATTTTTTGTCGTTGGGCCAGAATCCTTTTTCCACTTCATCTCCCAGAAGATTGCACAGGATTCGTCGGAAATATTCATGCCGCGAATAAGACAGAAAACTGCGAGAATCTGTCAGCATCCCCACAAAACGGCTCAATAATCCCAGATTGGACAAGGCATTCATCTGCTTGATCATCCCGTCCATTTGGTCAAGGAACCACCAGCCCGATCCATACTGCATCTTGCCGGGGCAGGAGCCATCCTGGAAATTGCCCAGCATGGTGGCCATGACCTCATTATCCTTGGGGTTAATGTTATACAGGATGGTTTTGCACAGCCTGCCGTGCCTGTCGAGCCGGTCGAAGAGCTTGACCATCGGGGCAGCCAGGTTAAAATCGCCGATGGAATCGAAGCCGGTATCCGGCCCAAGTTTGGCAAACATCCGGCTGTTGTTATTGCGAAGGACGCCCAGGTGGAACTGCTGGACCCAGCCTTTTTCGGCATTCATCAGGCATAATTCATACAGCACGGCGGATTTGAACAGCTCCACCTGATGAGCAGATACCGAGTGGCCGCTGCGGACTTTGATAAAGATATCCCTGATCTCTGTTTCGGTATAGTCAGAGACGTATATTTGATCGAGGCCGTGATCGGACAGGCGGCAGCCATTGGTATGGAAGTATTCCTGCCGCTTGCGAATTGCTGACAGAAAGCTGTCAAAGTCTCTGATGTTGGTGTCCGTTAAGGCTGCCAGTTTATCCGTCCAGGCATTGAACAGGGCAGGATGCTCCACCGACATGGCCTTATCGGGCCGCCATGCGGTATGCACGGCGATTTCAAAACCGCTTTTGCGGATGGCCTGATGATAATCGAGCGTATCAGTGGGGTCTTCGGTGGTGCAGACCAGCTTGACATTCCAGCTCCGCATAATATTGCGGACGCTGAATGCAGCGGTCTGAAGCTTCTCGCCGCAGGTGTCATAGATGATTTTGGCAGTGTCTGAATTCAGGATTTTATCGGTGATACCGAAGGGTTTTTTCAGCTCCAGATGGGTCCAGTGATACAGCGGATTGCGGAGACAGTAAGGTACGGTTTCGGCCCATTTTTGAAATTTCTCAAAATCGCAAGCATTGCCGGTGATATATTTTTCATCAATCCCATTGGTTCGCATCGCACGCCATTTATAGTGATCTCCGGCCAGCCAGATTGCCGTCAGATTCTCGAATCGCTTGTCTTCAGCAATTTGGGCCGCGGGCAAATGGCAATGATAATCGTAAATGGGCATTTTCACGGCGTGTTCGTGGTACAGGTATTCTGCCGTTTTATTGTGCAGCAGAAAATTCTCATGCATATAGATCATGGTTATGCTCCGCAATGGGCTATTCGACCTCAAAAGAAATAAATAAAAGGCCCCGCAGCCCGGGGCCTTGTCGTGTTACCATTAGACAGAATAGGTTGACGCTGCCGTATTCCCGCCGCGACCAGTCCAATTGGTATGGAAAAACTGACCTCTGGGCTTGTCCGTGCGTTCATAGGTGTGGGCGCCGAAATAATCGCGCTGGGCCTGCAGCAGATTGGCCGGCAGGATCGCACTGCGATATCCGTCATAGTAGGACAGTGCCGAACTGATGGCAGGAATGGCAATTCCCATCCGGACCGCTTCAGTAACCACCCGACGCCAACTGGACTGGGCTTTTTCCACCGCCTCTTTGAAGAATGGATCCAGCAGGAGATTAGTCAAGTTCGGGTTGCGGTCAAACGCATCCTTGATTTTGCCCAGGAAGACGGAACGAATGATGCAACCGCCGCGCCACATCAAAGCAATGCCGCCGTAGTTTAAATTCCATTTATATTCAACTGCCGCAGCACGCATCAGTTGATATCCCTGGGCATAGCTGACAATCTTGGAGGCATACAGGGCCTGACGCAGGTCATTGATAAAAGTGGTCTTGTCGCCGAGGAATTTTTCTTTGGGGCCATTGAGGACTTTAGCCGCGGCAACGCGTTCTTCTTTCATGGCTGACAGACAGCGGGCAAATACCGCCTCGGCGATCAGTGTCAGCGGCTGACCGCTGTCGAGAGCCGCAAGGACGGTCCACTTGCCGGTGCCTTTCTGACCTGCCGTGTCCAGGATCGTATCGACGGTGTAATGGCCCGTCTCATCCTTGTAGCCAAGTATGTCTCGGGTAATTTCAATAAGATAAGATCCCAGTTCGCCCTTGTTCCAGTCAGCAAAGACTTCATGCATCTGGGCATTGGTCATGCCCAGACCCTGCCGCATCATCTGGTAGGTTTCGCAAATCATCTGCATATCGCCGTATTCAATACCGTTGTGCACCATCTTGACAAAATGTCCGGCACCATTTTCGCCAACCCAGTCACAACAGGGTTCACCCTTGTCGGTTTTGGCGCAGATTTTCTGAAAGATGGGCTTGACGTAAGTCCATGCTGCAGCCGAACCGCCTGGCATAATCGAGGGGCCAAGCAGGGCACCTTCTTCGCCGCCGGAGACGCCGGTACCGATATACAGTTTGCCTTTGCTTTCCACATACTGCGTGCGACGGGTGGTGTCGGGGAAGTGGCTGTTGCCGCCATCGATGATGATATCTCCGTTTTCCAGATGGGGTAAAATCAGATCGATAAACTCATCCACCGCAGCTCCGGCCTTGACCATAAGCATGATTTTGCGGGGGCGTTTGAGATTGGCCACCAGCTCTTCGATAGATTTGCATCCGATGATATTTTTGCCTTTGGCTCGGCCATTGATAAAATCATCTACTTTGGAGACGGTACGATTGAAACAGGCCACTGTGAAGCCCTTGCTTTCCATGTTCAGGATGAGGTTTTCACCCATCACGGCCAGTCCCACGACTGCGATATCTGCTTTTGACATGGTATTACTCCTCAAATAAGGATTATTATTGATTATATTGATTCTGCTTGATATTTTCTGTTTCGTCGCGGCTCAAGAGCCTGCAGACGCCAGGTTCTGCCTGCAACGGTATCACCGCGACTGCATGGGGCAACATAACCCTCTGAATACGCGCGGCATAACACGGCCTGAGCCGTTGCGGAGTAATCATACCCTTTGGGTATTTGTAAATCGGTTTTTCCATGACCACAATCCCATCCCGGGGTTGGAAATATAGAAAACCGTTTCTCCATTGATGGTATTATATCCATTTTTCATCTGTTCGGGATTATATTTTTGCAGCATATCATCTAAGTCCGCATAACGGAAATTGACCGATTCGATTTCCGTTTGGGTAATCTGACCCGGGCAATAGGTGATGCTGAATCGGCCTTCAGAGGAGCCATGAATCAAATGTGCCGCAGCACTGAGATTGTTCTGTAAATCGGTGTTTTCGCGTGTCAGTTTCAAGACCCGGTCCGTGCCAACATAGCCGTATTTGCGAATCAGCCGGTCGATTTCCGGGTCTTCACCGAATTCCTTGAGACCGGGAGCCAGGACAATCAGTTCGCCGCCGTCGGCCATGGCCATTCGGGTGCGATAGATGCTTTTATTGCCCAGCCAGGTGCTCTTGAATTCATGCGGATCCAGATAAACGACGACTTTTTTAAGCGGCTCGTCCAGCATCTGAAAATTAACTTTCAGCGACAGGGCTGCGGCCCGGTTAAAACATTCAACATCGTCCCCGATAAATAACCCTCGAACAATCGGCCCCGTAGGAGTGGCTTCAACTACGGTCTGGATATATACAATCGGTAGCTGTCTGGCAAAGTGGTCGCAAGCATAGTTGAGCACCCGGCGAACCGGTGTGTCGGCCCGGCCCATAATTCGTTCCATGCCATAGACAGCGCCCAGAAAATGGCTCTTATTGATTCCTTCCGAGCCGCCGGTACCAACAAAAATATTTTTATTATAATTGGCCATCCCGATGACTTCGTGCGGAACAACCTGCCCTGGCGATAAAATCAAATCGAATCCCCCCTCGACCAGCAGACGATTGACCTGTGCCGGCCAGGGAAAATCCAGCTTTCCTTCGCTGACTTGTTTGACAAATTCGGCGGGAACCTGTCCCAGGGTGACAATATCATTGCGCCAGTCGTGTTTGCGGAACAGCGTCAGAGGAATATCACCAAACATCCGCTGGATTTCGGCTTCGGTCATGGCAAAATGGGTGCCCAGCGCCGGCAGAATATCAGTCATTTTGTCGCCGTAATACTGCCAAGCCAGGCGGGTCAGCTCTCCGGCTCGCGAATAAAAACGAGTTCCATCCGGCGGTACAGCCAGCACCTTCCGCCTGGGGCCCAGCTTATCCAGGGCTTCATAGAGACCCTGCTTGAGGTCTTCACTGCGTAATTGTTCCGTTTCGCTTCCGCGAGCATAGTACAGCATAATGGTATCTTCTTGATCGTTCGTATCAGATTGGATTAAACACCGCTGAAGGCGCTGAATCCGCCATCAATCGGTACAACAATACCGGTTACAAATCGAGATGCATCACTGATCAGCCAACGGACAGCACCATACAATTCGTCGGGATTGCCGAATCGGCCCATCGGAGTATGATCCAGAATGGTCTTGCCGCGGGGGGTCAATTGGCCGGTTGTCTCGTCGGTCAGCAGGAAGCGGTTTTGTTCGGTCAGGAAAAAGCCCGGCGCAATGGCATTCACCCGGATATCGGTTGAATAATTCTGGCATAAATGGACCGCCAGCCACTGTGTAAAATTGCTGACCGCAGCTTTTGCCGCTGAGTAACCGCAGATTTTAGTCAATGGCCGAAAGGCATTCATGCTGGAAATATTCAGGATGACGCCCTTTTTCTGCTGGGCAAAATACTGTCCAAAAACCTGCGAAGGCAACAGCGTACCCATAAAATTCAGATCAAACACAGCCTTCATCGCCTCGGCCGGCATATCAAAAAACTTCAGCGTATCGGAGGTGGTAGCCTCTTTCTTATTCCCGCCAGCTCCGTTGATCAAAACGTCAATCCGACCCATACTGTCAAGGGCACATTGAAAGGCGTCGGAGACTTCTTTTTTGTCCAGAACATTAATTTTGATTGGCAGGGCAAAGCCCCCTTGGGCGCTAATTTTCTGGGCTGCCTTATTGGCCCGAATATCATCATAATCAGCAATACAGACCTTTGCCCCTGCACTGGCCAGGTCTTCGGCAATCCCACCGCACAGCACACCCGCTCCGCCAGTGATAACAACACATTTATCTTTTACACTGAACAAATCACTCATTTGGATATCCTTAATTTAGCACTTCGTTTCGCTATTTTGATGGAACAAGACACAATTGCTCCGAATTGCGTCATTAATTCTCCACGACTTGAGATTATTCTACCGCAACAAGGTACAAATGCAAGCAAGAAAGACGCTATTTATCCTATGGCTATTCCCTGTCCAGTGACCTCAAACTGAATAATCCTTTTATATAAATATAGATATAATAGAATTTCTAATACTTGATATAAAATTCTTGAAAATTACAATAACCTGAAATATTGTGACTTTAAAACGAATATCAGGGTCCTCGATCATGAAAAATACGCCAATAGATTCCAAGCTTGCTGGTCAGCGAAATGAACGGCTGATTCTATCTTTGTTACGAGAGCATGGTGAATTATCACAAACCCAGCTTTGCCGTATGATTTCTCTGGGCAGTTCGACAGCCAGCAGCATTGTATCACGATTGCGTGACAAGGGGCTTGTCATCGAAACACAAGGGCACAGTGACAAACGCGGACCAAAACCCATTTTACTGAAAATCAATCCCTCTGCGCGATATGTCGTCGGTATCGAAATCAACCCCAGTTATATTCATATCGGAGTGTTTGATTTCACAGCAGGGCTGTTGATAAAAAGCAAACTTCAACTCGCGGCCAGTCATACTGTGGATTATGTATTGGATACGATTGAGCGGCAATTTCCGTCAATTTTCAAGAAAACAAATGGAGATTGGGATAAAATACTGGGAATTGGGGTTACCTTGAGCGGCTCTGTGTCTCCCCAGGGGACTGTTCAGCTATCCAGCCCATTGGGCTGGAAGCAGGTTCCATTAAAGGAGATGCTGGAATTACGGCTGAAAAACAAGGTGTTAATCTATGGAACTCGTGTTCGACTGATGGCTGAAATCGCTCAAGAACCGGAACTGCAATCTCGGAATATTTTGTATATCAATATCGCAAATGGTGTCGGAGCCAATGTATACCTGGATGGCAAGCTAATGACCGGCGCAACAGGGCGCTGCGGGGAAATTGGTCACATTATATACGACCCCGATGGGCCTGTTTGTGGGTGTGGGCATAAAGGGTGTCTGGAATCTCTGATATCAGGACCAATCCTGGCGGATAAAATACGAAAAGATGTCCGCAATGGTGCTCAATCCATCCTGTCGGATTGGCTGGCCAAGCAGCCCTCTGAGATGCCGGAGGATGTGATAGACTTGTGGGGAAAGGCTATCGAAAGGCAAGATGAATATGCTCTGCAGCTACGAGATTATGTCGCAGAACATTTAAATCGAGCCGCCGCCGCAGCAATCAATACATTTGATCCGGATACCATTATCCTTGCAGGTTATGTCTGTCGTCAATGTACCGGCTATTTTGCTGAGAGTATCCGTCTGGCAATGAACAAGTATGTTTATGATTCACCCTGGAGGGATATTCGCATCATGGCGGCCCGGTGCGGCGAAGAATCGCTGATTAAGGGAGTTGCAATGAGCATTTTGCAGGATATTCATCCGATTTAGCAGCAGAATCAGGCCAAAAAGCTTGCAAAATCAACCAAAAATAATACACTTCACAGTAAGCACCCGTAGCTCAGTAGGATAGAGCGGTGCCCTCCTAAGGCATGTGCAGGGGTTCAATTCCTCTCGGGTGCACCATAGGTGATATAATGGATGAACTTTTCATGAAGAAAGCCATTGAACTTGCAAAATTAAGCACCTGCGATGTACCTGTAGGTGCTGTTATTGTGCATGATGGAAAAATAATAGCAGAAGGATATAACATGAAAGAAATCACAAAAGACCCAACTCATCATGCAGAAATAATAGCTATAAAAAAGGCCTCACAGGTTTTAGGTGGATGGAGATTAATTAATTGCACTATGTATGTTACATTAGAACCTTGTGCAATGTGTGCAGGAGCTTTAGTGAATGCAAGGATTGATAGACTTGTAATAGGTACAATGGATGAAAAAAGAGGATTTTGTGGCTCGGTTGAAGATTTGACATCTCACCCAAAGCTAAATCACAAAATAGAAGTAACCAAAGGCGTATTAGAAGACGAATGCAAGAAATTACTAGTTGATTTTTTTAAAGATTTGCGAAAAAATAAAAAATAATAGGGAGAAGTATCGAAGTGGTCATAACGAGCCTGACTCGAAATCAGGTTGCCTTAACGGGCACGTGGGTTCGAATCCCACCTTCTCCGCCAACAAAATAAATATATGCTATAGAAAACACTGCTCACCATAATACTAAATAATGCACATGGACGAGCAGTGTTTTCTATGCTTAGTACTTGCAGTCTTAAGAAGTTAACACAGCAACAGCTGTTGACCATATAGAATCCTATAAAGAAGTTTAAGTTTTTAATTAGAGATGGAGAAAAAATATCGTATAAATGGTTTGTGAGATTTACTAGAAACTAAAATACAAAACATGGGAGTTAGGCTTATTTTTATTTAAAATTCTTGAAAATCAAATAATTAAATGATATAATTGCATCAAAATACCCGCATTGCTAATCGTAATGCGGACAATGGAGTGCAATTATGATTGAAAAAAGTGTTATTTATGAAGAATTTAAAAATCACGGTGGAGTACTAAGAACATCAGAACTTAATGCATTGGGGCTTTCAAGTCGGCAAATAAAGAAACTTGTAGAGAGTGGAGATATTACTAGAATTAAACGTGGCTATTATGAAATATCTGATAATATATATCCGCAAGAAGCTGTAATAGCAAGGTTATTTCCAGATGCAGTAATCTTTCTTGAAAGTGCACTGATGCATTATGGATATACAGATAGAATACCTCAAGCGTGGCAAATAGCTGTTGATAGAGATAGTGAAAAAAGTCAGTATAAAATTGATTATCCATTAATAGAAGTTTTTTATATCGAACCAAAACTACTAGAAATCGGTTTGGATGTAATTAAAGTAGAAGAGGTTGAGGTGAGAATATTTAATCGGGATCGTACTATATGTGATGTACTCCGTTATGAGAATAAGTTGGAGAGAGAAGTATTTACTAATGCCATAAAACGCTATATAAGAGATCCAAAGAAAAATGTGAGGAACTTGTTTGAATATGCTAAAGTTTTTAACATTAAGAATAAGGTACAGACATATATAGGAGTGTGGTTGTAATGGGAAATATTGAAGCATCAGTTTTAGCAAGACTAAAAAACAAATCGAAAGAACAAGGCATCCCATTGCAACAACTACTAAATTTATTTTGCCAAGAAGAATTTATTCGAAGGCTTTCAGGGAGTAATTATAAAGAAAATCTTATTCTTAAAGGTGGTTTTTTATTATATTCAATTAGTGGATTTACTACAAGACCAACAGTTGATGCAGATTATCTTTTAAAGAATTATTCAAATGATTTAGATGCTATAGAAAAGCTTGTTAAAGAAGTTATTTCTTCACCTAGCAATAATGATTTTGTAGAGTTTAAAATTAGAGGTTTAGAGGAAATTAGTGAGGTTAAAGAGTATCATGGTATCAGAGTCAACCTTACTGGTATTATTGGAAGGACAAAGACACCTTTTAGTATAGACTTTGGAGTTGGAGATATTATTGTACCTTCCCCAGTTGAAAGAACTCTACCAGTATTACTTCCAGAGTTTGAAAAACCTGAGGTATTAACTTATTCTTTAGAATCTACAGTAGCAGAGAAATTAGATGCGATTATATCTTTAATGGAAGCTACAGGTCGTATGAAGGATTTTTATGATATATATTATTTAGCAACAACATTTGATTTTGAGGGTAGGAAACTTCAAGAAGCAATATATGAAACATTATCTAATCGAGGCACACCATATGAAAAGGACTCTGTTGTTGTAATTGCAAGACTTACTAAAGATAACCAAATTCAAAAGAGATGGGACAAT
>JAWRKM010000100.1:0-14480 GCA_040306945.1 Anaerohalosphaeraceae bacterium
ATACTCCGGCCTATGAGAAATGCCGAAAAGGAAGGAGAAAAAGAATGAGTAAATAATTGCATCATTTATAATAACCACTTACACCTGACCTTTTCGCAACTTCTCACTATCCCGAATATACATCCGTATAAATACCGTGTCAAGTATTTTTGGGAAATTCCGATAAAATTTTTTCTATTACACGATTTGCTTGTTATTTTCTGCAATACAGCCCACTCATTAACTGATGATTCATATATAGAATGCCCATTATTATTCACGGCAACTCCTCAACAACAGGCCAACGTCTTTCTATTCGAGGGTGGAAATCTTTATCTCAGGCCGGCCTGAACATAATATACATGAAATGCAAGACAATCCCGGTCCGGTTTCCAAAGAACAGCACAGTGTCCCGGCCTGCAGTTTGCACCCATCCACTTTACCCCCAACACACCAATCAGGAATGCGCCGGTGTGCGAATCACCATTACCGACCAACAGATTCGGGATTGGTGTCCATCTTGTCCAGACCGCCTGCAGAATGTATCCCGAAGAATTTGAGGTGCAATAACAAACCGTTTGGCCATGGCATTGCACAACCAAACGGTTTATCAAAGTCGAAAAGCAATTACGTTTTTTGCTTGTAATCGCGGTAGTGATGGCCAATCCATTCAGGATTGCCGGTTCCGCCGGCAAACGTGCAGGCTGCCGGATCCCACTTGATGGCCTGATGATAACGATACGCCAGATTCATCAAATGGCAGCAAATGGCTGAACGACCGCCAACCTGTTCATTGGCAATAGGTTTCTTACGAGTCTGCATGCATTCGAAGAAATCATCGATGTGGCCGGCCTTGACCTTGTAGAGCCTTACCCTGGCATCCTTGAGATATTCGCGTTCCACCATCATCAGTTTGGATTCGAGCGAGCCGCCGTCTTCACGGTCTGTGTATTTTGAAATCGTTTTATCGCCGAGGATAAACCAGAATCGGCCGCGATTGACGCGGATTTCCCCCTTTTCGCCGTACATATGGACGCCAAAGCCATCCTTGTGAATCACCTCTGTCCCATTGGCGTAAATCAACTTCGCCCCACGTTTGGCATTGGCTTTTTCCGGCGGAAGAATTTCAACTGGTCCGCTGTCATCCATTCCCAGTGCCCATTGGGCGATATCCAGATGGTGCGCACCCCAGTCAGTTACCATCCCGCCACCGAATTCCCAATAATTTCGCCAGTTGGGGAAGTGGTCATGCATCCCTCGCGGGCTCAACACCGAACTGTAAGGACGCATCGGCGCCGGCCCAAGCCACAGGTTCCAGTCCAATCCGGGCTCCATGGGCTCTTCGGGCAGATCACACGGCCGGCCGGGATCGCCGAAACTGCATTCGATACGGCTGATTTTCCCGATAATGCCATTGCGGGCCAGCTCACAGGCCACACGGAATTCCGCCGACGACCGCTGCATGGAGCCGGTCTGATGAACACGACCATATTTGTCCACGTCCCGCATAATATCGATGGCTTCTTGAATATCGTGGGTCAGGGGTTTTTCGCAATAGACATCCTTGCCCGAACGCAGGGCTGCCAGATTCTGGATGGCGTGCCAGTGGTCAGGGGTGGCAATGCACACCGCATCGATATCTTTGCGGGCGATGATTTCCTCGAAATCGACATAGGCTTTGCAATCAGCCGTGCCCTGTTCCGGGAAACGGGTATAATAGTCATTGACTCGCTTGAGAGCATTTTCACGACGCGTGGTATCCACATCGCAGACCGCAACGACCTGACCGCGGGAAAGGAAACCGTCCAGCAAACCCCGGCTTTGCTTGCCCATGCCAATAAAGCCAATTGTGATGCGGTCATTGGGTTTGGTCTGGGCAGCCCAGATAGAGGATGGAAGTATCATCGGCATCGCGGCCGCGGCCTTCAAAAACGCCCTGCGTGAGGTTTTCATGGATTTTAGTCCTTTCACTGTCATATATTGCTTTTGACCACCTTGCGACTTTGTATTTACATTTCCACAGAAAGAGGCTTGTCAATGTATGACAAATTCAGACTCAACGAAGTTACATCGGCAGGAATAATTTACTTTTAATCCTAAAAATCCCCTGCTGTTCGTCGCGAGAAATATGGCCCGCCACGTGGGCATTAATCCAAATCTTTTTTTATTGCTGCGGAGTAATTCTAACTGCTATTCAGAAAACGCTTATAAATTAATCCTGTGATAAGCTTTTATTCCGTTCCGTCAGATAAACCAGATATGATGCATCGCTATTATTTCTTTTGCTTTTTTTGGTGTTGGTCTTCATAATACCGGTATTCAAAAACCGGATTGTATCATATTGTTTGGACTAATATCACCAACAGGAAAGGATGAAATATGTGCAAAAAGGAGTGGATTATGGCCGTCATCGCCGTCACCGGTTCGATTCTGTATGCGGATGGGACCCCACTCAAAATACAAAGCCCTGACCAGAAAATTCAGATTACTGTTTCAACGGATCGACAGCTTATCTTATCCGTTCAGTACCAGCAATCGGATCTGCTGACCATCGGCCCTATTGGCTTGACCCTCGATGGCGGCCGCAAGCTGGGTCCGGATGCCTCCATCAAAAACACGGTCACACGCTCGGTTGATGAACAGATTCAGGTGGTTGTCCCTGAAAAATTCAGCATTGTACCGGACGTGTATAATGAACTGACCATTCATTTCGATTCGTTTGGCCTGATTATCCGGGCCTATAACGACGGTGTCGCCTATCGTTTTACAACCGCTCTGCCGGGTACTATCCAGGTCCAAGATGAACAGGTGAAATTCACATGGTTCGGCAATCCCACTGTTTATTTCGGCCTGGAAGACAGCTTCTATAGCCACTCGGAGCGGGAATACCTGCCGATGAAGCTGGATACCATTACCGATAAGCAATTCGCTCCCCTGCCCGTTGTGGCCGATATCGCTGGCGGTCCTAAAGTGGCCATCGTCGAATCTGACCTGCGAGACTACCCCGGTCTGTATCTGCAGGGGACTGTTGGAAGCAGTCTTGCTGGGGTTTTGCCCAAAGCTGCCCTGGAAACCGAGAACACCTCACCGCTGGACATCAAAGTCAAAACCCGGGCTGACTATCTGGCCAAAACAGAAGGGACCCGTGCATTCCCCTGGAGGGCAGTCATTATTGCTGCCGCCGACAAAGACCTGCTGACCAATCAGATGGTTTATAAACTGGCCGAACCGTGCAAGCTCAAAGACCCCTCATGGATCAAGCCTGGCAAAGTCGCCTGGGACTGGTGGAATGCCAATAACATTTATGGGGTTGATTTCAAGTCCGGTATCAACACCGAAACGTACAAATACTACATCGATTTTGCCTCCAAATACGGTATCGAATATATCATCATTGATGATGGCTGGTCGCCGCAGGACGACCTGTTGACTACCAAACCCGGCATGAACATCCCGGAAATTGTCAATTACGGCAAGCAGAAAAATGTCGGCGTCATTCTCTGGATGAGCTGGGTGGCTCTTGACCGGCAATTGCAGCCTGCCCTCGAGCAATTTGCCAGGTGGGGTGTCGTCGGCCTGAAAGTCGATTTCATGCAGCGTGATGACCGGTGGATGGTCAACTATTACGAACGCATCCTGGCCGAAGCCGCCAAATACAAAATGCTCGTTGATTTCCACGGAGCCTACAAGCCCACCGGTCTGCGACGAACCTATCCCAACTACATCACCCAGGAAGGTGTCCGCGGTAACGAGTGGAATAAATGGTCCGATTCCTGCTCCATTCAGCATACCATCACTTTGCCGTTTACCCGTATGGTGGCCGGCCCTATGGATTTCACGCCGGGGGCAATGCGTAATGCCGGCAAAGACCAGTTCAAATACATCAACGAACGCCCGATGAGCATCGGCACACGCTGCCGTCAGTTGGCCATGTATGTCCTGTATGACAGTCCCCTGCAGATGCTCTGCGACAGCCCATCGAACTATCTCCGCGAGCCGGAGTGCATGGACTTTCTCGCCGCCGTCCCGACCGTCTGGCACAATACCATTGCCCTGGATGGCAAAATCGCTGAATATGCCGTTATGGCCCGTCAGTACGGCAGCGACTGGTATATCGGCGGCATGAATGGCGAAAAAGCAATGACCTGTACGGTGGATTGCTCATTCCTGCCCGAGGGGCAGTTTGAATTGACCCTCTTTCAGGATGGCGTCAATGCAGACCGGTTTGCCGAAGACTACAAGAAAATCACAAAAACGATTACCCGGCAGGACAAACTGGAAATCAATCTAGTCTCCGGCGGCGGCTTTGCAGGGAGAATAATCAGAAAATAACTTATTTAACAGCAAGTTGTTATAAAAAAGACAGTGGACTACAGAAATGGGCAGAGGTGGATTCGAACCACCGTAGGCGTTAGCCAATGGATTTACAGTCCATCCCCTTTAGCCACTCGGGCATCTACCCAAACAAGAGAAAACATTTTAACGGCCCGGAGCCAAAAAACAAGTAAAAATTACCCTTTTTTTTGATTCCGGGCCTAAAATTACGTTTTTTGGACTATTTTAAGACTTACTATCTCGCTTACCATTTCCCTGATTTACGGACCGGAGCCTGGGGATGTCCAGCCAGGCAGGCTTCGGACTTGATGATTTCTTCCTCCGGCAGGTAATAAGGCTTTAGCTTGCCGGACATATAGGCGTCATACCCCATCAGGTCCATCAGGCCGTGGCCACTGTAGCTAAAGAGAATGACTTTTTCCTTGCCTTCTTCTTTGGCCTGTTTGGCCTGTCGAATAACCCCGGCAATGGCATGGCTGGTTTCAGGAGCACAGATAAAGCCTTCTGTTTTTGCCCATGTCATTGCTGCATCATAACATTCCATCTGATCAATTGACTGCGGTGTATGCAGACCTTCCACGACGCACTGGCAGACCAGCGGGGCCATCCCATGGTAGCGAAGTCCGCCGGCATGAATGGGGGCCGGGACAAATGCATGGCCCAGGGTATGCATCGCCATCAGCGGAGTCATACAGGCGATATCGCCGTAATCGTAGGCAAACTTGCCCCGCGTCATCTTCGGGCAGGCTGTCGGCTCAACCGGGATAATGTCGATTTGGGCTCCATTTATTTTGTCGAGTGTAAACGGCATCGCAATGCCAGCAAAGTTGCTGCCCCCACCGGCACAGCCAACAACAACGTCCGGTAACCTCTCCCCGATACTTTTCAATTGAGCCTTGGCTTCCAGTCCGATAATGCTCTGATGCAAAATCACATGATTAAGCACACTGCCCAGTGAATACCGCGTCTGGCCGGTCTTGTCCGTCACCGCGGCTTCAATGGCCTCAGAAATCGCTATCCCCAGGCTACCCGGGGTATCCGGAAATTCAGCGAGAATCTTTCTGCCGGCATGGGTCTCATTGCTGGGGCTGGCAACACAATTGGCCCCCCAGATCTGCATCATCAGCTTGCGGAAGGGTTTCTGGTCAAAGCTGATACGCACCATATACACCTTGCATTCGAGTCCGACAAGCTGACAGGCAAATGCCAATGCCGACCCCCATTGTCCGGCTCCGGTTTCCGTCGTGAGCCGTTTAATGCCAAATTGTTTATTATACCAGGCCTGCGGCACAGCGGTGTTGGGTTTGTGGCTGCCCGGAGGAGAGACACTTTCATCTTTATAATAAATTCTCGCAGGGGTCTGGAGATAACGTTCCAAATATACGGCGCGGCGCAGGGGCGAAGGACGCCAGCGATATAAAATATCAAGCACTTCTTCGGGAATATCAATCCATCGCTGGGTGCTGACTTCCTGCTCGATGATATTCATGGGGAATACCGGGGCCAGCATGTCCGGCGAAACCGGCTTGCCGTCGGGTGTCAAAGGCGGCAGAAGCGGAGTCGGCAAATCAGCGGCGATATTGTACCATTGACGGGGGATGTCCTGTTCCTGAAGCAAGATTTTTCGATTCATAATGCCTTCTTTCCAACCAAGAATTTACGAGTTATAGAGTCTTTATTTTTGAGAACCTTGGCACCACGGGTAATTTTACAAAGACTAATACCCATTTCCGAAGCAATCTGTCGCTGAGGCACGCCCTGACTCAGCTTTCGCATGAGTTCCCATCGCAGGGTCAAATCATGCAACTCTGCAAGGGTCATAATTTCATTCAAAAACAGCTCCATTTGCTTGACATCCCGAATCTGACATAACACCGCACAAAGCTGGTCTAGGCCATTGATGTCTGATTTCACCTTGTTTCTAACCATAGAAACATCCTACTCCAAGTTAACAAAAAAGTAAAGTCGTCTTTATTCAATTTTTACTATTTTTATCCGGTTTTTGCCCATACTATCGATATCCGTACCCTATTCAATTAACTTTCGACAGGGACCATTGGCCGCAGATGGCTCAACAGATTTCAAGAACGATTTCTCAATCTGGGATATCCATTTTGCAAGTTGGGTCTTCGAGAGTTTTTCCACTGGAATCTGCCCGCCGGCGTAACTGTCATGGCCTCCTCCGGCCCCCTTTCTGGCTACGATATGGCGAATGACTTTAGCGGCCGGGGGAGATTCAGCATCTGTCCGCAGTGAAAGCAGCATTTTGCCCTCATAAAAGCCATAACACAGCACCCAGACAATCTGTTCGTCGCGCAGCAGCAAATCGGCCATTTCGCCCACCATATCGGGGTTAATTACCGTCCCCAGCGAACTGATCACAGCCCTGCCGAATACTCGGGCATTGTTTAGGCATTCTGCCAGATATTTGTAGTATTCCCGCTGCACGGCACCATGCTGAATCTGACTGAGAATACGTTTATTGGCCTTCGGGTACAGAGCCATCAGGGCATTGACATCTGCACACGTGGTGTCTCGTCCGAGGTCCTGGGTATCAGAACGGATGCCGTATAACAGCGCTGTGGCAAGTGAGGCATCGATTTCAATACCCGAGGCATAGAGGTATTCCATCAGAATTGTCGAAGTCGCCCCGTAATGGCTGCGGATATCGGTAAAACGGCACTGGCGGGTATTCCGATGGCAGGGATGGTGATCAATAACAATGTCCGGCTCCACCCCTGACGGCAGACTGTTATTGCCGGTTCCGGGCTGGGTATCCACCATCGCAATCAGATCAAACGAGGCGAAATCGATCTGCTCAGCTGGTCGCAGATTCAGGTTCAGATACTTGACCAGAGCCCGGTTTTCCGCTCTGCCGACGGTGCCGCCATGCGCAATAGAACATTGAATATTGGCGATCTGATTGGCAATTTTTCGCAGCGCTACCGCTGAAGCAATGGCATCCGGATCCGGATGATCCTGCATGACAATCAGCATTGTGGCATTATGATTGATGACCTCGTACAGTTGTTTGAGTTTGGCTTTACTCTTTTCCATAACGGCTGACTGAATCCTCCGGAGACGAGCTCCTATTTGCCTTTTCGAAACGGTCTGAATCCCATTTTTGCACCATCGGCCAGGGCTTTTTTGGCCGTTGGGTAGGCCCTGCTCACCGTGTCGATTTCTTCAATGACATAAAAAGCGTCTGGATGATGATTTTTGATAATTGCCAGAAAATCGTTGACCTCCCGTCGGGACACCACGGTAAAAATCTGCTTGACCGGCCCATACGCCCCCTGCCCGTCGAAACAGGTAATACCGTATCCGGCCTGCCGGACAGCTTCCAGCAGCGGCTTGATATCCTTGTTGAATACCACACGCACCACAACAAATCCCATTGACAGTTTTTCGACGATCAGAATCCCCACAAAATTACCTGTCGCAAACCCCGCCGCATACGCCACATAGCAAATCGGATTAGACAGATTTTTCATAATCTGTCCCATGGCCACAATCCAGATGAGCACTTCAAAAAAACCTGCACAGGCCGCCAGGTATTTATACCCTCGCGTCACAAAAATGACACGCACCGTTCCGATGGTTACATCGCAGATGCGGGCCAGAAAAATCAGAATCGGAAGGACAATCCACGAAAAGACCTGAATTTCGGCCAGTCCCATCTGTATTGCGAACCCTTCTATCATGGCTTTTTCCTTGCTGGCAGAATACGACTCACAACCAATCCTGACGTTTGAAATAATACAGCATTGCTCCTACTGTTACCGCAATCAGCGACCAGAATCCAACCGGATACATCCAGTACGACTCCAGTTCGGGCATGTGCTTAAAATTCATCCCATACACACTGGCCAGAAAGCTCAGCGGCATAAAAATTGTGGCAATCAGTGTCAGCATTTTCATCACCGAGTTCATACGAGTGTTCAGACTGGACAGATACACTTCCAAAAGGCTGGCGATTACATCCCGAAGACTTTCGATGGCATCGATAATCTGGATGGCATGGTCATAGACATCCCGAAGATAAACCTTGGTTGAATCCTGAATGAGTTCGCTGTCAGACCGCTGCATGGCGGCGGTCAATTCCCGCATCGGCCAGATGCATTTGCGAAGCATTGTCAATTCACGCTTGAATTCATGGATATGCCCCAGGATTTGCTGATCCGGCTGGTTGAGCAAATCCTCCTCCAGCTTCTCAATCTTTTCACCATAACTGTCCAGAATGGAAAAATACTGATCGACAATCGCATCAATCAGACAATAAGCCAGGTAATCCGCACTCATCTTCCTCGCCCGCCCTTTATTATTTCGCAGGCGGTCGCGGATCTGATCGAATACATCCCCCACTGTTTCCTGAAATGTAATCAGGCAATTCTGCCGTAAAATCATACTAATCTGCTCGGTCAGGATTTCACTGCGAGCCGCATCGTACCGCAGCATCCGAACCACAATAAACAGGGTATCCTCATAATCCTCCATTTTGGGACGCTGGCCCGGCACAACAATATCTTCCATAACCAGAGGGTGTAGATTGAAGCGTTTGCCGATTTTTTCCACAAGCCCCACATCGCTAATGCCATCAATATTAATCCACGAAGTCCCCAGGGAGGCCTGGAAATCCAGCACCTCTTCGATCCGTGAAAAGCTGTGCTCCCTGAAGAGGTTGGCATCATATTCCATCAGGCTGATGCGGACCGGCTCGGCAGGGGTTTCACCGGCATAAAAGACCGTTCCAGGCGGCATTCCCGCCTTTCGCAGATTGCCCCGTATCAGACGCAGTGGACGGATGATTTTCTTTTTCCTCTTGGACATAGCTGATTCCTGTTCGATCACCTTGCCGGTCAGGTTGCCACGGTTATATTATGGCTGGCTGGACTTCGGTACCTTCGGTTATTATCTCCCGGCCGTTTTTCCACTCACATACAGAAACCCCGCCCGCCGGGTCAATCCGCAAATAATTATTCCGCAGCCCAACCCAGCAGCCGCTGTTGTAATACCAATCGCCACTGCGTCCGGCCTTATGGGTATGGCCCGTCACCAGCACATCATACCCTTCACGCAGCCGGTCTTTCTGATACAAAGCCAGGATTCCTTTGACCTTTTCCGGATATTGTGTCGGGGTCAGTGAGGCCTCAAAATCCGGGGCCATCTGCCGCGTCTGGCTTTTTTCAAACTGATTGACGGATAAATTCATAATCCACATAAACCCCCGTCCGATCCGCAGCAGTGTTTTTTCTGTCATCCCGCCCGCCGATAACAGGGGCGAACCTTTGCGATCCTCAATAATCCCGCCTAAAATGGACAAGATTCGTCCCCAGCCCGGGGTTCCGTCCCGATGAAATGGATCCAGTTCGTGCCCATGCATAAACTTGAATTGCCGAGTCCCGATTAGCCGCATAAAAGGCCCGGTCATTCGATCAAAAAAGGGGTGATTCAACAGTCGGGTTCCGATTAATTCCTCGAAGTCTGCGTCATGATTGCCCACGACATAAACGGCTTTCATCTCTGCCAGCCGGTCCAGAAACGGCATGCGTTCTTTGAGTACTCGGCTGATATTGGCCTGCCAGAATTCAAACAGATCCCCAAGAATATACAGCTCCCCCCCGGCCTGCCCCACAAAGTCCAGAAAGCGTGAAAACTCCCTCGCTTTATTATCAAAGGCAAAATTATCCCGCGGCCCGCCATCCCCCATGTGCAGGTCACTGACTACAAAAATCGTCCTTGAATCATTCATTAAAAAAACCTACCAAAACGTCCGAGCAGTCCTGTCGGGCTAACTGAATCTCACTCGGTCGGACGGTTTGAATCTATATTGGCCGATATTCATCCGACCCATTTGAATTAATACTTCTTTCGGAATCGAGCTGTCGGAATATTCAAAATCGAGCGGTACTTGGCCACCGTGCGACGGGCAATATTGCCCATTCCCGCTTCGGCCAGCTTCTGACGCAATTCATCATCACTGAGGGGATTGGCTTTGTCCTCGTTGTCAACGATTTCCTGCAGTTTGGCCTTGACAGCGTCATAGCTCAGCTCACGGCCCTGCGGATCTTCCGTGCCGCCGGTAAAGAAACTCCGCAACGGTAAAATCCCCTGCGGCGACTGCATGTATTTGCCTGCGACCGCACGCGAGATCGTCGCAATATGTACACCCACTTTTTCAGCGATAGTGGCCATTGGCAGCGGTTTCAAATACAGCTTGCCTTTGTCGAAAAAATCCTTTTGAAATTCCACAATCGCCCGGGCAACCTTCAGCAGGGTCTGTTTGCGTTGTTCGATTGCATCCATAAACCACTGGGCGGAACGAATATTTTTTTGCAGAAACTGGCGGGTGTTCTCGTCAATGCCGCGATCTTTGGCCATTTTCTGGTAAAATCCGTTGACCCGCAAATTTTGCAGTCTGGCCTCCATCAAACTGACAGTGTAGCCCCCCTTGCCGTCCGGCTCGACAATCACATCGGCAGTAATGGGGTGATTCTCGTTGCGTCCGATAGACAAACCCGGTGAGGTATCCAGCTTGCTCATTCGTTCGATGGCCTTGCCGATACGTTCCAGACTGACATTCATCTTCCTGGCAATTCGCGGCAAATGATTGTCCAGTAAATCCTGCCAGTGATTTCGTACCAGCTCCATTTCAAATGACATATCCTCGGGAAACTGTCGCATTTGAATCAGCAGACATTCGCGCAAGTCCCGAGCCCCCACTCCAGGCGGTTCCAGTTTTTGTATTAATGCCAACGCCTGATAAAGCTCATCCAGACCAAAGGAATACTTATCCTTGTTGTGAAGCTGCTCCAGCCGTACCGACAAATAACCTTTCTCGTCGATATAATCAATAATCAGTTCACCGGCGGCCTTGACTCCTTCCGGTGCATCGACCAGCCGCCATTGCTCTTTGAGGGAATCATTCAGAGAGACCTCATTAGCGGCAGTGTTTTGCATCGCTTCCAGTTTCTTGTCCGGCTGGCCGTCATCTCTGACGGGGCGATAAGCCCCCCCCTCAAAATAGTCGCCATAATAGTCAGAAATCGTGTCCAGCCGCTGAAAATCTTCTATCCGGTCGGAATCATCTCTGACCACCAGTTCTTTCTCTTCAACATCTTCTGCCGGCTTGGGTTCCACGGGTTCTGTCTGGACCTGCGGCTCTTCATCCAGTTCCAGCACCGGATTGCTGTTGAGCTCAGCCTCGATTTTTTCCTGCAGCGCCAGCAGCGGCAGTTGAAGCACCTCCATCGACTGAATCATTCGAGGAGCCAGCTTCATCCGCTGTTCCATCCGCATCTGGTTGGACAAAGACAGTTTCATACTCAAGGTATCACATTCATAACTCCCTGCTTTTAGCAGGGTTTATCTGCTTCTATGAAGAACGATATACTGATCCTGCTTGATATTTCACGTTTCCTTGCGGCAAAGTAAAGCAGCGTCAACTACGTACTTCTTTTGCTCGCGGAATAATCACACCCGTTGGGCAAAACACGTTGGTGTAATTATAGCAAACGCTGTGCCATTTTTAAAGAGGAATTCGTCCCAAAATGGCATCCGCCAGGATATTTCCACTGGCAAACTCAATTGTTGATCCCGTAGGCAGGCCGCGAGCCAGGCGTGTCACCTTGATATTCATCCCCGATAGTAGCGATTGAATATACAACGCTGTACCATCCCCCTCAAGGTTTGGATTGGTCGCCATAACCACTTCTTTGACAGTTCCCGTGCGAATCCGCTTGATGAGTGCGTCAATTGTCAGATCTGCCGGTTCAATCCCCTCCAGGGGTGCAATATGGCCGTTGAGAACATGATAGACCCATTTACAAAGCCCTGTTTTTTCAAGACTTATCACATCTTTGGGCTGTTCGACTACACAAATAATCGAGTTGTCCCGCCGGGAATCCGAACAAATCGGACAGGACTCCGACTCGGCCAGATTAAAACAGGTCTTGCACTGGCGGATATTCTTTTTGACATCCGTAATCGCTTCCGCCAGGGCCAGTGCCTCTGGTGAATCGGACTTCAATATATGAAAAGCCAGACGTTCGGCCGTCTTGGGGCCGACACCTGGTAATTTGGCAAACTGGTCAATCAGATTATTCAGACTTTTGGTATATGCGGGGTTCATAAGTCGGTTTCCTCTGTCAAATCCTCCTGCTCGGTTTTTGGTTCTTCCAGACGTTCAATCTTAATTGGCCTGGCTGACAGACCCTGCAAAATCATCTGCACCGCCGGATCAGACATTACCTGCTCCTCTTCCTTGCGGTTAAGCCTTGCCCCCGGCGTTGCCGCGGGAGCTGCCGCTTGGGCTGTCTGTAATGGGGCCAGCTCCAATTTTACATGCACATCCTGCCCCATCGCATCCTTCAGGACAGACTCAATCACATCGGTCTTTTTGCGGCACATATCGATAGCAAGCTGCCCCTTGCCGTCATGATGGAATTGAATCGTCAAAGTCCCATTGCGAAATTCCCCCGGCTGAGTCTGCGACAGAAAGGACCCCACCTGAAAATTGCTCGTACGCATCCGCTCAATAATCAGAGGCCACTGTTGTACAATAGACTGCAAATCGATGGTGCCGTTAAAAAATATGGGCGTATCGGCTGCTGCCTGAGTGCGTTCTGCTGTTTCAACTGTCTTGGAATTGGAAGATCGAGGATTAGCAGGTGGGGCTATAAATTTTTTTTTTACCTCTGCCGCTGTCGTTGCCGGTGTCATACCGCCGCGAAGCTGTTGTGACACTGCATCCAGCCCCAGGAAATGCTCGCTCAACGCAAGTCGCAAAAACGTTGCTTCCAGCAATGCCCGAGCTGTCTCGCTGTTACGCAGCGTCCAGCGGAGCCGCTCCAGCGCTGTAATCGAAAACACCAGCCATGGAAGATCAAACTTATCCCCAATTTCTGCCAGCTTTGCCGGCATAACCCCCGACAGGAGTAGGACAGGGCTATTCACCCCCGTTGCCTTAATGACCATCATATCGCGGAACAATTCTACCGCTGCGTCGGCAATCTGCGAGGCACTCTGTCCCTGCATCGACAATGCCTCAATGGCTTTTAGCACTGCCGCCGGATCCGCCGCAGCCATGCTTTGAATCAGGGCATGGAGATGCTCCGCCCCAGGTCTGCCCAATAACTGTTCCAGCATCGGCAGTGTCAGCGGCTGCATGCCCGAGCTGATAAGCTGATCCAGCAGACTCAGGGCATCACGCATGGACCCATTGGCCAGCCGTGACAATTGCATCAGAAAATCCGGCTCAAATGCAATTCCTTCCTTATGAAGGATTTCTGCAAGCTGTTTCCCGATAGTCTCTGGGCTGATGGCCGAGAAATCGAACCGCTGGCACCGCGACTGAATCGTCGGCAGCACTTTATTGGGTTCGGTAGTCGCAAAGATAAATTTGACATGCGCCGGCGGTTCTTCCAAAATCTTCAACAGAGCATTAAAGGCCTCTGCCGTCAGCATGTGCACTTCGTCAACGATATAGATTTTATAGCGTGCCCGTGCGGGCCGGTAAATGGCATTTTGCCGCAACTCCCGGATATTATCGATCCCGCGGTTACTGGCACCGTCAATTTCAATCACATCAATGTCATCGCCGGTATTGATCGCCACACAGCTGTCACAGGTCAGACATGGCTCAGTCGTCGGCTCGGTGGCCTTCAGGCAATTCAATGACTTGGCTAGGATACGAGCCATGGTTGTCTTACCCACGCCCCGCGTACCGCAAAACAGATATGCATGCGCCACCCTGCCAGTTTTAATGGCGTTTTTGAGCGTCTGTGCAACGGCATCCTGGCCGACCACATCGTCAAATGTTTGTGAACGAAACCGTCTGGCTAAAACCGTATATGACATTGCTTATCCTGCCCAGTGCAGTGGTATGGTTTTCTGCCCCGGCACACGGTGCTTGAGGCCAAAAACATACTCGCTGAATATAGAAAAGTGGTCGGGTTTGCCACGGCACAGCCCGCCGGCCGCTTAGGGCTGCTCGGTTCCCCGCCTGACCCGGTTCACGCGCGGTACTTGCATGGGACCCGACCATCAAAATTTGTTTGTCGTTAATTCTATCCCGCATTCGATACTATTTGAACTCGAATGAGGCAGTTAGTATAGTCGCTTGCCCGGAAATTTCCAGAAAAAACTCAAAATAGCCCGCTTTTCTC
>JAWRKM010000101.1:0-20229 GCA_040306945.1 Anaerohalosphaeraceae bacterium
TTTATAATATTACCGTCAATTCCAACCTGACCCTAACGCCATCGATACAGTATGTCGCCGACCCGTCGTCTGCAGACAATGGACGCGATTTAAAGGATGCGGTGATCTTTGGTCTGCGGATGCAGATGGTCTTCTAAGAAACGTCCATCATCCAATCCAAAGAAAAGGCCGGATGTGATATGCTGCACATCCGGCCTTTTGTATGACAGTCGGAGCAATCAGGCCTGCACCACCTTGGAATGGGTTTTCTTGACGGCCTTGTAAATGCTTTTGAGGACGTAATTTTCTGCCACGGCTTCCCAGCCCATATGTTTGGCGATTTCATACCCGCTGCGAAGCAGCCGATAGGATTCATCATCATTGTGAGGCAGGCGGGCACAGATTTCCAGGGCGATTTTCTGGCTGATTTTGCGTTCGATCTTGTTGCGGTATTCGCGGTCGATCTTGAGCATGTGTTCGATTTCCAGGCCCGCATCCCCATTGAGTTCGGTATAATCGGCGAAGATGACATTGGGGACATCTTTGCCGCCGGTGACGGCTTTGACGAAGCCGGCACAGCCGCAGATGGAGGTGACGACGCATAATCCGCCAAAACACAACGGTTCCAGCTGGGCGATCCCGAATGGTTCATAGATGCTTTGTCCGAATTCGACATCGGAACCTCTGCGGATGTCCATAAATTCCATATCATAGGGCATGCGGTGGCCGCAGCACTGACGGGAAAAGCCGAACTGGTTGATGAAGATGGCCTTAATGGCGCGGCTTTTGGCATTGAATTCCTGGACTCCGGCGTAGTAGGCTGCTTCGCCGCCAGACAGGTCCGGCATGCCTTCGCGATGAGCTACCGGCCAGTTATATGCCGCCTCCATATCATAAATATCGCGATCCCGCCGGCGGTGAGTTTCGGTACTGAGCACCAGCAGCACGCCCGTCTTGCCCTGGGCCAGGAATTCCTTGTCCATGTGTTCCAGGACCCGCAGGTCGCGCCACAAACCCTTGCTTAATACCAGGCGGGTCACGTGGCTGAACACAAAATCCGGACGCCAGCCCAGCAGGTTCTGGCAGTAATCTTTTAACTTATCGCGGGATTGTTTCTTCTCGGCCAGTGTGATTTCATAGGCAGGAATGCCGTTGTAGGTCAAATCAATATCGGCCAGTTCAAACTCGGGGGCCAGGAATTTCAATTCATCCACGACACAATCCCCTACAGCCAGGATATTGTCACAAAATCTGGCCGCATCCACCAGGGCATACTTGAAGTAGCTGGTCTGGTCGCCGAAGATATCGTTGACGTACAAATCCTGCTGATGGGCCTTACGAAGAACATTATAAAACATCGTGTCGTGTCCCGGATGACCTTCTACAATGCGGCGCATCGGGGCGACTTCATGAGCATAAAAGACGGTTTTAAAATCAAACGGATCCAGTCGGGCTGCCAGGGCTGTGGGCATGCCCATGAATTCATGGGAGACAATGACGGTTTGGCTGTCTTTTTCGGCAGCACCGATGGCTTTCAGGGCGGCTATAGCCGGAACAGCCAGGCGTACATATTGTTCAAATTCCCAGTAATTTTCATAGTGATTGCTTTTGATGCCGTATTCAAAAAACAGGGAGGCCTTGAATTCATTCAGAGGTCCCTGTTCCATGCGGGTGATATCAATCAGGATGATTTCCGGTGAGCTTTTAATCTGGGTCAATGGATCCAGGAACGTCCGCCGCCCATACACGATACCGACATTGTATTTGTTCTCAATTCGGCGGAAACTGGATACATAACTGGTTTTGACATAGCCATCAATGGAGGAATACAGTACTTCTCCCCCGGGACCCAGACGCGAAGAGACGTCGCCTTCGGTGGAAAATAGGGGGCTGACTAAAATATTGCGAGCGGTGGCATCCAGATACGCTTTGCTGGTAAACAATCCATCCAGCACAGCACCAATACCTCCGATTTTTCCAACTGCCTCATGCGTTACGTGAACTACTGTCGGTTTTTGCGTCATTGCGATAACCTCGCTAAGCCAAAGTCTCTTGTTTCTTTGTTACAGCTACTAAAAAGACCTAAAAAATCCCGAATCCATATATTATCTGTATGGTTCGAGGCCCATTGCTGTTTAAAATATAATGAATAATCGGCTATCGGGCCTGCTTTTATCAGGAATTTTACGGGGATTTTTTGTGCCGTGTTTTTAAGATCAATAAACCAGGTTTTATCGGCCTCAGCAAGGCCTCTGATAGTTCTTATTACTATCAAAACAGATATTATAAGAACGTTAAATCCTTTTCTGTAGCCCCTATGAGAGTGGGCAACGGGTATGCCTGTGTTTCGGTTTTGCTCAAACCAAGCCAAATCGCCTTGTATTTTGCCATAAGTCGGTTACAATAGACGCTTTATGTGAACTTGCTGGGAACCCTATAACATATTTTGGGAAAATGACTTATGGCGAAATTGACCAAGCTTGACGACATCGTGGCCTTGTGTAAACGGCGTGGATTCATCTACCAATCCAGTGAAATTTACGGTGGATTGGCCAGTTGCTATGACTACGGCCCGCTGGGGGCGGAGCTGAAACGCAACGTCCGCAACGCCTGGTGGAAGGCCGTCGTCCAGATGCGTGATGATATTGTCGGTCTGGATTGTTCAATTCTGATGCACCCGATGGTGTGGAAAGCCTCCGGCCACGCTGACAAGTTCGCCGACCTGGTGACGGTGTGCAAAAAGTGCAACACCCGCACCCGCGTTGACCATCTCAGAGAAAAAGACGGCAACCATGCCGATGAGCATACCGAGCATGTCAATATCGAGTCCGAACAGGACAAGACATTCAATCTGTCCAATAAGGTCTGTCCGTCCTGCGGCACAGTCGGTCAGTTCGGCAACCCGATGGCCTTTAAGCTGATGTTTGAGACTCAGATGGGGGCTAATGCGGATGATACGATGACTTTGTGGCTCCGGCCCGAAACCGCTCAGGGTATTTTTGCTAATTTCCGCAATGTGCTGGACAGTACCCGTGTCAAGGTGCCGTTCGGTATTGCCCAGATCGGCAAGAGCTTTCGTAATGAAGTGACCACGAAAGCCTTTATTTTCCGCACCCGTGAATTCGAGCAGGCCGAGATCGAGTTTTTCTGCAAGCCCGGCACCGACGAATACTGGTACAATCACTGGAAAGAATTTCGGTTCAACTGGTATTTGAATCTGGGAATGAAGAAGGAAAATCTCCGCTTCCGTGAGCACGAAAAAGATGAATTGGCCCACTATGCCAAGGCGTGTGTCGATGTCGAATATAAATTCCCCTTTGGCTCCGGCGACTGGCAGGAACTGGAAGGTATCGCCAACCGTCAGGATTTCGACCTGCGTCAGCATCAGCGGGGGATGCGAAGCATGAATGCCTGGTACGAGACGCGCGATGTGACCAAACTGCAGCTCAAGGAAGAATCTGAAGACTGGGTCAAGGGGCCGCTGTCCTATTTCGATGACGAGACCAAGGAACGCTATGTGCCGTATGTCATCGAGCCGTCGGCAGGCATTGACCGAAGCTGCCTGGCGTTTCTGGTGGATGCCTATGATGAGGATGAAATTAACGGAGAGCCTCGCAATGTATTGCGGTTCCACCCGGCCCTGGCTCCGGTCAAGGCAGCCATCTTCCCGCTGGTCAAGAAAGACGGGATGCCGGAAATTGCCCGCAAGATTTACGATGACTTAAAACCGTGCTTTGCGACCTTCTATGACGAGAAGGGGGCCATTGGTCGCCGCTATCGCCGTCAGGATGAGGCCGGCACACCCTACTGCATCACCGTCGATGGCCAGAGCAAGGAAGACAATACCGTCACCGTCCGTGAACGCGACAGCCTGACCCAGGAACGCATCAACATTTCGCAGCTCAAGAACTTTCTGCGGGACAAGATGGGACTGTAACAGATGAACCATAAAGACCGGACCTATGATTTGCGATAAACTGGATAACGCGGTAATATATTATGGGCTGGGGCAGCGGATTGCACAGGGGCTGGCTTTGCTCAAAGACCCGGCGGTGCTGGCATCGGCGCCGGGACGCTATGAGGTCGATGGCGAGAACCTGTATTTATCGGTGGATGAGTATGATTCCAGGCCCGAGGCCCAGGGCCGGTTCGAATCCCATCGCAAGTATGTTGATATTCAATATATTGTGTCCGGCCGGGAGTGGATTGGCGTGCGGGAGCTGGAAGGCCTCAAGACCGAGACGCCGTACGATGTGAACAAGGATATCGAATTCTATTACCGTACCGAGATGATGACCCGTCTGGATATGGAGGCCGGGACATTTGCGATTCTGTGGCCGCACGATGCCCACATGCCATGCCGGATGTTCGACAAGCCCGAACGGGTCAAGAAAATCGTCGTCAAAGTGCGCGTGGAATAAAGGCTGGATTTTAATAGGGGAGCAGGGAAAACACAGCAGGAAGAATCGGCTTTATCGCCGCCAGGCGGCCTTGCGGACCATCAGCGGCGGCATCTGATGAGGCTGGACTTTGCTCATATCTTTGCGAACGCAACTGCGCGTGTTGGGGTACAGATGGACGGTGTCGCTGTCCAGCAGCCGCTTGATTTTCAGTTTTTTGAGCCAATCCAATACAAACATTTTATCCCTTGGTTATCACATCACCCGACATGTCCTGTATCGGTCAGGAAAAATACCGACTTAACCAGACGATACTTTCACTTTGACCCCATACGGGTTATAATCTGAGAAATCCTCTGCGGGAATTGTCCGGCGGGTAAGTAGGATGTGAAATCTATTCATTATAGGACCAGTTATGATACCGATTAATCGCGAAAGTAAAACAAGTGTCCATTTTGGGATGAATTTCCTGATTGCCGGGACCTGGGGCCATGAAAAAGGGGCCTTGTTAAATTTCCAGAAAGCGCTGTTGGATGCAGGGCTGGAATTCTCGCAGACTGCAAGCCGGCCGACGGGCTTTACACTGGTTCGCAGCGAGCCGTCGCCTTTGCAAATTACCTTGGAGACGACCAATCCGCAGGTGCATACCTTACAAATTATATCCGGAAATCCGCAATATGATTTGGAGATGTTTGGTCGAGATGTAGATGCGGTGACGGGGGCTTACCAGAAAACCTGGCCGATGCCGCAGTATCAGATTCTGAACACCAGCGGCTGTATTCGCCATTTATACAGTGCTAAAGTCCACGCATTTCAGTACTTATGGGAGCAGCGACTGGGGCAGATTCCGCAGGATTTTCAGTTGCTTGGCAACCGTCCGGTGGCAGGGGGCGGATTGCGTCTGCTGATTCCGCCGCATCAGCAACCAGGCGGTGAGCCGACCAGTATCGAAATCCGGATCGAGTCATTTATGCGCGAAACGCAGAAGCTGTTTGTGGAGACGGTGTTTACCTGGCCGCGGCCGCGGGTGGTGGTTGAGCAGGCCGGTTTCGAAAGTCTGGCACGACTCAACGAAATCGAGTCCTTTGCGGCTAATGAAATCTGGAATTTTATAGCCAGACAAACTCCATAAATTATTAAGCGACATAATTACATCACAATATAAAAAGTTAAAAAACACATGGGATTTTTGTCCAAATTTTCGGGTCGTTTTGCCGTATTTACCAAATGACAGTATGTCTTGGATACTGTTTCGGCAAAAAAGAGAAAATGGACAATAAAAGCAATAAATTGTTTTTAAAGCTGCTTCTGGAGAACCAATCCAGGATTCATGCCTATATTTTGTCTTTGGTACCTAATTATGCGGATGCGGAAGATATTCTGCAGACAGTCTCAGAGCTGATGTGGTCACGGTTTGACCAGTTTGAGCCGGGGACCAATTTTCTGGGCTGGGCGCTGCGATATGCTCATTTTGAGGTGTTGGCGTTTCGCAAGAAAAAGGCCAAACTCAAAGAGGTGGTTTTTGATACGCCTGTGTTTGAACAAATGCTTCCGGTGATTACAGATGAGCTGAGTTCGATGGACTATCGAAAAGGGGCATTGGAAGACTGTCTGGATAAGCTGTCTGTCCGTCATCGTGAAATAATCAAGATGCGTTACAGTCAGGATTTGAGTCCCAAGGAAATCGGTCGTCAGTTTGGCCTGACGATCCATGGTATTTATAAGCTGTTGAGCCGTGTGCAGGGCAAACTGCTGGAGTGTATCGAGCGGGTTGGCCGCAAGGAGAGCCTCTCGCATGGATAAACGGATTCGATATCAGCTTGAGGAATTACTGACACTGGCGGTGGAAGGTCATATCAGTGAGCATCAGGTTTGCCAGCTGAATGCCCTGATTGACGGTCATCCGGAACGGATTCGCTATGCGGTGCGTTATCTGCAGTTTATGTCGCTGCTGAAACGGTCGGAGCGAATTGCCGGGATGTCAGAGCTGTGGATTCCGGAAGAAGATTCGCAGGAAGCCTATATGGAATCGCTCAAGCAGATGGCTCGCGCAGAGATCGCTGCCCCCATCGTTGCGGTTCCTGCGGCGGAACCGGCAGTGTCGCCGGAACCTGTTGTTCAGCAACAGCCATCGCTGCGTACAGGGGTTAGCAAAACAGCCCTTTATACCGTTCTTGTTGCCAGTGCGGCGCTGCTGTTGTTGTTATTGTATATTCACCTGGTGCCCGTTCGGCGTTCTGTTGAGGTTGGATACCTAAGCTCTTCGGTCAATGCCGTATGGGCCAGCGTCAATGGTCCGATTCTGCCCAGCCAAGCATTGAGTGCCGGACCGATGAAACTGGTTGAGGGGCTTGCCGAAATTACGATGGAGACGGGGGCAACTGTGATTGTGGAAGCTCCCTCTGAACTGGAGCTTGAAGCTCCAAGTCGGATTTTCCTGAAGTCAGGTCGGGTGGTGGTGAGTATAGAACACAGCACCGAAGATCGGTTTGTGGTGCGTACGCCGCGGGCCACAGTTGTGGATTTGGGCACAGAGTTTGGCGTTGAAATCGATGAGCAGGGCAATACACTGACGCATGTGTTTCAGGGCGAAGCGGAAATGCGGAGCGGTTCGGACCCGCTGAAATACAGCAAGGCTCTGCCGTTGAAGGTTGGGCAGGGAGGCCGCAGCGATGCGGCGGATAATTTGAAGCCGGTGTGTGTGAATCAGCAGAAGTTTGTTCGCCACGAGCAGTATGTGACCGAAGTGCTGGCTGAGAAGGGGTCGGTCTATCACCAGTGGAAGGCATTTCACCGCAAACTCTATGCGGATTCTTCGCTGGTGGCGCATTATACGTTTGAGCAGGATGCCGCGATGCCTGAGATATTGGTGAACCAGGTGTCGACGACTTCCGGGCGATTGAATGGGCGGCTTGGCGGAGAAGGGCAGAAGCCGACGTGGGTTCCGGGGCGTCTGCCGGGCAAGACAGCGATTCGCTTTGAACGCGGCAAGGAGCAGACGATTGTCATTCCGGCCTCTCCGGAACTATCTGTAAATGGTCCGGTGACGGTCAGTGCGTGGGTGTATTATCCCGATCCAGCCCGGATGGGCGGGCACCTCATTTCGTGCCGGCAGGACTATCATGTCAATTTCCAGTTTTCAATCTTTGATGATAAATATTCGATTACCGGGCAGCGTAATCAGTTTGAACTGCTCCGGTTTAATTCCAAGTCTGACCGCGGCTGTTACAGTCGTGCCTTCACTCAGCAGGCCGGCGTATGGTATCACTTCGTGGTGACGCATGATACCCGTACCACAGCGTTTTATGTCAATGGTGAGTTATTTGAAAGCAAACCCTATTCCACAGTCATCACTGAGCAGCCGACGGAAGTGATTCTTGGGGCACTGAAGGTCGATGGCAAATATATGCTGCGGGAAGGGGATTTTGACGGAATTGTGGATGAGCTGATGGTATTTAATCGATGCCTCAGTGGAGGAGAAATTAAAAAAATGTATGAAAACAGTCTGCCGGATGCGAGCCTGATTCCTTCTTTATGACATCGTAATCGGGATCGGACAGACGGCGGTTCTGAAACACCTGACAACGTAAGAAGTAATCCACGAAAATGCGGGGATGTTGATTGTCCCAAACAGAATTAGAATGATAGAGTGAAAGGAACAGGTTATGAAGAATGTGATGGTGATGATGGTTTTATGTATGTTGGTCAGTCTGTCCCAGGCTGCCATTGTCAAGGTGGACGATTTTGACAGGTATGCCGAAGGTGCGGTGGATACCGTGACCACGACCTGGAAAGGTACCGCCAATGCGGCTATTGCCGTGGATACGATCAATCCGAATAATAAGGTGGTTTCTGTCAATCAGAATGCTCAGCAGAGCGGTTTGTATTGTATCCTGAACAGTGCTGCGGCAATTCCCAATAATGGCTCAACCAAGACCTTGTTTTTCCGGTTTCGGGCCAGCACCAATACCACCGACCAGGCGTTGGGGTTGACGGAACTGGATACGCCAATTATCGCGCTGGGGGATGGCGGGGGATGGGATCAGTTTCGGGCCCAGTTCCGCATCACATCGGGGCGTCTGGATATTCGTCATGGCAACACCTGGTATACGGATTCCGTAACCCTGAATGTCGGCCCGACACAGCCCTGGTACAATCTGTGGATGGTGATTACCAACAATGCTTCCGATACGGATACCTTTAAGCTGTATCTGCATCAGAACGGAGATCAGGGGGCAACCGAAGCCAACCGTCTGACCGCCAACAGGGGTTCGGTCAGTACATTTAATTTCCGCACCAATGTGAGCGATACGCTGGACCGGTTTTACTGGAAAGCTCAGGGTACCGGGGCGGACCGCATCATCTGGGTTGATGATATGTATATGATGGATGGGGAAAGCCTGATCAATCCGGCGGGTGTCCTGAAAGCCTCTAATCCAACTCCGGCCAACGGGGCGATCAACGTGCCGCTGACTCAGACGCTGTCGTGGAATGTGGGCGTGGACCCGGCAGATCCGACGCAGCCCAATCCGAAGATTACCAAACACTATCTGTATTTTGTAGAAAAGAGTGAACCCAACTTTGCCGGAGTTGTTCCTGTAATTGTCAATCGCAGCGGGGGAGCTTCTGATGCCGCTAATCCGCCGATTGCTCTGAAACGGGATAAGACTTATTATTGGCGTGTTGATGAAAGTATCCAGAATTCTGCCCCCGGTGATCCCAATACGATAACCGGTTCGGTCTGGAAATTTGAGACGCTTAAATCGATTCCGGTGATTGAAGTCCAGCCCCAGGATACCGTTGTGGATGCGGGCAGTCAGGCTGAGCTGACGGTGGGGGTCAACAGTGAAACAACGGCGCATTATTACTGGTACAAGACTTCGGATGCGGTCAATAACACCCCCGGTGATGATACTCCGGTCGGAGGGGATTCTGCATCTCTGGTCTTCTCCCCGGCAACTGGAGCCAATGACGGGTATTACTACTGCAAGGTTGTCAACGACAGCGGTCCTGACAAGGCGGTATATTCTGCTGTGGTGAAACTGGGCGTCAAGCGGCTGGTTGCCCACTGGATGCTGGACGATGACGCCCAGAACTGGGATGGCACCTATTACCTGGATCGCAGCGGGGACGGGCATCATGCCGACCCGAATGGAACGCCGGGCTTTGTGATAGGTGCCGACAACAAGGCTAATGGTGCAGTGCGGATCGATGCTAACAACGGCTTTGCAGCCTCGGGGACATGGAATCCCTCGCAGTTTACCGGACAATTTACGGTGTCGCTGTGGGCCAAGTGGGCCGGGCAGACCACACCGACGACCTGGCAGGGTCTGTTCTCCAAAGAAGTCTCATACGGTGTCGGGACAATGATGTATCAGTATGAAGTCGTTAACGCCGCTGAGGCTGACAGCGTGGTGGTTTTGAAAAACGGCACGGGCAGCGGGGATATTTCGACGCCGGTTCTGCCGGTAGATGCCTGGGAGCATGTGGCGATTGTATTTAATGGAACCACTGCGACGATTTATCGCAATGGTGTTCAGGCGGGTGCCGGAAACTGGACCCCGGGTACCAAGACGGATGCTCCGGTCAATATTGGTGCTTCGGCCAATAATAACGGGGCCTTCAACTTTATCTTCAACGGTGCCCTCGACGATATTCGGGTGTTCAATTATGCCCTGAGCCGGAATCAGGTGATTGATGTATATCACGACATTTCCGGCAAGAGTGTCTGCATCGAGAAGCCGACATACGACTACAATAATGACTGCCTGGTGACCCTGGAAGACTTTATGATGTTTACCAGGGAATGGCTGGATTGTGGTCTGTATCCGGTTTGTCCGTAATATCCAGGTTTATTTTTAGCAGGCGGGGCGGCAGCCCCGCCTGCTTTGTGTGTCCTTTTATTCCCCTCGCCTCTATTCCCCCGAGAAAAACTGTAAAAATCGCTACAGTACATCGAAGAAAGCACTTGCATCAATAGGCCGTTGGTCTTTATTATAGGATAGTACCCTATGGATATGATTCTCGCCCCGACTGCAACAGCTCGGGGTTGATGCTTCGGCAGTAAGTCGCGACGAATCAAAATCCGTCAAGCCCAATCAGCCATTTTATTGCCGGGCTGGGCTTGGTTGTTTTGAGTCCCAATCATAGTCTTTTGCTGCGGTGGTGCTGTGTCGTCCCTTATGGATTTTGGGGTCCAGAGAAATCGCAGCATATTCAGGAAAGGGAATGCGATGCGTCTGGAAAAATGGATTGGTGTGATTTGCATCTGCTGGATGGGATGGCTGATTGTCGGATGCCGGATGGCTCATTCGACCGGGCAGACGGGCCATGACCCGAATGTCCTGGTGATGACATTCAATATTCGTTATGGGTCGGCCAACGATGGGGATAATCACTGGCAGCTCCGCCGAGAGGCCCTGTTTACGCAAATCAAACAGACAGCACCGGATGTGCTGGGCTTGCAGGAGGCGCTGGATTTTCAGATTCGCGAAATCCTCAAGGCGGTGCCAGGGTATGACTTTGTCGGCGTAGGTCGGGATGACGGCAAAAAAGCCGGCGAATACAGCCCTATTTTGTATCGTAAAGACCGCTTTGCTGTAGCCGATTCCGGCACGTTCTGGTTTTCCAATTCACCGTGGGTCATCGGCTCCATGCACTGGGGCAACAAGCTGCCTCGCATCTGCACGTGGGCACGTCTCATTGACAAAAAGACCGGCAAAGGGCTGTATGCCATTAATCTTCATATTGACCATCAGTCGGCTCCGTCCCGCGTCAAAAGCACTGAACTGCTCAGCCGCAAGGTTGCTGCGCGGGATCCTGCCGAGCCGTTTGTGGTAACAGGAGATTTCAACGCTGTTCCGGACAGTCCGGAAATTCTGTATCTGCTTGGATTATCGGATCGCAAAACGCCGCAGCCAATGGTGGATGTGCTGGCGGCAGCCAACCCGGAACAGGCAAAGCTGGGTACCTTTCATGACTTCAAAGGCAAGACGGATGGGGCTCGAATTGATTATATTCTGACGGCGCCGGAGACGACGATTCTGGATGCCCGGATTCTGACGGAGCCGGTGGACGGGCGTGTGACCTCCGACCATTTCCCAGTGACTGCCCGGCTCAGACTGTTTTAAGGGATAAGTCCTGTTTGCCTTCGACAATTCGCGTGACCAGCATGGCCGCGACGGTGTCGCCGGCAACATTGACCATTGTGGCCGGCGGATCCACAAACAGACCCAGCATTGAAATAATCGGCAGGGCCTCCGGCCCAAAGCCGTACAGGGTGACAATCAGCATTTCTCCGAGGAAGCCGCCGCCGGTGATGCCGCTCATGACGGTCCCGGTCAGCAGGGCGATGCCTGCGGCGATGGCATAGGTTTCCAGGCCCGAAAAATCCCGTCCAAACAGGGCAAACAAGACCGCGATTTTCAGGATTGCCGCCAGACAGGAGCCGTCCATGTGGATGGTGGCCCCCAGCGGCAGGACGATATCGCGGATATCTTCGGGTACGCCGATACGCCGGGCCGATTCCAGATTGGCCGGCAGGGCGGCCAGACTGCTGCCTGTGCCCCAGGCGGTCAGGGCTGCCGGGGGGATGAAGGCCCAAAACCTTCGAACGCCGGTTCCGCCTGCTGCAAGAAATGCATACAGGCTAAACCCTACCACAAAATAGACCATGGACAGCGGGTAATACAGAATGGCTGCACGGGCATACGTACCAAGCAGTTTGGGCCCAAATACCCCGACCAGATGCGCAAAATAAGCTGCCAGCCCGATTGGCGCATACAGCATAATCAGCTTGATAAGCTGGCCCATCACGCAGGCACCGGCTACCAGAAACTCCCGGAACGGTTTGCCCTTATCGCCGGCGGCCTGTGAGGCCAGGCCGGTCAGCAGGGCAAAGACAATCAGAGCCAGCATATTTTTGCGGGTCAGGAGCTGCTGAAAATCAGAGACGGTAAAGGTATCCACAAGCTGCTGAGCGAGTGGCTTGGATTTTTCCTGGGTGGTCTGTTCGAGCTGAAGGGTTAACTGTTCTGTGGGCTTAAACATCTTGACTGCGGTAATCATCAGTGATGCTGAAATCAGACCGGTGATGGCAAAAATCAGCAGCATCCAGGCAGCAATGCGTCCAAGCCTGCGGAGGTTGGCACTGCCTGCGACCACGGATGCCAGCGAGAAAAATACCAGTGGGACAACCGCCGTATAGAGCAGGTTTAAGAAGATATCCCCAAAGGGCTTGAGGCACTCGGCGCGGGGGCCGGTCATCTTGCCAATGACCGCACCGACTGCAACGGAGCCGATCAATATCAGTGTAAACCGCCATTGCCTGAGAAATTGTTTGATTGCCATAACCTATTTGTCGGCAATCCGGCGGTAAAAAGTTCAGTTTGCAGAGTATTGCAGCCCGGTTAGTCCGATTCCTGCATGCCGGCGGGTTTTTCGGCAGGGTAATCCAGGATGGGGTTGCTGTAGTCATCCAGCCATCGGGCGTCGGGATTACGCTTGAAGACCAGTATCCGTCCGCTGTCGGCATCGTCAGCGGCCCGGTGATAGCGGAAGATTATCTCGCCTTCAGTCAGACCGAGGATTTCAATTTTGCCGGTCGCATGGGACATAACATATCGTGCCCGTTTGGCCAGACCGGAAACCTTGCTCTTGGCCTGTTCGACGATGGAATAGCCTTCTTCGATGGGCACTGTGTAGGCACTGTTGCCCAGGGCCGGGCGGCACTGGAACAGGTAATAGGGCACCGCTCCAATAAACGACAGTTTCCGCCATAATTCCGCCAGCGTGTCGGGATTGTCATTGACACCGCGAATCAGCGGGCATTGATTGGTCAGTACGACACCCGCCTGAAACAACTGGTCGATAGCGTGAATAGCTGGAGCCGTCAGCTCACGCGGATGGCTGAAATGGTTCATGATATAAATGCGTTTCTCCGGTGTGCTGTGTTTAGCCAGTACATTCAGCAGTTCCGGGTCATTGAGGATGCGGAAGGGATTAAACGCTGCCATACGTGTCCCGATGCGAATAATCTGGACATGTTCGATATCGCGCAGACTGTAGAGAATTTTATCCAGCCGTCCGGCGCTGAGAATCAGCGGATCGCCGCCGGTTAGCAGTACATTGGTGATTTCCGGATGCGAGCGGATGTAATCCATCGCCCCGGCAATATCCTGCAATGTTTCCTGCCGGGGATTCAGGAACAGCCGTTTGCGGAAACAGTAGCGGCAAATTCCCGCACAGACATCGCAGACCAGCAGCAGGGCTGTGGAATGGTATTTATGTTCCAGTCCCGGCATGATTGTATAAGCCTGTTCATTGGATGGATCCATGTGTCCGGTGCCGTCAAGTTCTTCGATGCTTGGAATAATCAATCGGCGTATCGGGTCATTGGGGTTGGACCAGTCAATTAAAGACAGATAATAGTCTGTAGCCCGGAAATCAAAATGTTCAGTCACTTTGGCGAGGGCATTGCGCTGGGCATGATTGAGCTGAATGATATCATCAAGGCTGGTAATATAGTTTGTTTTCATGGCAGTGTCCTCCCTTTGAAGGCGGTTTAATTATGGTTTACGATTTACTTACGAACGACTAAGCCAGCACTGCGGCACAGCTATGAATGATCATTATTTAAGCGGCATAAAGCCTATCCGGAATCAGGTCCGGTTTTCACGCGAGGCGAATGTAAGACCCTCCTGGCTGCTGCCAGGTTACACCTTTTTGGGGTGTTTATAGCATCTCCCTGTTTTTTATACCCTGTGCGGGCCGGAAAGTTCGCGAATTAATTTTTTTATTTTATGTTCCGGAATAATGCTATACGAGACCTTCAACCCCCTTTTTGAAAAAAGGGGTAAAGCCGGTCTTGTTGTGCGCATAAAAAAGCCTTGTGAAACAATTCACAAGGCTTTGTATGTTGCTGAATTCGGTTTTTGATTTAGAAACCTTTGGCCATCGCGTAATACATTTCGTTGAAGCGAAGCTCTTTCTGCAGACGGCTCAAGCAGGTGTTTTCATCGATCAGCACGTATTCGATATCGGCCATCTTGGCGAAGTCTTCGAGATATTCCTGGGTAAGTGCCATCGAGAAGCTGGTGTGGTGAGCGCCGCCGGCATAAATCCAGGCTGCCGCGCCGACTTTGAGGTTGGGCATGGGGACCCAGACCACGCGAGCGACCGGCAGTTTGGGCAGCGGAGCATTGGGCTTGACAACCTTCACAGTGTTGACAATCAGGCGGAAACGGTTGCCCATATCGATCAGTGAGGCGTTCAGACCGTTGCCGGAGGGGACATTAAAGACCACACGCACCGGGTCGGCCTTGCCGCCGATGCCCAGCGGATGCACTTCCAAAGACGGTTTGCCGTCAGCAATCGAAGAACAGACTTCCAGCATGTGGGCACCGAGCACCTTCTGGCCTTTGGGGTCGAGGTGATAGGTATAGTCTTCCATGAAGGATGTGCCGCCCTTGAGGCCCACTGCCATGACTTTCATGGCACGTACCAGCGCCGCGGTCTTCCAGTCGCCTTCAGCGCCAAAACCGTAGCCGTCAGCCATGAGCCGCTGGACTGCCAGGCCCGGCAGCTGCTGCAGGCCGTGCAAGTCTTCGAAGGTGGTTGTGAACGCTTTGAATCCGCCTTTTTCGAGGAAGTTCCGCATACCAGCTTCGATGCGAGCTGCTTCGCGGAGGCTGTCGACTTTGGAGGCTCCAACCTTCATCTTGTACTCTTTTTTGTATTGATTAATCAGGTCGTCGATTTCAGAGTCTTTGACTTTTTTGATTACGGCTACGAGGTCGCCGACACCATACCCATTGACGGAATAGCCAAACTGCTTCTGGGCTTCGACCTTGTCGCCTTCGGTGACGGCCACTTCACGCATGTTGTCGCCGAATCGGGCGACTTTCATTCCCTGCATGTCGTACCAGGCACAGGCGGCACGCATCCAGATGCCGATGCGTTCCTGCACTTCTTTGTCCTGCCAGTGGCCGACGACAACCTTGCGGTTCAGACGCATCCGAGTGCAGATAAAGCCAAATTCGCGGTCACCGTGGGCGGCCTGGTTGAGATTCATGAAATCCATATCAATAGTCGACCAGGGCAGGTCGCGGTTGAATTGGGTGTGCAGGTGCAGGAAGGGTTTCTGGAGATTCTTTAGTCCGGAAATCCACATCTTGGCCGGCGAGAAGGTGTGCATCCAGGTAATCAGGCCGACGCAGTTGGGTGCGGTGTTGGCTTCGATGCACAGATTGTAAATTTCCTGCGGGCCGGTCAGGACAGGTTTGAAAACCACTTTACAGGGAATTGCGGCGGCATTTCCGAGAGCGGCGGCAATTTTTTTGGAATTTTCGGCAACCTGCTTGAGGGTTTCGGGGCCATAAAGGTGCTGACTTCCGGTGACGAACCAGACTTCGAATTGCTTAAGGCTGGAGATCATGTGCGACTCCTTGTTTAAAGTGGACTATAGTTATCTATATATACAGTACAGTGTAGTATAGTTACAAGGGCTTATGAAAGCAAGGCAAAAGTTTTAAACGGCCCCCGCATCCGCAAAAATAGTGGCACGACTTTGGTTTATGAGTAGAATGGCTTCATCATTTCAGGTGTAATAAGAGGCGACCTGACAATATTTAAGATACTATCGGAGTGAAAAAGGTACTTTGGATGCCTTCAGGGAGCAGAGTGGTCAGCCATAGAAAGGATTTGTAATGGATAGAGTAATTCCGGATATTGGCTTTCAAGGGGGAAGACAAACAGCCTGGGGCCTTGTCGTCGGGCAACGCACTTTATTGGGAAAGAATGCCTGTATCTGTTCTGGATTAACACTTTTGGGGACAAACCTGTCTTGGGCGGCAGTCTTTATTCTTGTGGGGGGATTAACTTCGTGTGCCGGACAGGCACCTGTGAGGGAACGGATTGGCCTCAATGCCGACTGGCGATTCCATCTGGGCGATCCGGCTCACTATGCTGGCCAATAACTGTATGATGTACGTCCGGAAGTGAACGACAGAAACGATGTTGTGCCTGCTGACGCCATGCCCACAGAGGCGGTAAAGGTGGAAGCCAGGCAGATGGTTCTTAAACCCTGGGTTATGCCCACCGGCAACCGATTTATGAAAGACCTTTCGCATCGCTACATTCGTCCCGACGGCAACCCCGGCAGTGATTGTCCGTGGCATATCAGGTCAGTCGGGGATTATTGAGGTCCAGGCCGAATCCGAGCTGCTCCAGGGAGCCTGTCTAACACTGCAGAGTCGATCCGAAAAAACGCGATAATGGGGAAGGTTTGGGCTGACGATACTCTGTTAGGCACAACCTGGGTATGCAAAAAAATAGGCAGAAAATGTCTGGAGAGCAGTTGCAAATCGGTGTTTTTTATGTAATGATATAGACTGAAGTGTAGAAACACAGCTACAGGAGCAAAATGCGTATTTTGTTGTCGAGTGTGGGTCGGCGAGGTTATTTAGTCCGATATTTCAAAGAGGCAATAGGGTCGGATGGGCAGGTCTGGGGCGTGGATTCAAGCCCTTATGCCCCCGGGTTTGCCTATTGTGACAAACGTGAGATTCTGCCCAGTGTCAACGATTCGACCTATTGTGAAAAGCTGCTGAGCCTGTGTAAGAATAATCACATCGATATGGTAATCCCGTTAATCGATCCGGAACTGGAAGTCCTTGCTGCCAAACGCGATGTATTTGATCAAAATGGAATCATGGTGGTGGTCTCGCCGATGGACACCATTGCGATGGCATTTGACAAGTACCGTACCTGGGAATTTGCACAGCAGCATGGCATTGCGATGCCGCGATCGGTGTTGACGGTTCAGGAGGCCCTTGAGGATATTCAGGCGGGCCGGTTGCGCTGGCCGCTGGTGGTCAAGCCTCGCAAGGGCAGTGCCTCGTTTGATATTACCTATTGCAGTGATGAAGTGCAGCTTTGCGGGGCTTATGACGGCTGTGCGGACCCGATGATACAACAGTATGCCGAAGGGCCGGAGTATGGGTACGATTTGTTTGGTGACCAACATTGCCGTCCGGTGAGTGTGTACTGCAAAAAGAAGCTGGCGATGCGGGCTGGGGAGACGGATAAAGCCGTGACGACCAGTAATCCGGTAATGATTGAATTTGGCAGCCGGCTGCTGGCTGCGATGCATTTGTTCGGGCCAGCGGATGCCGATGTGATATTGACCCCGGAGGGGCCGCAATTGCTGGAGATTAATCCTCGCTTTGGCGGAGGGTATCCCTGTTCGCATCTGGCGGGGGCGGATTTCTGCGGCAAGCTGATTGCGATGCGTGAAGGCAAATCGCTGACACCGGATATTGGCTCATGCCCGGAGGGGGTGTATATGCTTAAACAGGATGAAATTATTCGTCCCGACTGGAATGGGATGCAGGGGTAATATGATACAGGATAACGACCCGATTGATAATCTCGATGAGGACTCAGAACCGGATGCTCTGTCCGAACGCGAAATGGGGCCGCAGCCGGTGGCGGTTCTGATGGAAAAACACAAGCTTAAGCCCCATAACCTTGTGGCGGCATCGAAACTGCAATTGACCCACAAGATGGTTTCCCGTGCGTGCAAGGGACGCAAGCTGTCCCGTCGGGTTCAGTTTAAGGTGCTTTATGCGCTGAATGAAGCCACCGGGCAGGAATACAAGCTCCGGGATTTATTTACGTATTAAGGGGTTCTCGGATCTTTGGATGCTCCCCCCAAAAATACTCAAAAGCAGTCATTGAGTTTAAAAGCCATCGCGTCTATAATACCCCCTATTGTCAAGGTACAGGTGGGACGTTTTGACACTGTTGCTGTACCAGGCAAGGTTGATTAAAATAGCCCAAGATGATACGGGAATTAAGGATAATTATGCGTGATATTGTCTGGATAGGTATTGGAATAGCGATTCTGGCGTTTATGGTATCGGGATGTGGGGACAAAATTCCCCAGGGTAAATATACGCCCGAACAGATGAAAACGATTCCTTTTCCCAACCGTTATGATTTGCCCGCCCCCACCGGCGGAATGACATTCAATGTTGCGTCGGAAACGGTGACGGTTAAGGATTTAACGGTGCTTCTGGAGCAGCAGTATAAACCGCTGGCTGCCCAGGGCAGTTTTGCGGCGTTTAAGCAGGCGGCTCGTCCGGCCTTTCGTGAGACGCTACGCAGCCGGGTTACGGATATTCTGCTGTATGCGGAAGCCAGAAAAAAGGCGCCGGAAAATATTGATGATGCTCTCGATAAGGCCGTGGAAAGCGAATTGAAGCGGTTTTTGCTTTCGTATGATAACAACCGTGTTTTGGCGGAAAATGCCTTGCGGGCCATGGGCTATGACTGGAAGACATTTCGGGATTTTCAGCGGCGGCTGATTTTAACTCAGTCCTATTTGTCCAAGGAATTTACCGAGAAACGCCCGATTGCTCACAGTGAGCTGGTGGACTATTATAACACACATCGGCAGGACCAATTCTGCTGGGAGGGGACTGTGCAGTTTCGTGTGATCGATCTGATTCCGGCGCAATTGCCCGCAGAGCTGATTGGGGAAGGCCAGACCGCCGAAACCGCGGCAGTGCGGTTGTCGGTGGAGCTGATGGATAAAATTCGAGCCGGTGAGGATTTCGGAACCCTGGCCGAGCAGTACTCCCAGGGGCCGCTGGCCTCGGCGGGGGGGCTGTGTCGACCCATTACCATTGGCGCCGGGTCACTGCCGGATACCTATGCCATTCTTGAGCAAAAGGCCCTGACCATGGAGCCGGGACAGGTTGCTGGCCCGCTGACATCGGAGGGACATCTGTTTATCTTGAAGCTGGAAAGCCGCAAAGACCCTGGATGTAAAACGTTTGAAGAAGTCCAGGACGCCATCGAGCAGCAGTTTCAGTTCGAGTTCCGCAAAGAACAATATTCCAAACTGGTGGAACGGCTGATGGGGCAGGCCAATGTGCTTCAGATGGAACAGTTTTTGGATTACTGTGTTATCGAGGCCTATGCCATGTGGAAACCCAATCCGTAACGGGGTGGTGGGACGATGAAAATCATTGCACATGGGATTGACCTGGTGGATTTCGGGCGGATTGAACAGATGCTGGGCCGCCACGGGGAGCATTTTCTTCGCCGCGTCTTTACCGCCAGAGAGTTAGCGGATGCGGATGCCGTGAAAAACCGTATTGAAAAGCTGTCCGGCCGGTTTGCGGCCAAAGAGGCGGTGATGAAGCTGGTTGGCACCGGCTGGCGGGATGGAATTGCCTGGACGGATGTCGAGGTGGTGAATAACGCACTGGGACGGCCGGTTGTGACGATCTCCGGCAGGCTTAAGGAACTGGCCGACCGTGATGGCATCGAGCAGATTACCCTGAGCATTACCCATACATCACAATTTGCGATTGCCTCAGCAGTAGCGTTAGCACAGGTCCAGCAGAACCAGACGTAATTTCTGTTATTGTCCCCGATAACGCCAATGCCAGGGTTCAAATGCCATCTTGCCCCCTTTGGGATAAGATAGCTCAAATCCGAACTGTCCGGCATGCTCCAGAAGCCAGCGATATTCCTCCAATGCCTCAAATTCGGCTGGATTGTCCTGACCATCTATTCCCTGTTGATTAACAAAGTCAATTGCTTGTCGACGGGGATTGCCATGTTCGCTGAATCCCGGCCAGGCGACAAAACGGGAGGTTTCGAGGATCGAATACTCATGATTCTTGAGATAGAACAGGAATAAATAGAGCTGATAGGCGGGACTCCGGTATCCTGAAGCAATGTATAATGTCTTTCCTATATCCTGCTGCATAGCCTTTGTCATATTAATATAGGCAATATAGACATCTTTGGGTAAAAATTGTGGCTGAGTAATATAAGA
>JAWRKM010000102.1:0-2847 GCA_040306945.1 Anaerohalosphaeraceae bacterium
GTCTGGCCCAGCAGGACGACCGCCTTGACCCGCTTGACAATCACTTTGCCCAGTTCATCAAAGGGAATATGCTTGTCATAGCCTCCTGCGATAAGAATTTTCGGCTCGTCAATTCCTTCCAGCGCGGCAATGGTGCTCACTGGTGTGGTCGCCTTCGAATCATTGTACCACCGGATATTGTCGATATTGGCGATCAATTGCAGCCTGTCCGGAAGCGACTCGAATGTCCTGACAGCACGAATAATGCGTTCCCGAGCCACCCCGAAATGCTCCACAACCCGCAGGGCTGCTGCGAGATTGGACCGATTGGCACGTCCGATAAGTGGATACGCATCCAAAATGTCTTTAGAAATATTATCGGAACTAAAAAGCAGACTTATCCGTCCTGCCTGGTTTTTATACTTTTCGTACCAGCTCAGGCTGACCGGGTCTTCGGCATTAAAGATAGACACACAAGGTTTGTTCGAGCAGGTGCGCTGATTGCTGAAAATAAACTCTTTGGCGGCACAATAATCTTCAAAGGTTCCGTGGCGATCCAGATGGTTTGGAGTTAAATTTGTGATAACTGACACATAAGGGGCCAGCTTTGTCCGGGACAGTTGTTCCAGTTGGAAGCTGCTAAGTTCAAGCACCACAATATCTTGAGGCTGAATTTGGTCCAGCATCCCTAAAAATGGCCGGTTGCCGATATTGCCGGACAGCCATACCTTATTATAAGAAATCATCTGATTTTGGCCTTCGCCCGCTGCCAGCAGATGATAAATCAGCGAGGTCGTGGTGCTTTTGCCATTGGAGCCGGTGATGCCGATGATCGGTGCCGGACAGAGCTGAAAGAACAATTCGACCTGCGATGTAATCGTCGCCCCGGCCTTTTCCGCGGCAGTAACGAACTTATTGTTCGGTGGAACTGCCGGATTGACAATCACGACATTCGCACTCGTAAAATCGTTCATCTGATGTTCGCCAAGTCGGTATTCAATATCGGCACCTTCAAGCTGCTTGAGGGTTTTGGCCAGTTCCTCAGGCTTGGCCAAATCCGTAACCAGTACTTTGCCGCCGGATTGACAGGCAAACAGGGCACTATCCTCGCCCCCGCCAAAACGTCCTAAACCCATGACAACAATACGTTTACCGCTCAGACAATTCGTTTTCATAGACCTTATTCTCTTCCTGCAGGAAATAAAAAAGGTGGGCATAAACCCACCTTATGACACTTCATCGTATATCGGCAAAGGCTTACAGCGCTTTTGAAATTTCGATCTTGGCGTCGATAGCGGCCTGCTCGATACACTTTTCCCAGTTGTCGCCGAACTGCTGGCTGTATTTGGCATCGTTAAAGGCATACAGAATTGAGCGGGAAGCGTTAATCAGCGCGCCCAGACCGTTTTTATCGCAGAAGCGAACGCAATCGGCGGCGGTGGCACCCTGGGAACCATATCCGGGAACTAGGAACCAGCATTTGGGATATTTCTGACGCAACGCGGTGGTTTCTTGCGGGCTTGTGCCGCCGACGACCATACCGACATTACTATATCCGGAATTGCCAATACGTTTGGGCTGGTTGGCGATTTCGCCGACGACGCTGGCCAGTTTCTCGTACATCTTCACGCCGGCCGCATCCGCAAAGTCCTGAATGGCTGCTGCGGAAGGATTGCTCGCCCGTACCCAGACGAAGACACCCTTGCCCTGCTCATCCGCTTTGTCGGCGAAAGGAATAATCCCTTCGGCACCGGCAAAACCGTTGATGGTGATGGCATCCGGCGTAATAACCGCATCCATCTCGTCGAATTCCGGGTTGACCAGGTGAGCGTCGGCATAACATTCGGCGGTGTGGCCGATATCGCCGCGTTTGACATCGCCAATGACTTCAATACCCAGTGCCTCGGCCTCTGACAGGAGCGAGTAATAAACTTCAACGCCCTCCCAGAGATATTTTTCAAAATAGGCAATATTGATTTTGACCGCGGGCACTATCGGCGCGACGACTTTCAACGTGCGGACACAGAATTCAAATATGGAATCGATTGCCGCCGGCAGATCGGTCTCGCCATCGCCGCGTCCGTACCGCAGGTTCTGGGGCAGCCGGCTATAGACCGGGTCCAGACCCACAATCAGGGGCGTGCTTTTCTTTTTTACTGCTTCGGCCAATCTATCTGCAAAATGACTTGCCACAAGTACATCCTTTCTTTTGGATCAAAAATAATTTACAATCTCGCATTCTTTTGACGAAACACTATACTCGCCGATGACGTATCGGGCAAGAACGAATTTAATTAAACTTTGGGTTTATCGGTAAAAAACAAGGATTTATACTGAATCGAAGTCCTGTTTGGACATAGCAATAAGCGTATGACAATAACCGGCAGAAAAAAACGACGACACAGCGGGCTGAAGGCCTTTTTATTTTTGATTCTGTTTGCATTACTGATTCTGGCGGTGGGATTGGTCCTGCTGGGCCATACGCCCAGGGCCTATCAGCCTGCGGCGGCTCCGCCGGACGGGCAGGTCAGTCCGTACCTGACGCACAAGCTCGGACCGGATTTTTTCAATAATATCCAGCTCGACCGACCGTTTGAACTGGCGATTGATCAGCAGGGTGCCAATGAAATCTTCGCTTCACAGTGTCCGGAGCCCCAGGAGTATGGCGGATTTTCGTTTGCTGCGCCGGCGGTAACGTTTACGCCAAAGGGGATCATCCTGATGACGACTATCGGATACAAAAATGCAACAAGTATCCTGTCGGTTACGGCTCTGCCGACGATGGATTCGGCCGGGCGGCTCAATCTGAATATCCGGTCGGTCAACCTCGGGGCGCTGCCGGTCACCGGAATCGCTTCCAAGCTGGCC
>JAWRKM010000103.1:0-9261 GCA_040306945.1 Anaerohalosphaeraceae bacterium
ACGATGGATTCGGCCGGGCGGCTCAATCTGAATATCCGGTCGGTCAACCTCGGGGCGCTGCCGGTCACCGGAATCGCTTCCAAGCTGGCCCGGCAGTATGCCGATGAGTACCTCGTGCCGGAGGACGATGGGGAGCTGGCACCGATTATCAACGGCGTGATTAACAATCAATCCTTTGACCCGGTGATGACGATTTCGGATTATACCGTGCGGCTCAAGAGCTTTAAGCTCGAACAGGGCAGGCTGATTCTGCAGGTCGAGCCGGTCCGGAAGAAAATCAAAGCCACAGGGGGCAGGGTTCCATAAATGGGCGCAATCTGTCCAAAGATATTTTTATTTTGTTCTTGACTATGGTTCGAGTACGAACTATATTGTTCGCAGTATACAATTATTGAAAGAGGATCTATGACCGATACAGGCGGCATTGTTGGACAGATTGCCCGGATCCGGGAGGCGGCAAACCTTCTGATCGAAAAGGAACTCAAAGCCCGTTCCATCAAAGGGATCGTTCCGGCTCATGGTGCGGCGTTAATGTTTCTGTTCCAGCAAAAGGAACCTGTTCCCATCAAGGCGGTTGTGGAGCGTATCAGACGCGTCAAGTCCACGGTTACGGTTATGATTAACACCCTTGAGAAGCATGGATATGTCCGAAAATTCCCCTGCCAGACGGACAGCCGGGTAATCTTTGTTGAATTGACGTCAAAAGGACAAAAACTCAGAAAAGACTTTGATGCGATTTCAACCCTGCTGCGACAGAAGATCTATGGAAAGATGCCTGTCCGGGATCGCGAGATATTGATTCAATTGCTGTCTGAAATTGAACAGAATGTGCAGGCCTGATTTTTTAGGAATACAGTTCGAGCACGAACTATATAGTAAAGTATTAACGAGATGCTCTAAACAGTTTGGGGCAAAGAAAAAACCATTTAAATCGGAGTAAGCCATGAAAAAGACGGGAACACATTATCAGGTATCGTCAATCGGGGATATTTCGAAGCTTGGGCGGGTTACGCTCCACAGTGAGCTTAAATTGACCGGTTCGGAGATATCCATCAATGAATTGCCCGCCGGAGCGAGCATTCCCTTCGTTCACAGTCACAAGCGGAATGAAGAGGTCTATCTCATCCTGAAAGGCAAGGGGCAATTCTATATTGACGGCGATGAGTTTGGAGTCGAGGAGGGCTGTGTGATTCGGGTTGATCCCGCCGGAGCACGGTGTTTGAAAGCCGACGACCAGATGCCGATTCGATATGTCTGTATTCAGACAGAGGCAAAAAGCTTAGTCCAGTTTACTGAACATGATGGAGTCGCAGTGAATACAAAGCCAACGTGGTTGAAGTAGCGAAGCACCGACCATTGCATCGATTACGCGGGACAGTTGCCGTTTGTTTTCCATTCCATGTTCATAAGCGGCAACTGTCTCGATATATCAAATAAGAACCGCATGGGCACGGCCCAGTCATACCCGGCTATGATTTATTTTTATGGCAACTAATCTCGACGAAATATGGTTCTTGCAATTTTAATACTGCACGAATAAATGGCAAACATCTATTGGTGTTGGAATTCTTTTTGTATGCTCTGAGCAAACATTCTCCTTGCCAATAACGCTTTAGCTTTATCGGTTTCCATTTCTCATCTTTAGTTGACAACCAATCGAAATCACAATTTGGTTTCCAAACCAGAGGTTGAACATGGAGCCAATTAAACTGGCAAGGAGCCATAACATCAGATATTGGAAGAAGAATTTGGGATACTTTAAAAGCTGTAGCTAATCCTTTTTGTGTCCAAGATGGGTGCGGGATTTTTATATTACCTTCATCGTTTTGATTAACAGCATTATATCGTGGGATGTCTTGCCAACTATCTTGATATCTTCGATATTGTTTGGCTAATTTAATACTTGGAATGGATTTATTTTTGTGTTTTATTTTTTTGTATGGGTCTTTAGTGTATTTGCCTGCTGAGCATAAAACAAGAACATGTTCAGGTTTTTCATTATTTATTTCTTGCATCCACATCTTAATTGTTTGGCATGTCATATGTCGAAAAGACCATAGGGTCCATCCATTGGCTAGTATTTCTTGTCGCTTACGGGAAAGAATCTTTTCAGGTGATTCTTTTCCGTGGAAACCAAAAGGATGCCATATGGCAATTGTTTTCATTTTTCAGATCTCCTTTATGTTATCGAGTATCGATAATATAACCTCAGGGTGGACTCTGTCCACGCGATTTTATTCCATGCGTGCCAATGCTCTACAGCTTATTGATCAATTCCTGTTTATCGAATATGCCGCGGAGTTTGATGAGGGATTTTGCATCAGGGTTGAGCAGGATGGTGACCGGCACGTTGCCTGCTTCGCCGAAGATGGCCTTCAAATCCACCGCCGCCGGGTAATGGGCCTGCGTGGTATCGGCCTTGATGGCGAGGATTTTTTTGTCGGCAACCAGCCGGGCGACCTGCGGATCCATATAGACGGTTTTTTCGAGCACCTTGCAGTTGGTGCACCAGTCGGCGGTGAATTTAATCAGGACCGGCTGTTTGTTTTCAATGGCCTTCTGAATTGCCGCCGCATCGTAGGCCTGCCACCGCATCACCGGCTCCTGCGGGACCGGCAGCAGCCAGACACCGGCCGCAACGGCAATCGCCAGGGCCGCGGCCCGGGTTGCCCATTTGCGGCCTGTGGGCGTGGCGAAATTCACCCAACTGCCCCACATCCACACGCAGAACGCAAACACCACACCATACAACAGCACGTTAATCAAGTGGTCTTTCGTGAGTCCCGTCAGGGTAAACTTGACGGCAATCAACAGCAGCAGGAATCCGCCGGCCTTTTTGAAATGTTCCATCCATGTCCCCGGCTTGGGCACAAACGACAGCAGCTTGGGCACCGAGACCAGCACCGCATAGGGTGCAGCCATTCCGACACCCATCAGAATCAGGGCCGTGACGCTGACCGCCGACGGCTGGGTCTGCGCCCAGACCAGCACGGCGCCAAGGATCGCCCCGCTGCAGGGCGTGCTGAGGATACCGGCGAAAAAGCCCATCGCCACCGAGCCGGCATATCCGGCGCCGCCGCCCTGCCTGCCTGCCAATGACGACGGCAGCGACAGCGTCAGGACGTCCATCAATACCAGGGCAAACAGGACTATCAGCAGGAATAACACAATTACCGCCGTCGGATTGCGATAGAGGCTGTTTAAATCCAGCGATGAGCCGGTGGCGATTTTGATGATTGCTGATAGGGCTGCAAAGGCCGCGAAAAATAAAACGATCCCCCCGCAAAATGACAAGCCCAGCCCAATGCGTCGGGATGGGACTTCTTTGGTCTGGGAGACCAGCCGCATCACAATCAGGGGAATCACCGGCAGGACGCACGGCATGATATTAATGGATAAGCCCGCCAGCAGCGCCAGCAGGAAATACCAAATCGCCTGACCGGATGCGGATTGTGTATTGGACAACTCCTGCCAGCCGGCCAGCAGTTGGCCCAGCGACTCAGAGGGCTGAGTGCTGATGACTTCGGATGCCGGGGCGGTGCCGGCGGCAGGTGCGGGTGTCGGGGCAATGCGCTGCCCTGCGAGGTCGCTGGTTACGGCGCGCCATGTTCCGGCCTGGGCAAAGTCGATTTGGGCGGGTACGGTCTTTTCGAAGGGGGCCAGACAAACCTTGCTGGTGCAGGCTATCCCGGCCACGAGGGCCTGGACCTGAACGGTCCCGCCTGCGGGGGGATTGATGATGGGCAGATAGACCTCAAAGGTGCCGACATAGACTTCGACTTCTTTTTCCTGGCCCGGGTCGTAAAAAATACCCGGCTTGGGGAAGATGGCACTGCTGAACGAAAGCCCATCCGCTTTCGCAGAGACCTTCAGCTCCAGCCCTTCGGCCGGGGCGGTCTGGGCCGAGGCATAATAATGGAGGTCTTTGGTCCCTTCAAAGACAACCGCCAGGGCCGGACTGCCATTGAGCCGGACAGGTTCGACCCGGGCTGACGACTTCTCCCGGCCTTCCCGGGCGATTTCCGTCAGCTCGGCCGCATAAGTGGGACTTGCAATAGCAACCACCACAACACAAAATAGTTTCAAAATTGATCGCATAGTCGCTCCGCTGTATCTACGAATGAATGCTTCATGTTGAATCAAACCGTCTTCTATCATACGTATTGAAGCACAAAAAAACAGGCTTTTTCCATCCGTCTGGCTGTATTTATGCAATAAAATAAAATATATCCGTAAAAATACTTATTGACCCTCCGAACATTGTCCGATAAAATCCGTAATACGTTTGACGATTACGCATTTTTATAGAGCACCTTGTAAACAACCTGCCTTGCTCTCAAGGAAGATGAAATAGAGTTATTAATGGAGTATCGGGTGAGAAGGGGGTTATATGACCGATTTGCGTATGAGTTTGAACGGATTCAAAACCCGCAACAGCCTGCTTTTTGTCTTTTCTCCCTCGGATCGCCATCATGTCTATCGGATTCAGAAGGAATTATTTGCCGATAGCGATGTCATTCTGCGGGAACAGGGATTGATCATTGCTGAAATCTTCGAGCAGGGCAACAGCCATATTGGGAATATGGAGTTAGGACCGGATAGTTGCGATTATCTCCGCAGGCTGTTTAATGTGAATCTGGGGGATTTCAAGGTTCTTCTGCTAAGCAAAGAACAGCAAATCAAACTGATGGCTGACAGCTTTGTTTCTGAGCGGGAACTGCTGATGCGACTGGAGTGTCCGGCCGATCGGCTTGAGGCCGCTATCGATTAAACAGGGCTTCATTTTCTGTTTCTGAATTCAGATATAATTTATCTGGAGACGCATCTGCGTTTCATTACCATAGTTCCAAGGGATAATAACATCAGCGAGGCAGGCTCAGGAATCACATCATACGCCAGGTCATCCATACCATACCAGCCATATATGCCGTACGGTGCTCCGTTTTCAATATTGGAGGCAGGTTTGGCTTCGATGACAATACGATCCACATTTGTCAAATTGATTGCGAACCAGTTTGGCGTCTGGTCAATATCCATAAACCATTGTGTAACAGCGACTTCGATTCCATCGCGAAAGCCATGTACGCGCACCCCTTCGGCCCAGTTGCCAATGTAGCCGTGACCGGAGAAATTGGCTCCAATGACCTCCACCGGCTTTAAAAACTGAATTCCAAGTTCGGTACAGCCCCAGCTGTTGGTCAGATATTGGGTCCCGGAGGCCGGGCAATAGTAATAATCGGTCGAGTTAATCGGCTCCGGGCACTTCCAGGAACCATTGATATTATAATACCCAGGATTGCCATATTCCCAATAGAGATCCTTGTAATAGGTACCGCTAATATCTTTTGTTATGAGATCTTCAAAGTCCAAATATGTGGTAGGCGAAAGCGCGGCGCAGGCAGAACCTGCCATGCATAGTAAACCAATGCCCAGCAGATGCAAGAGTCTGGTTCTCATCACAATACTCCCCAACTATGTTTTCTCTCCAACAATGGTTTAATTATAGACTTTGGAGCGTTTTCATTCAAGCAAATTCCCCCATTCTTTACAGACAAAACGATAAAATAGGTAAATCTACCGAAATATTCACCTCCAATGCAAACGCTATCCCGATTAGACATCTCCATTTTTTCCATTCATTCAACACCTGACCGGAACTTCATCGGGCCAAATGGTATTTGATTATCCTGCTGATATGTAAGGTTTTACAATTGACACCTTTTTCCGAGACTGATACAATTTCAAAAACTCAGTATATGAATTTACAGGACTTATTCTTTTGAGGTTAGTTATGGATACACGGAATCTGAAACACATACTCAACGGGATGATTATCTTGGGTGTTGCGCTGGTCGTTGCTTTGATGAATGGCTGTGCGGCTCCGGCCCGAACCGCTCAAGAGGTGCAGCGCAACCATATTCATGTGATTCAGACCAACTGGATTATGATTCAGGATGATATTGATGCGGCCCTGCTGCTGGATCGCCCGACTCGTCTGTCCGAAATGGTGGTTCGCTAACCAGTTCTATCCCGTTTGTCTTGGTTGGTAATCTCAAAATAAAGTCCTTAAAGCATGGAATGCAGCAGGTACTAAACCTTGAATGCAATCTTTGACTATATTGTCAACAGTTCCTCCCAGGGGCGCTGGATCATTCTTGCCGAATTGGTATTAATCGGTCTGTTTGTCTACATTGTTCTGAGTTTTTTGGAAGGCACACGCGGAGAGCGTCTGTTTCGCGGGATTATTTTCGTTCTGCTGGTCGGCTCCCTTGTTTTGAATCTGGTGGTTCGGCAGTTTGGCATGGAACGTATCGCCTATCTGTACAGCGGATTTCTGATTGCGGTTTTAATTGTGGCGGTTACGGCGTTTCAGCCGGAGCTGCGTCGAGCCCTGATTCGCATCGGTCAGGCCGACTTTTTGGGGGCCAGCTCACCTCAGCAGCTCAGCCGCTGTGTTGAGGAAATCGTCGAAGCCGTCAACCAGATGTCAGCGGAAAAAACCGGTGCCATTATTGTCATTCCGCAGCAGGTCGCGCTGGGTGAGTTTGTCGAAACCGGGGTTCGAATCGATGCCAAAGTAACCAGCGAGCTGATCAAAACCATCTTTTACGAAGGTTCGCCGCTGCATGATATGGCCATGATTATTCAGGGCGACCGGATTATTGCCGCACGGGTTCAGCTTCCGCTGGCCGAGGCAGACAATTCGGTGTACGGACGACTGGGCTCACGGCACCGTGCCGCCGTCGGCGTCACCGGTTCCTCCGATGCCATTGTCATTGTGGTCAGCGAAGAAACCGGCATTGTGTCTCTGGCAATGAACGGCCAGTTAATCCGCAATATCTCCGAAACACAGCTTCGCCGGCATCTGAATACCGCCGTGGTCAAAGCCGCCCCCCTGTTGGAACGGCTGGGACACACACGGCACAAAAATGACACGGCACATTCATCCGAAGAGAATCGTGCCAGACTATAACCATGGGTGACTGGATAAAAAAAATACTGGCGGTGATTTTTCTGACCCTGCTGATCTGGGCATGGGCTTTTTTGTCATTGGAAACCAGCCAGCCCTGGGTGGCGGTGCTGCGGGTGGCACCCGTGGCCGATACGGATTACCTGATCAGCTTCAACAAAGGCCAGGATCAGGTCGATAAACTGCAATTGACGTTTAAGGGGGCCCCGACCAAAATCTCCGAAATGGTCCGCCGATATCGCAACGAGCGGATGGAGTTCTTTTATGATCCCAAGGAATTCGGTCATGAACGCGGCGGGACCTTTACCCTGGATTTGGCGGATTTCATTCGCCGCAATCCCAAAGTGCGAGAGTATGCCCTGACACTGGAATCCTGCCTGCCGGAAAAAGTGGAGGTGGTGGTGGAACGGCTGGTCAAAAAGCCGCTGGTGATTCAATGCGTGGATGAAACCGGCGCCATCGTCAAACATGAGACGATAGAGCCTTCCCAGGTGGAAGTGCCGGTTCGCCAGGATCATAACGGTCCGGCCATCGTGATGCTGACCAAACCTCAGATGGAGCGGGCACGGAAGCTGCCGGTGGAGGAAAAGCCTTATGTCGAAATTCTGCCCGGCAAGCGTCGTTATGCCGAACAACTTGTGGAAATTACTCTGCCAGCCACCGAACAACTCAACAAGCAGCCCATCAACCCGATGGTCGGCTATATCATCAGCCCATCGATGCTGGGACAGTATAAAGTCGAACTGGTCAACGAATCCGATTTCAAGACCATCAGTGATATTCGCGGCACCGAAAAGGCCTTCGATGCCTATAAAAAACAGCGGTTTCAGATTCTGGTGGAAGTGCGTGAGGGCGATGCCGCTTTGCCTGAAATTCCGATGCGGCCGGTCATTTATAACTTTCCGCCGGAATTTGTCAAATCCGGCCAGATTGAAGCACCCACACCCCCGCTGATGGCCCGCATTCGCCTGATTCCGCTGACCAGCACAACAACACCCGCAACGTCAACTACCACCACAACCCTGCCGGCCAAGTAATCGAAGCCGGACGCGGTTAGAGGCGATGAAACCGAATGACCGCCCGGTACATCCCATTCAGACGAGTGCCATCGACAATTGTGGGAGCATAGGTTTCGTTTCTGGGCTGCAGACGCACCTTGCCATCCGGCTCAAAAAAAACCCGTTTGAAGGTGCTTTCATGGGGGTGCGCAAAACGCACAAAGCAGTCATCTCCATTCTGCACATCCGCCGCCGGCGAAAAGACTACAATATCCCCTTCGGAAAACTTCGGCTCCATGGAATCACCAATGATCCGGACGGCAAATGCATTCGGGTCATGCAAATCCGGGCATCGAACATAGTCCTCAGCAATCCCAACCGGATAACCCATATCGTCAAATTCGGCCGGATAGCCTGCAACCACACGATTGATCACCGGCACCAGTTGACCGGCAACCAGGTCGCCGCGATCCGCTTCCGACTGCAAGTCGAATTCTTTCAATAAGTTGCCAATTTGGGCGGTATCCAGTTGGTGTTCGGCAATTCGCTTGAGCAATTGCTTGTACTTGCGGTTTTCGGCATCAATGGTTTCAAAATCCCTGCGGATATCGCTGGGCATACGCTCCATATGCGCCAGGCGAAGAAGCTGCCCATCGGCGAATTTCAGGCAGATTTCCAGTTTCCGCAACAGCTCATCGCTGGGAGGATTTTTGACACGCCCGGTTTCAACGGTGGATAGATACGGCTTCGAAAAACCGGTGAACGCTGCCACCTCATCAAGGGTCAGGTTCAGTTCTTCTCTGCGTTCTCGGACTATTTGGCCTATAGACATAATCGCGATTATAGTTTATTAAAAAACAAATTCAAGCAATGTTTTTTAATAATACGCGCAACCAGGCATCCGTGTTCTGCCTGCACACGGTGCATGCAGTATCGAGAACAGGGCTTAACTGTGTCGTTTTGAAATCGACTCTTTCACTCCCCTACAGCCAGCGTACCCATTATTGCCGGGTTTGTCCGGCCGGCAGATATCGGGCAATCATCTCAGCCAGACGGTCTTTATCCACGGGCTTGGACAAGTAATCATCGCAGCCGGCCTGAATGCACAGATCACGGTCTCCTTTGAGAGCATTGGCGGTCACAGCAATGACGGGCGTCTTGATACCCTTTTGCCGCAGGATGCGGGTGGCTTCAAGACCATTCATCACCGGCATCTGAATATCCATCAAAATGATGTCAAATGCGGTTGCTTGAGCCGCGTCAACCGCCTGCTGGCCGTTTTCAGCCAGGGTC
>JAWRKM010000104.1:0-61256 GCA_040306945.1 Anaerohalosphaeraceae bacterium
GGTTCGACGGATGAACTGGCGGTGGATTTTGTGGAGTCGCTGTCGTACGACTGGCGGCTGTATCAATATGATATCGTCGGCTCCATTGCCCACGCGCGGATGCTGGCGGCCCAGAAGATAATCACCAAAGCGGAATTTGAGGCGATTGAGGCCGGACTGGTCGAGATTTCCGAACAGATTGCCGCCGGCAAGTTTGTCTTCGACAAGACCCAGGAAGATATCCACATGGCCATTGAGTCGGCCCTGATCAAAAAAATCGGCGACCCCGGCCGCAAACTCCACACCGGCCGCAGCCGCAACGACCAGGTCGCCACCGATATCCGTCTGTGGATGCGGGACGAAATCGAGGCGATCCAGAGCTACATTGTCCAGTTGCAGCGGGCCTTTGTCACACTGGCTGCCAAATACACCGAAGCCATCATGCCGGCCTATACCCATCTGCAGCGGGCCCAGCCGGTCAGTATCGCCGCCTACCTGCTGAGCTTTGTCGAGCAGTTGGCGCGGGATTATACCCGTCTGGCCGACTGCCGCAGGCGGCTCAATGTCTGTCCGCTGGGCAGCGGGGCGGTAGCGGGGACGACCCTGCCGCTGGATCGGCAGCAGACGGCCCGGGACCTGGGCTTTGCCGACATTACCTATAACAGCATCGATGCGGTGGCGGATCGCGATTTCTGTGCGGAGTTTATCTTCTGCGGGTCGCTGATTTCCGCCCACCTGTCGCGGCTGGCGGAGGACTGGATTCTCTATACCGCGTCGGAATTTTCGTTCATCCGCACTGCTGATGCCTATTGCACCAGTTCCAGCATGATGCCGCAGAAACGCAACCCGGATATGCTGGAGCTGATTCGCGGCAAGACCGGCTCGGTCTATGGCGCCCTGATGGCGATGCTGACGATTCTCAAGGCCCAGCCTTCGACCTACAACCGCGACCTGCAGGAAGACAAGCTGCACGTGTTCAAAGCCGCGGATGTGGTCAGTCAGTGCCTGCGGATGGCCGCAGCGATTGTCTCGCATACGACATTCAATACCGAGCGGATTGCCGCCGGGCTGGATCGCGGTTTTCTCGACGCGACGGCGCTGGCCGAGTATCTGGTCCGCAAGGGCATTCCTTTCCGTCAGGCCCATGGCATTGTCGGCGGGCTGGTGGCTCTGTGCGAAAAAGAGGGCAAGGAAAAGCTGGCCGATCTGTCGCTGGCACAGTTTCAGGCCGCCTGTGAAAAAATCGGACAGGATGTCTATCAGACGCTCAACCCCGCCGGTGTGTGCCAATCCTACCAGACCGAAGGCTCCGGCGGCTGCGCCTCGGCGATGTCGCAGGTGAAGTATTGGCAGGAACGATTGAAAACAACCAAAACTTAAGAACCAAAGAACCTAAGAATACAAGAACATAAGAATAGCAGAAGGATGAAACATGAATGCACCGGCTAAGAAATTTGAGGATTTATTTGTCTGGCAGAAAGCTCATGAACTGGTGGTTGCTATTTATAAGGCAACACGAGAGTTTCCGAAGTCGGAATGGTATGGTCTTGTCAGTCAAATGCGAAGGGCGGCGATTTCTGTTCCTGCTAACATAGCAGAAGGCTTTAAAAAGAAGACTAAAGCAGATAAGGTCAATTATTTGACGATAGCTTATGGTTCGCTTGAAGAGATGCGTTATTATTTGATATTGTCTAAAGATTTGGCGTATTGTGATACGCTGGAGCTGCAAAAACAAACACACGAAGTAGGTAAGTTGCTTGGCTTGTATCGTACAAAGATTGAGAATTCTTAAGTTCTTGGGTTCTTAAGTTCATGAGTTCTTTTGTTAAAGAAGACACCATTACCGCCTGGTTTGCCGCTCAAAGCAAAATCGATCCCGCACGCTTTCCCATCGGCATCGGTGACGATATGGCTCAGGTGGCACTGGATGGCGGGGCATCGGTGCTGATTACGACCGATATGCTGCTGGACGGTGTGCATTTTGACCTGCGGACGGCGACGCTGGAGCAGGTCGGCTATAAGTCCATGGCCGCAAGCCTGAGCGATTGTGCGGCGATGGCGACGATTCCGTTGTGTGCGGTATGTGCCGTCGGTCTGCCCAAAGGCTTTGGCCAGCAGGAATTAAAGACCCTGCATGCCGGCCTGATTCGGGCAGGGCGGATGTTTGACTGCGAATTGATCGGCGGCGATATCACCGCCTGGGCCGAACCATCCCAGCGGCTGGCGGTCAATGTTACCATGCTCAGTAAACCCACTGCCTGGCATCCTCCCGTGCGGCGAAACGGGGCAAAGCCGGGAGACTTGATCTGTGTCTCCGGCCCACTGGGCGGCTCGCTGGCGGGCAAACACCTGTCGTTTGTGCCGCGGGTGCAGTTGGCTTACGAGATGACTCGGCTGGCCCGGATTCATGCGATGATGGATTTGTCCGACGGCCTGAGTACTGACCTGAACCGGATTTGTACGCAAAGCCGGGTGGGGGCACTGATTGAGGCTGACAGGGTGCCGATCTCCGATGCTGCCCGACAATCCGCCGACCCGCTGGCTGCAGCCTTCAACGACGGCGAGGATTTCGAATTGCTCTTTACCGTTGCCCCCGACCAATGGCAAAAATTACAGTCCCTTGGCGAACTGGTCCGCGTGGGAATTGTGACCGAGTCCGGCCGGATGGAATTGCAGCAGCCCGACGGCCGCATCGTCCCGCTGGAACCCAAGGGTTTTGATCATTTGTGATGAACAAGAATATAAGAATACAGGAATACACGGATACAAGAATAAAAAATGGAAAAAGTCATTGACATCATCACACATTCGGCGAAGGAGACGATTGAACTGGGCAAAAATCTGGCCTCGGCTCTGCATGGTGGGGAGGTGGTTGCCCTCATAGGCGAGCTGGGCAGCGGCAAGACTCACCTGATTAAAGGCATCGCCATGGGCCTCAATGCTCCCGACCCGACTAAGGTGTGCAGTCCGACCTTTGTATTGGTCAACGAATATAGTGCCAGAGACGGAAACCTGACCCTGTATCATATTGACGCCTACCGCCTCAACAGTCTGCGCGAGTTTGAATTGCTGGGTTTTGAGGATTTCTGTCGTCCCGATGCGATTGTCTTAGTCGAGTGGGCCGATAAAGTCCTGCCGGCCCTGTCCGGCCTGAACCTGCTGCGAATAGAACTATCCCACGCCGGTCAGGACCAGCGCCGCATCCGTATCGTGAATCCGACGGAAAGCATCCATGCCTGTGTACAGAAATGCGGTTTTGGACCGAGATGAACCAGAGAGTGTAGAATGAAAGGACCAGTACACCACGCCGGGCGGCGATGTGCACCAGTCCTTTTTCTGGGAAGGGGTTTCCGGAGGGGGTTAATCCCATTTTACTTTTTCGGATTCCGAAAGCAGTTTTTTGACACGTTCGTCAACAGCGGCATCTTTGTTGTTTTTAAGTTTTTCCAGTTCGCCTTCGCGATTTTTGACTTCTTTCTGCAATTCTTCCAGCCGTCTTCGCATGTCATCGTACTGCATCTGCATTTTAGCCATAATCAGGTCAAAGCGGCGTGAAACCAGAGGACTGAGTTCGGCAACCAGTTTTTCTTTGTCCTGGCCTTTGGCTTTGCGAATCTGTTTCAATAATTCCTCTGTCAGCCGCTGATTTTCCATATCTTCTTTCAGAATTGCGGCCAGTTTGGGATTATTGCGCTCCGCCTCAATGATGGGACCATAGCGCCGCATGAGGTCTGCCATTTTGCCGATGTATTCCTCCGGTTTCTTTTCGCGGAGTTCTTTGATTTCTACAGCCTGGATAGGGTAATTCTTCTCCAGCCATGCGATAAATTCATTATGCATCCGTTCGATGCGATCCTTCCAGGGGGTGCCGTAGCCAGGCTGGCCGCCGGGCTGACCAAAACCCTGACCAGGGCCGGGCTGTCCAAACGGCTGAGGTCCCTGGCCGGTGCCGGGCTGACCGAATGGCTGGGGGCCTTGTCCGCGGCCGCCCATGGGGTCTGCCCCATCGGGACGTCTGTCTCTGTCTCTGCCGCCGCGTTCAAATTGCTGTCGCATCTGACGGAAGCGGTTGGTGAATTCCGTGCGAATTTGTTTGCGGAATTCGTCCACGTTTTCCTTGCGTAATTTTTCGAATTGTTCAGCTTTGGCCGGATCCTGGATACGGATTTGCTCGAGGAACTGATCGATACGCTCATCGGGCAATTGCGGTTCAGGGCGGGCCAATTCTTCGGCCCAGAATTCATCCATCGTGACAGCGGCATTGTCCGCATTGACTGTCTCAGCTTGTTTTTGTGCGTCGGCGGGCTTGTCGGTTTCGGCCAAGCAGACCAGGCACAGCAACCCGCACAGCGACACACAGATCAGAATCAGGGGTATTTTACGATTCATTCAATTATCCTTTCCAGAAATCGGTATTGCTGGCGATGACTTCAAGACTTTCAATTTCGGTGGACAGGTTACTGTCGTCTTCAAACCATTTAAGAGGTTTGTCCTGAATGGATTCGACCTGTCCGGCGACGGCTTCGATTTTGGCCATGAGGGTATTAACCGGATTATCGTCCGAGGCGGAGCTGTCTTCCCAGATGTGAGCCGCAGAAGCCAGGAGATCCGTTGGGATTTCGGTTTTTTGGTTGCTGAATACGACCCAGCCGACGGTGGCCAGAATCAGGGCCGCAGCGGCCGACAGATAGAAGCGTATCGTAGCGGCAGGGCGGACGGTCCGGGCAGGAACAGCCAAACGCCGGCTGACCCGCTGCTTGAGAGCCTCAAGGGATGGGTCGGAGAGCCTGGGCGCAGGCATGGCAGCCAGCATCTCCTGGGCTTCCTCAATCTCCTGGGCCATTTGGGCCGCTTCCTGACTGTCCATGAACTGCTCAATCAGGGATTTTAGTTCATTTTTATCTTCTTTCATAAGACACCTCCGACCTGCATGAGTTCCCGGAGTTTTTTCATACCCCGGTGGATCTTGCATAATGTCGTTCCAATGGGTTCGTTTCGCCTTTCGGCGAGTTCCTTAAAGCTTAAATCGGCATAAAACCGCAGCATAATCAGTTCGGCAATATCGGGTTCCAGGCGACCAAGAGCCTGTTGCAGGCGGATTTCCATGTCGTTTTCTTTCTCAGGAGTGGTTTCGACCTGTACGGTTTTGGCTTTCTCGGCGAGCATTTTCTTATGACGGTACTGGTTTCTCAGATGGTCCTTGAATAAATTGCCTGCGATGGTGAAAAGCCAGCTATCGAAGGAACTGCCTTGCCAGGAACCAATTTTTTCAACTAACTTGACAAAGAGCTCGCTTGTTAAGTCCTCGGCAGTATCCCGTGATCCGCTAAGGCGGTAAAAGAATCCAAAGCAACGATTTGCGTACAGATCAATAAGCTCATTAAAAGCCTCCGACTGTCCCGCTTTGCACTTTTCAATCAGGTTGTGTAATTGCTCTGGGTTCATCTTCCGTTTGTCTTCACTGTTTCAGACGGTTGATATTGGAGAAATATTGCATCCAATTAAGAATTTATAAGTCTATGTATTCAAAAAGCTTAATGATCTTCCGGCGGATTTGGATCGTCGGGAAATCCAAAGTCTTCAGAGGGTTCCGGGGAGTCTTGGTCGTCATATTTCCAACTATCCGCCTCCTCTATGTCGTCAATTTCTCTTTTGATGTATTTGAAGATTTTATCCTGGAGGGGGGCCATGCGACTCTGGAAGGCGTTCATGCGGTCAAAGGCTTGGAGAAGCAGGTCGGTTTTTAAGAGCTGCCATTTGGCGATGCATTCTGTCTCTTTTATGTTGTTGAAGGGGTCGCACAGGAAAATCCGGCGGCCATCCGGTTCCTGACGATAAAATTCGCAATCTTTACACTGGATCATAAAAGTCTCCAATTGGAATTTTTCTAAAGGGGGTCTTGCAATTTCCATAACATTCTATATACTAATCACCCAAAACTGTTTTGGCAAAATGTTTATGACTTAAGAATTTTTGGAGATTCTGATGGCTAAATCGAGACGCAGACGCAAAATCGGCAGCAAAAAGAGGAAGGCTCGCTGGAAAGTCCGGCACAAAATTACCGGCTAAGGCGTAGTCTAAATTTTGCCTGCGTTTTCGTTTATTGAGAAGCGGGCGTAATATACACAGAAAGTGCAGAAGTTTGTCTTTGCGGGGAAAGTTCTGCACTTTCTTTTCATTTGGCCGTATGGAACATTATGATGTCAGGTTTCTTCCGGAAGGTCGTACCGTGCGGATTCACGCGGGGGCGACGCTGTTTGAGGCGGCAGGACAGGCCGACATCATTTTAGTCAGTCCCTGCGGGGGACGCGGCACCTGCAAGAAATGCCGGGTGCGGCTTGAACCATCGGGACAGGAAGTACTGGCTTGCCAGTATCGCATCCATGACTCTGTAACGGTGACCATTCCCGCGGCCAGCCGATTGTATCATCACCAGATACTCGAAGAGGGGGCCGATAAAGAAATTCAGATTTCGCCAATGTGGCGGAAGGTTTTCATTTCTCCCCGTTGCGACAGCTTAGACCAGGTGCGGGACAGCCTCAGCAAGCAATACATTCCCATTGTGTCCCAGCCGGCGTTTGATTTTTGCACTGCCGATTTTGGCAAGGGTCTGACGGCAGTACTGCATTATCATCTTCCACTCAAGGGGTGGGATATTGTCGCAGTGGAGCCGGGGGATACGGCCGGTCGGTTGTATGGAGCGGCGGCGGATATCGGTACGACGACGGTGGTCTTGCGGCTGGCGGAATTGAAGACCGGAAAGATTCTGGCGACGGCGTCGGCGGCCAATCCGCAGCATCAGTGGGGCGATGATGTCATCAGCCGGATAGAATTTGCATCGACTCCTGAGGGACAGACACTTTTGCAGAAAGCGATTGTCGATTGTCTTGTGCAGCTTCTGCGACAGGCGGCGGCGATTGCCAATGTGGATGTGCGATACGTGTATGAATGTACGGCGGTGGGCAATACGACGATGAATCACCTGTTGCTCAAATGGCCGGTCAGCCAGTTGGGACAGAGTCCCTATCTGCCGCATCGGGTGGAGGCGTGTACGGTACCGGCGGCGGAGGCCGGGCTGGCGATTCATCCGGCGGGGGTGCTTTTTACGCCGCCTAATATTGCCGGGTTTGTGGGGTCCGATACGCTGGCGGCGGCGGTGGCGTCCGACCTGGATACGGAGCATCAGACGACACTGCTGGTGGATATCGGTACCAACGGCGAGCTGGTCTTGTGCCATCAGGGGCGGCTTTATACGGCCAGTTGTGCGGCGGGGCCGGCGTTGGAGGGGGCACGGATACTGCATGGCAGCCGGGCGATGGCAGGCGCGATTCAGCGGGTGGTGGTCAACAGCGATGATATTGATATTGATGTGATTGGGGGCGACCGTCCGCATTCGATTTGCGGCAGTGGGCTGATTGATGCACTGGCGGTGCTGGTGGAGTTGGGGATTATCGATTCAACGGGACGGTTTCTGGGCCGAGAGGAGATGGAGGAGGGGAGGCTTTCGGCGAAACTGCGGGACCGCCTGATCGAGCATGCCGGACAACCGGCGTTTGTGTTTGCGGCGGAGTCGGGAAAGCCTGTGGTAGTTTTGACGCAGGGGGATATCCGGCAGCTTCAGTTGGCCAAGGCGGCAATTCGGGCGGGGATTCGAATGCTGGAAATGACGGCCGGGATTACCGAAGACCAGATCGAGAATGTCCTGCTGGCTGGCGCCTTCGGCAATTATATTCAGAAGTCCAGTGCGGTGACGATTGGCCTTTTGCCGACAGTGCCGCTGGAGCGGATTCATTTTGTGGGTAATGCTGCCAGCCTGGGGGCGATGGAGATTCTGCTGGATCGCGGCGTGCGGGCTGGGTGCGAGGCGCTGGCCCGGCGGATGGAGTATGTGGAGCTGGCAACGCGGGCAGAATTTCAGGATATTTATGCCGATTGTTTGATGTTCGAAAAAAGATAAAAAATCAAAATGACAATTAAGAACCCAGGGACCCAGGAACTCAGGAATTTAAGCGGGTTCTTTTTTGGACAGCAATCAAAAGGGGATAGTGTCTGTGCTATGTGAGCCAGTGGTCGGTGAATGCAAGCAGGTCGAGGAGGTTGATTCTGCCGTCGGGGACCAGGTCCCAGCTGCCGTTAAAGCGTACATCTCCGGTGGAACTCATCCAGCAGGCCGACAGGCCCGCAAAGTCCAGCAGGTCAAGGGGCCGTGTTCGGTTCATGTCGGCCATGGTCGCATCGATCCAGTCGTTGAACCAGGTGATGTCCTGGGCGATGGTGAAATTGTCATACACGGGGGCGAGCGTACCAACCTCGATTGAGACGCCGATGAGCAGGCCGTCCTGATTGTACCATCCGCCGCCGCTGTCGCCGGGGGCTGCGATGCCGCCCAGCGGGTCATATTCCGGAGTTTGCGGGGGGGCAAAATCTGAAAATAGTGTATATTCCGGGAACGTGATGCCGTCGCCGAATCTGTCGAGAGAGTTCTGGCAGCCGCGGCGCTGGTAGTCCGGCGGGAGGTAGCCGGTTTGGGGTGTGCCGGTGCGGCCGTAGCCGGTGATGCTGACCGAAGAGCCCGGCTTGAGGATTCCGCGAAACCGGACCGCGGGGATGACGCCGGCGATGGGGGGTTCGAAGTAAAGCAGGGCCAGGTCCGGGCCGTAGGCGTCTGCGGTGGAGTCGGGATAGCGGAACCATTTGTCAGCTATGAAAAGCCGGGCCGGGTCTGCACTATAGTTGGAATCGAGGTTGATAAAGGCTCCGCTGTAGAGGGGAGTGCCTGAGCTGTCGAAGTATTGATGGGCACTGCACAAGGCCCAATGAGGATCGATGACCACTGCGGATGCTCTGAAATGAAAGGCGTTCTGGTTGATGCAGCCTGCAGCGACGGTACTGGTGAAGTGATTGCCAAAGGTGATATAGTCTTCATTGCGGGAGCCGGAGTGCCGGGCGATTGCAAAACCATTCTGTGCAGCCGCAACAGCCAGCAATAATCCATACATGAAAACTCTATCCTGATTCATTCACTATCCTTCTCGATCCAAGGGCGACAGGTCTGTGAACGACGGGGTATTCTATAATACCCAAAGAAATGACCGGATTCAAGGCGGGGCAATGGGTTAATTGTCCTATGAATGTTACAAAAGATGCTCGGAATTATTCCATAATGTGAGGGAAATGCCTTGACAGGGTTGGAGGGATTTCTGACAATACAATCGAAGCTGATGATGTGAGAATCAGCAAGTTTGTATTTACATTTCGCCTTGCCAAATGAGATAGAAGATTTCGGGGCAGGAAGTGTCAGTTGCCGTGATGTGAACTCTGGATAAGTCAGGATCGGGTATGGATACGTCATCTTTAATGTCATCGGTTTTGGGTTCATTTCGTTATTTTTTCTCGTTGCAAATGGGCCGGCGGGGGATTGCAGTGCGGATGATTTTATGCGGGGCGTTGTGCACTGCGGCGACTAATGCGGAGTTGTCGCGGGAACCGTTTTATCACAAGTCAAATGCGCTAATCCTGCGGTCCAGGGATGTGCATGGCGGCGGGTATGAATGGCAGATGGTTCGGCAGGTTGAAGGAGTTGGCGGGGCGGATGTGTCCCGGCCGGGCTTCAGGGCGGATGCGGGACTGAAGGCGGTAGTACCGGGAACAGTGCTCAACAGTCTGGTTTATAATGGTGTATATCCGGAGCCGTATTATGGGCTGAATAATGCCAGAGAAAAGAAGCTGATTCCGGACATTACAGAGGTGGGGAGTGCGTTTTATACCTATTGGTTCCGGACGGAGTTTGAGCTGACGCCGGCGTTTGCAGGCAAGCGGGTAATTCTGCGATTTGACGGGATTAATTATCGAGCCCAAATCTGGGTCAACGGACGGGAAGTGGGGGCGATGGCCGGGATGTTTAACCGGGGCTTTTTTGATGTTACCGATGTGGTCCATTACCAAGGGGCCAATGGTCTGGCGGTGCTGGTCAGGCCGGTGGATGTGCCGGGCGGGTTTAGTCATAAATTCAAGGAAGTCCGGGCGGTGGGAGAAAACAAAAACGGCGGCGACGGCCAGTTTGGCAAGAATGTGACCATGCTGATGTCGATTGGGTGGGATTTTACCTTTTCGGATGGAATTCGGGATCGCAATACGGGGATTTGGAAGGATATCACGCTGTTTGCGGTGGATGCGGTGGAATTGCGGGATGCGTTCGTAAAAAGTGAATTGTCGGTGCCGGATTTGACACTCTCACGGCAGAGGATTTCGGTTGAGGTGATTAACCACAGTCCGATGGCACAGGCCGGAACGGTGAAGGCCGTGATACCAGAGGCTGGTGTGCGGATTGAAAAGCGGGTGGAACTGGCGGCGGGCGAGACTAAGACCGTCACGTTTGTGCCGGAAGAGTATCTGGAGCTGGTGTTTCAGAATCCCAAGTTGTGGTGGCCGATGAACAAGGGACCACAGCATCTGTATCGAATGACACTGACGTTTGAACAGGGCGGCAAGGTATGCGATACGGAGACGGTGCGATTTGCCGTGCGGCAGGTCAGCAGTGACCAGAATACGCCGGATCGGAGCCGGCAGTTTTATGTCAACGGCAAGCCGATTTTCCTGCATGGAACCAACTGGATTCCGGAGGCGATGCTGCGAAACAGCGAGACCCGGACGTATGCGGAACTGCGGAATACGCGGCAGGCGGGGATTAATTTTATCCGCTTCTGGGCGGGTGGAATTGTCGAGAGCGATTATTTCTTTGATTTGTGCGATGAGCTGGGAATTCTGGTGTCGATGGAGTTCTGGCAGTCGGGGGATACAGTGCTGCCGGCGGACCGGGAGTTGTATCGGGCCAATGTTGCCGACACGATTAAACTGCTGCGGAATCATCCGTCGCTGGTGTATTATATCTCGGCCAATGAGCGAGATGCCAGGGGGATTGTGCCGATTAAGGATCTGGTCGATACGCTGGATGGGACGCGAGGCTGGCAGGCAGGATCGGAGATAGACGGGATTCACGACGGCAGCCCATATAAGTATGTCAACCCGATGTTTTATTACGATGACAGTGCGTCCAGCCGGGGCAGCCGGATAAACGGGCTGTGCCCTGAGTATGGGACACCGTGTCTGCCGACGCTGGATAGTCTAAAGGAGATGATGGACCAGAAGGATATCTGGCCGGTGAACAAGGATGTGTGGGATTATCATGACGGCGGCGGATTCCATGATATGGTGCTGCGGTATGTGCCGGCGATTCAGGAATACGGGCCGATAGAGTCGGCGGAGGAACTGGCGTGGAAGGGGCAGATGGTGGGTGCGGTAGGGTATCGCAGTATCTGGGAATGCTGGACGTATAACCGGCTGGATTGCGGGGATCGGTTCACGACAGGGGTGTGGTTCTGGTATCATAACAGCCCGACACGGCAGGTGTGCGGGCGGATGTGGGACTGGTCGCTGGAGCCGACGGCGGCATTGTATTATTCACAGGATGCCCACGAGCCGATTCACGCTCAGTACGATTTCATCAAGAATACGGTGTCGGTGAATAACGAGTTGTATGAGCCGTTCAAAGGAACGGTGTCGATACGGATTTTTGATCTGAATATGAAGCTGCGGTATGAAAAATCCTGCCAGGTATATGTGCAGGAGGACCGGGTGGCCAATGATGTCATGGCGGTGGTGCTGCCGGGGGATTTGTCGTCGGTGCATTTTATCCGGCTGGATGCCAGAGACCGCAACGGCAAAGCAGTCGCGGATACGTTTTACTGGCGTTCGACACAAGTCTACAAGGGCAAGAACAGCTATACCGGGCCGTTGTATGGCGGATTTGAGGAGATTGAAAAGCTGCCAGAGGTTGCGCTTTCGGCAAAGGTCAAACAGCAGGGCGGTAAATACGTGGTGACCCTCAAGAATCCATCGGAGTCGCTGGCGTTTATGATTCAAGTCAAGCTGGCTGATGCCAAGACCAGCAAGCCTGTGCGGCCAGCGTTTTACACGGATAATTTTTTCAGTTTGCTGCCGGATGAAGAAAGGACGATTGAAGTTGAACCTTATGATCGCCAGGGAGCTGGCTATACGATGATCTTGGATGGGTGGAATGTCAAGAATCAGATATTGACGATTCATTGACGCGGGAAAGACGTGTGGTGGTGAGGCGGATAAAAAAGTCCGCATCGCCGGGGACTGCCTGAGCATATCAAATCAAGAGACTATGACTTGCGGAGAATCACATGGTGTATCGAATGATCAGAATTGTGCTGGGATGTATCATGATTTTGTTTGGTTCGGGAGCAGGGGCTTCTGAAATATCGGTTGCCGCCGGCAAGCCAAGCGGAGCCCGAAGCATTCGTGAATTCGGGGTCCTGCCTTCCAACAGTTCTGCGGTGAATCGGGACAACCTGCAGAAGGCGATTGACTGGGCGTCGCTGTGCGGCGGGGCGCTGTATGTGGAGCCTTCGGATGAACCGTATCGCGTGGACGGCGGGCTGGTTTTGAAAGCGAATGTGTCCCTGATTGGTGTGCATGGACCAGTCGGACGGGGGACTCGGCACCCGGAGAAAATGCAGCCGGTGGGCAGTGTGTTTGCCATCGAGGATGACAAGAATCCATTCATTACCGTAGAGCATGCCACCCAGATACGCGGCATTCAATTCTGGTATCCCAAACAGACGCTCCGGAATCCGGACCAGATTATTGCGTATCCTGCGACAATTCGCTGTTCGCCTTCGAAGGGGGCACAAGGGGTAACGCTGTCATGCCTGACCTTCTATGGGGAATACCTGGCGATGGATTTTAATGGCAGCCGGGGCGGGATTGTCGAGCAGATTTTGTTTGAGCATTGTTATGGCTATCCGCTGGGCGGGGAATTTATCCGGATTGACCATTGCTATGATATACCACGGATTTTGCACTGCCATGTCAATCCGGCCAACCGTCGTATGATTGACGGGGGATACAGTCGGGCGGTCATTGATGCTGTGATTGCCCGCAAGACGTTTACCTACCGGATTGACCATACCGACAATGCGCAGCTGATGGATTTGTTTACATTTGGGACCTATGGCGGGATTTATCTGGGAGCAGTCAGCTACGGCCAGCTGACGGGTTTCAATTTTGATTGTGTGAAAGTGGGTGTCTATAAGCTGGGTGATAATGCCAAAAATCGCAACTGGCAGATCAGCCAGGGTTCAATTATCGCCAATGCGGGGCAGGATGTGACGGAGCTTCACCCCATTATTATCGAAGGGATGGGACACACGGCGATTACGAATGTGGAAGCGTTTTCGGGGTTAAATGGGGCGTTGACGGCGATTGAGCAGTCGCAGGATTATATGCTGGTGCGGGGCCAGGAAAAACTGACGGTGACACTGTTTGGGTGTCGGATGCGGAATTATGCATCGGAGCAGCCTTTTACAGTAACCAATCCCAATGCTGTGATTCGAGCCGTCGGGTGTATCGATAAACATGAAAACCTGTTTGAGTATCCGGCGTCAAAATAGCCACAGCCCAATTGCGACAGTCAAAAAAAGAAGGCCTGGCGTTTGCCAGACCCTCTTTTGTGTTTAGCAGGACACTGCCGGCTTAATACGGGAAGGTGCAATGGGTGTCTGCCGGATTATTGCAGTCCAGCCAGTTATTGGCAATGACTGCAAAGTCATAGAGGTTGATGTAGCAATCCGGTGTTCCGTTGGGGCCGCTCAGGTCGGCTGCCATTCCAAGGCCATCGGCCAGAACGTTTTCACATGTGGGAATGGTCAGGGTTACGGCGACCTGATCGGTCAGATTATAGACTCCATCGGTGGCGTCCAGCCGCAGGACATAGATGCCCGGAACTGTCGGGAAGGTGACGGTGGGATCTTCGGCGGTGGCATCACTGAAGACGACCGAACTTATATCAACTCCTGTGGGAACCTGGGCAACTGTCCATGTCAGGCTCAGCGGGGCCGGCATACCATCGTCAATAATCCGAGTGGCATTCATCTGTACTGGAATCCCCTTGTAAAATACGGCTTGATCGGGTCCGGCGGTGATCAAGGGAGCCTTGTCGCCTTGAGCGGCCAGGGCTAAAATCTCGGCATCGCTGAGGGCATAATTGTAGACGCGGATATCATCCACCATGCCGGGCCACAGCCGTTCGGCATCGGCGCGGTTGCCGATCTGCAAAGGCATCGTGCCGGTCCCGAGGGTATAGCCGGAGGGCATATCTGCGGTATTATCCAGGATACCATCAATATAAATCTTCATCTGGTGATTGACCCCGTCATAGACCCCGACGACATGCTGCCAGGCCGGACGGAAGGCCTGACGGATACTGAACACTTCACGCTGGGGACTGCCGGATTGCACGAGATTCCAGCGATTGGCATTGATCTGGAACCGCCAGCCGGCCAGGTCGTAGCCGACGAGCATGGGGGTCTGAAGTCCATTCATTTCACCTTCGACCTTAACCCACGCTGCAACACTCAAACCGGTACGAGTCGAAGCATAATTCGGATCGACATTGCCAAGTGTGTTGGGAACTTCCCAGTACTGCTGAGCCATAAAGTTCACCGCGGTGGGCGAGATATGGCCGGCAACGAGATTGGGTTCGGCGTTGGCTTTATGATGGAATATGCCGTCAAAATCGCCGGCGATATCCACGAGCGTATTGGGGTCGGGCAGACTTTCAAAATCCCAGTGCGACAGCATCTTGTCATCCGCGTGGCTGCGGACATAGACCGTAATGGTGTCATTGACGGTATTGTTCCCATCGTTGACCTGCATTTGCAGGGTATAAGTGCCTTTGGCGCTGAAGCGGATAACCGGACTCAGCACGGCTGCATCCGAGAAAGTGACGGTGCCGGGACCGCTGAGCTTGGACCACTGAATTGCCGCATTCGGGGTATCCGGGTCATACAGAGTGCTGGTTGGCTGAATGGCATCGTTGACATAGACGATAAAGTCGGTTCCGGCATTAATAACCGGGATGCGATTGAACGTGGCACCGCTCATCTGATAGACGGCATTCGAAAACATCTTCCACCCCTCCTCGGTGAGGTTATAGGTGCCGTCCCCTGTTCCGCCGGATTCACCGGCTGCAAATGCCAGACGCGGACCGCCGGCAGTCTGACCTGCTCCACTGTAGAATTCGGTTCCGGCAGCCCAGCGTGCAATCCAGACATACGGTGTGCCGGCATCAGCACGGTACGCTACAAGAGTTCCATTGCCGGCACTGCTTGTGGTAACCGTGGTGGACACTCCCTGAGAAAGCACATCCACCTGGTTATTTTGATCGATGGTGACTTTGTTGAAAATAGGATCGTTTGCCAGGACGACAACCAGATTGGCTGAGGTGTTGGATTCGGTACCATTGAGCCATTTCCAACGATTGTTCCGCCACAGATACCCGTTCATATTGATCATCGGGGCGGTAATGGAATTCCACAGTGCGATCTCAGTGGCATTACTGGCATACTGACCGCTGTCGGCCCACCGACTGATAATGACCAGATCATACGTGTTGGCCAAATCGCGTTTGGTGGTATCCATGGTTCGGGGACTTGCCAGCCGATCAACCGTATATCCTTCCGCAATAAGCCGATCGATAAAACCGGCTTCCCGTGTCAAATTGGGAGGTGATTGTTCGACTGCGTCGGACACCCATAAAATCCGGGTTGCGGATGCGATTGTTGACAGACAAATCAGCATCACTCCAATTTTGACTGTTTTGTTGTTCATCACTTTACCCTTTCCAGCTAAATGTAATAAAGGTTTCAACTGCAACTGCGGTTTTATCCGGTATGACCGATCAGGGTCTGCCGGCCTGATACATCTCTGCAATTTCCTGGTCTGTCATGACGCGACCCAGAATGACGATTTCATCCATCGTGCCATTGAAACGAGAGCCATCGTTAGGCGCGCTGTCTGTGCCGATAAACAACCCGGCCTCTGCCAGCTCCTGTTTGTACGGCCAGCTTTTCGAATCGATAAGCACACCGTTAAGGTAGAACCGGACTGTCTGATTATCATGGGTTGCTGCGATATGAAGCCAGCCGGACTGTTCGGGGATTTTGGTGCTGTAGATTTGGTTTTTAGCGTCTTCGGTATTCTTTTTCCGGGCCAGATGGATGTTTTGCTTCCATTCCGGCGAGGTGGGGCTTCGATAGCCCAATTGATAATTGCACAGCTCCTGCGGGGCAATGCGATTGGACAGAATATGTCCGCCGTCTTTGCCGCTGGCACAATAAATCCATGCGGCCACGGTGACAGGGCCGTTGGTGCCCAACTTGGCATCGACGGGGACTTCCACCAGCTGCTTCTGGGAACGGTCGAACTGAAGAGCGGTTTTCTGAGGCCACCGGCCGGTGGTCCAGGTGGGTTTATTTTTATGGTTCATGCTGCACAGCGTTCCGTCGAGCGAACCCAGCGTTAAAGGCGCCTGATTGATCAATTTGTCCGGATGGGCGTCATCTTTTTCGAAGGTATAGTAGGCGATGAGGTCTGGATCCCGACGCAACTGGTAGCTGTATGCCATCCAGCGGTCGTAGGGGGACTGGGCAGCGTTGAGTCTGGCGTTGAATTCCGCCGGACGGACAAAGAGACTGGAAATGCCCTGTTTTTTGGAGAGTCGGCCCTGGGGGCTGGCCTGGCCGGCCTGGGTTTCGGTCAGCATCAGACGCTGATCAAAACGCAGAGGATTGGAACCGGAACGCAGTTCCACTTTGCCCTGAAAGACATGGGTCAGAGTATTGTTGGACGCGTCGACACTGACACCGAATTCGGTACCATAATCGACGATACTGGCCTGGGGAGAACGCACGACAAAGGGCGTTTCGGAGGTTTTGTTGATTTTGACGACAATCTGCCCCTGCTGTAGATATAGCTGACAGGCGGATTCGATGGTCAACTGGGCCGGGCCTTGAATGATGGCCACTGTGCCATGATCAAAACTAATTTCAGCAAGTCCTTTGGCAAGTTTGATGGGGCCTGGATACAAGTCACAGCCGGGCAGAATCTGCCCCGAGACATTTTCCCATTTGGCATCAATGGTATTGACTAATTTGGCAACCGGATCGACACTGGTAACAGAGGCTGTTCGGGCAAAGAAAATCAGCAGGATCAGGGCTGCGGCGGACACAATCAGAGAAAGCAAAGACATCTTGCTGAAGTTGTGGACGATATGCTCCTGGGGAGCAGGGACTGTCAGGGGTTCGTTTGTTTTGGGCTGGGGAATGGCCGGGGCGGTCTTTTCCGCATCGGCCAGACAGTTCCACAGATTCTGGTCCAGAAATGCCGATGAACCAGATTCGGCCATGGACAACATCTCCATGTCATTAAGCCCGATATAGGATGCGATAAAATCATAATAAATCTGCCGTGCTGCCGTGCTGGTGGATAGAAGCGTGTTGAGCTGCCAGAACTCGGCTTCAGTAATTTCCCCTTCCATCGACAGCATCAGCAGATGCGTCAACTGGTCAATGAACTGAGGGTCTTTGTGCAGAGGATTCATGCTTTATCCTTCCATTGCCATCTTCAAACGGATGCATCGGATCAGACGACCGTGAATACCGGATACCTTTTTCAATACTGCCGGTGAGGATATTCCCAGACGCTGGCCGATTTTGGTAAACGGCATTTCCTGTTCATATCGCATTTTCACAAGCTGCAGGTCATCCGGCGTCAGTTTTTTGATGCATTCTCTGAGGGTCTCCATTCGATGGTTGAACTGACGGGATGCCGTCGCAGACTCCTCATCGATCTTGGTCTGCAATGTCTCGTCAAAGTGCAGTTTGCCTTCTTTTTTGCTTTTGCGGTAGTAGTTCATAATTTCAAAACGCGCTGTTGTCAGACTCCAGGCGACAAAATCGGTTTCAGGCTTATACTGGTCAAATTTTTTCCAGAGAATCGATAAGGTATTCTGGAAAATGTCGTCTGCGTCCGCAAAATTGGGTACATAGGACAAAATATAGCCTAATATGCCTTTCTGGTTGGGCAGAAGCAGGCTTAAAAAGTGATCGGAATTTTCTTTCTTTTCAGGATCCACTGGATATTTATATTTTGTGTAAGACCTCAATTGGTTTAATCACACCATAGCCACATACATAGATAGTACGTTTAAAGCAGGGAGGGCATTAACTTGATTTTCGAAAAGGAGGGACGCTCATTCGACGCACAATCTCCACATTCCTGAGAAAAAAGAGGAAAAAGAGCAATTTTTGTGCCCATAATCCAGGAGATGCGAACTCTTCTATTGTTTGCCTCAGACCACGCTTGTCAGGACAGAAAAGTTATTTTGTCATAATCAGGATGGACTGAGCGGCTGCCAGGCGAATATAGGGTGATTCGCTGTTGAGTGCTTTTGCGAGGTATCCTGTTAAATTGTGGGCCTTCATATTCCCGATAGCCATAACCGCCGTGCCGGTTGCGACGGTGGCCTGATTTAAGTCTGGGTTGGTCTGGAAATATTTCACGAGATTTTCAAGTCCGCTGGAATCGCCGAGTTTGCCCAATTCGTCTGCGGCACAGAGGCGGACTTCGGCAATGTCGTCTTTAAGCATGGTCTGGATGGCTTCTCGGGCTTCTTTGGTTCCGAGGGCTCCCATTCCGCGAATGCCCATGACGCGATCGTCGGCGAATTTGCTGATCAGCAGGGGCCAGAGCTTATCCTTATAAATCCGCACATCTTTTAGACGGGCGATAGAATCAACAGCTTGAAGACGGACTTTATCGGGAGCATCGTTGTCGCGGCAAGCCTGATAAATCAGGGGTAAATCTTCTTTATTACCCAGTTTTCCCAGCAGTAAAATGGCATTGGCTCGGACAGTGCTGTTGAGACTTAATGCGGCCTCTCGGATTTTAGAGTAATGGGACGTATCTCCTGTTTTAATCAGGGCATAAGCGGCAGCAATTTGGACATTCTGGTCAGAGTCGGCAAGGGCCTTTTGGAGGTGGTCCCCGCATGTCGGACATCGCATATCTCCAATTGCGGCAGCGGCTGCAAATCGAACAGCCACCGATGGGTCGTTGAGTTTCTGGATGATATCACCAATTAACTCTTTCTGATTGGTCAATGCGGCGATCTCGATGGCATGATTGCGAATGGAGGCGTTGGTGTCGGAGATTCCTGTTTTGATTATGGCGTACGCCTGATTTTTGAGGGGCTTTAACTCAACCGGCTTGATCGGGACGGTCATGGAGGCGGATGTTTGCTGGGGTACCGGGCGGCAACCGCATATCATGCAGAACAGGATAGTCAAAACATACGCTATGGGCTTCATCGTCTTATTCTCCGTCTTTGTCGTTTCAGAAGTATCATGATTGCCGTTAATATAAGCATGCCAGCGGGGAGTTTGTCAATCCAATCTCCATTGCGGGTGTAAAATGTTATGTTTTTGACGCGGGGGATATGGTCCAGGAACCACCCTTCAACGCCCTGTCGGTCCATCACCTGTTCAGGCAGGGTGCCGGCGTGAAATCCGTTACGGAGTCTGCCGTCCGGCTCGATGAGGCAGCTGATGCCCGTGTTGACGCTGCGGAGGATGGCAATCCGGTTTTCGATGCAGCGAAAGACGCTGATGGCCGTGCGCTGGGGCAATTCGACGGAGGGAACGACGGTTTTATCTTTGAATTGGACATACCAGCCGTCGTTGCTCATGTTGACCAGCCAGTCCGCAGCTTTGACGTTGTCCTGATAGACCATTTTACGGCTGATGGCCGGGTCGGTGTCTTCGTAGCAGATTAGGACACCGAAATGATATTCCACATCGTTGAGCGTGACCGGAAACAGAACAAAATCTTCACCCGGAGTCAGGTTGTAATCGTAATCATAAGGGCTAAGCTGCATAAATAGCTTATACAGCGGGGGGAACGATTTCTTGAAGGGGATATATTCGCCGAAAGGAACCAGATGAATTTTGTCGTATCGCAGGTGGCTTTGTTTCCCGGCGGGCAGATATAGATAAGCGGAGTTATAACGGTCCACAATACCCAATTCGCCGCGAACCACGCCCACATCTGCCCCGTGGGCGCCGACTAATATATAGCATTGGTTCTTTTTGGCATATTCGGCAATCAGGCGATTGAACAGCACCGGTTCGCTTTCGGGTTTATCGAGAAAATAGTCACGATATCCGGGATTGAGACTGGTCAGGACCATAGTTTCCGGCCAGACGATAAGTTTGGCGCCAGCCTGAATGCATTGGTCGCTGAGTACAAACAAGTTGTCCAGAATCGCTTTGGCGTTGTCGGTTTCTTCCTTGACGACGGTGGGCACATTGGTCTGAACCGAAGCGGCAGAGCAATGGGATGCGATTTCCCGGTTGGCTTCGATGCGTTTGAGCTGAACATTTCCATACAGTAGAGATGCCGCCAGAAGCGAACCTGTCAGGGCGGCACTGAACCACAGACGTTTACTGAATATAGGTCTGTGTCCGATAGCTATAACTGCCTCTGCGGCCACGCCGTTGACCGCGGCAATCAGGGCAGATATGCCGAAAGTGCCAAACAGGTCGGCAATCTGAATCAGCGGCAGGTGCTGATACTGGCTGTGGGCCAGAAAATACCAACTGAAGCCGGTAAACAGGAAGGACTGGATAGATTCGGCACCCACAAACAGGATGGGGACTGCCAGCACCATAGGCCAGTTGCGCCGTCGTGAAGCCCGAACACCCAGGGCCATCAGCGGCCAGTACAGGGCCTGAAATGCGGCGAAACACACATAGCCCGGCCCGGTAATCGGAATCAGCCAGTAGAGGTTGCCCAGCCAGTAGGCCAGCGAGATCAGATAAGCGATGAAGAATAAGGGTTTGCCCGACGATTGGGGGTGGCAGGCCAGCACAAACGGCACCAGGGCTATCCAGGCCAGCCCGTCCAGATTCCAGGGGGCCTGACACACTGTCAGCAGGCCTGCGGACACTATCAACAGGGGGATTTGCAATAGATAATAGGGTTTGTGTCTGTGATTGGATTGTGTTGACTTTATCTTGTCACCCATGTCGTCAGTTCCTTGAGGGCTTTCTGGATTGCGCAGCGATCATAGGTTTTGCCGTTGTTCATCCGCATATGGAATTGCCTGATAAAGGCCTCCCGACACAAAGGTGTGTCGAGGATGGTCTGGATGTGAATACCCATTTCAACAAACGGCAGCAGCCGCCAAGCAGGATGTTATTGTGATACTCGTGCATAGGGCGATATCATACAAGCAAGCCAAATGTTTGCAAGCCTTGTCTGGAAAAAGGATTATTTAAAAAATCCGGCCAGCCTTGCCACGGTCAGGCTGGTATAGTCCTGCACCTGAATCAGGGCGTCGGACGCCTCGGGCAGTTCGGCCGGGTCGGTTCCTATAGTAATGGCGACATATTTCATCCCGGCGTTACGGCAGGCCTTGAATCCGGAGGAAGAATCTTCAAAAACGAGGCATTTTTCCGGCGGGAGGCCCAATTCTGCCGCGGCCCGAAGGAGTCCTTCCGGGTCCGGTTTGCCCACTTTCAGCATGTCGCGGTTGATTGCAGTCTTGAAAAAGCGGCTGATATCCAGCCCATTCAGGACAAAATCGACATTTTCTCTCGGGGAATTGGATGCCGCTCCGCAGGGGATGCCGGCCGCGGCCAAGTCTTCCAGCAGGCGTCGCAGGCCGGGGATTTCCTTCAGATGTGGGGCGAAACTGGTCCGGTAGAGCATTTCCTTTTCATTGGCAATCTGCTGAATCAGCTCGGCGGGGGCGTGGTCGCCAAAGAGATTGCGGACGATTTTATCGTTGCTGCGGGCGTGGATTCGCTCGTGATAATCCCGCTCGGTAAAATTCAGGCCGTGCTTGGCGGTCAGGGCCAGCCACGCTGACCTGTGAAAGGCGGTATTATTGACCATCGTGCCGTCCACGTCAAAAATGACGGCAAAAGTCGGTTTTTCTGTTTTCAATTTCAGTTTTCCTGTTTAAAGTAGTCCAAAAAGAGAGGAAAAGTGTACGGGAATCAGGTTCGGAAAGCAAGGGGCTTTGCCGGGCAAAATGGATTGAAATACGAGAAGGCTCACTTTATCTCAAGGTAACTTGTAAGGATTTTTTACAAGTTCAGACCGAAGGTAACAGACAGATTAGGCAGGTGTATGAAATCAAAAGAATCAGCGATTGAACGGTATATTAAACTGCGTGAGCTGATTGACCAGATGGCGGCGGATTTGGAGACGATCAACGCCGGCGGGATGGTCTGTCGGAAAGGGTGCTGCGACTGCTGCGTCAATTTGACGGTGTTTCCGGTGGAGTTTTTTGCGATTGTCGAGGGAATGAAAAAGGCGGGGGTGAGCAAGCCCGCCTTTGATGCGGCCAGAGCCTGCGGGTATCTGGATGAACAGGGGGCGTGTGTGATTTACCCGTTCCGGCCGATGATCTGCCGGACGCAGGGGCTGCCGCTGGCGTTTTATGATGACCAGCAGGAGGGATACTCGGTGAGCTTTTGCCCGAAGAATTTTGCTGATGACGACCCGGAAGACCTCGACTTCGGCCCCGATAATACGCTGAATCTGGACGACCTTAATGATGCCTTGTTTGCGATTCATCTGGCGTATCTGGCCGAACATCCCGAATCGGGCTATACCGAACAGACCCGAATCGAATTGAGCCGGCTGGGGGAATATTTGTAAATGTAAAAGGCAAAATGCAAAAGGAAAAATGGGGGATTTTAAAATAATAGGCTGTCCGGCGGATTTGTTTGCTATGAAGCCGTTTGCTTATGAAACGACATCGGATGGCTTTATGCTTCGCTCCGCAGGCAAGTCCTCTGCTCCAGACGATGACATAACGTATGAATATAAACTGACAAAGTAAAGCAATGAAATGTTTTTAAAAAGCCAGGATATATAGAAAACAAGGAAATATCCTTGAAAATTTGAACGAATTTGATAAAATACCTTGAAATTTTGAATGGAACCTTCAAGATTTCAAGGAACTATAATGATAAATAGGCAATATGATATCAAGAAAATCCAGAAATTAATCCATCTTTTTCCTGCAACGGCGATTCTTGGAGCAAGACAGTGCGGCAAGACCACTCTTGCCAGACAGCTTGGAGCCGACCATTATTTTGATTTAGAGAATCCCCGGGATTTGTCTTTATTGGCTCATCCCCAAATTACTCTCGAAAATCTTAATGGTCTTGTTGTGATTGATGAAATCCAGCGCAAGCCGGACTTGTTTCCGCTATTAAGGTATTTGATTGACCACAATCCGCAAACCCGTTATGTCATTCTTGGCAGTGCTTCGCGACAGTTAATTCAACAAAGCAGTGAAAGTCTTGCCGGCCGAATCGGTCATTATCAGCTTGGCGGGCTTCGGCTGATTGATGTTGGAGCGGATAATCTCCGGCGACTTTGGGTGCAGGGGGGGATGCCGAAGGCTTATACGCTGGATTCCGGCGATGCCGGCCAGTGGAACGCCAATTATATCACAGCACTTCTGGAACGAGATTTTCCGCAATTGGGTATTCGCGTGCCGTCCTATACCATGCGTCGTTTCTGGATGATGCTGTCGCATTATCATGGTCAGGTGGTTAACTACAGTGAATTAGCCAAATCATTCGGGATATCATCGCACACGGCCAAAAAGTACATTGAACTGCTGGCGGGAACATTTATGGTTCGCCAATTGCAGCCGTGGTATGTCAATATCGGCAAGCGTGTGGTCAAAAATCCAAAACTGTATATTCGGGACTCCGGCATTCTGCACAGCCTGATTTCAATTCGGTGTTATGAGGATATTCTGTCCTATAACCGTCTCGGGGCTTTATGGGAGGGATTTGCGCTGGAACAGGTCAGTCGCAGCCTGGACTTGCGTGATGATGAGCTGTTCTACTGGAGAACACATGGCGGCAGTGAGGTGGATTTATTCTGGCAGGCACACGGAAAGAATTGGGCGGCCGAATTCAAGTATGCTGATGCTCCGGACCTGAGTAAGTCCATGATGATTTGCCTCGATGATCTTCAACTGGAACATCTATGGGTGGTCTATCCCGGCAAAGACAGGTATCGGCTCCATGATAAAGTAACGGTGCTGCCGCTGGCGGATATTGAGGATGAATGGCGATATTTCTAACACGTATAATTACGAATTATAATTTCCCGAATTCATAGGACATTAGATTTTTTCCTTTTTCCTTTTACTTTGTTATCAGGTACCACATTGTACCGTATTTAGGCGACAATTCAAAGACGTTGTCTTGGATGGGGATTTCGGTTTTCTTTGTGCCGTCGGGATTGAGGGCGTAGCATGTCCAGACGGCGTTTTTATTGTCGGATCCCTGGAAAAATTTCGATAGGTCAAGTGTCCCCTCGACGGCCTCAATCTGGACGGGAGCCTGGCCCCATTTAAGCCCGACGGTGCGACGATCGTTGGAGAATTTCATCCCGGTATTTTCGCATCGGCCGCAGGCGGTGATGAGCAGTCTGGAGCTGGACGTCTGCATTTGTTTACCGTCCAGTGCTGTGACTGTGATCGTGGACCTGTCTGGCGAGGTGATTTTGATCCAATCCAATGCAGCGGGTTTGTTGCGATGGCCCGCACTGATGAGGCAGAACCCATTGTTGATGAAATATCGTCCCGGCTCCCAATTCAAGTTTGTTACATGCGGGAGATTGCCGGTAGTTGACTGCTGTTTTTGGGTTATCGTTTTTTCGGATTGCCCCATGACCCATGCGATTTCATGTTTGACAATGTCTTTGTAGGACAGTCCCGTTGCACCAAACAGATTGGAGTTGTATTTGGAGTGCAGGCCGGCCAGCTGGTCGAGGGCGGGGCCTTGCGGGCTTGTCAAAGCCAGCGTCATTTTAAAATTCTGCGGCAGCAGCAGCCTTTCGCGGAAGATCAACGCCCCGGCCGGCACAAAGCCCCACTTGGCCGGATTGGTATCGATATCGAAATAGCTGTTCATTACTTCGCGGGTCCAGGTGTCGCCGGTGTGGGAATAGGTATAGAGCCAGACGCCGTCCCAGTTCTGTGCGGCGGCAAAGGAGGCAATCATCGGCACGCATTCGGCCTGACTGTCCAGCGGGGCGGGATGGTTGTATTCGGTTACGGTAAAGGGTTTGCCGGCCAGCCGTTCACTGGCCAGCTTAAACAGCGTTGCTTCCTCCGGGAACTCGCTCATGGCCTTCTGGTCGATCAGCCAGTCGGACGAATCCCACGGCCGGTTGGGGAATCGCGGATGCTGCCAGTAGGCGTGCGAGTCGATAAAGTCCATATCGGACTGGGCATACAGCCCCAGCGGCCCGAAGACAATCGTGCCGGTGACCATCGCCTTGCTGCCGAGATCGGTTTTGATGTATTGCCGCATCCCGTCAAAATAAGCTTTTTCTGTCTGGGCGAAAAACATCATCCGATCGAGTTGACGCGTTTTGGATTCCACCTCGCCAAAAACTTTGACGGTGGCGTTTTCAAGCGATTCGGTTTTATCCGGCGCAAAATCCGCCCCTTCGTGGAATCCGATGGCTCGCACATAGAACGGCTCGCTCTGCTTGCCGAAGCTGAATCCGGTACGGGCGTTATCGTCGCTTTGGGTTACCGTGAAGGTCAGCCGGTACCGCTTCCACTCCGGCTGCAGCGTAATGACGCGATACAGGCCCAGATTGTCCCACGGCTCATGGGCCTGGATAACGCTGACCGAGAGTGTGCGTTCCTTCGGAGCGGCGATTTCAAAGATAAGCGTGTAATCCCGTCCTTCCTGAAGTTTGAGTTTGCCCTGGTTGAATTGCAGGTGCCATTCGATGCCGTCGCAGACAGTTGGTTCGATCAGTAGCCCCGACTTGCTGTTATATTCAACGATAGATGCTTTGGCTTTGGCGGTATCATGTTGTTCCAGCGTCCAGCCGTCCGGGGCATTTCGGTTGGCCTGCCATTGCCCGAAATTGCCGTTGGCCAGGAGATTGTCCCCCAGCGGTTTCGAGCTGGCCGACCAGCTTTCAATCAGCTTTGCAGTGGTCCCGTATTTGGATTTAAGCCAGCGATTGTACTGATTCTGGAGGATGTCGGCATAAATCATCGGCAAGTTGGGCAGGACTTCCGGTGCTGACCACATAAACAGACTGTTTTCATTGGTAATCTCGACTATTGCGATAGCCGGGTCCTCGGCATAGCGATAGGGGCGGTAGGCATTCTTGTGGTTCAGTAACAGTTTGGCATAATCTCTCTGAGCAGCCACGAGTTCCGGCACAAAAATGGCAATCATCTTGTCCATCCCATCCGGCGAGGGCGGCAGGCCCAGGCTGCGGCTGAATTCTTTGCCGACATGCAGGTTCAAATCCGTATAAATCCCGCGTTTTGCCAATTGGTCGATGAAATAGTCCAGCCGGTCCAGGGCTTCTGGGTGCAGGGTTTTGCCGTCTTTATCCCAGAGACCTCGCGGCCATGTGGCCGAATCCATGTGATGGCAGCGGATAGCATTGATGCCCGCCCTCGCCAGTCGCTCGGCCACGATTTCGGCATCGGCATGGGTCGGAAAATTGGCGGCAAAAGTAAGATTGACGCCCCAAAAGCGGATTGGCTCGGAACCACGATAAAAATGGCCGTCTTTGATATGAATCTGGTCCTGTTCGGTAATAGGTTTGTAATCCAGCTTGATTTCAGATTCGGGATTAACCTTGGCGGGAATTACAAACGGTACAAAGGTTCCCGCAGAACTGCATAACGTGATAGAGGCTATTATGGATAGAATATAATACAGTCTCATATTTGAATTCCTATAACCTGGCATGGTTCTGTTTTTTTCTTTATAGACGCAGGAGGTATCTTTCAGGATACGGATTGTACAGATGAGATACAGGTCAACTTTCACAAGAACAGAGCGAATTCCTGTTTGGGGTCTGTTCAGGAAAATTAGGCCGGACGGATTTTTCTAAAAAAAGTGCCAAAATTAGTATTGATTTTTCTGTGTTTTGGACTATTATCTATTCCCTCTTTCGCGGGTGTAGCTCAGTGGTAGAGCGTCACGTTGCCAACGTGAATGTCGTCGGTTCAAGTCCGATCACCCGCTTTGAATTTGGGTAAAACACGATGTGTGATGCCTCCGTCGAGAGTTCTTTAAGTTATTTAAATACAGAGCTTTAGCGAGTTATCGGCTAAACATTTTAGTCTGGCGTTGGTCGCTAAGGTACCGGATATTCGCTTTTGAGCGTTTATTGGATATGACAAACCAGCGGCAGACGTCGCTGGTTTTTTTATTGTGTCGTCATTAACATCAAAATAGTTAGGAACCCCATTATGGCAGAGAAGAAAAACGTGGAGCAGGAACAGGCACCTGAAAAGGCCGAGGTAAAATACAATGTAACCATCGAGGATATCGGGCCTTGCAAAAAGAAAATCACGGTTGAAGTTCCCGAAAGCAAAATAAAAGAAAATCTGGATAATAAGTATAAAGAACTCAAGAAAGATGCCGTGCTTCCGGGGTTCCGTAAAGGCAGGGCTCCGTTGAGGCTGCTGGAGAAGCGTTATGGTACCGATATTCACAAGCAGGCCAAACTGGAGCTGATGATTGATGCGGCCCAGGCAGCAATGAAAGACAACAATCTGGATGTGTTGGGCGATCCCAATATTGACCACGAAAAGGTGGAATTGCCCGAATCCGGCCCGATGACCTTCTCGTTTGAGGTGGAGGTTCGTCCGGAATTTGACCTGCCCGAGCTGGAAGGCATTGAAATCGAAAAGCCTGTGGTGGAAGTGACGGATGAGAAAATCGATGCAGAAATTCAATTGATGTGCCGTCGTGCCGGTGTCTGGGCACCCAAGGAGGGCGAAGTGGCTGCCGATGACCAGCTGATTGCGGATGTCGTGCTGACGGTTGAAGGGGCAGCTGAGCCGGAAAAATATGACAATACTGAAATTTACGTTCGTAAGACGGGCTTTGTGTCCGGTGTGCCGGTGGAAGATTTGGATCAGCTTGTGGTGGGGGCCAGGGTTGGCGATGTGAAAAAGACCACAGTCAATGTGCCTGCAACGTTCTTCAATGAGCAGTATCGCGGCAAGAAGGTCGATGTGGAAATCACTATCAAAGACGTCAAGACTCTCAAACCTGCTGAACTCAATGCAGAAATGCTTCAGCGGTACGGATTCGAGAGCGAAGAGCAGCTTCGCGATTCCTTCCGCCAGCAGTTGACTGAGCAGGCCGAACGTCAGGCCCGTTCTGCCATGAGCGACCAGGTGCGCGAATATCTGCAGGAGAATATCAAGTTTGACCTGCCTGCGGATGTGGTGGCCGATCAATCTCTGGCGATCCTCCAGCGGCAGTATGCCAATATGCTGATTCGCGGTATGAAGAAAGAAGACATCGATCAGCAGATGGATCAGCTTCGGGCCAGCAGTGAAGAACAGGCCAAAGAGCAGTTGAAGTTGTTCTTTATTATGGACAAGATTGCTCAGAAATTTGAGATCAGTGTCAGCGATGAGGAAATCAACGGTCATATCGCTCAAATTGCGGCCTATCGCGGTCGCCGGCCGGAAAAGATGCGTGAAGAAATGTATCGTGATGGGTCGCTGGCCAACTTTACTCTGCAGGTCCGTGAAGAAAAATGCATCGAGAAGATTCTGGAAAAGGCAAAAATTACGGATGTTGCACCTGAAAAGGCCACAAAGGTCAAGAAGAAAACAACCCGATCCAAAAAGAAAACCGAGGAATAAGGTTATATTCCAAAATCAAGGGGAGAAACAAGGAAGGCAGGCCTTCGGGTCTGCCTTTTTTGCTGCGCTGAGAGAATAAAGGATTGACTGTTACCGAGGGGGAATTGATAATGGTTGTAACAGATATACGCGTTGCCGCGTGGCGGCCAGGGGTATCTGAATTGGTAATGCAGGCAGGGAGCGTTCTGATGAAGACCATGAAAAGCTGTATTCCAGTCGTTTTAGCAGGTATTATGCTGTGCGGGTGTGCGGGATTGCAGAATGCCTTGAAAGTACAGCGTCCCACGGCCAGCCTGCAAGGGGTTCGCCTGGGGGAGATCAATCTGGAAACCGCGGGACTTTTATTTGATGTGGAGATTCAAAATCCGTATCCAGTTGATTTGCCGCTGGTGGATTTGGATTACGATGTTCAAAGCGGAAGCAGTAAGCTGTTTTCCGGTCTGGCTAAAATTGGTCAGACGATTCCTGCCAAAAACAAGGCTATTGTCACGCTGCCTGCCAAGGTGTCCTATCTGGATGTTTTCAATGCCCTGAAATCGTTCAAGCCCGGGGCGACGATTCCCTACAAAGCCAATGTGGGGCTGTCGGTGGATGCGCCGGCCATCGGCGTCATAAAACTGCCGTTATCCCAATCCGGCGAGCTGGCTGTGCCGGCCTTGCCGAAACCGACGGATGTGAACTGGCAGAACCTGCTTGAGAAGGTAGTGCCGACGAATTAATGTAAATCCGACCTGATGAGCCTATTGGCAGGTTACGCCCATCATCCAGTGTTGTGCCAGAATGGCCATATCCCGTAGATCGATTTGGGTGTCATTATTGAAATCGCCGCAATCGGTGCTGCTGCAGCCGAATGGATTGAGCCATTGTTCTGCAAATAAATCCAGATCTTCCATTCCCACCAGACAATTGCCGCTGAGGTCGCCTGTGGGGCGGTCGGAGCGGATTACAAAATGACAGGCTGTCAGCGGCGGGATGGTATAATTGAAGGTATTACCGGTGATTGCTGATACCGGGGTGCGTTCTGTGATGGCTGAACTGACGCTGTCGAAGGCCCAGACGCGGGCGGAGGTGAAAAATTGCGGCGCGGTGATGGAGAAGCTGCCATTGATAGACTGTGTATAATTTTTGTTCAAAACAATCAGATGAAGCTTATTCCTGTCCGCAAGAAACGTCGAACCGTAGATGGAACTGTTGACCTTGTCGGTCATGGCTGCTTGAACTCGGGTGTCGCCGAAGGTCGAATAACGGCCATCATAATTGCGAAACAGGCTGAAGGCGGAGTTGACATAAGCTTTGTTGCTGCCCCAGTAGGTTGCCAGATGCACGCCATATTTGCCGAAGATGCCCAGAACATCGGCGGTGGCGATGCCGCCGGAGATATGATCGCCGGCACCATAGTTGTATTCTGTAAATGCCAGCTTTGTGCCGGGGTAATAGGTGTTGATGGACTGTGTGATTTTGGGCAGCAGGGGCAGCGCCCATTTGAACCAGGTTCCAATCCAGCTGTTTTCATAATAGCCCTGATCCCAGAGGGTTCTGGGAGCCTGCATGCGGGCCTCGGCATTGGCCTGCGAATAGGGGGGCTGTGTATCGCAGATGCGGGAGCCGTCACCCTGGACTTCGGGATACCAGTGCAGGTCCAGTACATCCAGCAGGCGGCGGCCTTGTGCGGCCGAAGCCTGTTTCATGGTGTCCAGATAATAATCAATAAACCAGGAATAGGAATGCCCGCTTTTGACGGTGTTCCAATCCGGGGCATCCTGAAAGGTATTATAGGCAGAAAATCCGTACAGTACCGGGCCGCATATTTGGGCGTCCGCATCCACATCCTTGACTGCGGATGCCAGGGTGATGGATTTGTTGAGCAGTTCAACACAGGTTGGCTTGAGGGGATGAATCCGCGGATGTGTATTGCTCCACAATGCCGGTTCATTGTCCAGGGCATAGAACCGAACACCGGTAGCCGAAGACGCAGAGCCGTAGCGTGTGACCAGATAATTGACCAATTCATCCATATAGACGGCATTGTCGGTTTTATCGGGGCTTCCTGCAGGGCTGCAGAAGGATGTGATTTTCTTATACACAACCTCTTTCCAGCGGGTTGAGGGCGCGGTCTGGTCTTCGGTAACGGTTCCATTTTTGTCAGCGGCAACATAGCCTGCCATTTGCAGGGTAATCAGTGAGGCCCGGCCTGCGGCCAGATTGGCATCCACAAAATCAGTAATCACCTTGCCCGGTGTCTGACGCTGGGAAGCAGGGAGATAGGCGGACATATATTCATCGCTGGAGTGCTGCCAGTCGCTGCCGGCATTGGAAAAATTGGTCTCCCAATTGTAGCCTGTCAATCGGTTGCCGCCCATCCGGCGGACAGTCAGGTTTTGGGCTGAGACCTGGTCAAAGTTATAGCCGTAAATATAGGGGCTGATCGGGCTGACATCCAGTTGGGTATCGATGGTGTAACTGACAGCGATGTCTGCCTGGATGTCCGATACACACCAACCCATACATGCAATTGCTGATACAATGATTAACACGTGTTTCATGTTATGATCCTCTCCCAGGGGGTACGGTATGTGGCAACTCAGTCTGATTGTAGCAAAAACGACTCCATATTTCAAAGGAAATCGAGTTTATCTATTGTTTCAATTGCCGTTGAGCGTGATTGACACTTCTGGATAATAAAGGTATATTTTTTGTATGCAAACAAAACCAATCATCGGCATCCTTGGCGGAATAGGGTCAGGCAAAAGCACTGTGGCCGCGGCGTTTGGCCGGCTTGGGTGTGCTGTTATAGATGCAGATAAAATGGCTCTTGAAATGCTTATAGATAAGGATGTTGTCGGGCAGATAGTAGATATTTTTGGTCCTGATATTATGCTGCCCACAGGGGAAATTGATCGGAAAAAGCTGGCTGACCGTGTTTTTTCCAGTTCCGACCAGTTACAAAAGCTCAATGACATCATCCATCCGCGAGTTTTAAGGCAAACTGAAATTCTGCTGGCACAATACCAGGCGGATGATGCCGTTGAGGCGATTGTACTGGATATACCGCTGCTGATGGAAACGGGCTGGCATACGCGATGCGATGTGCTGGTGTTTGTGGACAGCGATTTGGCGGTGCGGCAAATACGAGTGCATCAGAAAGGGCGGTTTGATGCTGACCAGATAAAAAAACGAGAAAATTTCCAAATTTCTCTTGATAAAAAAAGAGAAATTGCTCAATATATAGTCAAGAACAATTCCGATTTGTCAGATTTAGCTGAGCAAGTCGCACGAATTTATTCTGCTGTATTAAAGAAGTAGGGGTCATTCGTTCCTAATCCTGTTCCAGAGAAAGACCGGTTTTGCGGTTGAATTCCAGTATTTTGTGGGTTAGGAAGGGGGATGAATCCCGGTTAAAACAGCAACGACAACGTTTTTTCAGCGGAAACATAAGGTAGGTAGCGTGTACCCCCCGGTCCATAAGAGGTCATGACCCCTCTTGAATACTTCCGGTAAAGAAAAAAGAAATGTGTGTTTTTACGCATAAATTGATAATAACCAATGTCCTGGGCAACAGGAGATAAATCCATCCGTTTTTAAGGAGTAACCATGCCACGAGTCAAGGCAAGTGAAGATCAGCAGCAGGAAACCCCGCGCAAGAAGCGTTCCTATACCAAACGTAAAAAGAATGAACAATCCGAACCGGCTGAGACGGTAGAGTCTTCGTCTCAAGCCCCTGCTCCTCAGCCTGTTGCGGCAGAACAGTCAGGCAATGTGCGTGAGCCTGAACCTGCCGTTCAGGATTTACAGCCGGAACCGGCGGTTGCGGTTGAAACGACTTGCGAACCTGTGACCCCTCGGGAAGAGGCCCCCAAAGAAGAGTCTATTCATGAAAAGTATGAACGGATCAAACGCGGTAATCTGCACCTGACGGAACTGCAGAATCTGGATGTGACGGAACTTCACCGGATTGCCAAAGAAGAAGGCATTACCGAATATATGGCCCTGGCCAAGCAGGATTTGATTTTCAAGATCCTCAAAGAGCGTATCCGGCAAAACGGTCTGATGTATGGGGAGGGTGTGCTGGAAGTGCTGCCGGATGGCTATGGTTTCCTTCGCAGTCCCAATTACAGCTACCTGTCCAGTCCCGACGATGTCTATGTTTCGCCTTCGCAGATTCGCCGTTTCGGTTTGCGTACCGGTAACATCATTTCCGGTCAGATTCGTCCGCCCAAGGAAAATGAAAAATACTTTGCTCTGCTTCGGGTGGAGGCGATTAACTATCAGGAACCGGAAAAACTGACTGAAAAGGTGGTTTTCCGCGACCTGACTCCGCTGCATGCCGAAGAGCGGTTCATTCTTGAAACCACCCAGGACGAGATGAGCACCCGCATCATGGATTTAATAACTCCCATTGGCAAGGGCCAGCGTGCCCTGATTGTTGCGCCGCCGCGTACCGGCAAAACGGTGCTGCTGCAGAAACTGGCCAATGCCATCAGTACAAACTATCCGGAAGTACGGATGATTGTGCTGCTGATTGATGAACGCCCTGAAGAAGTGACCGACTTCAAGCGAAAAGTTGCCAAGGACGTCGAAGTGATCAGTTCGACATTTGATGAGCCTACCGCTCGTCACTGTCAGGTTTCGGAAATGGTCATCGAAAAGGCCAAGCGGATGGTTGAGTACGGCGAAGATGTTGTGATTCTGCTGGATTCAATTACGCGTCTGGCCCGTGCCTATAACACGGAGATGCCGCACTCGGGCAAGATTCTGACCGGCGGTGTGGATGCCAATGCCATGCAGATGCCCAAACGATTCTTTGGTGCTGCCCGCAACATCGAAAACGGTGGTTCGCTGACCATTCTGGCCACGGCCCTGATTGACACCGGCTCCAAGATGGATGAAGTGATTTTCGAAGAATTCAAGGCTACCGGCAACATGGAACTGCATCTGGATCGCCGGCTGGTTGAAAAACGCATCTTCCCCGCCATCGACATCAGCAAGAGTGGTACCCGGCGTGAAGAACTGCTGCTGGACCGCAAGGAACTGGAGCTGGTCTATCGCCTGCGTAAGGTGCTCAGTGAAATGAACCTGGTGGAAGCTGTGGAACTGTTGAAGAACCGTCTGGCCAAGTACCGCAGCAACGCCGAGTTCCTGATGACCCTGAATCTGGATTAAACCAAACCCGGACTTTACAAATTTGACCAATTTTGTACAATACAGTCCCGGCCATAACCAGCCGGGACTTTTTATTTATTAACAGACTGACAAACGAAAACCAGGTATCGATATGGCACAAGAGCTACCCAAGATTTATGACCCGCAACGTACACAGCAACAGGCCGAGCAGCTTTGGGCCAAGGGACGCTATTATCATGCGGATGAAAAGGCGACACAGCTAAAAAAGACGTATTCGGTCGTGATTCCGCCTCCCAATGTGACGGCCGCTTTGCATCTGGGGCATGCCTTGAATAATACACTTCAGGATATTCTGGTACGGTTTCATCGGATGCTTGGCAAGGTGACCCTGTGGATGCCGGGGACGGACCATGCGGGTATTGCGACCCAGACGGTAGTCGAAAAGCGGCTTCTGGCCGAGCAGGGCAAACGCCGGACGGACTTTGCCCGCGAGGAATTCGTGGCCCATGTCCAGAGCTGGAAGGATGAATACGAAGCCCGGATTCTGGGGCAGCTTAAGAGTATGGGCTGTTCCTGCGACTGGGACCGGACGCGGTTTACCATGGACGAAGTCTGTGCCAAAGCCGTGCGGACGGTATTTTTCAAGCTTTTTGCCGACGGACTGATTTATCGCGGCAAGCGGTTGGTCAACTGGGACCCGGCCACACAAACGGTATTAGCCGATGATGAAGTGGAACATCAGACCGTCAAAGGGTTTTTCTGGTATCTGAAATATCCGCTTGTTGAGCCGGTAGTTCTTAATGGGCAAAAAGTCGAACATGTAATCGTGGCCACGACGCGTCCGGAAACCATGCTGGGTGATACGGCTGTGGCGATGAACCCGAATGACCCGCGGGCTGGGGCGCTGGTGGGTAAACAAGTCCGTTTGCCGATAGTGGGGCGGCTGATTCCGATTGTTGCCGATGAACACGTGGTGCTGCCTGATCCGGAAAGCAGTGAGGAAAAGGCCCGATTCTCCACCGGCTTTTTGAAGGTCACGCCCGCCCACGACCCGGATGACTGGCAGATCGGACAGCGGCATCATCTGCCGGTGATTAACGTGATGGCTCCCGATGGCTCCATCAGCGATAAATACGGCTGGACAGACTGGGATGCGGTGAAAAATCCGGATGTGGAAAATATCATCGGGATGGATCGCTTTGAAGCCCGTGAAGCGATTGTCGAATGGTTCCGACAGGAAAAGCTGCTGGCCGAAGTGCGGGATTATTCCCACGAAGTGGGCCACAGTTATCGCAGCCATGTGCCGATTGAGCCGTATTTGTCCGACCAGTGGTATATTGCGGTCAAAAAGCCGATTCCGAATTGTCAATTGTCCATTGCCGATTGTAAATTCGACACCGAAAAACACGATGGAATCACCTATATTAAAGGGACTGATGTTCCGGTGAATTCACTGGCGGGGTTGGCATTGTGGCCTTTGCTGGATGGACGTTTGAAGTTTTATCCGGAACGGTATCGCAACAACTATCAAACCTGGCTGGAAAACCTCCGCGACTGGCCCATCAGCCGGCAATTGTGGTGGGGACATCAGATACCGGTGTGGTCAAAATCCGGTCGGCATCCGAATCGGTGTCAATACGGCACATTCAGTACCGTGGTTGAGACAGAGCAGGGGCCAGTGACCTATGCCTGTGTCAAGCCCGGATTTGATGAGCTTGAAAAGGCGATGGAAAAAGAAGGCTGGGTTCGGGATAATGATGTACTCGATACGTGGTTTTCGTCTGCCTTGTGGCCGTTCAGTACGATGGGCTGGCCCGAAGAGAATGAGACACTCAAGGCGTTTTATCCGACCAATGTGCTCTGTACTGCCCGCGAGATTATCACGCTGTGGGTGTCTCGCATGGTGATGATGGGGCAATACTGCATCGGTGATATTCCGTTCAGTGATGTCTATATCCACGCGATGATTCAGGACGGCCTCGGACGCAAGATGTCCAAGAGCCTGGGTAATGGTATCGATCCGCTGACCATTATCGAAAGCCACGGGGCCGATGCGATGCGGTTTACGCTGGCCGGAATGACTACCGATACCCAGGATGTGCGTATGCCGGTGGCGCCGCTGACACTGCCGGATGGACGCACCGTCAACAGTTCACCCAAATTCGACAATGGCCGCAACTTCTGCAACAAGCTGTGGAATGCCTCGCGGTTTGCGATGATGAATCTGGAAGGCATAGACCCGGCGGCATTTGATGCGTCGAAGATGGATATTACCGACAAATGGATTCTGTCGCGTCTGGCAGCGGTGGTTCGGGATGTGACCGAGACGCTGAAAAGCTATCGGTTCAATGATCCGGTCAATGCCCTTTATAAATTCTTCTGGAACGACCTGTGCGACTGGTATCTCGAATGGGCCAAGCCGCGGATGGCCGATGCTGCCCAGCGGCCGATTGCCCAGAATGTGCTGGCCTTTGCACTGGATCAGACGCTGCGGATGCTGCATCCGTTTGTGCCGTTTATTACCGAGGGCATCTTCCAGAATCTTAACACCATTGCCCCGGTACGCAGGCTGGGCACCCTGGCCGAAGCCCCCTCGGCGGAGTCGATCATGATTGCGCCCTGGCCTGCCGGGCTGGATGCGTTTATCGCCCCGGATATCGAACGGCAGATTGAAACGCTGCAAAATTGTATCGTGGCCATCCGTGATATCCGCAACAAATACAATATCCATCCCGCCAAGCGGCTGACTGGGACCCTTGTTGCCCCTCAGGGCCGTCTTGGGATGCTGCGTGACGGCAGCCATCTGATTTGCGAACTGGCCGGGATGGAACAGTTGATTATCGATGCAGATGCCGCCAGACCTGCCAATTCCGCCGCTGCAATTGTTGAGGAAATGCAGATTTATGTCCACGATGTTGTGGATGTGGAAGCCGAGCGGCTGCGTCTGCAAAAGCAAAAGGAATTTATCGAAAACGGTATCCGGCCTCTGCAGGCCAAGCTGTCCAACGAAAGCTTCATCAGCCGGGCCAAACCGGAAATCGTCGAACAGAGCCGCCAGAAACTCAAAGACCTGACCGACCAGCTCGATGCGGTGAATAAACACCTGGCCGAACTGGCCTAATTGAAAGGCTGTGTATGGAAATCCCGATGGAACTGTCGCAAATTCTGATTAATGAATCCGTCGATCAGCAGGTGATTGTCCTGAAGGAACTGCAGGGGGGGCGAAGTTTTCCGATTGTCATCGGGATGCCCGAGATTCTGGCGATAGACCGCCGGCTCAAGGGAATCGAGCTGCCACGTCCGCTGACGCACGACCTGCTGGCTCGGGTGATTGAGCAGATGGGCGGTACGGTTGAAAAGGTGGTCATTACCGATCTGCGTGATCACACTTTCTATGCGGTGATTTATATCCGGCAGGGCAATAATCTGATTCAGGTGGACAGCCGGCCTTCAGATGCTTTGGGCCTGGCTTCCGGCCTTAATGTGCCGTTGTTTGTTGAGCAGCGGGTGCTGGATCAGCTTGAGCAGTAAGGTTGGCGATAATGAGCAATCCTACTCCGATGCACAGCAGGCTGTCGGCAATATTGAACGTCGGCCAGTTGTAACCGATGATCGGAATTGTAACATCGATAAAATCCCGCACCAGCCCGTCATTAAAAGCTCGGTCATAAAGATTGCCGACAATTCCCGCGGCCATGCAACCCAATGCGAACTGGATAATCCGCCGATGAATACCGCTGAACAGAAAAATACCGATGACAACCAAAAACGCTGCCATCGAAATTCCGGTTAAAAAAGCCCGTTGACCAAAAAACATGCTGAATGCTGCCCCGGCGTTGACTCGCAGAATAAAATGGACATAGCCTTCAACAATTGAATACGTTTCGCCTGGCAGGGAGGGCAGCCAGTCAAATACCGCTTTTTTGCTCCACAGGTCAAACACCGCCCCTCCGATGCCAATCGGCCAGAATAGTAAATGCCCTGTAAGATCCGGGACTCTGTGTCCGGCGTGGCGAGGTGTCTGTGGTTTGTGATAAGTCATAGGGACCTGCAGTCGTCCAAACGCGGGAACAGGTGTTATTTATGCTTTTCCATCAGGGCCTGCAGCTCCGGCTGGTCCGGTTTGAGGAGCAGGGAAACCGTCCAGTGTTCCACTGCCAGCGCCTTGAGTTTTTCATCGTTGTTTTTTATTGCCAGCAACATATAGGCAACGCCCAGACCCTTGTGAGCCATCCAGTCATTGTCATTGATCTGGACGGATTTTTTGTAGCTTTCAATGGCGGCATCGGTTTCCTTTAATTTCAGTTGAGCGTATCCGATGTATTGATAGGCCGGACCGTTTTTGGGGTCCCGGGCGATGACATAGCTGAGCAATTCCCGGGCGGCGGTGAAGCGTCCGGTCCGCAGGTAGCAGACCGCCAGCGGGACCATAATATTGGGATCATTGCCCTTTAATTCCAAAGCCCGGCGATACGAGTCAATCGCCTCGGCATGGTTTTTTTGGGCCTCAAAGACATCGCCGAACAGGGCTTCAACTTCCCCCGAAGACGGATTCAAGGTCTTGGCCTTGTTGGCATATTCCAGAGACGGTTCGTATTCTTTCAGTTCATAATAGCAACGGGCCGCCTTGTAATGTGATTCATAATGGCTGGGATCCAGTTTGCATGCGTTGGTATAGGCCTTGACCGCACGGGCAAACTCCTTCATCGCCTCGGTCACTTTGCCCAGATTAAAAAAGTCCTTGAATGACCATGGATCGAGTTCGGTGGCACGCTCGTAAGCCTCGGCACTTTTGGGGTAATTCTGCTGTTTCTGGTAAATGTCACCTTTCATCGAATAGGCCAGGGCGAATTGCGGGTTCAGCTCAGTAGCCAGCTCCAGCTTTTTAAGGGCGTCCTGATGGGCATCGATTTCATTGAGCATCAGCGCATCGACATACAGACTGACAGCCAGTTCTTTCTGCTCTTCCAACTGCTCGGCGATCAGTTGGGCTTCGGTGGGCTGTTTGCCGAATGGATTGACACATCCGCCCGCTGTCAGCAGCACGGCTGCTGTCAACAGGATCCATCGCTTGTGACCGGAGGTCTTTAACGTCATCGTATTCCCCTTTCCTTCCTGGCAGACAGGACTGAAGGCCTTGTCTGCAAAGTAGTTATGATTGGCGACAAAAACGCCCCCGGATTATACGTCCTTGCCCGGCGGATGTCAAAACTTTTCGCTGCGGAATATCCAGAAGGGGATTTGAGGGGTCCAAATTCCCAAAAACTTCATTGACAAATACTCGGTGTATGGATATATTACCCCATTTGTGTACTCACTGCCGGCAACGGCCGGACAGCGGGTCTTTCTATCGTTTTCAGCAGGACAATGAAGCTATGCCGATTCTTGTACAAAAATTTGGCGGTACCTCTGTAGCCAATGCCGAGAAAATCAAGCGGGCTGCACAGCGTGCCATTCGTGCCCAGCAGCAGGGTAACCAGGTTGTTGTTGTTGCCTCCGCTCGCGGTCAGCAGACTGACGAGCTGATCGCCGACGCCAAAGAGGTCAATCCCAATCCGCCCAAGCGGGAGATGGATATGCTCCTGAGCACAGGCGAGCAGCAGACCGTCTCGCTGCTGGCGATGGCAGTAGAAGGAATGGGGCACAAGGCTATCAGCTTTACGGGTGCCCAGGTCAAAATGGTAACCGACGACTCCTACACCAAAGCCCGGATTAAGAGCATTGACGGATCCATCATCAAGAAAAAGCTTAATGAGGGATATATTGTTTTTGTGGCCGGCTTCCAGGGAATTGATGATGAGGGTAATATCACGACCCTGGGCCGAGGCGGTTCTGATACCAGTGCGGTGGCTCTGGCTGCAGCCCTGGGGGCATCGTTTTGTGAAATCTATACCGATGTGGACGGTATTTACACCGCCGACCCCCGTATTTTCAAAAATGCCGTCAAGATGAAGCAGATCAGCTATGATGAGATTCTGGAACTGGCCAGCCTTGGTGCCGGTGTTATGCACAGCCGCTCCATCGAATTTGGCAAGAAATACAACGTCACAATTCACGTTCGCAGCAGTATGAACGAAAATGAAGGTACATACATTACTCATGAGGTCCCCCAAATGGAAGGTATTCTCGTATCCGGTGCTACCGTACAAAAAGAACTTGCTAAAATCACGATGATTGGCGTTGACAATAAGCCCGGTGTATCCGCTCGTATTTTTGAGCATCTGGCCGCGGCCAAAGTGGTTGTTAACGACATCATTCAGACCGAAATCAACACGGAAAAGGCCAATGTGTCCTTTACTGTTGGCAAATCGGACCTGTTGACCGCCAAGGAAACCATCGAAAAGATTCGCGGGCAGGTCCATTGCGACAATGTGTTTGTCCGTGAAGACATTGCCGAGGTGTCTGTGGTGGGTGTTGGCATGCGGTCGCATTATGGTGTGGCCAATATTATGTTCAAAGCGTTGGCTGACCTCAAAATCAATATTGAAGCGATTACTACCAGCGAAATCCGCATCAGCTGTCTGGTAGATATCAAAGATGCGATGAAAGCTTACGAAGCGGTCTGCACGGCATTCGAACTGGATAAGACCGTCGAAAAGCGGAAACAACCGAAATAATATAAACGGACAATAGAGGTCTGTCCCCCCAAAAAGGGATCGGCTTTGATGGATTGGCGGCAACGCGGAATGGAGTCATGGGCAGACGCCGCAAACGATACGCAATGAGCAGAACAAGGAAGAACACACTTTGGGTGCTGTTCTTCCTTGTTGTTTTACCGGCCTGGTTGATGCTGGACCGATGGGCGGGTGTTTCTATCCGACAGACGGTCCAGTCCAGTGTGTATCCCTCTGAAGACTGGAAGAAATATCACCAGCAGCAGTTTTTGGTTGCGGCTGTCATTGATGGTGATACCATTGACCTGAAGATTCCCGACAAAGAATATCCGACCACCCGAGTTCGCTTGTTGGGGGTTGATACTCCTGAAACCAAAAATCCCAAGACCGGCGTGATGTATTTTGGGCCGGAAGCGTCTGACTTTACACGCCGATTATGTGAAAACAAGACCGTATGTGTCTTGTTGGATTCAAAAGCTGACCAACGCGATAAATACGGCCGGCTGCTGGCTTATATCCGCCTGCCGGATGGTACTGTGCTCAACGAGCGTATTATTGCCGAAGGCTATGGATATGCGTATTTACCGTATGAGCATACCTACTTTGATACCTATCTTGAATTGCAGAATCAGGCTATGCAATCCGGTGCCGGCCTGTGGAAAAATGCGACCCGCAAAGACCTGCCCCAATGGTTGTCCAAACGCCGCCCCGATTTGCTGCGGCAGTCGAAAAATTAGGGTTAACTCCCCTTGTTCTATCTCCCTAACCCTAAATCATTGAGAAGGTTAGGATTCTTCTGTCACAGAGTTCGGAATTACAGGGCAAATCGGATGAAAAGAAACCGGTTTGCAAAAGAGCTCTCCCAAAATCGTTTCCATTACACGAATTTTATTGTTTGTCTCTGTTTTTTTTGGCATCTGTCAGTATATTAGTCAGCGGTTTTGCGGGTATTGTAAGGCCTGCTGGAAATGTTGTGACAATATGTGCTTTTAATGGCAAAAAGTCAGTTAACGATATATACGGTTTCTCAGATCAGTAACATGGTTGCGGCGGCAATCGAGGAGCATCTGCCGTCCCGGCTGATTGTCAGCGGGCAAATCAGCGACTTTAAGGTGCACAGCAGCGGCCACTGTTATTTTTCGCTCAAGGATGCCGGCAGCGTTCTGTCCTGCGTGATGTGGGCAAGCAAGGTCAAATCGCTCAAGTTCCGGCCGGAAAATGGGATGGCCGTATTGGCGACCGGTTCTATCGAAGTCTATATTCAGGGTGGTCGATATCAATTTTATGCCGACAAACTTGATCCGGCCGGCGTGGGGGCCTTGCAGCTTGCCTTCGAACAGATGAAGCTCAAACTGCAGGCAGAGGGCCTTTTCGATGAAGAGCATAAAAAGCCGCTGCCGCGGTATCCGATGCATATCGGGGTCATTACCAGTGCCAGTGGGGCGGCGATTGAGGATATTCGCAATAGTATCTATAAGCGCTGGCCCTGTGCGGAGTTATATCTGTTTGATGTGCCGGTGCAGGGCGAAGGGGCCTCAGCAAAAATTGCGTCGGCCATTCGCAAGGCCAATCAAATACGAAAAAAGCTGAGGTTGGATGTCCTGATTGTTGGGCGAGGCGGCGGCTCCATGGAGGACCTATGGGCCTTCAATGAGGAGGCGGTTGCCCGGGCGATTTACGATTCCCAACTACCGGTGATTAGTGCAGTTGGGCATGAAGTGGATTTTACTATTGCAGATTTTGTGGCGGATATGCGAGCTTCAACTCCGACACAGGCGGGCATGCTGGCGGTGCCGGATATAAATGAGGTCCTGGCAAGTCTTGAATCTGCGGAAAAACGTCTGGGGCAGGTGGTAAAAGGGGAGCTACGGCATCTGAAATTGCAGTTGCAGACTATTTTGGCCAGTGCTATTTTCCGACAGCCCCGGAGGGTTTTGGAAAACAATATCCAGCGGCTGGATGAAGTAGTGGTCAACCTCGAAGATGTTCTGGAACAGAAGCTCAAACGAGCAGGCCAGGCGATTCAGCAGGCCCAGATGGCGATGGTCCGGATTGAGCCGAAGCGATTTTTGCTGGCCAGCCGAAACCGCCTTGAACAGTTGGCCGGGCGTGCGGGATATGCGTTTCATAAGCGACTTTCAGAAAAGGTGTTGCAAATTACCGCTGCGGAGAATAGATTACAGGCGTTGAATCCCAGAGGGGTATTGGAACGGGGATACAGCATTACCGTCAACCAGCGTACCGGCAAGGTGGTTACTGCGGCGGCGGATGTGACGCCGGGTGATGTGATTCAGACGGAACTGGCCCGGCAGAATACGATTGAAAGCGTTGTTCAGAAAACGCAGAGTGCATAAAGATGGCAAAAAGCGAAAAAAAAACTGACGAATTGAGTTTTGAGCAGGCGATTGACCAGCTCAATCAGATTGTCTCTCGTATTGAAATGGGGCAGGTACCGCTGCAGGAAAGCCTTGAGCAATATGAAAAGGGGATGAAGCTGATACGTTATTGCCGGGGGATTTTACAGGATGCGGAAAAACGGATCGAGATGATTTCGGCCCAAGAGGAACCAAAGCGGGCCGAGTCGGATTCATCCGATTCAAACGACAAAAACGATGACTCCAATGATGAGTTGTTTTAATTTAAAGCGAGCGTGGCGGAATTGGCAGACGCGCAAGGTTTAGGTCCTTGTATCCTGACGGATGTGGGGGTTCGACTCCCTTCGCTCGCATTACTTTAACTCTTTATTTTGTAACATCTTACAAATACATCTACTGTTCTATTCTATATTGTCATTTCTTCTTCCGGTGAAAATTCCGGTGAAAAAATTAAATGACTTTCACGTCGGGAATTATTTTTTCTACTAGCTTGATAAGTGAAAATGTTTTTTGTATCATCTCTTAATAAGCGACATATTTACACTGGAATAGAAAGTAAGAGGTGATAGATGGCATCCATGGGATGGGAAAAAGTAGGAAAAAGATGGCGGGTATTTTGGCATGTCACATTGCCTGATGGGACAGTGGACAAGGGCAGTCAGTCCTTCATGGACAAAACAACGGCGGAAAAATTCAAGGATCACTGTGAAAAGAGGGAAAAACAACTCAAGAATACGGTCTTTGTGAAACAAGTCTATTTTGAAGATGCTGTGAAAGAATGGAAGGTGGCTTGTCTGCAATATACATCCGCTACAAAGAAATTATATATTGGACTAGTCAGCCGATTTATCGATTCACTGGAAGGGCAAATCATCTATATCACAGATTTGACGACCCTTCATATTAATTCTTACCTGAATTCCCAGTTGAGTAAGGGAGTGATTAACAAAACTGTCAATAACAGCATGTCTGCCATTAAATCCTTATGTCTGTTCATGCATGAAAACTATCATATTCCCAATCCTGCTGCCGGTATTAAGAAATTAGAAGAAGATCCTTCAGACCCTCATTTCTTGACCCAAGAGGAATATACAAAAGTCTATCAAAACTGTGATGAGTTGGCTCGTCCCTGGATGAAGTTTATTGCCAACACTGGGTTGAGGGCGACGGAATTCGGTAGTTTAAAATGGAAAAATTGTGATCTGAAACAAAAAACAGTCACCTTGATCGGCAAGGGTCGAAAAAAAAGAACCTTGGGACTAAATGAGACAGCTCTGCAAGTCCTGCTGGAAATGAAACATCATCGGCAGGTGAAGCCTTCAGATTATGTATTTTTAAGAAAGAATGGTCAGCCATTAACGAGGCATTGCCTACATAAGCATATCATGAAAGCCTGCCGCGACTCTGGATTGAGTGGGGGAGGTCCTCATGCGATTCGACATTTTTTTGCTACCTCTCTGTTGCTTCGTGGGATTCCCATTATTAAGGTCAGTGCCTTGCTTGGCCATTCGTCGGTGACGACGACCCAGCGGCATTACAGTCATATCCTCAGTAGTGACCTGAGTGGAGTTACAGGCGTTCTGGATGCGTCTTGATTGTTCATATTTTTCCATGGCATGACGTTCGAGGACGGCTACATGCCAGCCTTTCTTACGACACCATTTTGAATTTGAACCATAGGAAAAGTCAGGCAATTCTCCTTCTTCAATCATACGAGACAGGGTTTTATCAGAAATATCCAATTGTTCCATCATCTCCTGCATAGAAACAAAGATTTTGTTTGCATGGTGATTATCCATATAATAAATCCAAAAAATAAACCAACTTACTGATGATTATTATGGGGAATAAATTATCACTTTTCAAATAGATTTATAAATGTTAAACAATGTATAGATTATAAATCTAATATCTGTGCACGACAGAGAATACTTTCATGTGCTTGGCTAAGATATGTCACCCCATTTATTCGATAGTACACCCTGGCTTCTGGCATTGTTTGTTGGAAGAATATAACGATAAGCTGGACTACTGGACAGAAGAAGTGGGGCTCTACTCACCTACTTCCATGACCAGCTCAGGTTCCCAGTCTTCATATCTCAATTCACCTGCATGGAACTTTAAGAATGCCTCTGCTGAAGCACTTTTATTACAGTACTGAAATGAATAGAGACAGGTGTAAATTACATCTGCCATTGTCTTAACCTTCTCTGTGGAGATGGGGTCTTGGTCTGCTTGGACCAGAGAATAGAGAATAGCTAAAGCGATGAATTTAGCCTGAACTTTTAGACCCTCTTGAATGGTTTTATGGATTGGATTATCAATCATGATTTTACCCTCCTAAATAGAACTTCATTCTCAAAATTCCATTATACCGCAATACTGGAAAATCAACAAAAATATTTCTGTTCCGAAATATCTCATTCATATTTAAGGTTCTAATAGGCCCTAAATATAATTGGTGGGCATTAATTTATACAGATGCATAGGGGCAAGGAATGATTCACTGATGCCTGGAATATTATCAAAAAAAATTAGGACGTACCATAATGTTGCTATGGAACGCCCTGTATATTTTTATGACTTTGAGATCCTTACTTGGCCATGTCTTTGAGGGCCTTGAGGGGACGAACCTTGATCACTTTTCGAGCGGGTTTGGCAGCAAAGACCTGCTCCTGCTTGGTGAATGGATTGATGCCCTTACGTTTGGGGGTGGCGGGCTTATGGATAACCATGATCTTCAGCAATCCTGGCAATGCAAAGACACCTGGACCCTTTTTACCCATAGCAGCCTTGATCTGAACGGCAAGGGAATCGAACACCGATGTCACCTGCTTACGAGACAAGTCTGTGGCTTTTGCGATATTGGCTAAAATCTCACTTTTTGTTGCTGGTTTAGCAGTCTTTGCCATGGCACTACTCCTTTGAAGGTTAAATTCTTTAGAACTATGACCAGTTTACGAGGCTGATCTCACCCTCATCATATCCTGAAAACCCTGGTTTTCAAGCCTTTTATGAGCATAGGCTGGTTTCTTGAAGCAAAGTCTGCCGAAAATCCCCTGGGGAAAAGACAAAAAAACATTTGCCGAATGGTCTAATGCCGCCACCATTCCTCCGCCTCCTGTGAAGTCCTATGGAAAATATGTATTCTATGGGAATTTGTCAAATTCTGAGAGTCAGAGTATGAGATTGTTATATTACTGTGCATCTATCCTGAAGGAGATTCAAGAAAAGGGACATGCCTAGGATTGTCCCTAATTCTTTACACTTTTACTCTTCAAGAGAGACCAGATTGATCTCACTAACATCATCTTCGTCAATGGTTGTCGGTATCACATTGACTTCCTGAAATAGACATTCCTTTTCGAGATGTTTTTCACACTTTTTGCTCCACAGACTCACTTTATAAAACTTTTGCATGACTGAGGCATTCTGTGTACCATCTGTCTGCAAAGGCTCTACGCAGAAAAGGATATTGTTGCCAAATTTTACCTCATACGTAATCTCGTCCGAACCCAACAAGGGGCCACGAGATATTGTACAAACTTCTTCTTTTAAATAGGGTAAGAGCGCCAATATTTTGTCAGAAACTAACAAGCGAAAAGTATCGCCAACAAAAGAGAGGTACATATATTCTTTTCGTCCATAAGGTGTATCCCAATAGTTGGTTGATATAATATTGGTTCCATTATTTACAAAATAGACTCTATTGCACTTCATCTGATATTGTATCTTTCTTTGTTGTTCAGCGATTAATTTCCTTTTTCTTTTTAATTTTTTGTTTGTGTGCATCTTATTTTCCTTTCCGTGTCAGATGGTTAAATTCTTTTCCCAATGGTTTCAAATAGGGGATTCTGTCTACAACTCGAAAATAGGCATCCATCTCCAAGACCTTATTGCATCCTTTTGTCCATACCGAAAGCACATACTTTTTACCGGCATCCGAATTGGATGGAGTTCTTTCGACCTGTCCTGCACAGAGATGCAGGCTGTAAGGACAATCTGTATGGTCTTCAAACAGCAGTTCCATCATGAAGGGATGCAAAGGACTTAAGGAGGGGCCTTTCGAGAGAATGCAGTATTTTCCTGTTTTGAATTCTTCAATCAAATGTTCTTGAATACGAGGAACGAGAAGACGATACGCTCCTGCATTGATTGAAAGGTAAAAGTATCCTGCGGCTGCCTGTTCAGATTCCCAATAGTTAGTTCGAACCAATTCTTTTTCATTATTTTCTACATACAACATTTTTATTCTCCATATTATTGTTCTTCTTTTCAATATATCTTTTCATACACGTTGTTTTGTTGGACATATTTATCCACCTTTCAAATGAATATTAGTACTTCTTGACTTTACAGGTCTACTAAGGTATTGTCTAAAGTCTTACATAAACAGTTTACTATATATATTTTTAGCTAAGTCATAGGACCTCTCCTTTCTTGCATTACATGGGTTAATATGGTTTATGCAGCGAGCAAACGATTGACTCTATCGTTGTCGGGATACTCATCTTCTGGACACTGCTGAACCGGTTCGTTGAAGTAGTATTCCTCTTCTTTGAGCATCTCTTCAGATTTATTTAAATAATTAATCAAATCGGTTTCCGTACACATATTATCTCCGCAGTGCCACAGCATGGTGCCGCATTGATTGCAGCAAAACCCATAATCGCATCGACAATATAATTTGGTGTCGAAAGTCGTACTGGAGCCATAATGAAAGACCCCATTTTTAAGGATGACTGGAGTTGTATGCTTAACATATTTAGAATAAGCCAACTCTGTTGAACCACACTTGCTACAAACAAACTGTCTCATAAGAGACCTCCTAAATAGTGGGACACGCTGACCCTGCCAGTGCGGCCAGACAATGTCCCTCTGTTTTATTTACTGGCAGAACACATACCACTTTCATGGTATACGTATTGAATTTAAATGCATGACTGCCGTGAAATGAGCAGGGATACATGACCACAGGGTTATTCTTGTTTTTCGGCTAATACTTTAAATTCATCAATCACAATGGCTATACAAGCAAAAGCACTTAAAGCAGCTTGATGCTCATTATTGTTGAAATCGTAATTGCATCTGTCAAGCTGTGTAGCAACATCCTCTTTCAGGATTTCTAAGTCTTTAATGTCTGCTTTGGCATCTGCTTTTACACAGAGGCTTTTTATTTTTTTATAAATGAACAACAAAACTCGATGAATCCGACAGAATGAGTAAAGTACTAAGTAACTCTTTAACATATCTAATTTCATATGGTCGTCTTCAGATGTTGTATCTCGAATACGTTGAAACCAGTACTCATTGTGTTGCATTATAGAGAATGGATGTTGTTCAAAATACTTCAAATACATGACAGAGATAGGGATTTCCAAGGTACTAATCTCGGGACACAGTTGGCCATCCACATAGGCAGCGGTTGAATGACTCTTTGGCTTTATGCCATTGTCCACTAATTCTGTTTCCAGTTGTTCAGCAAGGCGGTAAGCGGTAGCACCAATCAATATGCCTTTTTCGTCTATAGAATCTAAAATCATGTTGAAAGAAATACAGTCACCCCTTAAACAACGTTTTAAAAGTGTTGGACGAGGTGATATCTGTTTTAGATTGGACATCACATGTAAGCCTACCGCATAGCTTATGACATCTTTTTTGGAGCAATGCGCTGTGTACGCTTTGATTGCGTATTGCTTGGCAACATCAATAGAATGATTGACCTGTTTATTAAATTCTTCAAACCTGCGATTCATTTGATTATTCCTTAAAATAATGATAGGTAAATATAAACTCAGTTAAACCCATTCAAACAAAAGTAATATTTAAACACGAACTGATTGAATTGTTTCAACATCAAGGGGGTATCGTCTTATGCAGTATTCTGTTACCCTCTAAAAATATGATTAAATTCATTGTGTACCTTTCTTGTGCAATTCAACATCATATATTGACTAACATCATTCATGACATAGCTCACAATCTTTAAATCATGGCAATTGGTTCAATGCGCTTGTGGTTTAATTTACCTTAGTCTATGTTTTCATGTGACACATCCTTTTTTAGGCGACTTTTTTGATTGTCTGCCAATGTTTTATACGTGCCATGGCAATGGTATAGTATTCCGGTTCCTGTTCGATCCCGATAAAACCAAAATTATGGTTCGAACACGCTATTCCTGTCGACCCTGAACCCATGAAAATATCGATGCAGATTCCGTTGGGGGGAGTGATTAAAGTCACAAGATATTCCATGAGAGCTACGGGTTTGACGGTCGGATGATGGTTCCGATTCCGATAGGCAGTCTTATCCGTGACTTTTACGCCGGGAGGACACTGACAGCGCGTACCTTCCGAACCGATAAACTTATTCCCACAGACCCCACATCGGTCGTTATACGTACGTCCCTTGTCGTCAGATTTCTGGATTTTCGGATCCAGCGGTTCACACCCTGCATTGCGTTCTTTGTTCGAGATTTTCGGACAATAAAAGAACTTTGATTTATCACCCAAAAGATCGGCCACCTCGTTGTCAACCATGACATTGGAAGGGAATCTCTTCTTGTCTCCAATTCGACAGGCATCGATATGCAGAGCCCCTGTGCCGTATTTCAAGACATTACGGGCGATCGAGTGTTCAATGATCGGTTTACGGGCAAGTAAAATAGGTTCATGGGTGGATTTAAGAGCTGTCCCCCATCCGTCCCACTCGATGGCTTCCTGGGTGGCAGGTAAGGTGATATTCTTGGGATTGTTGTCCCAGTTCTGCCGGCCTTTCCGATTCGGATTGGGGCCAACGATGGTGCGTTCGGCTCCGTGCATCTTATCGATCCCCAGGCTGATATTCTGGGATTTGGGCAATCCCTGCCCAAATAACCACTGCATTTGATCGACAACCTGAAATCCGGCATCCTCGATTCCGGTTGCCATACGGTGATACAAACGCGGCGAACAGAAAGAACACAGATATGCCCCAGGCTTCAAGACGCGATAAAGTTCGGTTGCCCATTCGAAACAAAACTGTTGAAAACGAACGGTTCCACGTCTGGAGATATCATAATGACCTGCAAACATGGATGGACTTATACCCGGACTGTTGTCAATACCTCCTGTCGCCTGCATGATCGCATTGGGTTTGAAGTTGTCCCATTCTTTACCCATGTGACCGATTCCATATGGGCCATCGATGACAGCCGAGTCAATGCAACTATCCGGTAAATCCTTGAGGGCGGCAAAGCAGTCGGCATTGAAGGTGATTGCATTTCCGAAATGGTCACATACGCAAGATGACTTCATTCCTTTCAATTTCTCGTAAATATCGTTGATGTTCTGGGAGTTCATTAGGATTATCCTTTTAACTGTAAATACGGTTTGTTGTCATGATTTCTACAAAACGGGCCGGTCCGATATCAAGCCACCTTGGTTTCGAGCTTTTTGGTGAATTCGCGTATTCTTTCCCGTGCCGTGGTAAAAGCCGTCGTATCCTGATCAATGCCAATGGCGGTCATACCAAGGCTTATGCTGGCGAGAATCACGGTGCCACTACCCATCATTGGATCGCACACGACTCCCCCCTTGGGGCATAGATTCTCGATAAAATACCGAGATTCTTCGACGGGTTGTTCCCATGCGTGGTTATCTTTGCTTCGGCCGCCGCTGACCATGTCGAGAAATGGATCCCATGAGACATTCAAAGGCGGTTTGAAATAGCCCAACACGGGTTTATAGGTCTGCTGTAGATTCAATTGACGTACAAACGTATTGCCACCCGTGTGTTTGACAGCAAATGTCCAGAAGTAGCTCAGATGTTTTCCCATCGCCTGATGTATTTCCGGCAGATACATCGTCCCGCTATAGCTCAACAAGATTCCACCCGGCTTGAGAATCCGCTGGGCCAATTTCCCCAGACTGTCCCAGACAGGCAATGCCGTCTCGGAATAAGGCGGATCGGTGAGCACAAGGTCGACGGATTCATCAGCAATATCCTTGCCTTTTTCTTCGAAAAATCCAAGCCACAGTTTTGCAGATCCTATTTTGATATCTGCACAGTCCTCACTGGTACTTTGATATTTCTGCTGCTGAATGGTACGCGATAAACCTTTGGCATCGACAACTCGATTGGGAAGATCCAAACTCTCCGCCGAGGCCAACTGGCCGTAGACTTTTTTGGCTTCGGTCACACCGTTGATCATAATGCAGGGTCTTGTCTTGCCTTTGGCAGCGCGTCTGAACCCATCTTTACCCACCACGGTGTCAGGCATATCTTCTGTATCGCCCACCTCAGCCAGATGCCTTCTGACCGTTTCATGGCTGAGATTCAAAATATCTGCGATACGCCGCAAACTATACGCTTCTTTGCGAAGACGTTTTGCCAGATTTATCCGGTCTTCCGTTGACCAGTGCCTGCGAATCGCATTCACTTTCAGCGCCAGTTCTTTCTTTTCTGAGTCGCTTAGATTCGGATAAATTTGAAACGGAATCTTTTTAAGTCCCAATTCTGCTGCAACTTTGAGTCTTTGTATCCCGTCGATCACCCCATGGTGTTCATCGACGAAAATCGGGATTAAAATGCCGTTTTCCTGGATATCCTGTTTGAGAGTCTGATACTCCTCAACAGCGATATCGGGAATCAGATCATTGTAAAGAGGGGTAAATTCGATTTCGGCAACGGTGATACTGTTTTTCACGATAGAAGTCATAGGTTTCCTTTCTTTTTGATTGTGCCTTATTGTTTCCATCATTATTTTCCTTTTTCTTAGTATTAAATTTTTAACTCTGAAACTAAGCATAAAGGATGCAGGGAAACCCCCATATATCCATACTGCATATATTACATTAAATAGATGGTTGATTTGAGTGATATGTGTCTTTAGTATCGGAGATTAAGAGACTTGTGTATATAAATCATGGATAAGATTGACAACTTCTATGACAGATTCAGATCTATAGTTATGTTTAAGGACATTTCCAAATATTACATCCAAACATGCTAATAATTCGATAATTTCATCATCATCTACATATTCCTGGTATAATTTCTCCTTCCATTTATCGATTTTATCTTTTGTTATCCCACTAAAACTGTTTGTTTTCATATCCTTATGGAATTTGTCCCAGGCGTTCTTATATCTTAGGAATTTGTATCTATCTTTAGTGTATTGTTGATTGTGTTTAAACAGTTCCCAGACTAAATCTAAAGTAAATGGATAGTAAAAATTTTTATCGTTTAAGAATATGAGATTTTTTATGCCTAACCTGAGAGCGGCTTCTATAGGATCGTCCGTGATTAAATCGTAGGCCCTTTCGTATATGTATTCATCGATATACCCGCTTTTAATCAACTCCTGAGCTTTTTTATGAATGCTATCTTTGTGTATTTGCTCTTCTTGTTCTTTAGGAGTTAATTGATTGAGTTTTTTCCATTCTACAAATTGCTGAATAGCATTATCAAGCCTAAATGCATAGTTTTCTTTCTTATTAGAAATTCCTCCTCTTCCACCTGTTCTAAAATAGATACGAGGATTACTCCCTGTCACATAAAACATCCCATTACTAGCATTGTAGCTAAGACCAACGATTTCCCTGCCCTGTCTGTCTAACACATATCGGGGGGGTCTTCCCTTGCTTTTTTTACTTTTTTTCTTCATCCTTCCAAATCCTAATAAAAACGGTTTTTAAGAAGTATAAATGTAATCTTATACACTGCATGATGCGATTAATATTTTGGGAAATTTCAAAAAAAGGCCCCGATGTGAAAAATAGATATAGTTTAAGATTTCGGTATTTTTCAGATATATGCACATATAGCCGATATAGCATATTCGGTACGCGATGTATGTGCAGTTGCACCAGTTTTTCAATGATGACTCAGGTAATGACCAGTCTCACAGCCTGACATTTTTGTCACTGTCACATTTATGACAGTCGAGCAGGATCGTCAGAAAGTTCAAAAGGGACGATCAGTTCTGAGCGACATTGTTTTAAATACGCATCGAGTCTTTCCTGCTCTTTGATTTCGATATTGAGATTATCCCTGTTCCGGCACAATTCATCGATCAAATCATAAGCCAATTGGACTAGATCTTGATAATCGTTCTTTTTGTCTTCAAAATCACGACACTCATCATTGATAATCTCTATAAGATCGAGGTCCAACCAGTTGATGGGTTGATCCATCCACACTTCGAACTCATACCATTTATCACCAAACAATCTTTGGTAGATAAAATCAATGTATTGTGTAATATTGTCATTTTTGTTGTTGTAGGCAGCCCATACCATAAGGCGAGCCAACAACCATTTGCCATTGTCATGAATCACATGAGGGTCGGGTCCAGGGGCTTTTTTTCTGTAAGCGTCTTCGGCAATCAACCCCTCTTGAGCAAATGTCTCTAAATCAAATGGAATCAGTTCTATCACCATAAATGCTCCTGAATGAATTATCATATTACTTCATGATTCTAAATAAAACATTTTCACTTTTCAAATTTATTTATAAACAGATCTTGGCGAGACAGCAGAGCAGACGCAATATCTCGAAAATAAAATAATTTTCTTTAAAAGTGAAAATATATTGGGCGTAATAGAGATAGTCATAATGTTCAGATTCTATCGATATAAATGGTGCGTATACCAAGAAATATCACAGACTATATTGAATTGTATTAACAGGATGGGAAAATTCTATTCATGGATCTGGCGGCGGTTCTTACTTATTATTTAAGGTTATTGAAGAATGAGGATGTTAAATAAAATAAACAACACACAGAATCTGAGTCATATATCTACTCTCAGAGATAACTCCCTCTATAAAAACGGTGTCCATTGGTGTGTCCACTGGATAACAACTCAAAAATGCAGAAGTGTCCATCCTGTTGTACATTACACCCCCCAGAAATGTCCATTACGGTGTCCACACTACTATAATAGTTACTATAGATATACAGTAATAGTATCTATAAAAATATTAAAAAGAACTATAACGGCTTCGCCGTCATATTTGATTTCATTTCATTTCATAATAAAATTTATAAAGGAAAGATATGGAGCTAAAAGATAATACTAGAAAACATGAATTCACAGAAAAAGTGATTTACAAAAAACAGTTCAAAGGAGATAACTACAAGCTGATTTACCACATCGTAAATTCGTTTTATAAACTACTTGATGGAAATAGGCAAGTCCTTGCAAAGATCTTACTGAAATATGTTCAGGATAGTAATGCGAATATTAAAAAGATTACAACAGAAGTGTTCTCAAAATATGATCGATCTCAGTCACAACTGGTATGTTATAACTGTTTTTCTCATATCAAAGATATATTGACTGAAGAAGACCTGTCATTTTCTCATGCAGGGAAAAAAAGGTATATCCAGCTTAATGAAATAAAGTTCATTCTTTACCGTATTACAAAACATCTGGTTGATACCAGTGGATGTCGGTCTATTCTGACTAACAACTACTTCTTGGAAAGTGGTTTTAGAAAAACATATAAAGAAAAAACGATGAAATCTCTTTCTGCTCATAAACTGGCCCAGATTTTGCAAATCCTTGTGAAGATTCAGTACTTGTATATCACGTACAATACTAAAAGCCAAAGAGTTGTTCAGATTGGTCCCAACAACCCATATTATTTGCTGTCTTGTGTTCCCAACTTAGAAGAACAGGAGATGGCCAGTAACTCAGGTCGCAAGTTCGACCTGTTGAAATCTGAAAAAACTGCACTCCAATCAGCGCTGACAGAGATACGGAAAGAACTGGATGACGCCAATAAAAAAATAGAACAGCTGGAACAAGAAGTTAATTCTTATCAAAGTAAATATGACGATCTCGTTGAAATGGTACTTGAAAAGGAGAAAACCATTGAAGAACTCACAATAAAAGAAAATATATCTAATACCGATGATAACAACTATTATGAAAATAAGAATTGTGAATTGAATAGACAACTGATAGCAGCAGAGGAACAGATCAATAACATGGTGTCTAAACAAGAGTATGAAACCCTGAAGGCCGAGCTGGACAATGCTGATATCAAGATACAGTCTATGGAGAAGCAGATCAACGATGTAACCGTATCCCATAAACAGGAAAGTTCTGATTCCAAAATTAAGCAGTTGGAAGAAAAAAATGAACTGTTAATGGATATGCTGGTAGAGAAAGAGGCCGAGATCGAGCAGCTTAAAACTCAGGGACAATCAGTTTAAACGGTAATGGGCAAACTGAACAGAAGGGGTAGAAACTCCCAGGCTAAGGAGTTCGTTAAACTGGACAAATCCTGAATGCTTCTGAGAGATGTCTAATTCCTGTATATTTGTTGGCTACTTGTTTACCAGTTCTCTGATATATAATCAGATAGTGGAACACTTGGGTGATTTAGTTGATTCAGCATTGCCTGTTTCACTATATTTGTGCAGTAGATATCAAATGGTACATGACAATCAGGGGAAAAGGATTCTATTGAGTCCTTTAAACCAAATAATCCTATTGTAAACAGGTCATCATAATTGGCACTGCGATGTTCCGATAAGACCTCCTGTACAATAGTTTTCAGAAAATCCACATAATAGTTCATCAAGTTTAACAGGGTTTTGTCGTTCCTACTGTCCCAATAATCTTTCCATATTTTGTTGATATCGTTATTCATGGTGTCATATTTACCAGATAAAACACAAATTGCAAGATAGTGCGTCCTTTCCAGACTTTTTATTTTTTACATAGTCGATATAAGCCCCCGGAGGGGAAAACGGTTTCTCCCCTGGGAAGAAATTCCTGGGGGAGAAACAATAATAAGGATAATCACAATGAAAATTGCAATTGATCTGGATGATACGATTACTGCTTCAAAATCAAGTGTTGAGTTCTTCAGAATAATAACACAGCTATTAATCCCTGAGCATGACATTGTTATTATCTCAAACAGAAATGAATCAGACAGGGAAGATGTGGAAGAATATCTATCCGTTTTAGGAATCCGATACAATAAGGTAGTCCTTACTCAGGACAAAGCCTCATATATTCTGAAACACAATATCCATCTCCTATTTGAAGATACTGATGAATATTTTCAGGTGCTGCCTGAATCAGTACTGGTATTTAAAGTTCGAGAAGAAGGCAACTTCAACTTCAAGTCCCATAAATGGATTGGCTCTCAGAAAACGGTGGATTTGATTGATGAATAAAAAACAGGAAGATAAAATCTACTGTTCACTTGACTATTTTGATCAGGATGTCTCTCTCTGGCAACTAATTCCGGCTGGAACAGGGAAAGGGTTAAAACGATTAAAATTCATCGTAGATTCTATCCTTAACAGTGAGGAAAGCCAGTCGGTCAAGCCGTTAAGCCTGATGATTACGGGTAAACAGGGACTTCGTACCCATGCACGGTGTTTCCTGAGAGCCCTGGGGTATGAAAATCCATACGAGATGCCTTTACATCTATTAGAGTCTTCATCTGGTGAGATACATAATTTCTTCAGTCCTATGAGAAGTTGTGACAGCTATATCATTAGTTGTATGGCAGATATTCATTCTCCATCGATCAAGACCATCTATGAGGCTATGGCCAAGGGAGTATACATCCAATATGATCATAATCGAAACATCACTGAAATTGTGCCAGTATTTCGACCAATTATTATGACTACCCATAACCCCAAAAATATTGCTTCTTATTTTACTGAGAAAATCGATCATGTCATCGAAATAGAAGATTACACAAAACAGCAGCTGGAGTTAATTGTTCTTCAGCGACTCAAGTATTGCAATCTGGGCTATAAGGAAGAAAAAGTAATGATGTTGACCGTAGATTATGGATATCCCAAACTACACAACATAATACGGCTACTCAAAGATGCTATTACAGTTATGTTGGCAGCAGGACGAACGATTCTTAGTGTTGACGATATTCTGACAGTGATGAGTTATTCGTGAAAAACCACCCTACACACATTTACAGGTTCGTTAACTACCCCACTTTGTAGATCATATATCATCGATTCGACATTGCGTCCTTTCCAGACTTTTCAATTATGAGCACAAATGAAAAAGTATTTTATAGGGAAAATAAATAAGGAAATAGTATGCCAAATCCATCTAAAAAACCAGATATCATTATCAGCATCACAAGAGGTATTGTCCATGTCGAACGAAAACCTGCTAATATCTCTATTCTTGTAAAAGATTATGATATTCAGGATGAGAATGAAGATACCCAAAAAGATGAAAACGGTTCATATCAACCCTATATATATTAATGGAGGTCATTATGTCAAGCTCTATTGATTATATCACATGTCCTAAATGTGGCTCCACAGGTGCATATCGGGAACAGGATAATAAGACCTGTGAAATCACGTATGGTTGTCCCAATTGTAACTGGAACGGGGAAACTGTTGAAGAAGATGAGATATTTGAACCTAAAAAAGGCAAAAAGAAAGGGCTTCTGTTCACCTGCCCTGATTGTGGGGAACATCATTTAGGCACTGTTGAACAAGTCATTGTTACTTATCCGATTACTCATATATCAAGAAATGGGGACATGGATTATGATTATCATCAACCCAGAATTGCAGGGGATGGAGAGGTGCTTGCCTACCAATGTATGGATTGTGGTTATGAACTGACGGATGAAAAAGGCAACACCATTACGGACTGGTCATTGGTGGCTAAATGGGTAAAAAAGCAGTGCGGAAAGAAGTAGTCAGTAGCTTATTTAACATTTCTTGGTGGAGAAAAATAAGAAAGAGAGGAATGAAACTATGGCAAAAAAAGACAGAGTATATGAGACCATGAAAAAGTGCTATAACCATTGCCCTAATTGCGGTGCCAGTGATAAAGAGGGATGTCTCACATTCTCTTCCCTTGAAGCAGATGTAAATCCACATCAAGATGGTCTTTGTGATAAATGTGGTATAACTTTCACAGAAGTGTATGGGTATATTGGCACTCAATTTGTTGTTGACCCGTCCAAAAGGGTAAGGTGCGAAGGTCCTTTGGCTAAATTCTTTGTTTATATGGATGAAGTTCCTTTTGGGACAAAAGTCTCTAAGGATGGAAAATATCTTATCAGTGAGGGGGAGAAAAATCCTGCTGATGCTTTACTGATAGCTGCCTGTGAGATCGTACAGGATTATGACAATTATGGTGAAGTATTACAAACAGATTCCAAAGGAAAATATGGGAAAAAGTCAGCGATTGAAGAGCTTCGGACAGCGATAAAGAAATATAAAGACAGCCTTTAAGGTGCAGTTATATTAAAAAAAGATGAGCACATAGCATGCGTCCTTTCCAGACTTTTTGTTTTAAATTATGTGATCTAAAAGGAATAAAATAATGGCAAAGAATAATTCCAAGAAATCTCAAGAAGTTCAATCTTACAGAAAAGTAGTCATTGGCTATGTCATCCAGGAATACATACTAAACAAGCATAACAAGTATGTCTGCACAGAACAGTATTTCGAGTATGGTGAAGATATTGCCAGAGAAGATAACAACGGACCTGTCGAAATTGATACCAGCAAAGAGGTGTTTCAATATTATGATATGGTTCAACCCATTAGTTTTGAGGATTTTGAGGAATGGTTTGATGAAAACAAGCACTCTGGGTTGCTGATAGAGAAATATACATCTTGCATAAGTGATGACCCTGACATGACGGATAGTTTCAGGGAATGGGCAAAAGCATACTATGATAAAAATATTGCAGAACAAGGGTAAAATTTTGATCCAAAATAATAACAGAATAAGGTCCTACCACATGAACAAGAAAAACACCATACTCATGCCAATCATGCAAGTCGAACCCAAGAACATGAACCTGCTTGAGCAGATTACCTGTATGGTTTATCTGGCTCAGTCCCATACTTTAGAGGAATTAAGGACTAAACAGGACCTTGTTGGCCATCAAATTCATACGGCAAATCAGCACAATCTTGATGTAAGCAATCTTTTGGCCATGCAGGACAATCTCTCTGCGGCTGTAGCCTATCAGAGTTTTCCCGACCATACTGTATGGATGACATTTATACGAATTGAATAAATAAATATAGAGGATAAGTTGTTTCCACAGCCGGATGGAATCGCTGGCGGTCCATGTCTGAAGTCAGCCTGAGACATTCCATATGTTGTGGATAGCAATATAAATGGCTTGATCCGATACAACCTTCCGTAATCCATTTTATAATTAACAACCAATCAAATTGAAAAGGCTTTTCGTGTATGTCTACAATATATACCTTTTATCGCCACTACTGTAAATAAAAGAGTAATGTACCTATTACGAGAGACTTTTTTGATTGCTTTATAGTTGCTGTATCTATTTTTTGTTGCCTTCTCGCGACATTGTGGATATGATATACTTTGTTGGAATCATGGTTTCAGAAAGTTCATTAATTGAAGGTTTTAAGGAGGCGTAAATTATAAAAACCTGTTTTCTACACCATGCAAAGAATCATCGTAATAGGGCAATTATGCCGTCATTTTCGTATTCAAGACGAAGATGCGAACATCATATACTTTTGGGAGAGAGATATGCCTAGAATAGCAATTGTTATTGTCGCATTGGCCTTTGGCTTTTTTGTGGGATTTTTAAGCGGAGCCTTTTTAACAAAGCCCCGAAATGAAGAAATGGTACAGCTTGTCAAAGATAAGGAAATCATTCAGAAATCACTAGAGGAAGCTACCAAACAGGCTGCACAGCTAAAAGAGGACCTCGCTCGATTGCGCACATCAACCGAAAGTTTAAAAATTACAAACGATACTCTTAAAAATAAGTTGCTAGAATCCTACCAAAGCACTCAAGAAGCAAAAGATCGATCTTTAAAATCCAAAGAAGCGACTTATCCTCGCTGATCTTATTTATCCAAAGGATGTTTATGGAAACGAATAACACCTTAGATTCTCGGAATATAGTTGCTGATCTGCTGTGCAAAGAAAATAAATATAAGCGTGACAGGATCGTAATCATTGGCAGAAGGTCTTCTGGGAAAACAGTTTTTTTATCATTGTTATATGAAAAATTATGGAACAATAATGGCGCTATCAAAATAAAAGCTCTTAGGGGTCCAGATCATGTTGAATACATTAAGGCTGCTGACGGTATTCGAAAAGGTGTTTGGCCAGCAGCAACTCAAGGCATTTCTCAATCTTACCTTGAAATTGAATACAAAGATCAGAAACGTTTGATTGTTGCCTTAGATTATCCGGGAGAAATATTTACAAATGCATTTATCAAAAATATAGATTCCGAAGAGGTCCGGACGCTCTTGGATCACATTGATCATGCACAAGCCGTTATATTATTAGTTGATCCCAACCACATGGTAGAAGATGATGTTCTTTCTAAGACAGATAATGATTATGGCTTATTGCAAGCGATACACCGTATTCATAATTGGCCAGAAGGAAAAGATATACCTGTTGTTTTAGTGCTAACAAAAGCAGATGAAAATAACACTGTATTACAAAAGCATGGAGGATTAAAGGCATTTACACATAAGTATTTCACCTCTCTTATAACTAAAACAGAGCATTTAAAAGTATGTGTAGTTTCCGCCTTGAAAGAAATAGGCACTGTCGACATGAAGACAAACCATTTAACTTCGTTTGATGTGCCTCTCTTATATTGTATGGAAAAGATAACGATATTTGAAGAGAAGCAAAAATATTTTCGGGATAAAGAGAGTATTGCACAGAATATCAAGTCCTATGAAGAAATAATTCATAAGACTGCAATTCGAAAAGAATATTTCTGGTTTTGTGTATTTTGTATCATTTTAGCTTTATTTATTTGGTTTGTAATATGGTACTTGCCGTCAACTGTATGGCATAATTTATGGGAAAATACGATAGGGCTATTTATTTAATATAGTTGCATATGAAAATTACGATATCTATCCATATATTCGGAAGCATTAGAGGATATGCTACCATAGCCTGTTCAAGTATGGTTACAGAACAGGAAAAAAAAGAACTTGAACAATTTTCGTTTGGTCAAACCAATTCTCAAGATTATTTAAATAGTCTTTCTTCTAATCCCGCCATAATATCTAAGAAGTTATGTTCAGGAAGATGGGCGATTACTCGTGTAATGAAGGGAACAAATGATGAATACAATCGATGTACTTTATTGTTTGTTACTGCGATATTGTCTGAAAATGACTGGCTCTATTCATTAAAATGTAACATGCGGTTGTTGCTTTCCGATAATAATATATGGAATTGGAGCAGCTTAGAAGCTGTTTCTGAAATATATCTTAAAATAGACAATACTCAGCCCTTTCTGGACATATCTGACTCTCTTAAGAAAAAAACTCTTTATTTGCTTTCTGCCATAGAAGCTAATCCATATAAATCATTGGTTGTAAGAGAAGAAGAATATAATCTGGATGTAATATATATTCTGACCTTATTATTGCCTAGAAGCCATTTCATAACCTCCTGAGGGTTATAATTAGGCAAGCGATTTGAAAAAATGCGTTATACACAGTAATATCTCGGTCCCAGCGGACGACCAGTCGGCGAAAATTACCCAGCCACGAGAATGTCCGCTCGACTT
>JAWRKM010000105.1:2500-68546 GCA_040306945.1 Anaerohalosphaeraceae bacterium
TTGCTACATATACATTTATGTGCAACAAAAAATATACAACTGTCGTTTACGTGTCTGGTTTAAGCCCGGTTGGTTCTATTTGGACACCACAATTCCACAAAGAAAAGATTCAATTTTTAGGATTTGACGGTATGATGAAACCGGCGAAACGTTATTTTCCAGAATAAAACTGATTGTGCCGGGAGCAAAACCATGCATCCTAAAAAAGGATTTGCCGCGATTCTTGGGCTGTTCATTGTCGTCGCCATCGCGATGATGCTGTATTTTATGGATCTTAAAACCATTTTTGGTCCCTCCAGACCCTATCAGGAACGTCCTGCCGCCATCGAAGACCACCCCTGGCAGCTGGACGACCTCCTGATCGCCCCGGACAAGAATGTCCCATCGCCCCGAAAAGGCCAACCGGAATTACTTGAACCCCTCTTCATCACTGCTGGCGTACACCGCAACGATGCCCCGCGAGGCCAGGTCAGCGTGTCTTTCGGGAAAGACTGCCGCGTTGCCGCCGACTGGGCTGCACAGTATGAATCCAACAAAAAAACAATCACCATCAATTCGCACCTGAACGGCAATATCGTCCCGTCCAAAGACTATTCCGATCCCCAGGGCAACATTGACAAAACACGTTTGTTCTTTATCGCCAAAGGCCCATATACCCAGACGACACGCCTGCCGGATAACACCATCCAATCCGAACAGGGAACCGCTTACCTCCTGGGCTGGCTGCATACCGACAACACGGTCGTCGGCACCCTCACCATCACCACCGATCAGACCTGGTCGGCTCAGTATCCATTGACCTCGAAGGCGTCCACCGCATCGCCGCAATAGAACCGCTTTGGAACTTTTTGGTAATGCCGTCTGGATTCTTTGCAGACTCTGACTACAATACAGGCAAACAACAGGATGCGATCAATGACAAAAACATGCATAGACATAAACGGGCCCTGGGAATTCAGGGAGTACCCCGAAACCGCTCGCAAAATGGCCGATCTCGATGAAGGACGATGGCTGCCAACATCGCATCCGGAATCCATTTTATTAAGCCTTGCTGAGGCCGGGATCCTGCGAATGGAAGATGTCTATGCCTGCCCAGAGGCCTTCGGCTGGGTCGCCCGGCAGGCCTGGCTATTCCGCACCGTCTTCGACATGGGCTCCCAAATCCTCTCGACAGACCATATTGATCTGGTTTTCGAGGGTCTGGACACGCTGACCCAGATTTGGCTCAATGACAAAAAAATAGGCAGCACAGAGAATGCTTTTATTGCGCATCGCCTGGATGTCGGCACTGCGATTCGTCCGGGCCGCAATACGCTGCTGATTAAATTCTGCCCGCCCCAGGAGTGTGCTCAGCAGCTCATCAGCAAATACGGCTCGCCCAATGAGCCCTCCTTCTGCAATCCCATCCGTGTCTTTATTCGAAAGCCACAGTGTCATTTCGGTTCTGCAATGGGGCCGGCACTGCTGGACTGCGGCATTACAGGCCCTGTCCGCCTTGAACGGATTCCAGCCGCAGACCTGGCAGATATCCATGTTCGCACCATCGACTGCAATCCGCGATTTGCCGACATCCGAATTGCCGTTTCGGTGCGTCGATTTTCTGCTATCGGAACCCCGCTTCAATGCCGGCTGACCATCCCCGGCGCAGAGCAGCCTCAGACGCACCTGATCGACTTGGGGACCAATGATACCCACGCCGCGGTGATCCGCATTCCCAATCCCCGACTGTGGTGGCCGCGGGGGTATGGCAGCCCGGATTTATACACGCTGCAGGCCGACCTGGTCGCTGCCGACCAGACACTCGACTGCCGACAACAGTCCTTCGGCATACGCATGATCCGAGTCCTCCGGACAAAAGACTCGCAATCCGCGGGTTTCGGCATTGAAATCAATCAGCAGCCCATCTATATCAAAGGCATCGTCTGGCTGCCAGTCGGGCTGTATGCCGACAAGACACACTGCGCCAAAACCACCCAGCTGATGGATACCCTGGCAGAGACCCATATTAATATGATTCGCATCTGGGGCGGCGGAACTTACGGAGATGAGCACTTATTGAATCTATGCGACCGAATGGGAATTCTGGTCTGGCAGGATTTCATGTTTGCTTCGGCCCGCTATCCGGACTACGAAGGTTTTCAGGAGCAAATCCGCCGTGAAGCCCAGGCGGTTATCCTGAGGCTCCGCAATCATCCCTGCCTGGCGGTCTGGTGCGGCAACAGTCATATTGACACCGCAGGGCAATCCGACAACGTCAGCAGACATAAAAAATCCGCATCCAAAGCACTGTTCACTCAACTGCTGCCCGAACTGCTGGCCGAGCTGAATCCCGACTGCGACTATCTCCCCTCGGCCCCCGAACCGCACCGACCCGGTAAAACTGCCGCGGTTACCGATCGATGGCAAAGCTGGAATGAATACAAACCCATGGATTCATGGATGCAGGAACCGCTGCCGCCGTTTGTGGTTGAGACCGGCTTCCAGTCCATGCCGTCGCAGGATACTGTCCGTATAGCCTGTCCGGAGGAAGAGCAAGTCCTTGCCGGCCCGGGCGTGGAAAAACTGAATTATCACACCGATGGGATGCAGCGGCTGGCCCGCTTTGCCAGCGATTACTTTGCCCCCCCCCGAAATCTGGCCGAACAGATTTACCAGACCCAGATTGTTCAGGCACGATATGCCAAACAGATGGTCGAAACCCTGCGGGCCAATAACACCGTCAATCGAGGAATCCTCCTCTGGTCGGGCAATGAGTTCTGGCCCGCGGCGGGATTTTCCATGCTGGATTTTCTGGGCCATCCCAAGGCCCTGTATTTTTATGCCCGGCGGTTCTGGGCCCCGGTTTTAATCTGCCTGGGGCCTGCCGATTCCAATCGTAACGCCTTTGTCATCAATGACACCTCTTGCTCCCTGATTGTTCAGACGCAATTTCAGCTGTTGGACATCAAAGGCAGCATCCTCGATCAAAGCCAGTCTCCGGTATCCGTCGGACCACATAGCACCGCATCCGTTTCGTTGTCCCGGGACTTGCTGAATCCCAGTTGCCCGGAAAAATCCATTCTGTATATGGCTGTCTATCAGCAGGACATCCTGCTCAGCGAAAATACCTATCTGTTTACGCCGGATAAATACGCCCAGTTTCGTCCTCTGGATGTGGATATCTCCGTCGAGGCCATAGATCACCGGAGCCTGCAATATACGCTGCAAAGCCGCTGGTTTGTCAAGGACCTTCAAATGATTCTGGAACCGGCGGCGGTCCTGAGCGACAATTTTTTTGACATGCTGCCGGGACGCCGCTATCAGATCCGGGCCCGCTTCCCCAATCAGGCCCCCGATACGCGACACCCCTTTATCCTGCGGTCTTCCTGCAGAGCATAAAAAAAACGCCGCTCTGTTTTTCGGGCGGCGTTGAATACAGAACTTGCTTAAACACTTCGTTTGGGCACCGCTATCACGATACCCAGCACGAGGACGGTCTGCTTAAAACATCAGTCCCCCGCCTTCTCTGGGCAGCCCCATGGGCCCCATCATCATCGTATCTATCTGGCCAGTCGTTTGTGCCATCTCCTGTTTGACAACATTATACTCGGCGGCAAGCTCTTTGGACCAGAATTGTCTGCGTGCGGCCATCGAAAACATCTGATTAGATTCATCGATATAAAGCATCCTGGGATAGCTTCGCGGGCGGTAGTTCGTTCCCAGCCAGTCTTGCGTGCTGACAATATCCACCAGCATCGTACCCGTCGCAAAATCCACAAGCAGCGGACCAGCTCCCTCCATCCCGCCCATCATCCCAGGCTCCATCCCTCCCAATCCTCCACCCAGGACACCCGTGGTTTTAGGCTTGACTTCCATGGCCTTGCCGATCATCTGACCGGGCTGCACTTCAAACGTTTCTGTCCACCATTGTCCCATATAATATTTATAAATTTCGACCTTGACGCCAGAATTATTCGCCAAAACGTCCATCGGGAACACATGCTGCATCTTGGGCACCTTCACCGGCTCCGGCAATTCCGCATACGGACTCCATAACACCACTTGATTCTGGTACTGCTTGCTGTCCGGGGCAAACCAGTTCTTTCCGGCAATCGGGTTGAACACCCCGTAACGGACCCGATATTGATAGGTCGCTCCGGGGCGAGTGGAATCATCATGAATCCAGACCAGCACATCTTTGAGGGTACTGATTTTGGTTCGGTCGCTAAGCAACGCTGCCGTGAACTCTTTTTCCACATCCTGCTGCGTCCGAACCGGTCTGACTGGCCGCTGCGGCTGCATGCCCCCTTCCATCCCCATCATCGGATCCAACCCCATCATGCCTGGCTCATTGGTGCGTCCGCCACGCCGTCCAGGCTGAGGCTGAGGCTGGGGCTGAGGCATCATCTGAGGCATCCCTCCCATTCCCCCTGGAGCTGGACGGTTGACATTCCGGCTCCGCTCGCGTTCAGCAGCACGACGATCCCGCTCCTCACGCTGCTTTTGCTGATCCGCTTCCTCCTTGAGCTTGCGGGCTTCCAGAGAATACTCCGGCGGCAGCCATTTGAATGTCGAATTGAGAAATTGATACGACTCAGGCTGAAGGAGATTCTTGATAACCGCTGTGTTTTTATACTGATTCAAAAACAGGGTCACGTCCCCAAACGTCATCTGCTCGGTCGTCAGCGGCAAATCCTTATACATCTTCTGATAGGGATCAATGCGGGTAAACGGAACGAGTTCCCACTCCCCCCAGGAGCCATCCGGGTTTTGAATCCGACGCTGCATTTCAATCCGTGCAAAAACCGGCTCAGCATACGTGGGATCTTTCCACTTGGGCATCAGACGCGGTCCATTAAAGCTCTGCTGAAAATTATTGGACAACGACTGCAGATTAATATGAGCTGAAATAGTAACGACATCCAGATCCGCCGGCTGAGCTGCGACCATCGCATAAGGCCGCTCCGGCGTCACTTCTTCGCTGGGCATCCGCACCGCACCGCGAGTCGAGTCCACCATGATCTTCTCCATCGCCGGGATGACAGGAATGGCATACATCCGATCTTCAGGGCTTTGCTCATCCCCCATCGGGCCTGAGACAGGCCAGTTGGCCGCCACGGACACCTTCGAAATCGTACAGTTCAGCAGCTGCGAAAATTCGGCTGTTTTATTCTGAACATAAGGATTGGGCTTGGCCGGCTCCTGCAGTTTCTCCAGAATCACCTGCGATTGCTGCTGATTTGAACGATCAATTTCTGCCGGACGGTATTTACGCCCCCCCACCGTTTTGCCATAGGGATTGCTCAGCACAAACGCCCACAACAGGTATACGCCGGCAAGCCCTGCCAGGCCCAAAATCACTTTATCCAGATACTGGTCCAGAAAGCTTCCTTTTTTCTTACTCATATCCGCTTATCCTAATCGAAAATCTCTGGTCTCTTGAATCCTTGGCCTTTTCGCCCCGCCATCGGATCACTTCCGCAGCAGGGACCCACTACGTCTTCAAATCCTCACGCCATCGGGCATCATTGGGGACTCGTCATTCCATCCGGCGAGGTCGTTACCGCAGTCTCCTGACCCAGCGCCTTTTTGACCGGGGCCGGTTTGATTGCATCATACCCTGTGCGGCTGAACACATACTCACAAACCAGGTCCAGACGAACCACCGCATTCTTTCCATACCGGTAAAATGCATGAACCGCATCGTCCTTCAAAACCGGCGACATTTCAAACTGCAGAATGGTAATCTGATTGTGAGTTGCTGTCTGCTGTTTTCCCTTCTCCAGAAATCCTTCCCGGAAGGTATGAGGCTTGACCGTGCACAGTTCCTTCATAAACGGTGCCGTCGCCGAGGAATCCACAATCACGGCAACCGCAAAGTGCACCACATCAATCTGGTCATTGCAGACGCGTCCTGTCCAGGCAACCGGCATAAAGGGACTGACGGTTTTCACATAGACCGGTGCATCCAGTGCCGCCACTCCGCCGGCATACCCAGGCATTCCCCCCATCGGTTCCATACCCATCATGCCAAATCCCATCGACTGCGGAGTGCTCACCTGAACCGGACCATTGAACTGAATCCCAAGCAGCCGCTTGACCGGCGATGTCGACACTTTGGTAGAATTGGCATTGAGCGACTCAATGGTCGCAACGATATCCTCATAAATCCAATACGCAACCTGCGAAGACCAGCAGTTTTGCAGGGATTCATCGACGGATTTATAAACAAATTTCTCCCAATAGCCATACCAGGCCAAACTGTTCGGATTCGCATAAACCGATATTTCTTCGGCTCGCTTCAGACACACCGCATCCACCATCGCCGTCGTGGACCCCGCCGCCCCCGGCGTTACAATACCTCCGCCCATCAGCCCGCCGCCCACCACCCCGATACTGGCACCGGTTTGGCTGCGAATCTCGGCTTCACTGGGGGCATCTTTGGCCTTGATGCGAGTCATCAGCGATTCAATCGCGGTACGATAATCCCGGGCATACACATGATAGACCTGGGCGGACTTATCCGTCGGCTCGGGAAAAATCACCGGATTATAGCATATCAGTTCCCGCTGGGATGCCTGGGTCATCAGGCGGTCAACCTGGTCGACATCCTGAACAAATTTTTCCAGATATTGCATCTCTTCCTGAGCCTGAGCCTCACTGGGAACCGTATCGACAACCGATCGAATCCGACTGGCAACGCCAACACTGTCCTGCATCTTCCTGCTCACCGCCCCCCCAACCAGCAGAGTGACAATCAGGATCACCAGCGCCGCCACAAGCAGTCCTATCGACGGAAACAACGCGGAATATTTTTTTACCGACGCCAGATTGATCATCTTCAACGACCCAACCAGCTGTTTGAGGTCGATGTTTTTTAAATCGATATTCAAGTTCTTTGCCATAGTTCGCACTCGAAAAAAATTATACCCTTTGAATTCAGCTGCCCATCCCCAAGCCTGGCATACCCGTTAAATTACCAGGCTGTGCCGCTTTCGGTGCATCTTTCCAGATAAACTTTGCCTTGATCCGGAACCACGAATCACGCTCAATGAATTTGGGGTTGCCGAAATCATATTTGATACGCCCCAGGTCCTTATCGGTCCAATTGGGATTGGATACGATGTCCTGTTCGGTCACTATATCATACACCTTGCTGATTTCCTCCCCGGTCATCGGATCAATCAGCACTTTTTCCACGCTGACCCGATCCATACCCGGTGTACCGGGTCCACCCACCCCCATCATTCCCATTTCCATAGGCATCATGCCGCCGCCCATCGGCCCGGGCACGGCCCCCGGAGCCGGCGTTTCCGGAATCGGGATCCGACGCACTTCCGTCAGAATCCCAATCCCTGCAGGCTGACTCCGCTGAACGCCGCCAACGGCCCCGGTCCCAGTCGCTTCAACCGTACCCCATTCCACCTTGAAATGTGTCGTGTCATTCTTATTGAACAGCTCAAAGGGAGACCCCTTGATAAATTTACCAAGATTCTCAAACCGGGTAATGATGCCCCACCGGCCCGGCTCTGCAGCCACACCGGGCGGATCCAGCAAATCCATCACGCGTCCATAAGGACTATACCCTTCAATTAACACCACAAAACCCGACTTGACAGCTTCAGCAGGAACACCCGTCGCCGCCGGATTCATGCCGCCATCCATCATCGGAGTCGCGGGCATCTCCGGCATCATTCCAGGCATGATTCCAGGCATCATCATCCCCGGACTGAACGTCTGGGTCCGTCCCGGTTCCGGAAACGCCGCCGTGGATAAATCTGCAGCATATTCAATCATCACACGCGTAATAAAGACCTGCTTGCGCTGCGGACGCGGAATGGCACGAATAGCCTGAACATCCCCTCGCGCCAACGCCTCAAATAAGGACGCTTGATCAGGCGTGTTCAACGCATTGGGCAGGCACGCAATTAACTGTTCATTCAGAGTAGGCAAAATATCACGGTAATTGAACAGATCTTTTTGTTTCTGGATGCGATCGTTCAACGGCGACTTTTGATTTTGGGCATCCTGAACCTTTTCAATCGCCGCCTGGGCCCGCGACAGCACCTGCGACACTTCGTTTCGAATCGGAGCATTGGCATTATATTGCGTCAGATCATAATAGGCCCGCCACAGTCCCAGCAGAGAAATCAGAGCCAGAACCGCCGCAGCTACCGTAAACATACGGGCCTTGCGATTCCATGCTATCGCGCGGGCAATTCGGCGGGGCAGCAGATTGGCCATAATTTTCCCATGCCCCAGCATCTGAACCCCTAATCCATAGACCACTCCAAAATCACAGATGTTTTCATGCAGCTTGGCCGAAGACACCTCAGACGATATTTTCAGCTTCTCAAACGATTCCGGCTTGACCACCGTCAATCCCAGCGACTGTTGCAGATACTTGGTCAGCCCCTGCAGCTTCATCCCGCCGCCCAACGCGATAATCTGAGAAAACCCTTTATCACGACCCACTCCACTGCTGCTATAAAAACCCAGGCTCCGCTGCAATTCCCCGCTCAGTTCCGTATAGACCGGCTTCATCGCCGTATAGATCTGACGCATATATTTGCTCATCGGAGCAGTCCGTTTGAGCTTCTCGGCCTTTTCAAAGTCCAGCTTAAACGCCTCGGCAATCGCATGGGTAAACGTATTGCCCCCAATCCGAATACTGCGCTGCCAGACACTGTCTTGGGTGCAGATCACCAGCGTTGAATTCTCTGCCCCCATATCCAGAATCACCGTCGCCTTTTGACCATTCCCACCCACATCATTCCGGTCGTACAGCAGATAATTAAATAAGGCCATCGGTGAAATCTGAACACACGTGACATTCAGATTCTCCCGCGTAAAGTGGTCCATAATCTCGGAAATCAATTCATTCTTGATCGCAAAAATACCCACTTCCGCATCCGGGCTGTTGGCCGCATCCATTTTCTGCCAATCCCATTCCACTTCATTGATATCAAAGGGAATTTGCTGGACAGCCTCAAACTGGACAATTTCTGGTATTTTTTTAGGTTCTACTGGGGGGAGTTTGATAAAACGGGCAAAGCTGTTTTGACCGGCAATCGAAATCGCTACCGGAGCCTTCCCAACCTCATTCTGCGACAGGAATTGCCGCAGCGTCGCCGCGATGATGTCGTGTTTTTCTTTGGGACCGATATCCGATCCAGACAGGATTTTGCTGTGCTCGACATGGTCAAAACCCACCACCTCAATCCCATCATCACTCGGCTGCACACGCAGAGCCTTTAAGGAACAGGTTCCAATATCGATCGCCCACACACCACGTACAGATGAAGCCATTATCGCTTCTCCTGGAAAAAAGTTATGATTCCATCCTCGGCCCGGAAAAACTCTTGCTCTCAGGCCGGTTATATACGTAAAATACCTCGCTCTATGAAGTTTTTTACCATCCAGACACTCGGTTGCAAAGTCAACCAATACGAAAGCCAGCAGATTCGCCAGCTTCTGCAGGATATCGGGTTTACCTGCGCACCCCCCGGCCAACCCATCGACCTGGTCGTCGTCAACAGCTGCTGTGTTACCGGGACCGCCTCCGCCAAAAGCCGGCAATCCCTTCGCCGTCTGCATGGCCTCTATCCCAATGCCAAACTCATCCTGACCGGATGTCTGGCCGCTGCGGACTCCGATGAACTAAAAAATCTCTCCGCCGGCGACGTCCGTCTGGTACCCAACAAGGAGCAAATCGCCCTGGCCGTTCGAGACCTCTTTAATCTTACATCCGAATCGGGACTGCAAGGCCTAAGTAAACCACTAAGTCCAGATAAAATCAAGGATAAAAACTCATCGCCTGATGCACAACACGACCATTTGGAACTATTGAAGAGCTATACTGGACAATGTCGGGCGTTTTTGAAAATCCAGGATGGATGCGATGCCTTCTGTTCCTACTGTATTATACCCAAAATCCGCACCCAGGTTTGTAACAAGGATGAAAAAACCGTCCTGATCGAGGCTCAGAACCTCGTTCAGGCTGGCCATAAGGAAATCGTCTTATCCGGTATATTCCTTGGAGCCTATGGCCAGAATACAACCCGACGTAAGCATTGGGACCCCGAAAAACGCGATTATCTGGCCAATTTACTCGATCAACTGGCCGCCATTCCCGGCCTGGCACGCATCCGCCTCAGCTCCCTCGAACCGGCCGATGTCACCGACCGCCTGCTGGAGGTCTTCGCCAAAAATCCCAACATTATGCCCCATCTTCATTTGCCCTTGCAGTCCGGCAGCCCGGCAATTCTCAGAAAAATGTGTCGCCAATACACCCGAGACGACTTTTTCAGCGTTATTAGCAAGGTTAATGCCGTCCTCGACCGCCCCGCCATCACCACCGACATCATCGTCGGCTTCCCGGGGGAAACCGATGATGACTTCGCCGAAACCATGCAAACCGCCCAAAAAGTCGGATTTTCCAAAATCCACATTTTCCCTTTCAGCCCGCGCAAAGGCACCCCTGCAGCGAAAATGCCCGGCCGAGTCAAACCGGCCGTCATCAAAGCCCGCACGGATGAATTACACAAACTGGATACACAACTACAGGAACAATTCCGCCGCCAATTCCTCGGCCAATCCGTCAGCGTTCTGGTCGAAACCCTCCGCCCCCCTCGCGGCCGATGCGAACGCTATTTCATGGTGGACCTGTCCAAACACCCCAACGCCCCCACCCTCCGCCGCGGCGACATCGTTACAGCGACTGTCTAAGTGATTTCGCCGGACAGCCCTCTCACATATAGACAGCAGATATAGAATACCCCAAATATACATCCAAAAGGTGATGGGAACCCTTAATTATTCGCCAGCTTCTGGCGGATAATCTGGGCACGCAGGGCATCCCGCTGGTCGGCATCGAGCATCTTTCCGGCCCGCAGCTGCAGATGGGCCGGCTGCGTCAGCAGAAACAACTCATTAATCGTCGCCAGCGACAGATTCGGCACCCGCCCGAGGTTGACCCCCAGCCGCACACTCGACAGCAGATACAGGGCCTCCTGCGTACTGATCAGGCAGGCACTTTTGAGCACTCCCAGTGCCCGCTGAATTTTATCGTCCAGCGTGTGCGGCTTCTGCTCCAACAGCACCTGCCGAGCCGCCTTCTCATAGTCCACAATCCGCGGCACAATGGCTTCTGACAGCTCTCGCACGACATCCTCTTCCCGCACCCCCAGCGTCACCTGGTTGGAAAGTTGATAGAAATCCCCCAGCGCATCGGTCCCTTCCCCAAACAATCCACGGACCGCCAAATCCGCATCCTTGGCCGCGGTGATGAATTTCTCAATCTGCCCGGTCATCTTCAGCGCCGGCAGATGCAGCATCACCGACACACGAATCCCCGTCCCCACATTCGTCGGGCATGCCGTCAGGTACCCCCACCGTTCGCTGTAGGCATACCGCACCTTCTGCTCTATCATATCATCAATGGCGTTAATCCGCTTCCAGCAGTCCCACAGATTAAATCCCGCAGCATACACCTGCATCCGAAGATGGTCTTCCTCGTTAATCATCGCCGTAAACGATTCTTTTGCGGAAATCACCACCCCGCGCGGCCCCTTGCCCGCGGCATGCTGACGGCTAATCAAATGCCGCTCTGTCAGCAGCTGCCGCTCCAGAGTCGCAGCACGGTCCACATCCATAAAACACACCTCATCCCCCAGCGACAACGACAAAATCGCCCCGCTGAGTCTGTCGAGGATTTCCTGCTGGCGAACCGGCGTCAGACACGGCAGAAATTCATAATCCGCCAGATTTCGAGCCAGCCGAACACGCGATGAAATGACAATATCCCATCCCGGACCCTCGGCCCCAAACCACGAACTGGACTGATTGGCAAGCTGTGCCGGTTTCATTGGATCTGCCTGATTTGGTCGCGCAACCGCGCGGCGGTTTCGTAATCTTCTGCCTTGACCGCCTGTTCAAGCTGCCGGCGGAGATGCAGCAATTCCACCTCTTTTTTAATCTGTTGCCCTGCATGCGCAGGCACCTTGCCGCAATGCTGGGCATGGCCTGCATGAGTCCGCTCGATCAGCGGCCCCAGCTCCTTCTGAAAACACGTATAATCCTCAGGACATCCTAACAGACTGGTCTCACTAAAGCGACGCAACGTCATTCCGCATACAGGACAAGCTTTGTCCGGATGTCCGAGATGAACTGTTTTTTCCTGAGAATCCGTCGCGGTTTTGGCCGCCTGAAGCAAACTGCTCAGCAGTTCATTCAAGGGTACCTGCGTCTGAACACCGAGCCCCTGCTGTTGGGCACAACGCTGACACAAATGCGTCTCTGAGCGTTGCCCATGGGTAATCTCGGTCAAATGAATCGTAGCTGTATTTTCTTTACATATCTGACATAACATATATACAATTTCTTATTCAAGTATGATTGAATTTCAGACCGACAATCTCTATCCTGTTATATCGGCCTATTTCACAGCGACCTCAACAGCTATTTAGGTATTTAAGGTTCATACCGCACCCGACACCCAGCCGCTTCTGTCACTTCAACCCAAATTAACTGGGCCGGCGGCATAATCAATCCCGACATCCGGCCATACACATACTGGGCCACCCGCTCCGCCGAGGCATTCATGCCCACAAACGGCTCGCATTGCTCCAGATTCTGCCCTCTTAGAGGCCTCAGAATGCCCTCCAGATGCCGCGACACCACGCAGAAATCAATTGCCAAACCTGCCGCATCCAGATGTTCCGCCGCCACCGCCGCCGCCACCTTCCACAGATGGCCATGCAGCGGCTCCCGTACCCCATCCGGCATCATCAACTGATGTTCTGCCTGAAACTCTTGTTCCACAATTACCGTGTACATTCATCTCACTGATTTTGCATGAAATGTCCCGCCGCTCTATAACAGCCAGGGACAGCCGCTTTTTGCCATCTGTTCAGGGATAATCATCGTTGAATCTATTATACAATCGCCTAAATGAAATTACAAGCTGCAAACAAATCGCCGACCTGCATAGCACTGAGTCGCGCCCCACAAACCCGACAGCAGCAATGATGGAATACACACAGACTGGAATACGAATAAAAATGAATACAAATACCCCCATGCAGCGGGATTCACTTGACAAGACGGGAATAAAAACTATTGTGAGGGGGAAATAAAATAATCCATCTTCAGGAGTGTCGATATGAAACGACGCGATTTTATCAAGACAACAATAGCGACGGGATTGGCAGCCATTGGCACGCAAACGGAGGCAGAAGCGGCCGCCAAGCCCTCTGCGCTCAAGCCGGTCAGGACTGGCGGCTTTAATCCCATTGCCGTATCAACATATTCGTTCTGGCGGTTTATGCCGGACAGCAAGTTGCCTATCGAAACCTGCATCCAGGCGGCGGCAGAGCTGGGGTTTGACGGCGTGGATGTACTGCAAATCCAGATGGAAGACAACTCCAATTCCTACCTGCAAACGCTCAAACGCACGGCTCTGGTCAACGGCGTGGATTTGTGCAACCTGAGCACACATCAAGGGTTTGTCTCGCCGGACAAGGACAAACGCCAAAAGAATATCGACCATACCATCGAGTGCCTGGAGCTGGCATATAAGCTGGGTATCCCGTGTATGCGAGTCAATACCGGACGCTGGGGAACCGTCGGCGATTTTGATGAATTCATGGCCAAGCGGGGTATCGAGCCGGCGATGGAAGGCTATACCGACGAAGATGCATTCCCGTGGGTAATCGAAAGCCTTGAAAAATGCCTGCCAACGGCGGAAAAGTGCGGCGTCATCCTTGGACTGGAAAACCATTGGGGGCTGGGACGGACGCCGGAGGGCCTGCTGCGAATCAGCAAGGCCATCAATTCGCCCTGGCTTAAAATACTGGCCGATACGGGCAATTTCCTGGAGGATCCTTATGACAAACTGGAAATGATTGCTCCAGATACAGTCTTCATTCAGGCGAAAACCTACTACGGCAGCGGACTCTGGTATACTCTGGACCTGGATTATCCGCGGATTGCCGAGATTTTCCGCAAGGTCGATTATCGCGGCTACGTCAGCCTCGAGTTTGAAGGCAAAGAAGACTGGAAAACCGCCTTACCCAAAAGCCTCAAGGTGCTGCGGGATGCCTTTGGCAGGCGTCAGTGATTTAAGCTGTAAAGTGTTGCATTTAATACAGTTGCAAAACTGACCCACAGCAGATAGGGCCACAGCAGGATGGATGCGATGGGCTGGACCTTCCAGAAGGCCCGCAAAGTCAGTGCTATGGCAGCCCATAGCACAATAATCTCGACCAGGGCCCAGCCGATCCGGTGCAGGCCGAAAAACAGAGGCGACCAGAGCAGGTTCAGAAAGAACTGGATCGAAAATAACACAATTGCGTTCCGAACGACCTGATTTTTGACACCCTTGCTCCATATCAAGCCCGCCCCAACCCCCATCATCAGATAGAGAATCGGCCAAACCACCCCAAAGGCCCAGGATGGAGGCATAAAGGAAGGTTTGCTCAGCGACTGATACCACTGGCTGGTACCGGTGCCCGAGATATAGCCGCTCAAACCACCACCCGCCATGCACAGGATCACCCAGACCACAACAGACAAGATGGTCTTGACCCCGCTATTCATGGTCCCCTACCAGCGGGCGGATGTGTTCAACCGTAAAATAGACCAGGGTTGCCGCAGCCTCATCACCGCCATGATGGCTGCGTCGCAAAGCGTTGACTTTGTCGGGGTCCTTTTCCTCTTTGAGCATCCGCAAATAGAGGCGTTTGCCCTGATAGCCGGGGCTGTTTTCGATAAACATATAGGCCGCAGCGGGGTTGGTGTCGAGGTTTTTCCGGCTCCGGCGAGGTCGCATAATAAAGGCAATCGTATTCTCATCAACCACATGGGGGGTCGCATACAAGGCCATATCGACCACACCCTGGGCATCGGCTGTAGCCAGAACGCCAGTGCCTTCGTGGTCTCTAAAGTAAGCTGCCAAATCCATTAATTTTCTCCTTGCATAAGAAGTCGTATTCAGTGTATCCATTTTTCTGTCATACACTACTGTTTTTCGGGAATAAAAGTTCAGGCTTCCATTTACAAAACCGCCGCGCAAGCGTATGATATGCCGAATTAACCTGAACCTTTATCTTGAATGGAACAATGTCCAATAGCATGATCATCACGATTGACGGCCCGGCTGGGGTCGGCAAGAGCACGGTTGCCCGGGCAATCGCCCGGAGACTGGGGGCGGTGTTTCTGGATACCGGGGCGATGTACCGGGCGGTAACGCTGGCGGCAGTGGAACGGGGGATATCCCCGGCCGACACAGAGGCAGTCTGCAAGCTGGTTGAGGTCTGCCGGTTTGAGTTCCGGCCCGAAGCAGACCGGATGCGGGTGTGCATCGACGGCCAGGACAAAACCGCCCAGATCCGCGACCCCAAGATTACCGAGCAGGTCAAGTTTATTGCCTCGGCAAAACCACTGCGGGAAAAGCTGGTGCAGATGCAGCGGGACTTTGCCGCAAGCTGCCAGCGGATTGTGACCGAGGGACGCGACCAGGGCACCGTCGCATTTCCCCATGCCGCAGTCAAATTTTTTCTGACAGCAGACCCCCGCCAGCGGGCACTGCGGCGGCATCAGGAACTGATCGCGGCAGGCCAGACAATCACGCTGGAAGAGGTATTCAGACAGCAGCAAATCCGGGACGCCTCCGATGAGAATCGGGAGGTCGGACCGCTCAAGCCAGCACCGGACAGCATTACCATTGACACGACAACATTAACCGTTGACCAGGTGGTCAGCCAGATGGAACAAATCGCAAGGAAAATCATCAATGGCCGATAAGATCGAATTGAAAGACAGTTTTTTTAAAAAAGTCTGGCATAAGTTCTGTCATTATTTTTCTGTCTGCGTGGTGGCAGTATTGTATCGGCTGAAGGTCTACGGCAGCCAGAAGGTACCGCGGACAGGACCGGTGCTGATATTGAGCAATCATCAGAGCTTCTTTGACCCCATGTTCTGCCAGAACTGGATTTGGCGGCCGTTTTATTTTGTGCCCCGGGATACCCTGCTGGATATTAAATTCTGGGGACGGATCATCGGGTCGTTTTATATTATTCCCATCAAACGCGGGCAAGCCGATATTGCGGCAATGAAAGCGATTATCGAGGTGCTCAAGCAAAATAAGGCGGTGTGCCTGTTTCCGGAAGGAACACGCACTCACGATGGCAGAATCGGGACAATCAAGCCGGGCTTTGGACTGATCAGCCGGCGAACCGGAGCAACGATTGTACCGATGGTCATTGACGGGATGTATGAAGCCTGGCCCAGGACGCAAAAATTTCCTAAATTCGGCAAAGTCCGCGTGCAGTTTGGAGACCCCATCGGTCCGGAATATATCAAAGCAAAATCCGATGATGAATTTGCAGCGGAACTGACCGGCATCTTCCGGCAAATCCAGGCCGAGCTTCGCACCAAAGCCGGCAAACAGCCGTTTGATTATTCCCAGCCGTTGCCGGATGAAAACCAGCTTGCGAATCCCTGAGTCATAAACAAAATCTCCATTGCGAGACGCCCTGTCCACGGTGTAATCCCTTCCCAAGCCCGCCGTGTTGTTTCTGAAAATCCACCCATTTCAGAGATACATAGACCTATATCCAACATGAATCATACGCCTGGTATAAAAAAACCTGCTTTTGTCGGGTTTGAAAACAGCCGGCAAACAGCCATTATCGGACCCTGCTGACAGAACGGAGTCTCTTTTTCGGGAATCGGGGGCAGAGCGACATTACGCAAGTCTGCCTTTTCATCGCTGGGCAGGCTTGCACATCCAGACTGCTCATAGCCACTACCATCTGCAACGAATCGGTTTTCATACGGAATGGCTTGGTTGTTATAAGACCTTCGATTGGCCCCGGATAAACCGCAAGCCGGGTTGGCGGGCGAAAGTTTGTTTCTTAGATTTTATAGGTACCGGAATTTCAGCGTGTCGGAACAAGACCCGCCAAGTTTGGTTATGTCAGGCGGATATCCTGACGAACAGAACAGGGACAAGGTATAAAACCAAACCGTGCGACACGAAGAGCAACCAGCTCGCGTGCCGCCGGGCAGAGGTAACGTAAGACAATAAAATGGATTGCTATGTTTAACTGGTTCGGAAGACATATTTGTCCGATTGGTGTGGATTTAGGCAGCAGCTTTTTACGCATGGCACAAATCGGATTCAATGGACGCGGGCCGTATTTGCATGCGGCCGCGATTGCTGCGCGGCCTCAGGATATTGAGCCGCAAAGTCCCGCCTGGCAGCGATGGGCCATTGACGCCATTCGCGACCTGCTCAAAACGGGAGGATTCAAGGGGAAAAGCATTATCACCGCCCTGCCATCGGATGACCTGTTCATCGACCAGATCAAGGTCCCGCGGGGCGTGATGGACAAGCTGGACGAGGCCGTCGCATCGCGAATGCAGAAAAAACTGCCCTTTGCCCCCACCGAAGCAATTATTGTCTCGGTGCCGGCAGAGACAGGCCAGACCAAAGGGGGCGAAGTGGATGTGATTGTGATGGCAGCCCAGCGTGAAAAAGTCAATCGTCATCTGGCAATCTATGAAAAGGCGGGACTGGAAATCGGCGGGATGAGCGTCTGGCCAATCGCCCTGATCAACAGCTATCGGCGGTTTTTCTGTCGGCGCAAGAATGAACAGGATCGCACGGTGATTCTGATGGATATCGGAACGCGGCATTGCAACGTGGTCATTGGCCGCGGCGGCGACCTGCTGTTTGCCCGGGTCATTCCAACGGGTTATATCCACCTCAGCCAGGGACAGATGGTGCAGCGGCTGATTGCGGAAATCGACGCATGCTGCCGCTATTTCGAAACCATTGCCGGCAAGGTCCCGATTGAACGGCTGCTGCTGCTGGCAGGACGCAATGTGGATAAAAGCATCTGTGACAAAATGGCGGATCTGGCCCAGAAAATGCAGATTCCGGCACAGGTCGGCGACGTCCTGTCGGCCATTGATGTCAACCCGGATTCGGACTGTATGGTGGATCGCCGAAATGTCAATGTGGACTGGGCCACGGCATTCGGGCTGAGCCTGGAAGGAGCGGGCAAGAATTGAGAACCAGACAATCCGTATCAATAGGCTGTTGATGGACATTGGATGGTTACTTTTATAACGCAAATATGCGCACGAGGTAAAAACCTATGGCAACGATTAATTTTGTACCGAACGATTATATTCAGCAGCGGCAATCCAGCCGGGCAAACCTGATGTATCTGACCCTGTTGGCGGCACTTCTGGGAGGCATCGGCGTAACGTTTTCGGTGATCAAGATGCGGCAAAGCGTCGTCGGACGGGAACTGGCGGCCGTCAATGCCAAGATGATGGAAGCCAAGGAGCAGATTGCCCAGCTGGAAGAACTCAAGACCAAGGGCAAGACCATGATGAAAAGCATGGTCATGACCGCCGAACTGCTGGAGCCGGTTCCCCGCAGCGTCGTGCTGGCATGCCTGACCAACAATTTACCCTCGGGCGTCTCGCTGCTGGAAATGCAGTTGGTCGAAAAAGAAAACAAAGTCCTGGCGGCTCCCGCGGCCAAACCTGCCTCCTCCGCGTCAGCGACTGCCTCCAAGACAACCTCCCAAACCACCCAGTATCAGGCCGCTGCAGCCAAGAATCAGAAAGCGGCAGCGCCCGAAACCAAAACGGTACTCCAGACCAATCTTGAAATCGAAGGCATCGCCCCCAGTGACATTGAGGTGGCTTCCTTTATCGCCAACCTCAGCGGATCGATTCTGCTGGATAATGTGGAACTGGTTCAATCCAAAGAACAGGACATCGACGGCGTCAAATTCCGCCAGTTCCGCCTTCGCTCCTCGCTCAAACCCAACCTGACCTTGACCAAGGAAGACATTGCCCAGATTCGCAAGAAACGGGATGAAATGATATAAAACCCTCGACCGGACAGGTATTTAATATAAAGGACCAGACCCATGACCAGTGGAATTCGACATATCATCTTTTTTGCCCTGATTATCGCGATGGCGTATATCTCCTGGGCCTATATGATCAAGCCGGCCAATGCGGCCCTGGCTCAGGAACGCACAATGGTGGAACAGAAACAGGCCAAGCTGATGGAACTGGAGCGGGCCAAGAATACCGCCAGCGACCTGCACGCCCAGCTCAAGCGGGTGGAAGAAGCGATCCAGGTCTTTGAAAGCAAGCTGCCTCCCAAAAGCGAAATTCACACCGTGCTGGAAAACGTAACCCTCATTGCCCAGAAGAACGGACTGACCCCCAAAACCATCAGTACCCTCAAACCAACCAATAAAAACGGCTATATCGAGCAGCCCCTCAAAATGGAGCTGCACGGCGATTTCAATTCCTATTATGCATTCATGCTGGAACTGGAGCGGCTGGACCGCATCACCAAGATTCGCGAACTGACTCTCAAGAAAAAGTCCCAGTTTGAAGGCCAGACAGAAGCAACGTTTGTAATGAGTATCTTCTTTATGGATTCCAAGAATTAACGCCGCTGGAAGCGACTCAAATCGCGCACGGCACGAATGAAGCGTGGAAAGGACCTATTATGCTTTCGTTTCTCAAAGACGGCCAGACCCTCCCGGCATCCGCAGAGATGAACCCTGCAGAAGGCACCGAGGGCTCCGTAACGCGGCAGGAAGACTACCTGACGGTAGCCGGACACAGCAAAAAACTCAAACAAAGCACCATGCTGCTGATCGCCCTGTTTGCCGTCGGAGGACTCAGCGTGCTGCTGATGGTCAAAAAGGCAACACCGTCACAGGCCGCAGCAGCCCAGCAGAAAGATGAACAGCTGGAAATCGAGTCGGCCATCGCCCAGCTTTCGGGTATGCAAAACGAAGTCAACAAGGAAATGAAAAACGTAACCGGCCGGCTCAATCACCTCTCGGAAGTCGGACAGATTGATGTCAAGGACCTCAAAAAAAATCCCTTCACACGGGAAATGACCGCCGGGGAAATCAATCTGGACAACCGCACACAGATGCAGATCCTGATGGAACAGGCCCGCAAACAGGCCGCCGGCCTGGAGCTGTGGAGCATCACCGCTTCGCCCCGCGGGGCCTGCTGCATGATTAACGACAAGGTGCTGTACGCCGGCGATGAAATCAACGGCTTTAAGGTAGCCGAGATCGGCAAACAATCCGTAACCCTGGAACGCGACGGAGCACGCGTGGAATTGAAGATGAATTAATGCGAAGGCTATTCGGAAAAAAACAGGACCGGCGGGGCGAAGACCTCGCCGCGGTGATGGACTTGCAGGCCGGGCAGACCGAACTGGCTCCGGGCCTGCGCAATCTGTATTCCCCCGCATCCACCATCAAAACCCATGTACGGGATATTGCGGATGTGCTGGCCGAAGAACAGATTCTCAGTGCCGAGCAGCTGGAAAACCTGCGAACCGAACAGCAGCGAGGGCACGTGGACCTCGAGAAACATCTCCAGAAGCTGGGCATCAGCAAAGAGGATGTGCTGCGGGCCAAAGCTCGTCTGTACGGCTTTGAGTTCCAGAAAATCAGCCCCAACGATGTGGACAAGGCGGCTTTTGACAAGCTGGACCTGAATTATATCCGCACCAATCTCGTGCTGCCGTTTGCCGTGCGCGACGGCGTGCTGATGGTCGGCACCAGCGACCCCTCCAATGTATTCGGCATCGATGATGTCAAACGCCACGTTGGAATGCCCGTGGATGTCGTCGTCTGCAGCTCGGAAGACATCCTGGCTGTCTGCGATAAATTCGACGAATCCAAGTTCAATTATAACGTCGATGAAATCATGGGCGACATGGGAGATATCGAAGTCGTCCAGGATATCGATGAAGGCAGTGCCGAAGACCTCGAAAAAAGTGCCGGCGAATCGCCTGTCATCAAGTTTGTCAATTACCTGCTGACCAACGCCCTGCGCGAAGGTGCCAGCGACATTCATATCGAACCCAAGGAAAAATACACCAAAATTCGCTACCGCATCGACGGCGTCCTGTTTGATTCCCAGCAGGCTCCTGCCAAAATGCATCCGGCCATTGTCTCGCGTCTGAAAATTATGGCTAATCTGGACATTTCCGAGCGGCGCATCCCTCAGGACGGCAAGATTGCCGTGATTATGGGCGGACGCAATGTCGACCTGCGTGTATCCGTGTTGCCCTGCAGCCATGGCGAAAAAGTCGTCGTGCGTCTGCTGGACAGCAAAAGCATTATGCTGGGACTAGACAAAAGCGGTATGGAACCCCGCGTGCTGGAGGCATTCCTCGAACAGATCAATCTGCCTCATGGGATTCTGCTGGTCACAGGCCCCACCGGCTCGGGCAAAAGCACCACCCTCTATTCGGCGCTGGCCCAGATCGACAGTCAGACCATGAACGTCTCGACCGTCGAAGACCCCGTGGAATACAATCTCGAATATACCAACCAGGTTCAAGTCAACGAAAAAACCGGTATGACCTTCTCCGCCGCCCTGCGAAGTCTGCTGCGGCAGGACCCGGATATCATCATGATCGGCGAAATCCGCGACGGCGAAACCGCACGCATCGCCGTTCAGGCAGCCCTGACGGGGCATCTGGTCCTGTCCACGCTCCACACCAACGATGCCCCCAGCAGCGTCTCGCGATTAGTCAATATCGGCATCGAACCGTACCTGATTGCCGCATCCCTCAACGGCATCCTGGCTCAGCGTCTGGTGCGGCGAATCTGCAGCCATTGCAAAGAACCATATACGGCGCCGGAAAACCTCCGAAAGTATCTGGACAGGGCCAAAATCGAACCCTCCCAGTTGTTCCATGGCAAGGGGTGCGACCAGTGCCGAAACAGCGGCTATGCCGGACGTGCCGGTATTTTTGAGCTGCTGGTAGTCGACGAAAAATTCCGGGAAATCATCAATCAGGATGCCTCGGTCAACAGCATGCGACGGGCCTTTCTGGCCTCCGGCTGGCCGACGCTGTTTGATGACGGCCTGGAAAAGGTCCGAAAAGGCATTACAACCATCGACGAAATCCTGCGGGCCACCGAAGTGTCCGGCGAAATCGGCGATGATGTCGTCAGAAGTTAACCCATGTAAATTCCATAGCATACAGACAGGAAACGATTATGTTTGATGTCAAAGACATGTTGGCAATCGCCATTCAGCGGGGAGCCTCAGACGTCCATATCAACGTGGATATGCCGCCCATCATGCGCATCAATACCGAGCTGATTGTGATGGAGCTTCCCGAAGTCACCCAGGAGATGGCCAGACAAATGGTGCTGGATATGGTCGGTCCCGACAAGCTGAAAGTCTTTGATGAAAAACGCGACCTGGACTTTTCGACCATGCTGGCCGACGGCAGCCGTTTCCGTGTCAATGCCCACTGGCAAAAGGAAACCATCGCCATTTCCTTCCGTGCCATTTCCAGCAAGATTCCCAACATCGACGACCTGCATCTGCCGCCCATTGTCAAGGAACTGACCGACCTGCCCCGCGGACTGATTCTGGTCACAGGACACACCGGCTCAGGAAAAAGTACCTCGCTGGCGGCGATGATTAATGTCATCAACTCCAGGTACCGCAAACGCATCATCACCATGGAAGACCCCATCGAATATCTGCTCGAAAACAAATCCTGCATGATTGAACAGCGCGAAGTGGGAGCCGACTGCACCACGTTTGCCTCCGGCCTCAAGCACGCCCTGCGTCAGGACCCGGACGTCATCCTCGTCGGCGAAATGCGAGACCTCGAAACCACCAGTTCGACCATTACGGCGGCTGAAACCGGCCACCTGGTCCTGTCCACCCTGCACACCATCAACGCCTCCCAAACCGTGGAACGTATTATTGATATTTATCCGGCCAGCCAGCAAAACCAGATTCGGGCCATGCTGTCCAATACCCTGCAGGCCGTAATCTCTCAGACCCTGTTTAAACGGGTTGATAAACCCGGCATGGTGCCCTGTGTGGAAATCATGCTGTGCACCTCGGCCGTACGCAACTGCATCCGTGAAAACCGTATTTATGAAATACCCAATATCATCGAAACCTCGCGACGACTGGGAATGCAAACCATGGATTACAGTATCCAGCAGATGTATCTGGCCGGATTCATCGACCGCGATGAGGCCATCCTGCGCTCCAGCAATCCCGGCAAAATGGAACGCCTTCTGCCCCCCAAACCCGGCCAGGTTCCAAATGCGGCAATCGCTGCAGCCACGGCAGAATAACCAAACCGGGACGATCCCCGTCACAGCGATTCAGAACGGAGAAACACAATGACAACAGCCGTTAAAAATGCACCGAAAAATACCGCCGCAGCGGCCCCTCAGAGCCCCGGCAAACCCGATAAATCGGGCGGTTTCAGTCTGGAGTTCGGTCCCAGCAAAAAAGACATTCTGAACTTTACCAATCAGCTGGCGGTGATGGTGCGAGCCGGCATCAGTCTGCAGGACGCCCTCGAATCCATCGGCACCCAGATCCAGAAACGCAAATTTCGCGTCATTGTCATGGACCTGAAAAACCGCATTGAGGCCGGCGAAAGTTTTTCTCAGGCCCTCAGCCAGCACCCCGAGGTCTTCAGCAACCTCTATATCAATATGGTCGCCGCCGCGGAAATCTCCGGTTCACTCAGCTCCATGCTCCAGCAGCTCGTCGAATATCTGGACCAGGAAGCCGACACGCGAAGCCAGGTTATCAGTGCCATGGTGTATCCCATTATCATTGGTGTCATGGCGATCACCTGCGTGACCTTCCTGCTGACCTTTGTGCTGCCGCGGTTCCTGGTGGTCTTTGCCGGCAAGGAACACCTCCTGCCCGCCCCCACCAAGCTCATTATGGCCGCCAGCAGCGGCATGCGAAATTACTGGTTTATCGTGTTTCCCGCCATCGGCGGATGCATTTTGGCTTTCTGGTATTTTACCTCACGAACCGATGTCGGAAAAGCATGGTGGGATCGCACCAAGCTGCGCATCCCCCTGCTCAAAACGCTCTGCCGCAGCCTCTATATCACCCGAAGCATGCACACCATGGGCGTTTTGACCAATGCCGGTGTGCCCATCCTGGATACGATTTCGATTACCGCCCACATCACCGGCAATGTCCTCTATGAAACCATGTGGAAAGGGGTCCATGAAGCCGTGCGGCAGGGCAAAAAAATCGCCGCCAGCCTGGGCTCCTATAATCTGATGCCCGGCAATGTCGTCCAGATGATTCAGTCCGGAGAGGAATCCGGCACCATGGGCGAAGTCCTCAAAGATATTTCCGAGTTCTACGCCCGCGAACTCAAGACCACCATCAAAACTGTCACCAGCATGATTGAACCGCTGATGATCGTCGTCATGGGTGTCCTGGTCGGATTTATTGCGATGAGTATTATTCTGCCCATCTTCAAGATGTCCAGCGTGGCCTCAGGCAAATAGGCCGGACGCCGGGTCGTCATCGAAAGGGTAAACCATGAATACAAGGCAATACAAAACCGGATTTACACTGCTGGAAGCCCTGCTGGCAGTCATGCTGATCGGTCTGGCCGTGGCGGGACTGGCCGCCTCCAGCGGAGCCTTCACCCAGTACAACGCCGCAGGCGTGGATTTAAGCACCGCCGAATTTCTGATTGAAGAAATCCGCGAACTGACCGCCCCGCTGCCTGCCGTAGACCCCACCAGCGGAACGGCAGCCTTTGGCGCCGAAAGCGGAGAAATCGCCGTCGGCAATTACGATGACCTGGACGATTTCCATAACAAATCCTTCAGTCCGCCGATAGATGTCAGCCGCACCGCCATGCCGGAATTTTCGGCCTTTACACAGCAGGTTACCGTGCAGAATGTCAGCACCGCCAACCTCACCCAGGCCGTTGCCAATCATAGTACGGACTTGTACCGCATAACGGTAACCATTACCAAAAACGGCAAAACCATCAGCTCTGCAAGCTGGATTCGTGCTCGCTATTAACCCAGAGGCTGTCCCATGAATACAACGCATTCAAAAACAGGTTTCACCATCGTTGAAATGCTGATGGCGCTGGTCATCCTGGCCATGCTCATGACGGCAGTAGCCGTAGCGTTTGATGCGTCGGTAACCAATTTCCAGGTCAATGAAGGCATCTCCAGGACCATGAATACGGCCCGGGCCGCCCTCCTGCGGATTACCACCGAACTGAGAACCGCCCGGAGTGTGGCGGTCATCGGTGCCGGCGGAGACCCCGACAATACCCGATGCAGTCTGATTGCCTCGGACGGACGCGATATTACCTACCGCTATAGTCCCGACGAGAAAATACTGTATCTGGACGATAATACCAGTGGCAACAGCTATGCCCTGTGCCGCAATGTCACTGGCGTCACATTCAACCGGGCCCTGGTCCCCGCCAGCAATCCCGCGGCCGTCCGCAATGTGCGCATCCTGCTGTCCGTGGAAGACGACCACGCCAAAGTCAGCCAGACCCTGGCCGCCGCTGCTGTCGTTCGCAGAAATTTGAATTAACCCCGCATCGCGTCGGCCTGATCACGCCTGACCCTGGATGTCAGGATTACACCCCCAGTCCCTGGCCGCAGCCATTCGCGCCTCCATTTTTCTCTGGACTTCACGGCCCCTGCCAGCTATGTTGGAAGGGTATTCTCTGAAACCAACAACAGGATTGGGTCGTATGATATAGCAAAAGCCATCACGGAAAGGATGCTGTATGAAAACGCTAAATAACGTCATTATTATAATAGTAATGGCTTTGATATCCAGTTTTTCTATCTCATGCTCCGATGTCGCCATTACGGGACGAAAACAATTTAACATCGTTCCGGATGCGACACTCAACAGCATGGCTGCCACCGAATACAGTCAATTCTTATCGGAAAATAAGAAAAGCACCAATGCCCAGCAGACCTCTCTGGTTCAGAAAGTCGGCACCCGGATCGCCAGTGCCGTCGAAACCTACTGCAATGCCAACGGGATGGCGGATCGGGTAAAAGGCTACAACTGGGAATTCAACCTCGTCGAAAGCGACGAAATCAATGCCTGGTGTATGCCCGGCGGCAAAGTCGTCGTGTACACAGGCATCCTGCCTGTTACCCAGGATGAGACAGGCCTGGCCGTGGTCATGGGCCATGAAATCGCCCATGCAATCGCCCGGCACGGCGGAGAACGAATGAGCCAGGGGCTTCTGATTGAAATGGGCGGCATCGCCCTGAGCGAGGCCCTTGCCTCCCGTCCGGCCGCAACGCAGGAATTGTTTATGAAATCCTACGGCATCGGGGCCAATGTGGGCTATTTACTCCCTTACAGCCGCCTGCAGGAAAACGAAGCTGACCGTCTGGGATTGATTTTTATGGCTATGGCCGGTTACGACCCCCAGGCTGCCGTGAGCTTCTGGGAACGCATGGCAAACCAGGGCAACGCAGCCCAAAAACCCCCGGAACTGCTCAGCACGCACCCCGCCGACCAGACACGCATCAACAACCTCAAAAACTACATGCCCGAAGCGATGTCGTACTATAAAGTCAACCCAAGCAAGGCGACCCAGCCCACGCCGGCATCAGCGGCCGCAAACTCAACTTCTCCCAACACAGCAACCCAATCCGCCGCCGCTTCAGAGATCACCACCCCAAAACCCCAGACTCCCCAAGCTACAGGAAGCTGGAAAGAAATCATCTTCGGTCCCGCAAAAGGCAACTAATCTGCTCCTGAATCAAACCAGTTCCTCATCCTCACGCAGGTCAATCCCTTTGTCGCTAAAATCCAGGGGAATAGCCAGTCCCTGAATAATTGCCCGTACCGACTCCGGAATATCCGGTTTCTGAGGGCAGCAGGCAGTATATTTGGCAAGCATTTTGACCGTCGCAGCAAATTTCTTATCCAGCGAAGCAACAAACGTCTCCATCGGCTTTTCCGGTCCGCCAGGAATCATTAATTGATAGGCATGCAGGGTCAGACGGTCAATGAGCGGCGGTTCTTCCTGATATTTGGATAATTTATAGTTAGATTTAAATGATGATAGATACAGGGGAGCACTGTCTGCGTAGAGCGGGTCAATAGCCAGAGGAAATCCCTTATGAGCAAGATGGATACGGATTTGATGGGTCCGCCCGGTAATCGGCATCGCTGCAATCAGGGTCAGCAAACCCATCGGCAGCAACACACGATAAAATGTTTTGGCCTTTTTCCCTCGCCAGGAATCGATCCGAACCGTTTGAATCTTATCGCTTTTGCAAATCGGGGCAGTGATAAATCCTTGCTCTCGCGGCAGTTGTCCACGAATGATCGCAACATAGACCTTCCGGGCCTGATGCTTGGCAAAACAGCGACTGTAAAAACTCTGCGCAGCAAGGGTCTTGGCCAGCAGCATTACGCCGGAGGTGTCTTTATCCAGACGGTGAACCAGACGCAAATCCAGGTCCCTGCCGGCCTGACGCGACAATAGCTGCCGAATATCCGCCGCACCGCTGCGGTCTGCAGTCACAGACACCCCGGCCGGCTTATTAATCAATAGCTTATCCGCATCCTCGTGAATAATCTTTATCTCGTTTTGAGCCATAAATACTCCTGCATTCTCTCAGGGCATTATACACCGGATTGCTAAAAATGTCCATCGCGTAAGTCGGGAAACCCTTTTTTGAATCCGGTCTAATGAAAAACCTCTCCTCTTCAGATTTCATCCGGACAAATTGCTTGAAACAGACAGAGCATTTTAAGTATAATAATGTGAAGAGGTGGAACATGCGCACTATCCTAATCACAAAAACGATAGGCCGGCAACACCAGAGCACAACACCTGATACGAACATAATAAGCTTAATCGCCCAGATTCAGGCATATCCCACTATTTTTTATCCGCATCATACTGCTGTTTCAAGCTCCTGTTTTGTCCCTTCTCAATCTGTTATTATGCCATATACCACCTCCATCGGCCCCCAATCCGGCCACAATTATAAAGGAGTACGATTATGAGCGTCCTGGAATATTTGAATATCCATCGAACCCCCTATCGGGTCACGGAACACAAACCGGTTTATTCGGCACGCCAGTTGGCACGCGTCGAACACGTCAGCCCCCGGCAGGTAGCAAAGCCCGTGGTGATCGAAGCCGACCAGAAACTGTATTTGTGCGTCTTACCGGCGGATCGTATCGTGGATTTGTATGCCCTCCAGCATCATCTCAAAGCCAAAGAAGTCAAGCTGGCCGACGAACAGCAGCTCAAGGCGGTCTTCCGCGATACGGAACTCGGAGCCGAGGCACCGCTGGGGCAGCCGTATGATTTACCGGTGCTGCTGGACAAATCCCTGACCAAAGACAAAGAAGTCGTCTTTCTGGCCGGTTCACACCGCAAGAGCGTCTGGATGGACATCGAAGAATATTTGCGCCTGACTGAGCCGGAGATTCTGAGTTTCAGCCTGCCGGATGAGTGGCCGCCTGCCAGCGACTGGCCGGGACTGAACCCCTTCTGGCCGGATGGGTTTATTTATTAGCGGACCGCTCCAGCATGTCGCTGTAGGACCCGTCCAGCAGATCTTCGGTACGGATGCCCAACAGCTCTAAAAACAGCTGACATTGCAAGCGGAGTTTTTCCTTGCCCATCGACAGGTCGGAATCTATCGCTTCAATCTCCACAAAACTTCCAAGCCCTTCGACCTGATCGATATGAAACTTGACATTCTCGACAAAATAAATCTCCCGCCGCTTGATCACTTCCACCCGCACACCCAGGGCCGCAGTGAGTAACTCTTTCATCCCCGCCCCATCGGGACACGAATAGAGCCAGACATCCGCCTGTTTGGGGCCCGCCTGGTCGGCACGGCGATAATAAATCAGAGCATTTTCAATGGTTCCCTGCCGCAGTTTCAGCCGGCCTGCAGGCACATTGAAATACGTATCAACTTGCGTATCGGTACCCACAAAGCGGGCGTTATGCTGCTGGAGTATCCGGCGAATCTGCTGCGGCTCAGTGCAGCGGGCCTTGATTTCGATATTCAAATGTGCCATTTACGACCCCGCATAAATCGCCTTGATTTCATCGGCAAGGATTGCGATACCCCGCTGCACGACCGACTCGTTCTGCGAATAGGTCATCCGGATGCACTGCCGCTTGTGGGACCAGTCATCATGCTCCAGACCGGGAAAGAAATAATGGCCCGAAATGACCAGTACGCCGCGATGCTTGAGCCGCCGATACAGTTCACCACTGGAGATCGGCAGATCCTTAAACCACAGCCACAGGAATATCGCTCCCTCGGGTTTATGCATGCCGTAATCGATGCCGTCCAGGTTGTCCCGGAGCTGAGCAACGGCGGTCTGCATCCGCTGATAATAAAACGGACGGATAACGTTTTGGCTCAATTCGATAATCCGTCGGCTCTGAATAAGATTCAACGCCAGGGCCGGCCCCAGACTGCCGGGGGCCAGACTCATCACCGCGGTGGTTTCACTGATGGCCCGAATCACTTCCGGCCTGGCAACCACAATACCCGTGCGTACCGCAGGCAGTCCCAGCTTGGACAGGCTCATACAGACAATGACATCCTCATCCCAGCTCAGCGTTGCCGGCTCGAACAATATCCCCGGAAACGGCAGTCCATAGGCATTATCGATTATCAGCGGCACACCCGCCGCACGCGTCATCGTTCGCAGCCGGGCAATTTCATCATCGCTTAAGACATTGCCCGTGGGATTCGTCGGACGCGACACACACACGGCCCCAATGTCCGGCCCAATCTTCAGCGCATCGAAATCGATATGATACTTGAACTGTCGTTGATCCAGAAATTCCATACGGGGACGAACCGAAGCAAACAGGCTTTGTCCCGGGGCAAAGCCGATATCGGCATAACCTATATATTCCGGAGCCACTGGCAGCAGGATTTTACGGAACGAACCATCGGAAAAGCGACCGGCAAACAGCGAGAACAGGATATAGAACGCCGACTGACTCCCATGCGTCAGGGCGATATGGTCCGGCCCAACGGGCCAGCCATACTGGGCTTTCAGCAGCTCTGCCACCGCGGCCAGAAACGCGGGATTGCCGCCCGGACCGTCATAATCCCCAATGCATCGCTCATACACCCCCGGCGTTCGCAGGATATCTTCCATGGCGTCACGAAACACTGTTTCCACTTCCGGAATATGGGCCGGGTTGCCGCCGCCGAGCATCAGCAAATCCGGACGCACACTCATCGCCTGCCCCAAATCCTCCATCAATCCCCCAATCCCCGATAGGGTCCGTGCTTTTTGACCAAAGCTGGAATACTCAAATGGCCTCATCTGCTCACTGCGCCTCGAATTAAATTCAAATGCATCGGATGGCCCCCAATCCCTGCGCCGGTCAAAAGGAATGGCTTTCCACCGACCGTTTTAACGCTCTGCAGGACTGATAAAATTCCTCCGTCTGCATTTGACGCAGAAAAACAAATCCCCGTGTCGCACGGATCAGAGCGCTGGGGTGGTCATAAAACCACTCGCGGCCCAGACAGGTCTTGATAGTTTGATACTGGCTGACCTGAATTTTCTGGGCCAGTTCCGAGAAGGGACCATCGTGTTCATAGCTGGGGAACGAGGCATCCTTCTGACTCAAAAAGGCATTCTGAAACGCCTCATGCATCACATTCAGCATGCACAGACTGACCGGCACATAACAATTCGCCTCCGACGGTTCAAACCGGTACCAGACGTTGCGATACCCCCACACGGTGATGTCCTTGCGGCCGGTTTTACGTTCATAAATCCGCAGAGCCTCGGAAATCGCCTGGAGCACTTTGTAATGCGTATCGGGGCCGCTTCCTTCCGGATCAAATGCCACCGTCACCACATCGGGCTGGATGTCTTCAAAGGCCTTGACAATCGGCAGCACATCCTGATCCATCTGCGGCTCACGGGTAAAAATATCCCCCGTATAAAACCCCAGACGCAGATGACGCACATTGTCGCATTTCCAGCCGTAATAGCCCCACAGGCATTCGGCTTCCCATTCACGGCACATCCCCTTGAGCCGCTGGATCTCCGGCGTATCCTTTTTCCCCGGATAGGCCGCATCGAAATATGCCTCCAGTTTGCCAAGCTGGCTGTCCAGAGAAACCAGCACCTCCGGACCGTAAATCTCAACCAGGTTGCGCAGCAGACGCCGGGCACAGCCTTCCATCTTATAGGGTTCGCTCCGGGCTGCCACACCGTCCAGATACTGCCAGACGTCGCGGTTGCGATCCACACCATCATTGGGCAGAAAATAACCCGTCGTCATCAGCCGGCGAAAGGACGGCCATTCGGCACAGCGGCGAAGATTGGCCAGCTGTTTTTTCATAAAATCATTCGTCACCGACGTAAAACCGCTGGTCAGAGTCATAAAGTAATGCGTGTTGCCGGCCTTGCGAAAATGCCGAACCACCGACGCAAAATAGCCCAGCATCACATCATCATGATGCGGTTCCGTATGCAGAAACCGTCTGTTGTCCTGGACATCCATACCCGCGGCAATATGGGCAATCAGGGTCTCACGAATCCGGGCTGTCAGCGTCTTCAGCGGTTCCGTCAGCCGGCTCAGCAGCAGTCGTCCGCTCGGGTGACTCTGACAATCCGCTTCCGTCAGCTCCGTCAGGGTCTTGTGCTTGTCGACGGCCAGATCAATCAAAATCTTATGACTATCCACCGGCTCAAGCACAGGGGATGCCTTCAGACGGACCAGCTGACGCTCAATCAGGTGTTTGGCCGCACCCTGGGTGATATAAAACCGGGCATAAGGCAAGACCTGCAGGGCGGTCGCCGGAATATGCACATCGGGCGGCGACTGGATCGCCGCCGCGGTCACGCCGGCCTTCGCCTCCCCAGCCGCCAGAATCAGCGCAACACAGTCCGGATTCTGCGTGATGGTACGCAGCCCGATGGTAATGACCAGGCTCTTGCGAGCAATTTCAATACCCCCCAGATCGGTGGATGCCGCGGCCTGCGTTTCATAGTTGATGGGGCACAGACGCGTTGTGGAGTAATGATCCGAGCCGCTGATATTGAAACCAATATGCCCGTCCGGCCCAATCCCCCCCAGGAAAAATCCGATGCCGCCCAGCGCCTGAATCCGACGTTCGTATTCCATACACCAGCCATCAATCCGCTCCAGGGCCGCTTTCTGTTTCTGCTCCAGACCATTGCGGGGATGACGATACCGCAGCGTCAAATCAACCTGACCATCGGGCCAGACCTCGGACAGGGTTTCATCCTCATGCAATCCCAGCCGCGACGCATCCATCAGCAGCGCCTTGGCCGGATCCAGACCAAACCCCTGAATATAAAAGGTATTGACGTAATAATAAAAGCTGTTATGCCGCGACGATTCCATCGGGTAAAACTCGTCGATCTGCACAAAATGCAGGCTTCGCATATCGGGACGGCGGCCAGGATCCACCCCCGCCTGCTCCAGTTCAGCCTGTACCGCGGCTACGTCCCAGTGCTTCAGAAAATACTGAACCCATTTGATGAAATGCTCCGGCGTTTTCCCCGTCGGCAGGGAAATCACACCCCCCGGATGATCCTGAACCCATTCCAGAAAACGAACGGCCGCCAGCTTGCCCAGCGCCGGAAAACAGTCCACAACAATCGTCGGAATCTTCTCGGTGGGCGGATAAATGGCCGCGTATTTTGAACTCTTCAGAGCGATTCGTTCCGTTTTAGACAGACCATAATCACCCCCGCTTTGATCAACCACATCCTGAACCATGTCATTGTGTCCTGTATTCAATAAACATTCTGTCCTCAGAAACGACCCTCCAAACAGCAATCCCGCACCAACGGATTACTGTCCGAGCACAGCAGCCATCTGTTTGTCGTTCCTGCATATCGACTCAAATAACGCCAGTTGCGTTCGGCAGCGATCCAGATTATGCCCCGCCCGATGCGTCGAGAAATACCAGTCTCCCTCCAGAAAATCCGTCAGAAAGCGGGTCGCCATCAGCAGCGGGAACATCTTGGCTCCCGTCATCAGGCTTTCTATTTCAATCTCCGTCAACAGGCCCGCCGTGCCGTCCAGATACCCTCGGGCTATCGCTTCAAAACGATCCATCTGCACCGCAATCCCCGATAAATCGGTCTGGTCTTCTTCCGACTCGCTGACGGTGGTTCGAACCTGATCGCCAAAATCATACGCCGCCACGCCAGGCATCACCGTATCCAGATCAATCACACAAATCGCCTCATCGGTAGCCTTGTCAAACAAAACATTGTTGACCTTGGTATCATTGTGAGTAGTTCGCAGCGGCAAAGCCCCGCTGCGAATCCAGGCCGCCATGGTCTCAAAAATATCCGCATGCTTGACAATCAGCTCCGCTTCCGGCCGGGCCTCTTTGACCCGTCCGACCTGATCTTGTTGAATTGCTTCTGTCAAACGCTGATAACGTTTGACACCGTTGTGAAAATCCGGAATGGTCTCCTTCAGCGGCCCCCCGTCCAGATCGGCCAGATTCCTCAGAAAACCGCCGAACGCACGGGCCGACTGATAAATCTGCTGCGTGTTCTTGGGCACTTCGACGGTATAACTGCCCTGCACATACCAGCACAGCCGCCAGCAGCGGCCCTGCTCCGCTTTCAGGTACAGCTCCCCGTCCCGGGTGCGGATAAAAGCCATCGTCCGCCGACGGACCTCCGCCGGCGGCAATTTCCCCGCCAGATGACGCGTCACCCGATGAATATTCTCCATCAGAGCATCGACATCCTTAAATACCCGCGTGTTTATCTCCTGAAGCACATAATGCACATCCGCGGTGCCCGCCTGCGCCGTCACCAGATAGGTTTTATGCAGATGACCATGGCCCAGCGGCTCAGCCGCGACCGCCTGACCCTCAATCATAAAACGCTGCGCAATTTCCAGTAATTCGCTCATTGACGGATCTCCCTGTATACGACGTCAGTGCGGCCACCGGGGATACACTTATCCCCAGAGATTCTCCGGATACACGCCTTCACGGATTTTGGCCCGAATCCCGTTTTGCGAGGTTGGCAGGTCCTCTTTGTAGGTAATGCCAAACCAGCTTTCACGCGCTGCCAGCACGCGGCATTTTTTCACTCCGCTGGTAATCAGCCCACCCACTGCAAACGGCAGATAATATTCGGCCTTCAGATCCGTCGCTTTTTGGGACAGAAAATCACGAAATTCGCTATCCAGATACCCAAAAATATCCGGACTAAATCCCCAGAAATTCATCGACACCACCGTATCATTCGTCAGAAAATGGCGCGTCCCGGTTTCGTCCACAAATTCAGCACCCCCGGGCCGTTTTTCCAGCTTCGTACGCTCCACGATCCGCTTCAGATAACCCGCCGAATCGATCTCACAAACACCGCGACTGACCGTTCCGAAATCCGACAGGGTATTGCCCAGCGCATAACCCACCATCGCATAGTCTTGCACACGCCCCTGAGCCAGCCCCGTCAGATGCTTATTCATCATCTCAAAGGCCGATGGACCGTAATAGTCGTCAGCATTGATCGCCGCAAACGGCTCGGCAATCTTGCCGCGAGCCACCAGCACCGCATGCCCCGTCCCCCAGGGCTTTTGCCGGCCTTCCGGAACAGAATACCCACCCAAACAACTGTCAAGTTCCTGATAGGCAAACTCGATTTGAATCCGTTCTGCCGCCTTCGGATTGATTTTTTGCCGGAAACTCTCCTCAATCGACTTACGAATCACAAAAACAATCTTGCTGAAGCCGGCCCGGATGGCATCATAGAGCGAATAATCCAGAATAATCTCGCCGTTGGGGCCAACGGGTTCAATCTGTTTAATCCCGCCAAAACGGCTGCCCATGCCTGCGGCCAGGATCAAAAGAGTCGTGTTGTCTTTTTTATGCATTGTATTATTTATCCTCTGAAAAAATAATCATACGGCCGTTATTGTACCCGCTCAATCCGCACAGGCAACAGAAAACCGCTCTACCCTATAATACCCCGCAACACCCTTTTTTGACCCCAAAAATGATTTTTCACAGGAATACTTTACTTTCGCTGCTTTTGACCCTAAAATCCCGCAAAAAAGATACGCCTTAAACAAGGATTGACACGGATGTCTCGACACATTGTATTAGTCATAGCAGCAATAGTGGTATTGCTCAGTTCCTGCGTACCTCCCACGCACCCCCCCACAGTCCAGCAGCCCGGCCAAACCACCATACCAACGCTCCCCCCGCTCGTCCCGGAGCCGCCCTTGTCGGCCAACCCCCCATCAATGTCATTTATTCATGGCTGTTATGTCCATGGCCGGCGGATCGGAGATATCAACCAGCTTCGACAGTCTCGACTGGACCGCTTCAATATCCTGTATCTTATCGCTGGTCCCGACTGGAAACCCACGGATTTCGACTTATCGTCCTCGGAGGCCATCCAGAAACTGGTCACAAATCACACCTATCCGACTGGACAGACCGGACTTGCGATGGCCCTGGAATTGCTTCGCCGAGCTCAAAAAAGCGGCGTCAAGACGCTGTTGTCCATACAGGATGGCGAGTTTCTCCCATTGGCCCAGAATCCGCACCGGCGGGCCTGTTTTGCCAAAGTCATAACGGCCTTCCTCAACAAATACGGCTTTGACGGCATCGAAATCGACTGGGAATCTGATTTTGACATCCCCCTTCACGCCGCCCTGATGGCCGATATTCGCCAGACGCTTAACGAACTGAGCCGCTCGACATCACGATATTACTATCTGGCGACGGCTTTGATGGCCGGAAAGAAATACTCGGCGGATATGGCCGGACGCCTGAGCCGCACTGTCGATTGGATCAATATCATGACCTACGACATCGGCGGCGGCACCTGGGGCACCACCCCGGGCCATAACACCCCGCTAAACCGGATTAAGGAATTGATGAATAACTGGGCAGTGTTTCCGCCCGGCAAACTCTGTATCGGGCTGGCCAATTACGGCTATTACTATCAGGGGATCCAGCCCGGCCAGAAAAGTTCAGTCCCCCTCCGAAATATCGGCCGCTCCATTTTCCATAATCAGTTGGCGGCTCTGCTGGCCGCAGGCTGGACGGAAACATTCGACAACCAGGCTCTTGCCCCCTTTTACTTCAGCCCCGACAAACGCAGCTTTGTCAGCATCGATAATACGGTCAGCCTCGACCATAAAATGAAGTGGATTTCGCAGCGAGGCTATCGCGGCGTGTTCTGGTGGGAATTTCACTGCGATCTCGTCCCCCCCGCACCCGGACAGCGATACGCCCAACACCCGTTGATCGACCATGTCGAGGCCATAATCCGCGGCTATTCGCGATAACGGCCTGCATCGGATTCTATCGTATCCGAGTGTTTACAGCTTTTTGATTTGGATATTTTTGAACGACACCTGGGAGCCGTGGCCGAGAAAACCGATATGACCGCGTTCGTTGGCAAGGCCCGGATGGGCGTTGCCGTCGATGGTACCCTTTTCAATCGCCTCGGTAATATCGGCATCCACAATGGTAACGCCGTTGAGAATCACGGTAATATGACGGCCTTGGGCAATCACTTCTTCGCTGTTCCACTGGCCCACGGGCTTAAGATGCCCCCGTTTGGCCGGCACCACGCCATAAATCGAGCCATGATACTGATAGGGCTTCAGCGAGGCATACTGCTCGGAGCTGTCGTCCAGAATCTGGAGTTCCATCCCGCCATAGGCCGCATCGCCGTCTTTGGGGGCGCGAATGCCCAATCCATTATTGGCTCCCGGCGTCAGGCAGAAATCAAACTTCAAATGAAAATCGGCGTATTCCTCCGCAGTGAAAATGTTTTTCCCACCCCGACACACCATCGCACCGCCTTCGACGACATACCCCTGGACATCACCAATCCAGCCGCTCAGATCCGTGCCGTTAAACAGCGTCACCCAGCCCTCATCCTGCACCGCCGGCAGACGACGGACGAAAATATGATCAAACCAGATGCGGTGGCCGTGGCACTGCAATTCAATCGGCCCGCTCGGGAATATCGGCCGGCTGCGATCCCAGTAATTTTCCATGACAACATGATCAACCACCAGCTTGCCGTTGAGATATACCGTCACACGTTCACCAACCATGCGAATGAAAAACGTATTCCACTCCCCGATCGGATTATCCGCCTTCACCAGCGGCTTGGACGGGTTTTTCTGGTTGTTATACAGGCCCCCGGAGCCTTCGGGCCAGTCAGCCGGGTCCCAGATTTGCACCTGCGGCGAACCGCGAAGATAAATGCCGCTGTCGCCGTGCGAATCGATCTTCCAATCCACATACAGTTCGAAATTCTCATACTCTTCGACAGTAGAAAGACTAAACCCTTGACCGTCAAAGACCAGAACGCCCTCTTCCACCGACCAGTGCGCCTTCATACTCTCATCAGCTTTGACCTGGAACTCGGCACGCTGCTGGGGCGTCAACGCCGCCCGCCGGATGGGATTATCATTCGGCGGCAGCAAAACCCCTTTCCAGCCGGTCAAATCCTTGCCGTTGAACAGGGCCGTGAATCCTTCGGGCACAGGCCGTTTGACACTGGCCGTTTTGGGCAGCGTCTCCAGATAGGCCTGCGCCTGCTGTTTTAATTCATCATTTTTAATCAGGTCAATGGCCTTTTTCAGTACCTTAGCCGTCTCATATCCTTCCAGCCCGCGTTCCTGACCTTCGGCAGGCAGGGCGATCCTCGCCACACTGACCGCCGCATCCGACTGAAGCGATGCATCCTCCAGATACGAGGCCGCCAGTTGCAAAGCTGCCGACGATTGAATCTGTCCGACCACACCCAGCACCAGCCGCTTTTCTTCCGGACGGCTGACTGCATCCAGAGCTTCCTTAGCCAGCTTGAGCTTATCCGCATCCGAAAGCCCGCTGACCTGCAGCAGCTTTAGACCACTGCGTAAGGCAAGTACCTGATGCTTCAATTCACCTGTTTTGACAATGCCCATCAGGCCATCCAGGGCCGACGCATCCGGCCAGTCGGCCAGCGCCCGTATCCCGGCATCTTTGATTTCGGCATCTTCGCTTTTAGCCGCATCCAGCACCGCCGTCAGAGCCTTGGCCCCGCCAATCCGCCCCATACAGCGCAACACTATCGCCTTATTCGCACCCGAAACACTGGGCAGCACATCCAGCAGCGGCTGAGCCTGTTTTTCCTTATCCGCTTCGCGCAAAGCCGCCTGCACCACAGCCCGCTGCAACGCGGTTCGTTCCTGTTCATTGGTACTGTCCAGCATCAGCTGAATCACCGCGGGCATATCCCCCGCCCCGGCCACATCGCTCAATGCCTTCATCGCCGCCAGCCGGATGGGACCGTCTGCCTCCTGAGCCTGAGCCAGCAGGGCCGCACTGCAGCACATCGCCGCCCGTCCGGCCAGTCCTTCCATCAGGGCAATCCGCGACGCCTGCGGCATCGTCTTCAACGCATCTGCTGCCGCCAGCAGCGGCTTATCACTTGGCAGCCGCATCAGAATATCGCATCCGGCTGCAATAATCTCCGGCTGGGCATTCTGTCTCAGAACTGCCAGGATCGGCTCAACAGCCTCCCCCGGCCTGAGTTTCGCCGCGGCCTCCATCGCCGCAATCACCACCTGCCCATCCGCATGGCCAAAGGCCTTCACCACAGCCTCCCAGGCGGATTGATCGCCCCGTTCTCCCAGCATCCCCAGAATCCGTGCTGCAAGTGTCGGATTGGCCTTCTGGAGCTTATCGACCCATTGGGTCGTCACCTTCGCCCCCCGTATCGCCCCACCCATTTTGACCGCTGCAGCCTGAAGCTCTGCATTGTCGCTGTCGGCAGCGGCCAGCAACTCAGTCATCGTCTGCTCACCCTGCACAGACACCAAAATAGCCAGAACCTTTATCTGTTGATGAATCGGAGCCTCCGCCCCGAACTGTTTGCATATCGCAAGTGCCTTATCCTTCTGGCCCTTTTCCGCCAGCCGTTCGGCCAGCAGCAGGTAATCATCGCCGGCCACAGATTTGGCATACCCTGCAGCCTTTTTCCAGTCTGACGCAATCAGCTCGACCGCCGCCTCATCTCCGATATTGGCCAGCGCCCAGCGGGCACTTTCCCGCAGCGGCGGATTATCCAGCAGAGCCGCAATCGCTCCGGAGGCTTTCTGCACCCGCAGTGAACCCAGCCCGATAATCACATCCGTCTTGGCCACAGTATCCTGCCTGGTCAGAGAATCCAGCAAGGCATTACAGGCCGTCTCCGTCCCAATCTGGGTCAACGCAGTCGCCGCAGGACTGCTCAGCCGAGCATCATTCAGATACTCCGCCAATGTCCCCACGGCCTCATCGCCGCCGGCATACTGGAGCAGTTGAATATACAATGCCTTGATTTCTTTATCCGCATTGGACTGCAAGACTTCACAAATCGTCTTGCTGAACATTTCACGCTGCTGGGGAGCACCTTTGCCGACGGTAACCGCAAGGTCCATCAGAACCGTCCGCACTCGTCCATCATCGCCCGAAGGCTGCACTAAATCGCATAAAGCCCTGATCGCCTCTGGCCCCTGCTTTAGAAGGGTCTCACATAACGCCTTATCCTGTTCAAAGGTCTGACCGGGGCTGGTCGCCAACAGTTCAGCTACAGATGGCTGTGCCGCCCAAGCCGCTCCGATAATAGCCAGCACCACTGATAACACATACACACGATATAAACTCATCTGAGTCTCCTGATAGAGAGGTCAATAATGGGATGCCGCTTTACATACGCCACGGGCCGCGCATCGGCTGATCAATCAGACGATTGGCCTGCGGGTCGTCAATAAATTCCTGCTTGACCGGGTCAAACCGCAGCGGACGCTGAACCTGCAAAGCAATCTTGCCTAAATTCACCAGCGTACAGCTCCGATGACCATTCCGTTCATTCAGGGCAAAGGGCTTGCGATGGCGAACCGCATCGGCAAAATCCGTCACCTGCGGCTCCGGCTCCGGAAACTGCGCCAGCTTCTGGCGGAGATTGGGAATATCCGACTCAAAGCCCCGAAACAGCTTGCCCTCAGGACCTTCGATATAAGGACTATTCTTGTCGCGGTCTTCACCATCCAGAATAATTTCGCAACCATCCGCATATTTCAGTCGAATCCGCCGCCATGTCCCTACTGCATCCGGATGCTGCGGCGGCGCGTCGGCCTCAATCTCCACAGGACTGGTGTCATCCTTGCCCAGCAGGTACTGCACCGGATCCAGATAATGCTGCCCCATATCCCCCAGTCCACCGCCGTCATAATCCCAGTACCCGCGGAAGCTGCCGTGCACGCGATGCGGGTGATAGGGCTTAAACGGAGCGGGCCCCAGCCAGAAATCATAATCCAGCTCCGCCGGCACCGGCTGCGGCACAAGGTCGGTCTTGCCCGACCAATACCCCTTCCAGTTAAAGCCCGTCGAGCCGTTGACCGTCACCTTCAGCGGCCAGCCGAGCATGCCGCTCTGGACGAGCTTTTTGATCGGCTTGACCGTGGACCCGAAACCATAAAACTCACTGTCGAATCGGAACCAGGTATTGAGCCGGAAGATACGCCCATATTTCTGAACCGCTTCGACGACCTTTTTGCCCTCGCCGATGGTGCGGGTCATGGGTTTTTCACACCAGATATCCTTGCCCGCCCGGGCAGCCGCGACCGAAATCAGACCGTGCCAGTGCGGCGGGGTAACAACGTGAATAATATCTATATCATCTCGCTCCAGAACCTCGCGAAAGTCGTGATAGCCTTTGACGTCCGGCCCGACCTTTGCCAGCGTACTTTGGAGATGTCCGCGGTCCACATCACAGATCGCCAGCAGCCTGGCACCCGGATAATTCAGATGGCCCTGCCCCATCCCGCCAACGCCGATGACCGCCTTGGTCAACTGGTCATTGGGTGCCACCACCCCCGGCCCGCCGAGCACATGCCGCGGCACAATCGTAAATCCCGCAATAACCCCCGCGCCAGCCCGTAAAAAATCCCGTCGTGTCAGTCTCGTTTTTTGCATACGTAAGTCCTTAAATGAGTGCCTATTAGTATAGTGATGACACAAGGCCCGTTTGGGTTTCAAAATTGGTTTGACCCGAAGTCCTGCAAGTTCCTGGACGGCACACCTATCTGACGCCCAGTTCCTGCAGGAGATTGTCCGCGTGGTCCACATCCTGCATAATCCACAGGATATACCGAATGTCCACATGGATAGCACGGGTAATGTTGGGCATAAAGATCCAGTTGCTGGCCAGCGCCTCGGAGTTGCCGTCAAAAACCAGCCCCACCAGTTCGCCTTTGCGGTTGAGCGTCGCCGAGCCGGAGTTGCCGCCGGTAATATCCAGATCACTGAGGAAATTCACCGGAATATCCCCCAGCGACCACGACTCAAACCGGCTGCCCTGCCGGTGTTTGGCCGCCTCGATCAGAGCGTCCGGCACATCAAACGGCGGCTGGCCGGTATGCTTTTTAAGCATTTCCCCAACCGTTGTAAACGGTCGATAGGCTGGTGCATACCATGCCGGCCGATAGCCCTTGACCGTCCCGTAAGTAATCCGCAGGGTGCCATTGGCATCCGGGGCGACCGGACTGCCCGCAAAGGCATTCATCGCCTCGACATAGCCCTTGCGAGCCAGCAGCATCTGGCCATCATAAATCTTGCCGTCATCGTCCATCTGTTTGGTCAGCGGCCGCAATCGCAGGGCAAGCTGCATAATCGGGTCGGGCATTGTCTGCAATTCCTCCAGGGTCGCGGTGTTCAGCAGCTTGACGCGATACTCCGCATCCGCCAGCTTCACATCCCGATACAGCAACTCAATCATAAACTGCATCCCGGCGGTATCCCAGTTGACCTCCTCCCCGAAGGCTGCCAGCACGGGGGCCTGGTCCTCGGCGGACAGGCCGCGGACTTTGGACAGGTAAAAGCTCAGAACCGCCTTATCGATCACCGGATCATAGCTGACCTGAATCTGCCGCAGGCCGTCGGCGATGCGGTCCCAGTTGCGCTGCTGGAATTCCGGGTCGCGTTCTTCGTCCGCCTTGGGCCGTTCCTCGGCCATGCGGACAATCGTATGCGCCGCTCGAATCATCTGCACGGATCCGGCAATATTGCTGATCAGATAATCGCGGTACCAGGTCTGCTGACGCGGGGCGTTAATCTGGTTGATCTGTTCAAACACATTGCCCCATTGCTGCTGACGCTGCAGATCGCTGTGGATCCACTGCACCAGTTTGGCCTGCGACTGCTGCTTGACCTGGACCAGTCCGTATTGCATGAAATTGTCCTGGGTCATCTCCAGCAGCTGCAGGTGATTCATCACCCCGCGCAGCGACGGCGTAATCTTGATTTCGATATGTTTGCTCTGCTGACCCAGCTGCCGATACAGGTCAGCAACTTCCTTCATTATCGCAATCTGCTGCGGCTGCTGCACGCTGCAGGCAAACGCCAGCTCCTCAGCGGTCTTCCATCGCTGAGTCCTGCCGGGAAAACCCGCCACCATCACAAAGTCTCCTTCGCACAGCGGCTCGGAGGCAATCTTTAAATAATGTTTGGGCCGATAAGGCACGTTGTCTTTGGAATACTCGGCCGGCTTGCCGTCCGGGCCGACATAGGCCCGCAGAAACGTATAATCGCCGGTATGCCGGGGCCAGTGCCAGTTGTCGATATCGCCACCGTACCAGCCGATGCCGCTGTGCGGGGCATAGACCAGACGCACATCGCGAATTTCAAATTGCGTAATCAGATAATACTGCTGCTGTTCATAAAACGACCGGACTGCACAGCGAATACCATCCTCGGATTTCTCATGCTCGGCGATAATTGCTTTGACACGATTTTCAATAAGATGGGTCCTTTCCATCGGATCAGCCACAGCCTCCAGCCCCTCCAGCACACGTCCGGTAACATCCTGAATATCATGGATGAGCCAGACCTTCTTGCCAATTTCGCCGGGCAGTTCTTCTTCTTTTGTACGCGCCAGGAATCCCTGCTCGAGGCGATTGCACTCGGAGGTTGAATTGCATTGCAGGGTGGAGGTCGCACAATGGTGATTGGTGATAATCAAACCATCGGGCGAGACGAACGACGCCGAGCAGCCGCCCAGCCAGACAATGGTCCCCAGCGGATGGCCGGCCAGGTCGGTAAACTGTTCGGGCTGCTCCACCCCCAGTGCCCTCAGGGTATCAAAATGCCCGCTGATCTGGTGGGGCATCCACATGCCGCCGGGGTTGCAGTAGGCGGATTGCCGGCCGGATCGCATCTGGCAGCCGGCCGCAAACAGGACCGATAACATCATACACCCAATGAACTTTTGCATAAAATCTCCTGGCAGTAAAATTCAGCATTTATGGGATTCACTCAGTCGCATTTGAACAGAGTACCGAAAATTGAATTTTTTACAAAAAAAATTAAATTTCTTTAGTTATTTTCTTTCTTATCTTTACAGAATTTCCGTCCGATAAGAACCCCCTGCCCTATTTTCAGTATTATTAGAGGCCTTGATTTTGAAATGGCGTATTTGTTATAATCAGGCAAGAAATATTGGTCATTGCTAAGTACTGGAGAACTATGGAGTCGCCTAATACCAATGTAGCTGTCAGTGAGCTGACGTTTTCGCTGTTTCAGCGGCCGTTGCATCCTGAACTGTTCACGATTTTCGGTCGCAGACATCTTAAAACCGAACATTACGAAATGATGTTGTGGGCCACAGGATGTTCGCATGTGGTCAGTGTGTTTGCCGGCGATATGTGCCTGACGGAACTGATTAGCCCCAACAGCATGCTGCTGCCCAAACGCGGCCTGATTGAGCGATTCCAATTCCGGGGCCAGCGGACTCACAAATGCTCCTTGAGTCGGGGTCTGAACTACATGACCGATTTCCAGATTGAAAAGATGAGTGCCAATCTGTACCGCCAGAGCCATACGGATTTGCAACGGTTCTCGCGGAATCGGGGGATGTTTATCGCATTTCCGGAGTACGCCACCGGCGGGCTGGAGCCGTTTAGCTATATTGACTTTGAAGCACGTCGTCACGAACTGCATATCCATGCGTTTCATGCGTTTCCGGATCAGGTGACGATTATCAAGACGCAATCGCTGTTTGACCTGCATCCATAAGGGTAATTGAGGCCGGATACCTTCGACGGACCCGGAGACTTCGGGGTGGTCTTGTGTGTGGCCGTCCTGCGGTAAGGTATTTGGTTTTATCATTTCCTATCCGTTCTCCTTTTCTATATGTTTCACGGGCAGGACGCCCGTGCGCCCTGACTTGCCCTGTCAGTTCCCTTCTTTGGCGTTTTCTCTCGCCCTCTACCCTAAGGGGCGGATTTGCAGTTTTTGTTCGAAAAATCGAAATAGCCCAGGACGTGGGTTTTTATAAACCCAGGCCGGATAAGGAGAAAAATTTTTTTATTTTTTTGACGAATAGCAAGATAGTGTTAGCGTAATTTGTGCTATTCGGAGAAAAAGGATATAAGAACACAAGAACTCAAGAACATAAGAACCGAAGAATAAAGGAATGGAAATTTAGGGAAATTGTTATTGCGTATTGGGGATGGAGTTTATAAGCTATGGGCTCATCATTTTAAAGCGGTATTTATTTATCATAGCCTGAATAAGACGTTAAGGGCCCGGAGAAAATTGATTGCGACGAGGAATTGAAGTCTTGAACTGTGTCAGAACAGAAGGCAATGGAAAGACTATAATGCTCTTCGAATTTAGGGAGACAGAGGCGTGAGAATTGCTGCTGGCGGCGACGGCCAACGCCGATGAGCTTGCCAGTGGCCCATTCTCGTCAGCCGTCGGTCCGAGCCACACGCGGCTTTACGCAATCGAACCGGCAGGCGTAAACGACGGCGAAAGTCGTAAACCCTCTCACAACAACTGGTACATAAAAATGGGGCAGATCATAAAGATATCGACCCAGAGCGTATCGATTATGATAATTATTTCAGCAGTGAGATAAAAATAAAGCATAAAGAATTTGAGCTTCTGTCGAAGGTGGAGTACGAAGAGCTGTTGAGGAAATGTGGGTTTAGTAGGCAGAGTAGTCAAAGGCATTTGTTTTGAGTAGAGTGCGATTGTAGCGCAGTGATAATTTGGTAGAGCAGAAATAGGTACCAAACAATAATAGAAAGTACGTGCAAGGGAGAATAGTATGCCTCGATACTGGTTAATGACTCCAGCGGCAGATTGGGAAGACTGGAAAAAGGATGGAATTATTTCTTCGAAATGGATAACTTTAAAAAATTATCTGGAATACTCCAAAGAAGATTTGGAAAAAGAACTTAAGACGAGATATATAAAATACTACGACAGAGCAAAACAGATAATCGAATTTTCAAAATCCATGCAGATTGGTGATTTCATATTGTTAAAAAAAGGCAACTATATTATTGCGTATGGACAAGTGACATCGGATTATATATATAACCCAGAAAGGCAGCGAAAACATATACGTAAAGTTCATTGGATTAGCATTGATTCTTGGAAAATTAACGAAGAGCTTCCCCACAAAGATCTTAAGGATATTACTAATGAACCAATTCTGAAAACCATAAAAGAGATAGTATTTAGAGAAAGCTAGGTGTGCTTATTTCGAAGAACCTATTTCCCTCTGGCATATATCTTGTGCATATTCAATGGGTCTGTTCATCTAACTGTGTAAATGGTCTTAACGATTTTCTGCATAACACGGTATGCAGTTGCACTTTATGCTTGTCATTATAGAACATTTCCGATAGGTTGTCCATATCGTTCTGAAGGATAGGGCTCTGCGGGAGAGCACCCTGAGCGTCAGGACCGCCGTGAGGGGCAAGTCCCGCTGTTCGTATTGGGGCAGGACATCATTATGGAACACGGCGGCGGCATATTCGGGCCGTCTTCCGGTATGCACAGAGCCGAAGGCGTAACTGCCATAGGTATCGACCACGGCCTGTAAATACACTTTTCCGACGCCTTTGAGGATGCCGACTTGAACGGTATCCTGTCCGAGCAACTCGCTGGGGGCTGCTGGGATAAATAAGAGTTCCTCAAAGGAAAATGGAAAATTGATAATTTAGTAAGTTCCCTGGAGCCAGGCGGCGGAGAAGACGGCGAGGTCAGTGGTGTCGATGGTACCATCGGCGTTGGTGTCGGCTGCAGATTGGCTGTTGCTGGCCCATGCGGCGGACAGGATGGCCAGGTCGGCCAGGTTGACTTTTCCATCCGCGTCGAGGTCGGGCTGGGGGATGACCTTAAACGGCGCATAACGAAGGACGTCGCCGCCATCGCCGCCGTAGTCTTCGGTGATATACAGTTCACTGCCTTTGAGAGCGACGCCTTCCTGGTCTTTGCCAGGCAAAGTCCATTCGCCGATAAGGGTACCATCGGTTTCCATCGCCCGCAGGATGTCATCTTTATCATAGATGGCATAGATAGCATTCTGGGTGGGAACATAGGTCAGATCGGAGATGTTGGCAACACCGTTGAGGGGCGGAATGGTGCGGACCCAGGTTACGGCGGAGCTGGTGGAGCTGGACTGAATCGGCAGGCGGAAGACAAATATGCTGGCGTCTTCCTGAAGGCCGGCGTAAAACAGGCCGCCTTCAGGGTCGGCGGGGTCGGGGATGAAAGTCAGGGCCTCAAGGCCTGAGTTGGCAGGGCTGGTCATCCATGAGGTCAGATCGAATATCCGCGTAACCAGGCCGGTGGTGATGTTGAATTCCCAAATGCTGTCAGGGTCTTCGATGCCCAAATAGATGAACTCGCTGTTTGGATGCGTTACGGTCACAGCTTCAAGGTCGGCACCGATGGCCCAGTGGGTCAGCTTGGTGCCTTTGGCGGTCATGGAGGTCACGGTGCCGGCGTCGCTGACCAGAAAGAACTTCTGCAGGCCGGCGTGCCAGACGATGCCACTGGTTTCATGGCTGCCGGGCAGTTTTCCGCCGATGGATACGGCCGGCTGAGCTTCCGAGGGAAACGGCAGGGCCGACCAGCCAGAAGCAGTAAGGGTTATCATTGCACAGAGTATTGGAATTCTTGGGTCTAAAAACACCACAATATCCCCCATGTTAGAACTTCATTAAATCCAAGCAAATTATATCAAAGCCTATTAAATATGTCAACCCAGAAAGTCTACTTTCGCGGGATAGCCGGGGAACATCGTATTTGCCTGCTTGCTTGTTAGGTTTTTGTATGGTATTATGTATTTATGAAAATCAAGACCATAAGCATTTATCGGCCGGATTTATCGTCTTCGCTCAGTCAGCCTTATTATGAGGCGCGTGTGTCTGCGGGGTTTCCTTCGCCTGCCGCTGATTACGAGGAAGGCCGTCTGGATTTAAATAAATACCTGATAAAAAATCCGCCCGCCACGTTTTTTGTCCGGGTCAGCGGGGAATCGATGGTCGGGGCGGGGATTCACAGCGGTGATCTGCTGATTGTGGACCGTTCGCTGGAGCCGAGGGATAAAAATATCGTCATCGCCGTCGTTAACGGCTCGCTGACCGTCAAACGCATCCGGATGCACCGCAAGACAATCTGTCTGGAACCCGAAAATCCCGACTACGCCATACAGGAAATCTGCACCGATTCGGAATTCCAGGTCTGGGGCGTGGTTACCAATGTGATTCATCCCTTATGACGACGCTGTTTGCCTTAGTCGATTGCAACAATTTTTATGTTTCCTGCGAACGGGTCTTTAATCCGGGCCTGGAACACAGGCCGGTGGTGGTTTTGTCCAATAACGACGGCTGCATCATCTCGCGTTCCAACGAGGTCAAGGCCCTCGGTATTGGCATGGGGAAGGCGGCCTTTGAAGTGCGGGACATCCTGAGTCGCCACCAGGTGGAAGTGTTTTCCTCCAATTACACCCTCTACGCCGATATGTCCGGCCGGGTCATGCAAACGCTGGCGAATTTTACCCCTGCGATGGAGGTGTATTCGATCGATGAGGCCTTTCTGGATCTGTCCGGGATAGACCATCCGCCGGAGGACTACGGCAGGCAAATCCAGCACACCGTCCGGCAGTGGACAGGAATTCCCGTATCGATCGGCATCGCCCCCACCAAAACACTGGCCAAATTAGCCAACAAAATCGCCAAAAAATCTCCCAAGACCGCTGGCGTGCTGAATCTGGCGGATTCTCCCTTTCTGGCTCAGGCCCTGCAGCGGGTGTCGGTGCAGGATGTCTGGGGGGTGGGCCTGCGCATCGCTCGCAAATTGAATGCCGCCGGAATTATGAATGCGCTGGATTTATCCCGAGCCAACATTGGCTGGATACGGGGGCGATTCGGGGTTCAGGTGGTTCGGACCGTCTATGAACTGCGGGCGATAAGCTGTTACCCGCTGGAAGAAAATCCGCAGGACAAAAAAACCATCACCGTCTCCCGGATGTTCGGCAGATCGGTCACAGCCATCGACGAGCTTATGGAGGCGGCGGCCACCTATGCCGCCCGGGCCGGGGAAAAACTCCGCCAGGAAGGTCTTGCCGCCGGGATGATGTCGGTGTCGGTCGCCACCAGCCGGTTCATCGAACACCGCTATTATAATGTCCACACGACGGTCTTTCCCACCGCCACCTTTGACAGTGCCGAATTAGTCCAGGCGGCGACGGCGTCGATTGAGCGGATTTATCGGGAGGGATTCGATTATAAGCGGGCCGGCGTCCTGCTGCACGAGCTGACCCCGCAGGAACACGTCCAGCGGACCCTGTTCGATGGGGCCGACCGGGCCAGGGCCGGCCGGCTGATGCGGACCCTCGACGCCATCAACCGCCGGGGCGACTGCACCGTCCGCTGGGCCGCCGAAGGCATCGATAAACCCTGGCACACCCAGTTCAAACACCTGTCCCCCCAATTCACCACCCGCTGGGACCAACTGCCGGTGGTGTCGTAAGTCTTGCGTTTTTGGTGTTATTTGTCATATATTTTATCTTCCTTACATCCATTCCCGCTAATTCCAATTTACAATATACAATTTCCCTTATAAAATACATACCCAATATGCCGAAAGTATTGGCAGGCAAGTCAGACTGGAAATGTCGTATTTGTACATACTTATAGTCGATTATGGTAAAAGCGTTTGAAACATTACGGTGGGTCGGAGCCACAGACGGCGTCCTCGAACTGCTCGACCAACGGAAGCTGCCCGGCCGGATGGAATACCTCGCCTGCCGGGCCCCTGCACAGCTTTTTGAGGCCATTACCACGCTGGCCGTCCGGGGTGCCCCCGCTATTGGAGTGGCCGCCGGGTATGGAATTTGCCTTGCCTGCCGCGAACTGTGTGATACGACTCCTGCCGCAGAAACCCTCAAAACAATCCTGAAAACCGCCGATTACCTCGCCCAGAGCCGCCCAACCGCAGTGAACCTGTTCTGGGCACTGAACCGAATGACCCGCACCGCCCGGCAGGTCCTGGCCAACGATCCGAATTACACTACCGGTCAGCTTAAAGACGTTCTGCTGGCCGAGGCCAAATCCATTGAGACCGAAGACCGCCGGATGTGTGAGGCCATCGGCAAGCACGGCCAGCAATTCATCCCCGACGATGCGGCCATACTGACCCATTGCAACGCGGGAGCTTTGGCCACCGCGGGTATCGGCACCGCCCTGGCCCCCATCTACACCGCCCACGCTCAGGGAAAAAAAATTCGCGTATATATAGACGAAACCCGTCCGCTTTTGCAGGGAGCAAGGCTGACCGCCTGGGAACTGGCCCAATCCGGCATCGAGGCCGTACTGCAATGCGACAACATGGCCGCATCGCTGATGAAATCCCGAACAATTGACGCCATTTTCGTTGGCGCCGACCGCATCGCCGCCAATGGCGACACCGCCAACAAGATTGGCACGCTGGCCCTGAGCATCCTGGCCAGACACTTCGGTGTGCCCTTCTATGTTGCCGCCCCGTCGAGTACTTTTGACTTGTCCATCGCCGACGGCACGGGGATCCCGATTGAACATCGCCGCGACGATGAAGTGATACACGTGGCGGGCAGCCGTATGGCCCCAGAGCAAATCGGCGTGTACAATCCCGCTTTTGATGTGACCGATCATGCCGACATTACCGCCATCATTACCGAACAAGGCGTCATCGAGCACCCCGGCACAGACACCATCCGCCAATGCCTCAGACAGGAGCATCCATAATATGCCAATGAATACTACCTCGCCCAACTCTGCTGAATCCTCCTGCGACATCTGGAGACGCAAAAACGCCTACTATTATAAATGGCTCGAAAAGCTGTACCAATACAATGTCCGTCCCCACAGCCGCGTCCTGCATGTGGGCTGTGAAAGCGGCGATCTGCTGGCTGCAGTCAAGCCCTCTTATGGCGTTGGTATCGACAGCGACCCGGAGGCCATCGCACGGGCTCGCCAGCGTTTTGCGCATCTGCAGTTTCATCTCCAGCACCCGCAGGACATCCAGCTCAGTGAAACCTTTGATTATATCCTCATCTGCAATTCCATCGGTGTCTGGCAGGATATTCAGCAGGTCTTTGAACGGCTTGGGCCGCTGACGCATCCGGGGACGCGCATCATTATTACCTATTACAGCTACCTGTGGGAAGGCCTGCTGCGGTTAGGCTCGGCTCTTGGAATGCGCCGCCCCAACAGCTATCAGAACTGGCTGCCGCCGGAGGATATTGCCAACCTGCTGTACCTGAGCGATTTTGACTTGATCCGCGGCGATAGTTTCATGCTTATGCCCAAATATATCCCGCTGATTTCGTCATTGTTCAACCGCATCCTTTCGCTGGTTCCCGGGTTTCGGGCACTGAACCTGATGAATCTGATCATCGCCCGGCCCCGGCCGCAGGCTCAGGATCCCAGTCAGCTCAGCGTGTCGGTCATCGTACCCTGCCGCAACGAACGCGGCAATATTGCCGACGCCGTTGCCCGCATTCCGTCCATGGGCCGCTTCACCGAAATCATTTTTGTCGACGGCAACAGCACCGACGGCACTGCGGCGGAAATTGAAAATCAAATACGGCTCCATCCGGAGAAGAATATTAAGCTCATCCACCAGGGACAGGGCCGCGGTAAAGGCGACGCGGTTCGCAAGGGCTTTGCCGCCGCCCGCGGCGATGTGCTGGTGATTCAGGATGCCGACCTGACTGCCCCGCCGGAGGATTTACCTAAATTCTTCCACGCCCTGGCTGAGGGCAAAGGGGAATTCATCAATGGTTCGCGTCTGGTGTATCCGATGGAAAAACAGGCGATGCGTTTTTTGAACCTGCTGGCCAACAAGTTTTTCGGACTGCTGTTTTCCTGGCTGCTCAACCAGCGATTCCGCGACACGCTGTGCGGCACCAAGATGATCAGCCGGGCTAATTACGACATTCTGGCAGCCAACCGGGCATTTTTCGGTGACTTTGACCCGTTTGGGGATTTTGACCTGATTTTCGGCTCGGTTAAACAGAACCTCAAAGTCGTCGAAGTGCCCGTTACCTACCGGGCCAGAACCTACGGCACGACCAATATCGACCGCTTCCGCCACGGCTGGCTGCTGCTGAAGATGAGCTGGTTTGCCTTCACCAAATTCAAATGGCTCAAATAATATGGGATTGCTGGATCGACTCAAACTGCCGCAGCTGCAAGGCACTGAAACCTGGAATGATGCACAGAAGACTCTGCTGCATCGGGAGATTATTCTGAAAAAAGCGTTTCTGCGGCGTATTTATGAGGATTTCTATGGCGAGCTGTCGGCTGCGATCGAGTACACCCCAGACAAAACCGTCGTCGAGCTGGGCAGCGGCGGCGGCTTTCTCAAGACCCTCATGCCAACGGTCATTACCTCGGATGTGCTGGAGCTGCCAACGGTGGACCGGGTCTTCTCGGCCTGCCAGATGCCATTCGAAGACGCCTCCGTGGACGCCATCGTGATGGTGGATGTCCTGCACCATATTCCCGACGTGCGGGCGTTTTTCCGCGAAGCCCGGCGAATCCTTAAACCCGGCGGACGCATCGCCATGATTGAACCGGGCAACACCCTGTGGGGACGCTTTATCTATCAGCATTTTCACCATGAGGCCTTTGACCCGACGAGCGGCTGGGAATTTCAATCCGACGGTCCACTGTCCACAGCCAATGGGGCTTTGCCCTGGATCGTCTTCCACCGTGACCGGCAGATATTCCAGGCTGAGTTTCCAACCCTGCAGATTCTGCAGACGCGGTTTCATACCCCGCTTCGCTATCTGGTCAGCGGGGGATTGACCCTGCGACAGCTGACGTTCGACTGGACATACCCATTATTCAAAGGCCTGGAATGCTGCCTAAGCCCCCTGAATGGTCTGATTGGGATGTTTGAAACCATCGTCATTCAAAAGCGTCCTGACTGAACCGCAACAGAATTTGCTTGACCGGGCAGCCGAGCTTTTTGTACCATCGCTGGTGCCGTATAAAGAAGAGTTTCCGATTCCAGATAAAAGGGTTTTATCAATTAATGAATACCGCAAAGCCCAAATTGAAAGACCGTCGGCGTACCCGTCCGCAGTCCGCAGCCACATCCGAGCTTCTCGCGGATGATACAAAGCGAGACAAAACCATCACCCTGTGGATCTGCCTGATTCTGTTTGTATTCGGTGTCTATCAATCCATTCTGTTCTATGGCCATCAAATCGTACCCAATTCGGACTTCTCCTGTTTTTATGAAGTGGGCAAAACCATCCTGTCCTTGAAGCTGCCCGACACCTTCAAGCGGGGACCGGTCACCGGCATCCTGCAAAATATCCTGACCCCCCTGATGTCCGGCAATTATGCCGACCTTAAGGCCAGCTGGCTGCTCAATGGCATTCTGCATCCGTTCAACGGCATCCTGATTTTTCTCATTGCCCGGCAGCTGATCGGCCGGGCAGGCAAGTGGCTGGCCCTGCTGTGCCTGATCAATCCCTGGGTACTGTATCTGATGATTGAGCCGCTGGCCGAGACCCCCCTGCTGTTTTTTATTCTGCTGACGGTGTATCTGATCTTTCGGAGAAGCCGCTGGAGCTATTTGTTTGCGTCCATTGGAACCATGGTCCGTTATGAATGCGCCGCCCTGATTCTGGCGGCCTTTGTCATTGACATGATTTTTGCAACCTCCAAAAAAGATCGCCTGGCGGCACTGGGGCTTTCCTTTCTGGCCAGCATCCCCCTGATCCTATGGCTGGCGGCGACTTTCAAATACGAAGTCTCAGATACGCATTATTTTAATGTGTTCAAAACTGGCGCTGCCAACGCTTTCAGCAAATTAGGCAATGACAAAATCGGAATTTCACTGCATTTGAATCTCATCTGGAGCGTCGGGTTTAATCCGCTGGCGGCCCTGCCGGTCGGGTCCTCTGAAAACGCCGGCACTATACTGATGTGGGCCAGCAAGCTGCTGGCCGGTATTACGTTTCTGCTGGGGGCGGGCTGGGCCTGCTATCAGCGGAACTGGAAAGTCCTGGTGCTGGGCATTTTTCTGATTCCCTATTTTCTGGTTCACGCCTATTATCCCTATCCCATTCCCCGCTTTCACATGCCCATTTTCTGGATCGCCCTGCTGATTTGCCTGTACGGCATCCGTCAGACTCTGGCCGTCGCCGCCAGACGGTATTCCATCGCCACAGCAGTCGTCCAGGTCGTGGTGAGCATCCTTGCTGTGCTGTGGTTTTTCAGTGTGGTTGCCGTTCTGGAACGCTGCCAGCAGATCTGCCCCAAAGCAGCTTCCATGCCGTTTGTGGCCATGCTGGCCATGGCCCTGCTGGCCCTGGTGTCCCTGTATTTCCATCGCTTCCGGGGGATTCTCCCGGAAATCACACTCAGCACGATGTTGATGGTGGCCATCGTCGCCAGCCAAATGAACACCGCCTGGCTGCTCAATGACGGCTCACGCGATGCGGAGTTTAAATACCTGGCGGACTGGTATATGGACAACTGCCAGCAAGGCGAAGGGCTGGCGACCAGCCTGTCCGGGGTCGTCAATTTGTATGTCGCCCCGGAAAAACGACACAAGATCGTCAATTATCGCAGTGTCAAGGGCAGCGATCTGGTTGATTTCGCCCGGCAGCTGCACAAGCTGGGAGTCGTTTATATTGCCTGGGATTCGCGGCTGGGGCTGGCCCCGAATGATCCGTATTACGAATTGTATAATCTCAAGGTCATTGCACCGCTGGTTCAGACAAAAGATATAGGGCCTTACAAATTCATCACCCAATTGCGCAGCAGGAATCGCTTTATCAACATCTTCAAAATTGAAAATCTGGATCGGTATCCCCCAGCCGTGCCGCCGGCTAAACCGGCTCAATAGACCCAGGATTGCACAGTACGGTTACAGTTCACCGTCGTCGGCAAAGGTAACCCGCAGGACTTCTTCGGCGGTGGTCAGCCCGGCCAGCATACGTGAGACACCGCTGCTCATCAGGTCGCCCATGCCTTTCTTTCGGGCCAGGGCACGGATCTCGTCTTCACGGCGACCTTCGGCAATCGCATGGCGAATCTCATTGTCAATCAGCAGAAACTCGAAAATCGGGACACGGCCCCGATAGCCGGTATTGTTGCAGTGCGGGCAGCCTGTCCCCTCGACATATTGGGCGTTTTGCATCATTTCCGGGCTGATGCGCAGCCGTTTGAGAAGCTCCGGCGCCAGCGTAACCGGCCTGCGGCATTTCTCACAGACCCGACGCACCAGCCGCTGAGCGACTATCAGATTCAGCGACGAAGCCAGCAGATAAGACTCCAGCCCCATATACACAAACCGACTGATGGCCCCGCAGGCATCGTTGGTATGGAACGTGCTGAGCACCAGATGTCCCGTCATGGACGCCTTGATGGCGATTTCCATCGTTTCTTTGTCACGGATTTCACCAATGAGGATGATATCCGGGTCCTGCCGCAGAATCGCACGCAGACACCCGGCAAAGTCCAGATTGATTTCGGGCTTGACCTGAGTCTGATTGATGCCGGCCAGACGATATTCCACGGGGTCTTCAACGGTGGTGATATTTTTGCGGGGATCCTTCAGTTCGCTCAAAGCCGAATACAAGGTGGTGCTTTTGCCGCTGCCGGTTGGTCCGGTGACGACGATAATCCCGTGGGGAAGCCCCAGTACCCGGCGAAAGCGAGCCAGCATCTCCGGTTCCAGCCCCAGCGCATCAAGACTATGATTCAGCGAGGCTTTGTCGAGAATACGCAGAACCACTTTTTCGCCATAAATCGTGGGCAGCACGGACACACGCACATCAATATCAGAACGGTCCTTGCCCATGCGGATACGGAAGCGTCCATCCTGCGGAAGCCGTCGTTCGGCGATATCCATCTCGGCCAGGACTTTGATGCGGGCAATGACCGCCTGCTGCATCTTGCGGCTGGGCGGAACCATATCACACAAAATTCCATCCACCCGCATACGAATATTCATGGATTTTTCCTGGGGTTCGATATGAATATCGCTGGCACGGCTCTTGATGGCATGACTGAGCATCAAATCGACAAACCGGATGACCGGTGCATCCTGGGCGTCGGCCTCAGTGATCCCGTCGGCGGAAAATTCCGCGTCCTCCTGGGACTTTTTGGATGGGTCGTCGGTCTGCACCTGCAGATCCACGATATCTTTCATCTGCTGCTGATCGACATCCACCCCGTGATACACAAATTCGATGGCCTGACGGATTTTGCGGGGCATCGCAATCAGCGGCTTGACCTGCCGCTTGAGCTTGACGGTCACGGTATCGATAGCCACAATATTGAGCGGGTCGGCCATGGCGACACGAACCGTATCGTCCTCCTGACTGATGGCAATCAATTCCAGCCGCTTGGCGATATTTTCCGGAATTCTGCGGGAGACATCCGAATCAATGATCGTGTAATCGTCCAGGTCGATATATTCAATAGACAAAAACTCCCCGACAGCCCGAATCACATCCGTCTCGGACATCAGATTCATCCGCGTCAGGACCTCGCCCAGCCGGCCTGGTTCGGCACGCTGGCTGTCCAGGGCTTTCTGTAAATCCGCTTCACTGATCCGGCCCTGCTGAACCAGCCAGGTCCCGAATTGAAGATGCTCACGGGACTCCGTCAGTGAGGCCGTCATTTGAGTGTCAAGAGACATTGTTGCGTAATCTGTATTTGAGTATCCGTATTAATGATATTCAATCACGAAATCATCCTGGTCCGCAGGCGCCGGCTGGCCGAAAGATTTGGGGGCGCCCAGATGCGGCAGATATTTCTGCAGCGTCTGTTGGAGCTTTTTGCTGTCCACGGGTTTGTTCAGAAATCCGTCGAAATCCTTGGCAAGACGCTGCGCATCACTGTCATTCATCACCCCGGCCGACAAGGCAATAATCGGACAGCTAATGTTCTGCTGCCGCATCCTGTCCGCTGCCTGATAGCCATCCATCCGCGGCAGCATCAAATCCATCAAAATCACATCAAACGACTGCGACGTCGCAGCCGCCACTGCTTCGATACCATCTTCGGCGGTTACCACCGACAGCCCCAGCGTCTCCAGCAGCAGCGTCATCACCGTACGGTTGGATTCCTGGTCTTCCACCAGAAGCACGGTTCCGCAGGACGCCGATTTGGCTGCCGTTCTGGCCGGAATCGCCTGGGTGGGCGAGGCGTCCGATGAGGCCGCATCCCAGACCACCCTGGATAAATCCAGCCGTTGCTCGGCATCCGGATTAAGTCCTGCCGGCAGCAGCAATGAAAAGGTCGATCCGACAGCCGGTGTACTGGTCACCTCAATACGTCCCCCCAGCGCCTCTACCAGCCGCCGGGTCGCCAGCAGCGACGCGGTCACGGATATCCCCATATCCATGCTCGTTAACACATCATGGTTGGCTTTCTCTGCCTGAACCACTTCATCAAACAGACTTGCAAGCCGCTCGGGAGCAATCCCAATTCCGGAATCTTCCACATCAAAACGCAGCCACGCCTGGTCCTCACACCGCTGGCGGCTGAGATGAACACGCACATATCCTTGGGGTGTATATTTGACCGCATTGGCACAGAGATTCAACAGACACTTGACCAGCCGTTCCCCATCCGTGAACATCCTGGCCGGCACATCCGGGTCCGCGGTAATCGAAAATTGCAGCCCCTTTTGGCGGGCCGCACCCTGGATAAGCTGATAGAGTTCCTGCAGCCGGCCGGCAAGCAGACAAAACGATTTCGAAACCACCAGCTTGCCAGACTCGAGCCTGGCCAGGTCCAGAACATCATTGACCAGCACCGACAGCGCCTTGCCCGCCTGATAAATCTCAGCCACATACTCCTTCAGATGGGGTTCGAGATCCTCTGAATAGAGCAGATCGCTGAATCCGATGACCGCATTGGACAAGGTGCGAATCTGATAGGCCATATTGTCAATCAGACGGCTTTTGGCCTCCAGGGCCGCCTGGGTGATCCGATGCTCTCGCAGAAGCTGGTCACTGCTGGTGTCGGCTTTGGATTGGGTTTGATTTTGTTTTTTCGATTCCATACCACATTCCTTATCTTGACGACAGGTTCCATCCACAATCGACCCCGATTCCGGACAGAGTTCCTTACAGCATGTTCTCGTCAGGATAACACAGGCGAATAACTAAAAGGTCGGTCAGGGTTGTATTTTGGCCTCGGATTTAAAGATTTTCAGACTTGCCAAGGGAGGATTTGCGTCGAAACCCCGATTATCGGACGTTTAATTGGCATAAAAACCCCAGCGGAAGGAAACACCTCTTGACAGCCCAGGTAAATCCGGCACAATATATCCGTTTTATAAAATAAAGGCACAATGACGTTATGAGTTTGAGCACGAGTTTAGCAGGACCAGCCATGGCAAAATCGGTATCGGTAATTATATGTGCGGCCGGGGCCAGTGCCCGGTTTGGCGGTGATAAGAAAAAACCTTTTGTCGAGCTGGGGGGACGAGCGGCTTTCCTTCGCAGTATCGAGGCGTTTGCCAGCCGGGAAGATGTCAAGCAGGTCCTGTTGTGCATCGCACCGGAGGATGACGAACTGGTCCGTCTGAAATGGGGACCAACGATGGGGTTTTATGGTGTTAAAATCGTCCACGGAGGCAAAGAGCGTTTTGAAACCGTCGCCAATGCCCTGGCCAGGATCAACCCTGATGCGGAGCTGATCGCCGTGCATGATTCCGTCCGCTGCTGTGTCACCGAAGAATGGATCAATCAGGTCTTCCAGAAGGCCGCTGAAACCGGTGCCGCCATCCTGGCCTGTCCGGTCAACGGAACTCTCAAGCGGGTCCATAACGGCCTCGTCCAGCAGACCGTGGACCGCACCAACCTCTGGGAAGCCCAGACCCCGCAGGTCTTTGCCGCAGACCTGCTCAAAAAAGCCTATGCCAATCTCCCTAATCTGGATGCATCCAAAATTACCGACGACGCCATGCTGGTCGAAAGCCTCGGCCATCCGGTGGCGATAGTGGAAACCGACTATACCAACCTGAAAATCACCCGCAAAGCCGACGTGCCGATTGCCGAGGCCATCCTCGAATCGCGTCCCAAACCCAAACCGCAGGGTCCCACCGGCCCCTACGTCGAAGCCCAGTGGTAAAACGGCATTATTCCTGAAATAGGACACCATCCACGGGCACAGGTCTGCAGACTCCGTATAGCCTGGTATTTAATAGGAGAATAAAAAAAGGCCCTGCCGGATGGCAGAGCCTTGAGGTCGTCACGGTTGCAGCTGAATTACAGCGGCTTGACGTTGTTGGCACAAGGGCCTTTTTTGCCCTGACCCACTTCGAAATTCACCTTCTGGTTTTCATCCAGCGTAGCGTAACCGCCCGTCTTGATTTCTGTGTGGTGGACGAACAAATCCTTGCCGCCATCATCGGGGGTAATAAATCCAAAACCTTTGCTTGCGTTAAACCACTTGACTGTACCTGTACTCACTTAAATACTCCCTGGTCTGCTTTTTTTCAGACCATTCAACTATGATCTCTCGACTTTTATTGTTATGGGAAGCAGACTCTTGAGAGATGAAAGAATGCACTTCATGATGGTTTATTATACCAGAAATAAATCAGAATAGTTCAAAAAAATAAAATTAATTTTTTAACCCACACTACTTGATATACTGGCTCTTGTATATATAGTGCTTCAGTGCTTCATTTAAATACCCCCTATTGCCCCGGGCTCCCCGGTTCCGTAATTCCCGTCCCCATACGAAAATGCAAATCTCAAATGCCTTCACTCCACGATCCACTCCCCGTTTATCACCATACCCTAATCTTGTAACCCTGTACCCTTGTGTTGATGTATTCGTGTATTCTGCCAAACAAAGCGCATTTGCTGGAAGCTGGCCGCGGTCAGTCCTTTGGCCATTGACACCGCGACGGAAGATGGTATTGTGATATGTCGTTGCCAACCTGGGAAATTTTTGGGCAAACTTTGCCTGTTTTGCCGATATATCAGGATTGCTTTAGGTGCAGGTGTTGTTCTGCCTTCACCGTCGGATACAAACCAACTAAACAAAGCCAAAGTTTTGGACTTTGAAACCGGACAAAATGAACGTAATTTGATACAGTGAAAGGAGTTACGCAATATGATAAGACTGTTCACCAAGGCCGCACTGGCCCTGCTGGCAATCACCGCCCTGGTTGGATGCTCCAACCCCAAAGTCGATGACGCACATCTGATATTAAGTCCTCAGGAACAAATTATTGCCGAAAAGGGTGTCCTGAACCCGGATGCCGGCGAAGTCGATGTCGTCGAACAGGTCGCCGCCGCACGGACCAATTACCAAGTCGCCCTTCAGGAAATGATCAGCTACTACCAGTCCACCGGCAACGAGATGAAACGCCGCTGGGCCCAGAATGAACTGACCACCCTGCGTCAGATGGCCCAGTACCGGTACCTAGTGCCTGGTGAATACGTCACCCAGGATATGAGCGCCACCGAGACCATTGAAGGTGCCGAAGCTCTGTACAAGCAGGCCCAGAAACTGTACCTCGAAGCCGGCGGATACTTTATCATCACCGACTCGGCCAAGCTTCGCCAGGCCCTCCAGCTTTACAATCAGTTGATGAAGGAGTACCCCAACAGTACTCGGATTGACGAGGCTGCCTTCCGGGCCGGGCGCATCTATGAACACTTCAAGGATTACGAATTAGCCGCGGTGATGTACCAGCGATGCTTCCAGTGGAACGAAAACACCAGCTTCCCTGCCCGCTACCGCGCCGCCTATATCCTGGACCAGAAACTCAAGATGCGTAAAGAAGCCCTGGCACTGTACAAGCTGGCCGTCCAGAAAGAGGCCCGCTATGAAGATAACACCGAATTTGCCCAACGTCGGATACTCGAGCTGTCCAAGGCCGACCCGTCATTGAAAGAAGCAGCCACGGATGTATTGAAGAAATAACACCGTGACGTAACCGCAACATCAGGGCCTGGGCGTTTGCCTCAGGCCTTTTTTGTTGGCAAACCACGATGATTGAATTAGTACCGGACACACTCAGTCTTATATCATACAAAACCAGTCTTCTTGTCGCCGTCTCCGGCGGGGCCGACTCGGTCGCTCTGCTGCACTTGCTGCAGGCCAGACAACAGCAGCTTGCGACTCCGTACCAGCTGGTCTGCGGCCATGTCAATCATCAGCTTCGCGGGGCCGACTCGGACGCCGACCAGCACTTCGTCGAAGACCTCGCGTCCCGCTATGGGCTGCCCATCCTGACACGTCGTGTGGACGTCAAAGGCTATGCCAAAACCCACCGGCTATCGATCGAGACCGCAGGGCGGCACCTGCGTCTGGCGGCTCTGGAAGAAATGGCTCGACAGGCCGGCTGTCAGACCATTGCCACAGGCCATCACCAAGACGACCTGGCAGAGACCCTGCTCATGCGGCTGCTGCGTGGCACTGCATTCAGCGGGCTGGTTGGGATTCGTCCCGTTGCCCAGCGCAATGGCCTGCACTGGATACGGCCCCTGCTGGCGGCACGTCGCAGAGACATCACGGCCTATTGCATGGAACATAACCTGGCCTGGCGCGAAGACCCAAGCAACGCCGATGTGGGCTTTCGCCGCAACTGGGTCCGGCATCGCCTCTTGCCCAGCCTGCAGGAACGGGCCTGCGGCGATCTAGTCTCGAAGCTGGAACAACTGCACCGCTCGGCCACAGCAATGCAATCCCGTCTTGAGCAGAAGGCTGATAATATCTGGCATAATGCTGTAATTGCGTCGCCCCACCAGAGCATTTCCCTTCGGGCCAGTACCATCACCGACAGCGGTCCCTTTGTCAGCGGAGAACTGCTGGGCAGACTCTATGACCGGCTCGGATGCGGCCGGCGGGACTTAACCGAGGCACATTATCAGCAGGTCTTTGCCATGGCCGCTCAGACCGCCGCCCAGCAGATTGACCTGCCGGGAGGGTGCCGCCTTCGACGCCAGGGCGACTTATTGCTGTTTACCCACCGAGACCGTCAAGAAGTCTCCTTACCCGCCGAGGGAGTTGAGATCCCGCAAGAGGGTCAGGTTCCATTTGGGATATGGCTCATCGAGTCGCAATGCGTTGACCTTGTGCCGGGGCAGTGGGAAGCCTTGAGGACCTCCGGTGATCCATCCATTCAATGGTTTGATATGGACCAACTGGCCTGGCCACTGATTGCCCGACAACGTACCGATGGTGACCGCTTTGTGCCGATGGGGCAGACCAGCCCCAAACGGGTCAGCCGGTTTTTGACCCATTCGCAAACCGATACCGCCCTGCGCAGACTGGTCTTTGTCATCGCCGACCAGCGAGGGATATTATGGGTGGCCCCAGTCCGACGGTCAGGGCAATGTGCGGTGACTGCCGAAACCCGAAGGGTAATCGCAATTCGGGTCAGCAAACGAAACCAATAAAAGATGGCCATCCTCGACTTTCCGGTTTGCAGTTGCGAAATAGCCCCTGGCCGGATACAATAACCCGTGTGGTCAGACCTCCCTCTTTCCAAAATTCCAACGTTGTGGAACAAAAGCCCTTTGGGGGCCGTCTTGATGAAATGGTTGGTGAGGTCAGAAACGGTCAACTTAAGCCAGCAACCAAGGACCTAAAATGCTTGTCATTATTGATTACGGCGTGGGCAACGTCCGCAGTGTAACCAATGCGTTTCGACACATTGGGGCCGATATTGTGGTCAGCTGCCGCACGGAAGACATTGAAAATGCCAGCGGGCTGATTTTGCCCGGGGTTGGCGCCAGCGGCTATGCGATGGAGCGGGTCGCCCCGATTGCCGAGCTGATTTGCCAACAGGCCCGCACCGGCAAACCTTTACTGGGCATCTGTTTAGGGTATCAGATTCTGTTTGAAATGAGCTACGAACTGGGTGAATACCGCTGCCTGGGGCTGATTGGCGGCAGTGTCATCCCGATTCCGCCGGGCAGGACTATCCCGCATATGGGCTGGAACAAGGTGATTCCCGCTGCGGGGATGCGGCTGTTTGCCGGGATGGAACAGGGCAAGCATTTTGCCTTTGCCCATTCGTTCTATGCGAAGGTGGAAGACCCCGCGGCCAGTGTCGCCACAACGGAGTACGAAGGTCTGTCGCTGACGGCAGCCGTCGAAAAAGGCAACCTCTTCGGCGTCCAGTTCCACCCCGAAAAGAGCGGCAATGATGGACTGGCGCTGCTGCGGAATTTTGTTCGTATCTGTCAGGAGGTGAAACAGCCATGCTGACCAAACGCATCATCCCCTGTCTGGATGTTAAAGATAATCGCGTCGTCAAAGGGGTCAATTTCGTCAACCTGCGGGATGCGGGCGACCCGGTCGAACTGGGCAGCCGCTACAGTGCCGAGGGTGCCGATGAACTGGTGTTTCTGGATATTACCGCGACAATTCGCTCGCGCAAGACGATTGTCGAGCTGGTCGAGAAGGTGGCCGCCAATGTGTTCATCCCGTTTACCGTCGGCGGCGGCATCAGCAGTGCCGACCAGATTGGCCTGCTGCTGCGAAGCGGCGCGGATAAATGCTCCATCAACACCGCGGCAGTCAACAATCCCGATATCTTGCGTGAGTCGGCCGAGCGGTTCGGGGCTCAATGCGTCGTGCTGGCCATAGATGCCCGCAAAGACCTCACTCGCAACGGCAAGTGGGTCGTCTGCGTCAAGGCGGGCACAGAACGAACTGACATCGATGTGGTGGAGTGGGCCGTGCGGGCGGAAAAACTTGGGGCCGGTGAAATCCTGCTGACCAGCATGGATGCCGACGGTACCCAGGCGGGCTATGATATCGAGCTGACCCGTGCGGTTGCCGAAGCGGTGCATATCCCGGTCATCGCCTCCGGCGGTGCAGGGACCCTGGACAGTCTGTATGAGGTGCTGGACAAAGGCAAGGCATCCGCCGTCCTGGCAGCCTCGATATTCCACTACGGCACGTACACCATCAACCAGACCAAGCAGTTTCTGGCCGGCAAAGGCGTGCCGGTGAGGCTCTGATTGACAGATGGATGAGCCATGGAATGATAAATGATAAACGCAGCAGCGGTCCGTTCAGCGGGCCAAAGCACGTTGTTCATAGGCAAAGCGAAAGGAGCCGTCGGATGAACCAGATAACAACTCAGCGCATCAGTGTTATCGACCCGGTCAGCAAGGCCATCGAAAAGACCGGACAGATTCTGTTTTCGCCGTTTGATATCGGCAAGTGGTTTTCGCTGGGATTCTGTGCCTGGCTGGCGTTTCTGGGAGAGGGCGGAGGAGGAACCGGCGGAGGCGGTGATGGCAGAGGCAGACCGCATGCTCCTTCTATGCACGAAGCCCGACACTTCATCGAAGCCAATATGTACTGGCTGCTGCCGCTGGGGCTGAGTATCCTGGCTGTGGGATTGGTCATTGGGCTGGGACTGCTGTTCCTGCGATGTCGCGGCAAATTTATGTTTCTCAATGGTGTCGCCCGCAATACCGACCTGATCGTACAGCCCTGGAAGGATTATGCCGCACAGGCCAACAGTCTGTTTCTGTTCAAGCTGTGCGTGGGGCTGCTTTATCTGGCCTGCATGATTCCGCTGGTCATTGGGTGGGTCGTCGTCCTGATCCCGATTATTCATTCTCATACAGCCGGACAGCTGCTGGCTGCAACGATAGGGATGATTGGTCTGTTGGCTTCGGTTACACTTCTGGTCGGGATCGTGTTCGGCATTATTTCCAAACTCACCGAGCATTTTGTGGTGCCGGTGATGTATATCCATCGTCTTCGCTGTATGGAAGCCTGGAGGATGTTCTGGGGACTGCTCAAAGACAACCTCGGACGGTTTTTTATTTATCTGCTGTTTTATCTGGTTTTGTTTATCGGCTTTGTGGCGATATTTGCAGCGATGGGATTTGCGACCTGCTGCTGTTTCTGCTGCATTACGGTGATTCCCTATATCGGGACTGTTCTGCTGCTGCCGTTTTATGTTTTCCTCCGGTCGTATTCAGCCCTGTATCTGGCTCAGTACGGCCCGCAGTGGGATGTGTTTGCCGCTTCGGCAGTCGCTCCGCAGGGGGTTCCGTCGCCGGCACCCGATCTTGAGCCGACGCTGTCGTCAGAACCGATACAGCCAGCGGAACCAACTCCGCCAACGCCTCCATCGCATCCGGAACCGGGATTTTATGATCCAAATCGTTGATCAACCAATGAATGACACCAGGAGTGTGTGCCTCTGCTGAAACGCCATAAATACATTTTGATGTCGCTGGGGATATACTGGCCGGCTTTGTTTGTGCTGACCCATATCCCGGTACCGCAGATCGCCGGGCAAAGCGGGATGTCGGACAAGACCATGCACCTGCTGGCGTACCTGATTCTGGTATTCTTTGTCTGGCTGGCCGTCAGTCCCTATGAAAAAGTCCGCTGGAATAACCCCAAGACCTGGATTATCCTGGCCATTGTGATCGGTTACGGGGCCTTTGACGAATGGCTCCAGAGCCGCGTGGGACGACAGATGGAACTGCTGGATTTAGTCAGTGATTTTCAGGGTGCGGCCATCGGACTGGTGATTTTGTCGGTATTGAGTTTCTGGCCGGCATTACTGGCGGTGTCGGCAATTTTTATCTTTGCCATCACGAACCTGTCGCATCTGCTGGGGTTGTATCCGCAGTACCATCTCAATACGGTGTTTCACCTGACAGCGTATTCGGCGGCTACACTGATCTGGATCCAATACCTGGACCGCAAACCCGGCCTGGAACGGCATCGGCCATGGTGGCCGCTGTGGGCGATCTGTCCGCCGCTATTGCTGCTGGGTGCGGTACTGGCAGGCAGTGTGTATTATCACAAACCCATCTGGTGGGTGGATGTTGCGACGGCCCTGTTTGGCATCGCAGCCAGTACATTAATCAGCATTGTAACCGTCCGCCTGAGTCGCCGAAAGGGTCAGGATACCCGTCAATACGACAGCCAGTAAGCGGCCATGAGGTTCAAGTCCGCCAGATCGATCTTGCCGCTGCCGTCGGCGTCTATGGATACTTGATAAGCGTGTCCCTCATATTTGGAACTAAGCCAACTGTATGACAGCGCAGTTAAATCCCCGATGTTGATGCCATCAGGGCAGGCAAAATCGCCTCGGCGGGCATACTGCCAGCTCAGACGCGGATAGGCCAGCCCATCCATACACATCCGCCAGATATCCTGGGTGCCATAAAGGGTTTCGCCGACAAAATCCCAGCCTTCATACGTAGCAGTCTGTTTTAATTGTGATGCAGTTTGCGGAATGCCCAGACCATTGTCCGGCCCACCACCTTCATTGGCCTGAAGAAAATAACACTGATTGACCAGCATCGGATCTCCATAGCCAATCAATCCGCCAATATCACTTCGGCCACCGGTAACGCGACAGATGCTGTAGCAATTTTTAATCTCAAAAAGCATAGAATCAGATTGGCCCGCCAGTCCACCGACGGTATCGGAGCTGACTGAGGCATCGATACTGCCCGAGCAATAGCAGTTGTTGATAAAGCTGAAATCAAATGCTCCCGCCAGACCGCCAATCTGGGCGGTGTCCGCAGCACAGGATATCTCCACACTGGCATAGGAGCACAGTACTGCCGAGCCGGAAATGGCCCCCACCAGCCCCCCCGCCTGGACATAGCCTTGTCCCAGGGTCATTGTGCCCGACATCCAGCAGTTTTCCACCGTCGCAACAAAGGCTCTGCCAATCAAGCCTCCCACATAGGATGAAGGGTAATCACCGGTGGTCAGGGAGCCGGAAAAACTGCAATTTTGAATGGTAGATTGTTCCACATCCCCCAATAGTCCGCCGGCCAAACCTGCCGCGGTCATCTGTCCGCGTACACTGCACTGGATGATCGTGGCCGATGCCACCCGGCC
>JAWRKM010000106.1:0-125680 GCA_040306945.1 Anaerohalosphaeraceae bacterium
ATCGGCACGGCCAATTATATGGAGCCGGTCCCGCCTGCCCTGTACGACCGCATGGAAATTATCGAACTAAGCGGCTACACCAAGCGGGAAAAACTCAATATCGCCAAAAAATATCTTGTTCCTCGCCAACTGAAAGAGCACGGCCTCCGGAAAAACCAGCTTGTCATCCCGGATAAAACACTCGAGATCATCATTGACAGCTATACCCGTGAAGCCGGAGTACGCAGCTTTGAGCGAACCATTGCAGCCGTTTGCCGCTTCGCTGCAGCACGCATTGCCGAAGGAAAATCACGAAAACTGTCGATTCTGCCCAACCGGCTGGCGGAAATCCTCGGCCCGACCAAATTCGATTTCGAAATCGCCCAACGGGCTGTAACCCCAGGCGTCGTCACCGGACTGGCCTACACCCCCACAGGTGGGGAAATCCTCTTTGTCGAAACCGCCAAAATGCCCGGCAAAGGCATGCTGTTGCTGACCGGCCAGATCGGGGATGTCATGAAGGAAAGCGCCCAAGCGGCTTTTTCTGCCGTGAAGTCCAATCTGGACTCCCTGGATATCTCTGCAAAAGATATTGCCAAATACGATTACCATATTCACGTACCCGCCGGAGCGATTCTCAAAGACGGTCCCAGCGCCGGGATTGCGATTTTCACCTCTATTGTATCCTTGATGTGGAACAAACCCGCCCGCCCGGATGTGGCAATGACCGGAGAAATTACGCTCAAAGGGCATGTGCTGCCCATCGGCGGATTGAAGGAAAAAATCCTTGCCGCAAAACAGGCCGGAATCAAAACCGTCATTCTGCCCAAACGCAACCAAAAGGACATGGTCGAGGTCCCCAAAGAAGCCCGAAGCGGCCTCAAGTTTCACTTTGTCAGTAAAGCCGAAGAAGTGCTTTCGATCGCGATTCAGTAAAACACAAGGACAACCCAATCATGCCATTGAATATCAAACTTCAGCAGATCGACAAAAACACCGTAAAGATTATCCTGGCCGGACAGATCAATTCCGATACGTACGAAGCCCTGGACCACCAAATCCATGAATTGATCCAGAAAAAAATATCCACTGTAATTTTGGATCTGGCAGATGTGGATTTTATCAGCAGTGCCGGCGTAGGCGCTATCATTAAAGCCAAAATGTCGATGATGCGATATTACGGCGAACTGGCCCTGGTCAATCCGCAGCCACAAATTCGCAAGGTCTTCGACATTATGAAGCTGCTGCCGGCAATGAATGTCTTTGCCAATATTCAGGAACTCGATGAGTATCTGGCTCGCATCCAGAAACGAGTGATTGAAGGAGAAGAACTGTATCAGTAAGGCCTTTGTCCGGTTTTACCGCCTGGCGGCTTCCTGTTCGCGGCGTGTGGCTTCTTTGAGTGTATTTTTTTCCGCGCGAGTCAGACTGCCCAGCCCCTGCTGATGCACTTTCTCAAGGATGCGATCCACTTCATTCTGAAACGCCCGTTCTTTTTCCAGCTTACGCTGCCAGGCCCCCTTGGAACGTTCCAGACGCCAATGGGCAAAGCGGGGAAGGACATACACAAAAACCACCCCAGCGGCGACCCCGGATAAATGCGCCGCTTCCCCGCCGGCATTTTTGCCGCCCAGAATATTCATTATACTCCAGATCACAACGATAATCAGCAGGGTTTTCATCGGCATTGGAATCGTCCCGAATACATAGACCTGCATCCGGGGATACAAAATTGCCGCAGCTGCCATCAGGCCGTAAATCGCCCCGGAAGCCCCGACCATGAAACCCGCCTCAAGCAGGTGCCCCAGAACCAGCAGTGTATAAACCACCCCGCCGACAGCTCCGCTAATCAGGTAAAACCACAGATAGACTCTGGATCCCCAGATGGATTCCAGAATCGGTCCCAGAAAATACAACATCATCATATTGAACAAAATATGCAGAATATCCGCATGCAGAAATTGATAGGTCACCAGCCGCCAGACCTGCAGAATAGAGGTGTAGCTAGTCGGGGAGATGCTCAAATACTGGACAAAGAAGGCACTCTGCCCAAACAGAAACATGACCACAAAAACCAGGATGTTAATAATCAGTAAATAGCGGGTCACCGGCGGCACATTGGAAAACAACCCGCCCGTACCAAAATATTCGCCTTTGCCTGTAGTCTCTTTCTGATAATCCCGGTCGTAGATACCCATAAATACATATTCCATTAAACAGTGTTATTTCATATACTATCGCCAAAAACTGGAATCAATTCAATGACAAAATCGAATATGGACAAATTTACACATTTAACACGGGAATTACAGGACCTCGAGGCTCGACAGATGACTCGCAGCTGCACCTGCATCGACTCCCCTCAGGGACCAACTGTCGTCATCAATGGTCGGGAATGTGTCCTGTTCTGCAGTAATAATTATCTGAATCTGGCCAATCACCCCGAAATCCGTCGGACAGCAATTCAATCCATAGAAACATACGGCTGGGGCTCCGCCGCCTCCCGGCTCATCAGCGGAACTATGCGCCCGCATGTTGAGGCCGAAAAGGCCTGGGCAAAATTTTTTGGCAAGGAATCCGCTCTGCTGTTTGGTTCAGGCTGGGGAGCCAATCAGGCCGTTTTAAATACCCTGCCCGGAAAAGGCGACATTGTCCTGATGGATCGCATGGATCACGCCTCTATCATTGATGCCGTCAAAAACAGTCAGGCGAGTTTTCATACCTACCGTCGTGATAATCTGGGCAGGCTGGAGCATTTTTTAGCCAATCCGCTGTACCGTTGTAAATACATTGTCACTGAAAGCATCTTCTCCATGGATGGCGACACAGCAGATCTGAAAACGCTGGTCGAACTAAAAAATAAATACAATGCCATCCTGATTGTGGACGAAGCTCATTCTATCGGCTGTATGGGTAACCGGGGTGCAGGTCTTGCCGAAGAATTGGAGATTTTAGATCAGATTGATATAGTGATTTCCCCCTTGGGCAAAGGTCCGGCCTGTGGGGGTGCCATTGTGGCCGCCCCAAAAGTCGCTATCGATTATCTGGTTAATAAGGCCCGCCCTTTTATTTTTACCACCGCCCCTTCGCCGGTTCTGGCCGAGGTATCACTGGCAGCTCTTCATTTAATCCAAAATGAATCTCACAGGCGGTATCGTTTAAAACAAAACGCAGATACCCTGCGGAAACAACTTGCCAATTCAGGCCTGAATATTGGACATAGTACGACCCATATTATCCCTGTGATTCTCGGTTCGGCTGCACAAGCCGTACAAACCGCACAACAGTTAAGACAGCAAGGTTATTATCTTACCGCCATCCGTCCTCCGACAGTTCCTGCCGGAACAGAGCGTCTTCGTATTAGTGTCCAATCTGACCACACCTCAGCTCAAATTCAGGGTTTGTGCAGGACTCTGACGGAAATTCTCTTCACCGAAAACAAAAAATAAAAATATCAGAAAAAAAATAAAAAACAGGTAACTATTTTATTAAACCCGGAGTCTATATGGTGGAAGGCGACCAATACCTGACCATACTCAACAACGCCTCCTTTGGGCCGGTCATTAAAAAATAGCCCTGGGAAGTACCCTCTTACTTCCTCCTCCTTCTGCGTGACCGGCCTTTTCTTTTTTTTTCACTTCGGTGTGAAAATTTCGAAGGCCAGCAGCGGATGATTAATCCACCGGAAGGACAGGGGTAATGGGTTCCCACTGAATTTTGCCGGCACCAAGCAGTGTCCCGGTGGCATACGCCAAATCCACTAATGAAATCTGATAATCCGTCAATGCTTGAATTTCAGAACTCTGCGCCACCGCAAGGCGTGTCAGGGCATCCAGCACATCTGTCGACGTACGAAGCCCCTGCTCGAATTGACGAATCTCGGCTTCATAAACCCGCCCTTCCAGAATTGCATTCTGACGGCTGGCCATAATCTGCTGCCAGTTGGTTTCGACCTGATCCACCGCCCCGAGAACCTCCTGCTTAATAAGCAATTTACGGTTTTCTTTGCTGGCCAGGGTCTGCCGTTTCAGAATCATCGCCTGCCGCAGTCGGTTCTTGGCAGCTTCGTTGCCCAGCGGTACCCAGAGGCTGACACCGATACGATGATTTTCATAATTTTTTTCATTCAGCATATCGTATGCATCATCACGCGTAACGCCAATGCCCGGAACATTGTAACGATAATCCAGCGTCACCAGCGGCAGCATCTGATTGTTCAGGTAATCAATCGTACTGATTCGCGATGCAATCTGCAATTCCAGATCCAGCAACTCGGCACGGTTTTGTTCTGCCAACACAATCAGCTTGTTTTTATCCAGTTCATAATATACCGGGTCCGCTTCGGTCTGAGGAATAACGACTGTCGGGGTTTCAATATCGACACCCGGTTTTCCCAGAGTACGTTTGAATTCTCGCTGACGTAACCGCAATTCATTTTCTGCAGCAATAATCGCAGCCAGTTGACTGGCCAGCCCTGCTTCCGCACGAAGAATCTCCACATCAGCCTGCTGCCCGGCGGCAACCAGCCGCTTGGCCCGATCCAGCTGAGCCTGGGCCAGTTCATACTGCTTTTGGCGGACTTCCAGCTGCCGGCGGGCCGCATAGAGGCGCCAATAGGCACGGTCTGCTGCTGCCAGAACACGAATCACTTCCAGTTTGGTGGCATTATCGGTAATCTGTTTATCATATCGTGCCAGTCGAATACTGTGCATATTGGCCCTTGTCCCGGCATTTTTCAGGAGAGGCTGACTAATTGAAAATGTAAAACCCGTTTCATACCACGGCGAAAACAGACTTCCCGATTGCAGATTTTTATCGCGGGAATCCGCCAGATTGAATTGAATATTTCCCCCCGTCTGCAAAGGCATTTGCACACCCACCCCCGCATCGATATTACGATATTGCGATCCTCCTGAGCCGACATAGGAACCATCCCCGACCTCCACCAATCGCCCCGGATAATCCGTTCGAGACACCGCCGTATTGGCCACAAACGCCGCTTCGAATTTCGCTTCTTCGGCATCCACCGCCGCCTGGGCCGCCGTCGGAGCATATAACTGCACCTGCAGTTCCAGATTGTTCTTGAGCGTCTCTGCCCGGCACTCTTCAATGGAGACCCGCCATTCCGCCGGAGCCGCAGGGCTATTCGGCTCGGCCTTTTGTTCTGCCGCCGCAGGACTATTCGCCGGTTTCAGTTCCAGCGACTCAATCGTCTGCACTTTCTCCCGCGGAGCCTGATATTCATAATACTGGTCCTCCGGGGCCAGGCTTGCACAGCCGCCCAGGAACAAAACCGCACTTCCAACAACGATTCTGTATCGTATCCATTTATTCATGACGTAACGCCTCAATAGGATCCAGTCGAGCTGCTTTTATGGCCGGGAATAATCCAAAGAAAATGCCCACGAACGCCGAAAATCCAAGCGACATCAGCGCCGCCCACGCGGGAATGTATGCCTTGTCCAGAATATCCACCTGCGGAATATGCGCAATAATCGTTGTCAGCAATTGCCCCAGCCCCAGCCCCATCAGACCGCCAAGGCAGCACAACACCACCGCTTCCACCAGAAATTGCGTCAGAATGGCCGCAAAACCGGCCCCCACCGCCTTGCGCAGCCCGATTTCACGGGTTCGCTCCGACACCGAGACCAGCATGATATTCATAATGCCAATGCCCCCGACCAGCAGCGAAATACCCACAACTGCTCCGGCCACCAGTGTAAACCGCGTCGCAATCTTCTGGAAGGTCCGCACTTCACTTTCCACGGTCTGCACATTGAATGTCGGCGGCTCGCCGGGTTCAATATGCCGCCGCTGACGCAGGAAAAAGGTAATTTCCGCCTTGGCATCCTCCGATACATCCGCAGATTTACTGGCGGCCATCACCATAAACCACATCCGATTGCCGGAGTTGCGAAACATCGTCTGGAAGGGGATAAAGACCTCATAATCCTCATTGCCGCCAGCCCCGCCGATCATCGACATCGCGGGGCGATTCTCCACCACGCCAATCACACGGTAGGTGCGGTATCCGATCGTTACCAGTTCATTGGTACAGTCGCGGTCCATGCCCAGTTTATCCCGCAGATTCTGCGACAACAGACAAACCGATCGGGCCTGAGCCTGGTCAATCGCAGAAAACACCCGCCCGATTATCACAGGACGCGATTCAATCTGGTGCCAGGCCGACTCTATTCCGCTCAGCCGAATTCGCTCGAGTGTCTTTTCTTTATAGCGAATACTGTCCCGTTCGTCAGCAATCTGCGTAAAGCAAGCCACGGAGGGACAATACGTTAACAGTCCTTCAAACTGCTCAGGCTTGAAGCGGATGGTATCCCAGGGCACGTTTTTATATTTGCCCGTGTCCGGCCGGGTAGGCCAGATAAAAATACGATTAGTGCCGAAGGTTTCAATATCGCTCATAATCTTGGCTTTTAAGCCGCTCAAGGCCGCGATCACAGCGGTCACGGAGGCCACGCCGATAATAATGCCCAGCGTCGTCAGCACCGACCGGGTTTTATTGACCCAGATTTGCACCAGTGCCAGGCTGATGCTTTGCACCATGAGCCGAAACAGACGAATCGGAAGCGTCATAATCATCTTCATCGAGCAGCTCCTGCGGGACGGTGCGCCCAAACGGCATCCTGCTCCGTCGGCAAATCACTGATGACTTTTCCATCTCGCATCCGAATAATCCGTCTGGCATGGCAGGCCACATCCGCTTCGTGCGTAACCATAATAATCGTCTGTCCCTCCTCATGCAGCCGTCGAAACAGAGCCAGGATTTCTTCACTGGTTTTGCTGTCCAGATTCCCCGTCGGTTCGTCCGCCAGCAGAATGGATGGATTATTGATCAACGCTCGCGCCACAGCCACACGCTGCTTCTCACCGCCGGAAAGCTGATTGGGCCGGTGGCTGGTCCGTTCGCCAAGACCAACCCGCTCCAAAGCCCTGCGAGCCTGTTCTTTGCGATTCCAGACCGTCTGCCGTGAATAAATCAGCGGCAATTCCACATTCTTCAGTGCCGAAAACCGCGGCAGCAATTCAAACGACTGAAACACAAAACCGATTTTTTCATTGCGTACGCGGGCCAGATCCGAATTGCTCATCCGGGTCGTGTCCTGTCGATCCAGTTCATACACGCCGCTGGTGGCACGATCCAGACACCCCAGCAGATTCATCAGCGTACTTTTGCCGGAACCGCTGTGGCCCATAACCGCCACATATTCATTCTGATAAATCTCCAGGCTCACTCCATTCAGCGCATGAATCTGCTCGGTGCCGACCTTGTAGATCCGCCGGATATCATGCAGCCGGATAACAACTGATTTTTTGTTCACGGCCAGGCTCCTTCGTGTCTAAGATGCTTTCGACTCAGTCGCTGTCACGGACGTTTTGTTTTTGTCTTTGGCTTTCATTTCCGCCTCGACTTCTTTTTCGTCCCGCACCGCCTGCTCATGTTTCAGGGCATCCAGCACCTTATACGGCCCGACGATAATCTGATCCCCGATCTTCAACCCTTCTTTGATCATGATATGGGTCGTATCCCCCGGCCCAATTTTCACCGGAACGGCAATGGCCTTTTTATCCCTGTAGCAAAAAACCACCGTCACATCGGTCTTGTTGATATCCACCAGCGGATTGGTCCGAATCTCCGCTGGCAACTCATCCGCCTTGCGTGTCAGAATCGCCTGGCTGGGTACTTTGAGAATATTTGTGTGCTTCTGCGTGAAAATATCCACATCCGCTGTCAGCCCTGAATAGAGTCTGCTGACATCCCCCTCAATCAGAATCTCCGTGCGGTAATATTTGGTTCCGGTCGTCTGTGAATTGTCGTTGGTCAGCGAGATATGATCGACTTTGCCAGTATAAATCTGATCCCAAAAGGCCTTGACGCGAATGCTTGCTTCCTGCCCCAGGGCCAGCTTGCCAACATCCGCCTCGTCCACCTGGGCCACCAGCAGCATCTTCGACAAATCCGCAATAATCATTATCACCGTACCCGGATTATTCATCGTCCCGGTCATCACCATTTCACCCACTTCGGCATTAATCCGGGTAATCACCCCGTCAATCGGAGAGCGAATGGTGGTATATTCCAGAGCGTCCTGGGCCTCCTCAATCTGGGCTTTTTGCGCCTCGAGATTGTGTTGAGCAACAATCAGCCCTTTTTCTTCGGCCTCAATCTGAAATAACGCTGATTGCAGCTGCGATTCCAGTTCCTCAAACTTCTGTCGGGCCAGGTCATAGACACTCTGGCTGATATCCCCGGTTGCCAGCAGCTGTTTCTGACGTTCATAGTCTTTTTTGGCCTGTTCCAGACTGGCCTGTGTCCCTTTGATTTGGGCCTTGCGCGAGGCAATCTGTGTTTTAGTCACTTCAATCTGTGCCTGCTGAGCCAGAAAATTGGCCTTGACGCTCTTGAGCCGGCTTTCCATTTCTTTGGCATCCAGTCGAATCACCACATCCCCGGCCTTGACCTGCTGACCTTCCTTGAATGGTAATTCAACCACACGGGCCGAAATTTTGGCGCTCAGCTCCACTTTGGTTTTGGGCTCGATTGCGCCGGGAGCACTGATAAATTCCTGCAAATCACCAGCCTTCAGCTCTTCCAGACGGACGGTCGTCGGCTGCGGGGGCTGTTGTGTCTTTTTCACCAGTATCACACCCAAAACAAAAATAACCGCAATTACTATTGCAATGATAAACAGTGTCTTGGCACCTTTATGCACGTGCGCTCCCTTTCAAAACATCATCTTAGGGTTGAAATTATGCTGCCCATTTGCGACAATGTACATAGATAATCCCAAAAAGCAAGAAAATCTTTATGCCGGTTCCGCATAGAATGGTCACTGACCAAAAGTGATTAACGCGGTGATTCTCCGAAGAGAGGCCCCGAACATCTCGGATTTATTTCATAATCGATTGCCCGACACTGTGTTCCTCAGATCTTTTATTTGCCTGTTCACGCTGCCAGGCATAATAGGTATCCAACACGTCAAGCCGTTCCCGATGCGGTACCGGCTGCATTCCGCAAGAAGCCCCCAGATACATCACCTGCTGACTTTCGACAGTAAAGGGTTGCCACGGGGGCAGCTCCGAACCGTTCGGATTTCCTGTCTTGGCAAAATTCACCCAGTAATTGCTCATCAGATCGAACATCTTGGTGTCCTCAGGCCGGGGCTTCTTGCTGGTGCCAAAGACATACTCTATCTCAGCACCATGTCCCGCTCCCTCAGGACTCCTGGGCGTACGGTGGTCAAAGTAATACACAAATGCCGGATGGGTCCCCTTTTCTGTTTGCAGCCTGGCCCAGGTCCATGTCGGCCAGCCAAATAACACATCCCCCACGATATCCCGCGAGGACTGGGTTGCCTGTGTCTTGGTGGCATGCGGATAAGCACCGAGAATTCCATCCGCATGGACGCCAAAGGCTTCGCGAACCCGGATCGTAAACGCGGCAGGCGATATATTGTTTCGGATAAACAGACGCCCTTCGTCGGAATTGGTGCCAATCAGAATCGGAGTGTCATTAAAGCTGCCTTTCTGATATAATTCATACGGATCTCCCGGCAGCACATAGCCGTCATAATTGGGCCTTCCCCCGCTGCCGGCTTTCAGAATGGCTTTGGCCGAAAGTGCCCTGGCCGCGGTGATGTTTTTAGCCTTTATTTTGGCCAGAAATTCCACGCCTTCCTTCTCGGCAATCTCCAGGGTAGGAATCAGCTGAGCCCCTTCATTCGAGCGTTTTGGCGGGGTAAACGACCCTCCGCTCTGCGAGATAGCCCGATGGAATAATCCCCTGGCCTTCGGTGAAATAGCCAGCATACTGACCGAAACCCCACCGGCAGATTCCCCGAAAATGGTTACACAGTTGGGATCTCCTCCAAAAGCAGCGATATTATCTCGCACCCATTCCAGCCCGGCAATCTGGTCAAGCAGTCCAAAGTTCCCCGTGCCGCCTTCACGGGTCAGTTCAGGATGTGCCAGAAAACCAAACGGCCCCACACGATAGGCTACAGAGACGACCACCACCCCCTTTTTAGTTTTAGCCAATCGGGCCCCATCATACACCGGCGTAGCCGTCGAACCCTGGCTGAACGCTCCGCCATAAATCCAGACCATCACTGGCAGCCGATCCCCGTTGTCCCTGGCTGGGGTCCAGACATTCAGATACAGGCAATCCTCGCTGAAATTGTTGGGAACCCCCATAAACCAGACAGGAATAAATGAATTCTGCATAGGCGAAGGAGCAAACTTTTTGGTTTGTCGGATGCCTTCCCACGGGATGACCGGCTGCGGAGCTTTCCACCGCAGCGGTCCCACCGGCGGTGCCGCAAACGGAATTCCCTTGAAAACACGAATCCCGTTTTTTTCCACAGTTCCCTCGATAACCCCTCCGGTCACGGTAACCTGATTGTCAACGCTGGAGATGGCCGCAGTCGTCTCGAAAAACTGAGTCCCCCCCAATGAAACCATGGCAAATACGATAATATAGCAAATTTTGGTATTACGCATCCTGTAAATCCTGCAACAAAACTGACAGACCCAATCAATAATGGATACAAAAATCCTTATAAGGTAATACCGCCAGAAACTCCAAAGGTTACACAACCTGGACAAAACAAAGAAATGCTATGGATTATTCGTCCGTTTCGCTCTCTTTTTCACCTTAGCCAATAAAAAAGCCCGACCAGATGGCCGGGCTTTGTGAATTCAGGTAAAATAGAAGGGTTTAGAACGTAATGACCATTTCCGCACGAATACGCTGATATTCATCATCAGCCTTGTTGGATGCCCCATAGGTTGACACAGACCGGGCCCGGTCGGCCAAGAAGTAGTACAATCCGCCCTGGATATTGTCGGTAAACTGATATTTCCAACCGATGCGATGCCCTCGCCCGCCAACGCCGCCGTTGATAAAGTCGGTCTCGGCAAATGCCCCCACCATCGAATCCCGCTGAGCTTCTCGATAATCATAGGTAAACTGCCATGAGCCGGCCTTCTTGGCCTTATTCAGCCGATACCCGATCAGCCAGGCCGTGTCGGCAGAAACCCCGGACGCCGTATTGTTGACATACTGGGCATGCAGCCCCGAAGGCAAACCGAACATCGTATGGCCGTATTCAGCGAATAGCTCGACCAGATTATAATCATAATCATAGAAATAATTCGACCCGACTTTGGTGGCCGTATTACCGCCGCGGGCAGATTTGCCATCATAGGATTCAATTTCGTCCCCCTTGATGTTGGCATAATCATAATAGGTTGCCCCGGCAGCCAGATACTCCTGTTTCTCCTTGTTCAGGTTGTATTTCATCCCGCCTTGAATAGCCCACATGGCAATTTCTGCATCGCTGGCACTTTCTTCCACCCAGAATCCCCCGCCATTGACAAACGCTTCCATAGTATCGGATGGCTTCCAGGTATATTGAATCGCTCCGCCTTCCGGATTGACGTCACTGTCCCAAATCAAATCATTGACCGAATAGAACGGCATGCCCATCTTCCCGACCAGCACATGCAACCCCTCGATGGATTTCGGATGCCAATCCATATACGCCCGCTCCAGCCATATATTGCTTTTCGCCCAGTTTTCGCCGAGGGTAAAATTGGTCGAGGTAGGCTCAGCCCCGGAACCGGACGCCAGTCTGCCGTAAACATCGATATCCTCATTGACGTTCATCGTCATTCCAAGACGAAAACGAACCATCCCCTTGGCTTGTCCTTTTTGCTGAACACTATTTTTTTCCTGCTCAGTCTGATCAAATCGGAAACGGAAGTCACCATAGAATTTGATCTTTTCGGCCCATTTCAGAGTATCAGGCACCTTAAAGGTCTCTTTGCTGGCTGCAGCCGCTTTGATTTGTTCATCCTGGAGGGTTTGTTTCTTTTCCAGCTCAACCAGCTTATTCTGGATTTCCTGCATCGCCTTGTACTGATTCTGCATCTGTTGGCGAAGTTCTTCAATTTCATCGCCATAAACCAGACCATTCAGCCCTGCAATAAATCCAACGGTCATGAAAATCACAATCCTTCGCATCTTGTTTCTCCTAAAAATAACTCGGATACGGGTTAATACGGATAACCTATCAGCTAAATACTGATTGCCAAATCGTCTATCCGATTTATAAGCTTTATATTTTTCTGTGCCCGTACCGTCGATGGCATACTGCCAAGTTGGCACCCAAACCCCATTTTCAATATTACAAAGTGGCAGACAGCCCCTTAAACAGGGATTTACGAAGAATTCAAAAATATTTTTCAAAACACACATCTATAGCTAAATCAATAACTTATAATTTTTTTATAGGACACTCCCGAAACTTTTAAAAAACCTGGTATTTTTTTTGCAATATCCCCATCAAAAAGAAAAACTGTCGCTTTACTCATTCAATAATAGGAGAGGCAGAAGTTATGGCAGCAAAAAACTTATCGTTTGAAAACGATGCAAGAACCGCTCTGCTGGCTGGCGTGGAAAAGCTGGCAGCTGCGGTCAAATCCACCTTGGGTCCTCGCGGCCGTTGTGCAATCATTGACAAAGGCTGGGGTGGTCCGACCGTGACCAAGGACGGTGTCACCGTCGCCGAGGAAATCGAACTGGTTGATAAAACCGAAAATATGGGCGCCAAGCTGGTCAAAGAAGCTGCCAGCAAGACGTCCAAAATTGCCGGCGATGGTACCACCACCGCAACCGTGTTAACAGAGGCCATTTTCAAAGAAGCCTTCAAAAACCTGGCCGCCGGCGCTGATGCAATGGCCCTGAACCGTGGTATCCAGAAGGCGGTCGCCGCTGCAGTGGATGCCCTGAAAGGACAGGCTCAGCCCATCAATGCCGCAAAAAAGACGGATATTGTCAATATCGCATCTATCAGTGCTAATAATGACATTGAAATCGGCGAGAAGATGGCCGAGGCCTTTATGCGGGTTGGCAAAGACGGCGTCATCACTATTGAAGAAGGCAAGAGCCTCGATACCACCGTCGAATACGTCGAAGGCATGCAGTTTGACCGCGGCTATTTGTCGCCTCATTTTGTGACCAATCCCGATAACATGACCTGCCAGCTCGACAAACCCTATATTCTGGTTTTCGAGGACAAAATCAGTAATGTCGCCAAAATTGTTCCCCTGCTGGAAGCAGTCGCCAAAAGCAAACGTCCTCTGCTGATTATTGCAGAAGACGTGGAAGGCGAAGCCCTGGCCACGCTGGTCGTGAACAAACTTCGCGGCATCCTTCAGGTTGCTGCGGTCAAAGCTCCCGGGTATGGTGACCGCAGAAAAGCCATGCTCGAGGATATTGCCGTCCTGACGGGTGCAGAGCCCATTTTCAAGGATCTTGGCATCGATCTGGAAAAAGTCAAATTGTCGCAGTTGGGTCAGGCCAAGAAAGTCACCATCGACAACGACAACACCATCATCGTCGAAGGTGCCGGCGCCAGCGCTGCCATTCAGGGACGCATCAAGCAAATCAAAGACGAAATCGAAAAAACCACCAGTGATTATGACCGGGAAAAACTTCAGGAACGGCTGGCCAAACTGACCGGCGGCGTGGCCCAGATTCGCGTCGGGGCCGCCAGCGAAGCGGAAATGAAAGAAAAGAAGGCCCGCATTGAAGATGCTCTGCACGCCACGCGTGCGGCGATTGAAGAAGGTATCGTGGCCGGCGGCGGCGTCGCCCTGGTTCGCTGCATCGAGTCGGTTAAAGCTCTCAAACTCAGCGGCGACGAAAAAACAGGTGCCGACATTATCGCCAGCGCCCTGCGGATGCCCTGCTACTATATTGCCGAGAATGCCGGTGCGGTAGGCAACCTGGTGGTCAACAAAGTCGCTCAGGGCAAAGGCGGCTTTGGCTACAATGCCGATAAGGATAAATACGAAGACCTGCTGGAAGCCGGGGTTGTGGATCCGGTCAAGGTTACACGAATTGCCCTGCAAAATGCCGCATCGATTGCGGGTCTGCTGCTGACAACCGACTGCATCGTCACCGAAAAGCCCAAGGACAGCAAGAAGACTGCTCCGGCTGGCTCAGCGGATATGGACGATATGGACGGCATGGATATGTAATGGAACAAACATCAAACAACTATACACAGACAGGAGAACTGTTATGAAACTGATACCCCTTGAAGATCGTGTTGTCGTCAAACCCCAGGAAGCCGAAGCCAAGACCGCAGGCGGGATTGTCCTGCCCGACACCGCCAAGGAAAAACCTCTCATCGGCAAAGTCATTGCCGTGGGACCTGGCAAACTGATGGATAACGGCCAGAGAGCCCCGATGTCGGTCAAGAAAAACGACACCGTGCTGTTCGGCAAATACAGCGGCAGTGAAGTGGAAGTGGACGGCGAGGATTACAAGGTTTTGCGTGAAAGCGAAATCCTCGGCGTTATCGAAAAATAACAATCCTATCCGGAACACTGGAGGTTTTGAAATATGGCAAAACAAATGATGTATCAGGATGCGGCACGGGCTCAGCTCAAAGAAGGTCTGGCCCAGCTGGCCGCAGCCGTCAAAGTCACGATGGGGCCTACCGGCCGCAATGTGCTGCTGCACAAAAGCTGGGGTTCGCCCAAAGTCACCAAAGACGGCGTATCCGTCAGCAAGGAAATTGAGCTGCCCGATCCGTTCAAAAATATCGGCGCCAAGATGATTAACCAGGTCGCCAGCAAGACCAGTGACCGTGTCGGCGACGGGACGACCACCGCCACCGTCCTGGCTGAGGCGATTTACAACGAAGGTCTGAAATATGTTACCGCCGGCGTCAACCCGGTCGCCATTCAGCGTGGCATCCTCAAGGCTGCTGAAGTCGCCACCGAGTATATTAAAAGCATCAGCAAGCCCGTCAAAGGCCATGATGATATCGCCAAAGTAGCTGCAATCAGCGCCAACAACAACCCGGAAATCGGTGAAATCCTCGCCCAGGCCATGGACAAAGTCGGCAAGGAAGGCGTTATTGAAGTCGAAGAAGGCAAGGGCATGGAAACCGAACTGACCGTTGTCGAAGGCATGCAGTTTGATAAGGGCTATATCTCGCCTTACTTCATGACCAATCCGGACACACTGGAATGCGTGCTGGAAGATGCCTATATTCTGCTGCATGAAAAGAAAATCGCCAACCTGCGGGAACTGGTTCCGCTGCTGGAAAAGATTGCTCAGACCGGCTCCCAGCTGCTGATTATCGCCGAGGACGTGGAAGGCGAAGCCCTGGCAGCATTGGTCATCAACCGCCTGCAGGGCGTATTGAAAGTCTGTGCTGTCAAGGCCCCCGGCTTTGGCGATCGCAGAAAAGCGATGATGCAGGATATCGCGGTTCTGACCGCAGGCCAGGTCATTACCGAAGACCTCGGCATCAAGCTGGAAAGCATCGAGCTGTCACAGCTTGGGCGAGCCAAAAAGGTCGTCGTGGGCAAAGAGAATACGACCATCATTGAAGGCGCCGGCAAGAAGAAAGACATCTCTGCCCGCTGCGATCAGATTCGCTCGCAGATTGAGAAAACCACCAGCGATTACGACCGTGAAAAACTTCAGGAACGGCTGGCCAAACTGACCGGCGGCGTAGCCGTCATCAAGGCAGGAGCAGCCACCGAAACTGAGATGAAAGAGCGCAAGGATCTGCTGGATGATGCCCTGCATGCCACCAAGGCCGCAGCTCAGGAAGGTGTTGTCATCGGCGGAGGCGTGGTTTTCCTGCGGTGCATCCCGGAGGTCGAAAAAGCCAAAAGCAAGGCCAAGGGCGATGAAAAAATCGGCTTTGATATCCTGTGCGGGGCATTGAAAGCTCCGACCCGTCAGATCGTGGATAATGGCGGCATGGAAGGCAATGTGGTCGTTGAAGAGCTGCTGGAAAAAGGCGGCAATATCGGCTTCGATGCCAACACCGGCGAATATGTCGATATGTTCAAGGCGGGAATTATTGACCCGGCGAAGGTTGCACGCACTGCTCTGCAGAATGCCGCGTCCGTGGCCGGTCTGATGCTGACCACCAACGTCGTGATTACCGACCTGAAAGACAATGACAAGAAAAATGCAGTTCATGGCGCAGTAATCTAACTTCAACTATCCAGAAACCGAGTTACCGTCCAGGCTGCATCCTGCTGTTCAGGTAACTCGGTTTTTGCTTTAAGCCGAAAGGCAACAACGCGATGGCAAAACGCGACTACTATGAAGTGCTGGGCGTGGAAAAAAATGCCTCCGCCGACGACATCAAACGGGCGTATCGGCGGCTGGCATTAAAATACCATCCGGACAAAAATCCGGGCGACAAGGAAGCCGAAACCAAGTTTAAGGAATGCGCTGAGGCGTATGAGGTCCTCAGTGATCCCGAAAAACGCAAACGGTATGATCAGTTTGGTCACGACGGGTTGCGAGGTGCCGGCGTTCACGATTATTCCCATATGAACGTCCAGGACATCTCCGATATGTTCGGAGATATGTTCGGCGACCTGTTCGGGGACATGTTCGGCGGCGGTCGGCGACGATCCGGCCGCTCGCAGGGACAAACCCGCGGGTACGACCTGGAAACTTCGGTCGAATTGACGCTCGAAGAAGTCGCCAAAGGCACTGAAAAGACCATTGAATTCACCCGTCAGGATACCTGTGCCGATTGCGGGGGAACCGGAACCTCCAAAGGCAAGGCTCCGTCTCGCTGTCCAACCTGCGGCGGCGCCGGACAGGTTCAGCGGGCCGGTCTGGGCGGGTTTTTCCAAATGGTCTCGACCTGCCCGACCTGTCAGGGTGCCGGCCAGGTGATCACCGACCCCTGCCGCAAATGCCGCGGAACGGGTTTGGTTCCCAAGAAACGGACTCTGGCGGTAAAGATTCCAGCGGGTGTTCACGAAGGTCAGGGAATACGAGTCGGCGGGGAAGGCGAACCGGGCAAACACGGTGGTCCGCGTGGTGATTTGTATTGCTATGTTCGCGTCAAGGCACATCCGTTCCTGATGCGGGAAGGTTCGAATCTGGTGGTAACCGTTCCGCTGCGATTTACGCAGCTGGCACTGGGAGATACGATCGATGTGCCGACACTGGAAGGAACCAAACAGCTGAAAATTCCCGCCGGCACGCAGCATGGGGATATTTTCCGGATACGCGGGCATGGATTACCAGAGTTACGCTCCGGACGAAATGGAGACCTGCTGGTTCGGGTGATGGTAGAAATCCCCAAAAAGCTGACCAGCGAACAGCATGAGCTTTTACAGAAATTTGCACAAACCGAAAGCAAAGATACGTCTTCGGAAAGCTCGAGTTTTTTTGACCGACTCAAACGGCATCTCGGGGCGGACAAATAAATCCCCCTGCTAGGTCGTGTACAGTAGTCGGATTGAGCGATACAACGTACTGAGCCAATACGGAAACACAGAATGTTATTTGGTCGTAAAAAAAAGAATATGAGCGAACAAGAAAAAAACAATCAGCAGCCAGCCCCGCAGACGTCTGAACAGCCGGTTGCGGCGGCCGCTCCGGAAGACCTGCAAAAGCAGGTTGAAAAGCTTGTGGCCGAGAATAAAGAACTGACCGAGAAGTATCAGCGTCTGGCGGCCGACTATGCGAATTATCAGAAACGGGTCCCGCGTCAGATTGCCGACTCCGTGGATTACGAAAAACGCGGCATTATCAAATCGCTGCTGCCGACACTGGATAATTTCGGCCATGCTTTGGCGGGGGCCAAAACGGCCCAGGGCACAGAGGCCCTGCAAAGCGTTATTCAGGGAATTCAATTTCTATATGACCACTTCTTCGATGCCCTCAAGGCCCATGGGGTTGAAAAAATCGTCAGTGCGGGGCAGCCATTTGAGCCGGGAAAGCATGAGGCTCTGATGCAAAAATGTGACCCGGACAAGCCGGATAATATTGTGTTGGAAGAATTGCAGAGCGGTTTTGTCCTTAACGGTCAGGTTCTGCGGCCGGCCAAGGTAGTCGTCAACAAACTACCCAATCCGCCGGAACCTCCAGCCGAGGAAACTACCGACGTTGAAAATAATGATACCGAAGCTCAAGCATCATAAGGAGTCTGCTTATGCCTACATACGATTATCAATGCGATGCCTGCGGACATCAGTTTGAAGCCTTTCAGTCAATTACTGCCAATCCGCTGAAAAAGTGTCCCGAATGCGGCAAATCGAAATTAAAACGATTACTGGGGACCGGGGCGGGGCTGATTTTCAAAGGGTCTGGTTTTTATCAGACCGATTATCGGTCTGAGACTTACAAGAAAGCCGCCAACAGTGACAAGCCCGTTTCGACTTCCACCGAATCCAAGACAGAAACCAAAGACAGCAAGCCGGCAGCACAAACCAAAACCGAATCCACCTCTTCATCCAAGAAGAAAACGGCATAACTCAGATGGCGTGGGTTTACCTGTTTGTTGCGGGGATAATTGAAGTCGGGTGGGCAATTGGTCTGAAATACAGCATGGGTTTCACCCGGCTGGTACCGTCTATTCTCACTGTGTTGGGAATGGTTGCCAGTTACGTCTTTCTATCGCTGGCAGTCAAGACCCTCCCGCTGGGAACAGGGTATGCAATCTGGACAGGTATCGGTGTAGCCGGGACGGCATTGGGAGGGATTATTCTATTTTCTGAAAGTGTAAATCCGATTCGTATCCTGTGTCTGATGATGATCCTGACGGGCATCCTCGGATTAAAACTCACTTGCACCGGACAATGAGCTGATGGGGCTTTCTCTTTGTCAATTAAAACGTGATATGGAAGCTATGGCCAATCCTGAACAGGCCGTGATTTTACAGCGGTTTTTCAAAACCGGGCCGGGGCAATATGGCAAAGGAGATATTTTTTTAGGCCTTAAAGTTCCTCTCCAGCGAAAACTGGCCAAACAATACTGTAATTTACCGCTGGAGGATGTCGCTTATCTTCTGCAAAGTAAGATACATGAACACCGGATGACCGCCCTGCTGATCTTGATTCAACAATATGACCAGGCGAATGCCGTGTTCCGCAAAACGATATTTGATCTATACCTGAACTATCGTAAATGGATCAATAACTGGGATTTGGTGGATTTGTCAGCACCGAATATCGTTGGCGATTATCTGCTTGATAAAGACCGGGCGATATTGTACACGCTGGCTCAGTCAAACAGCCTCTGGGATAAACGCATCGCAATCGTGGCAACCTTTGCGTTTATCAAACACGGCCAGGCCGATGACACCTTTGCCATTGCGGAACGGCTGCTGGACGATGAGCACGATTTGATTCACAAGGCCACAGGCTGGATGCTGCGGGAAGTCGGCCGAGGAGACGTTCCTGCAGAAACATTATCGCCGGATGCCCCGGACGATGCTGCGATATGCTATTGAACGATTCAGTCCGGCACAAAAGAAAAAGTACAGTGGTCGGTTTTGACATGTCCCGACTTGCTGGCGACATAAAGGCTCATGCTGCCAGCATCCTGCAACAGCATGATTGCCACGCCTCAGCAAAAACACTGGCGTCTGGAGGCCTGTACAGGAAAAATAACGGATGCTCCTCACCGCAGAATCGACACAAACTCCCCTTGAATTGAGACACATCCTTAACCAAAGTGTTGTAACTAATTGACTTGAAAGACTTTGCGATGGAGTACAGCTCCCCGAGCCGAACGACTTTCAAACTTTAAGCGAGCACATGGAAAGCTTGTAAAGTCATAATATACAAGAGGTTACGGGTTTTGCGGTTTTGGTGAATTTTGTAAAAGTAGCATGTTTTTTCATCTCCATATTATCCCTCTTTTCGATTTGCTTATTTTTATACCATGGATTATTTGTCCAACCAAAATCCTATATGACTCAGATACGCATGGTAGAATCGAAAGAATTTCAAAAACTTTAAGCTTTCAGCAACCGAAGCGCATTAAACGTCACCAGCAACGTTGCACCGGTATCTGCTGCAATAGCCATCCACAATGAAGCCAGACCAAACAAGGTGAGCGTGATAAACAACAGTTTCAATCCCAGTGAAAAAGCGATATTCTGCTTAATGATTTTCAGGGTGTTGCGAGATTTATAAATTAGCCATGGTATCTTTTCAATCTCATCAGACATCAGAGCAATATCGGCCGTCTCCAGGGCGGCGTCTGTTCCCATTGCTCCCATAGCGATGCCGCAGGTCGCCGTGGCCAGTGCCGGGGCATCATTGATGCCGTCACCCACCATGGCAACTTGCCCGTACTCATTAAGCAGGGACTTTATCGCATTGACCTTATCCTCCGGCAGCAGTTCTGCTTTATAATCATCAATCCCAATTTTGTCAGCGATGGCTTTTGCTGTACCGGAATTATCACCTGTCAGCATAACGATTTGTTCAACACCTGCCTTTTTGATCGCTGAAATAGCGTTATTGGCTTGCGGTCTCACACTGTCGGCAATACTGATAATCCCGCATACATGTTCATCATTGCCGATGGCTACGGCCGTATGACCGGCATCCTCAAATTCCAGCACTTTTTTGTGGACATCCGGTGTATCTTCACCGCGTTCATGCATCAAACGATGACTGCCTATCCAGAACAACCGCCCATCGATTCTGCCTTCTGCGCCTTTGCCTTTGATGGCCTGAAAATCTTCGGCCGCTTTTACGGCAATATTTTGTGATTCGGCTTTTTGCAGGATGGCTTTGGCCAGAGGGTGTTCGCTGTTGGCTTCCAGTGCGGCCGCTGTCGCCAGAAGTTGTTCGGTTGTATGGTTGTTCAGCGGGATGACCTCCTGAACTTCCGGACGGCCAAAGGTTAGCGTTCCTGTTTTATCCAGAGCAATGGCTTTTAAGTGTCCTACAATTTCAATAAAAACTCCTCCTTTAATAAGGACACCATTTCTGGCGGAAGCGGTTAGTGCCGAAACAATACTGACTGGAGTTGCGATGACCAGTGCACAGGGGCAGGCAATCACCAGAATGACAAGACCCCGGTAAATCCAAACGCTCCAATCGGCTGAAAAAAGAAGCGGAGGAAGCACGGCAATCGCCATCGCCAGTATCATCATGGCCGGCGTATAGTAATAGGCGAATTTATCGACCCATTGCTGAGATGGAGCCCGTCGCGATTGTGCCTCTTCAACCATATGAATGATGCGAGCCAGTGTTGTATCTGAGGCGGCCTTCGTTGCTTCTATTTCAATCGCACCGTCTTGGTTGATTGTACCGGCAAAAACATCATCGCCAACAATCTTCCTGACCGGCATGGATTCACCGGTAATCGGGGCCTGATTAACCGTCGTGCTCCCACTCGTAACTTTACCATCCAGAGGGATTTTCTCGCCGGGACGAACGATGACCGTGGCATCTACGGCAATATCTTCTACCGGAACTTGGCGGACTTGACCGGATTGCGAATCCCGGAGTCTGGCGGTTTTAGGGGCCATTTCAAGCAAACTGCCAATGGCCCGGCGGGATCGTTCAACACTCCAGTGTTCCAGCAGCAGCGACAAGGCAAACAGGAAGGATACCATCGCTCCTTCAAACCATTCGCTAAGGATCATCGCCCCGATGATAGCGACAACCATCAGGAGATTCATGTCGGGCCGGAGTTTTTTAGCGGCGAATACGGCTTTGGGGACGACAAACCATGCCCCCGCTACAATGGCGCAGATATAGAATACAATGGAAACCAACGGCGTTGTATGTTCTTCACCTAAACCGCCAAGCAGTACATCCAAAAAACTGCCGTGTGTGTACCAGTGAGTAACAAAACCAGCCACCAGAAGCCCTGCGCTCAGGCAGGTCATAATCAATCTGCCCTTGCTTTGCCAGAAGGTATCGGCGTTTTGGTCACGCCTCTGCTGCCAGGGAACCGCTTTCATGCCCGTGGCATCCACAGAAGCGATAATCTGCTGCTCTGAAATTGTTGCCGTGTCGAATGTCACGGTCATCCTGGCATTGAGAACATCAAACTCAAGCCCTTGTACACCGTCTTTATTGCCAAGTTCCCTATTGAGGATGGCAACTTCTTCTGAACAATCCAGACCGTATATCTTATAAGAAATTTCTGTTTTCATTGAATTCCTTTATAGCATCTTTGGTCATCCTACGCAATATCCATCTCCATGCCCATTCCAGTTATCTATAACGGGTATTCTCTTGCGAAATTTTACTTCTACCAATTGAAATTTTCCGGCGATTGACCCGGCCGTTGCTTCCATAACTTACCATTTTTATCAAACTCAACGCTATCCTTGTGGATTGCAGCAATTTTAACGCCGTGCCACACATCACCGGGTTTCACGATTTCATGGTTAATCAAAGCAGATTGCTTGTCCTTGCCGTAAACAATCCCGGTTACTGTTCCGAGCGGCGGCTCCGGTTCCGGAGACAGCAGTTCTTTTTTTAACCTGGATTCCTGATAGGGAAGCTGATTATTAAGCGTGTAATTTCTCTGTTCTTCCAGCCGTTGAATGTCCCGCTCCAGCGTTTCCAAGATGGATTCCTTTTTGTCGGCAATACGTTTCTCTGTGGAATCAACCTCCTCTTTGGAAAGCAAGCTGTCGCGAGGGAAAACTCCATGTATTTGATAATACTGATTTTTCTTTATCTCTTCTGCTTTTGCCAGCTTGGCTCGTTCAGTCTCTTCAACTCGTTCGATTTTTTTTTCCGCTTGAAGTTTCAGTTCTTCCTGCTGTTTTGCGTAGAACTTCTCTACCCGCTCTCTGGACTTCAAAAAATGATCTTCAATGTCTTGAAGCTGCGATGCAATATTCACAGCCGATTCCTGCTCCTGCTTTTCGGCCGGCGCTGCAAACAACATATCAGTCAAGATTGCCGTGCTTACAGCCAATGTTAAGATTATCAGTTTTTTCATGGGTATCCCCTCTGAATAATGACTGTACCATTATCATTTATGAGATTCCTTCCATGGAGACGCTGTTTTCCATATGCTTACCGACGTGGACGGTGATAGCGATTTTTGAGCCCTCTGAGATTTCAGTGGGCAGTTGAACCCTGAACCGTTTCCAGTCCGGGCCTTTCCCGACTCGATTGCGAGGGACATAGAAATCTTCAGAGAAGGTCTCAAATTGAATCGATCCGTCTTCGGTCAATACCTGGACATCGACATGCGTTTTTATTGGCGCAGAGGGGTGATACCCGCGCTGCTTAAGAACGCCGTAAGCCCAGGTTTGACCGTCTTTTTGATAAACGTCCGTCCAGAGAATTTCAATTTTTTCACTGTCATGTTTGGTAACTGAAACCTGATGGGTATCCACAAGGCTGACTAGATTTGTGGCACAGCCGGGTATGGACATCACAAGCACACTCAGGGTCAACAGAGATGAAATTTTTCTCATTTTATACCCTTCCAAATGAACATTATTGTCAGTACATTACCATCATCGCGACTTCCACCATGAAATAATCATATAGATAGTTATTCCAATAACCGTCAGTTCAAGGCCTATCAATCTTGTATCGGTATGTGCATAACCTGTAGAGGCCTGTTGACTACGAATAGAATAATATGTTCCGCCCAGCATCAGGATCGAAAACACACACATCACAAGAACATGACTGCCCTTAACCAATGATTGTCTGGTCCTTTTGGCAGGTGATATTTTATGTTTTCGTTTTTTCCTTCGCTTCTTGGTCATATTGATATAACAACGTCTTACACAATGAGTTATTTCTCTTCAATCATCAAACAGCACTTTCGCCGTGTTCGCCACTGCTGATTCTTACGGCCTGTTCAACGGGCAACACGTAAATCTTCCCGTCACCCTGGAGGCCCGTATGGGCGGATTCTCTGATGACTGTAACAACCTGTTCGACGAGTTCTGAATGACAGGAAATCTCCAGCCGGAGATGGGGCTTAAAATCCAGTGATATCTCCGATTTTCCACCGGGGATGCTTCTATCACGTCCGAACCCGTGGACTTCGGAACTGCTGGCGCCGGTCAGTCCCTGGATTTTGTGCAACGCTAACATCACCTCGTCAAATTTGTTTTTCTTGATAAACGCAACGATCATTTTCATAATCAGATTCCTTATAAGTTTAGATTTATTAAATTGCTTCGGAATTAACAGGGATCGCAAACCATTTGTACAAAGCCGGTATGACCAGCAAAGTAAGAACCGTGGACGTCACCAGTCCGCCGATCACAACGGTCGCCAACGGCCGCTGCACTTCACTGCCGGTCCCGGAGGAGACCAGCAGCGGGATAAGCCCCAGCGCGGTCGTCGCGGCGGTCATAATCACAGGTCTTAATCGCATACAGGCCCCTCGAACGGACGCTTCATCCATTGCCACGCCGTCCTGGAGCAACTGGTTCAGATAGGTCACCAACACCATGCCGTTTTCCAGGGCAATCCCAAATAAGGCGATAAAACCCACCGAGGCGGGCACCGATAAGTTCTGACCGGTCAGCCATAAGCCGACAACACCGCCTACCAGCGCCAGCGGAATATTGAGAAGAATCAAAAAGGAATTCTTCAGCGAATTGAAACTGGAGAAGAGCAAAAAGAAAATAACCAGCAGTGTAATCGGGATAACGATCATCAGGCGCTTATTGGCTTCCTGTTGGAGCCGGAACTGACCGCCCCAGGTTACAAAATACCCTTCCGGCAGTTCCACCGTAGTGTCAATGACAGTCTGGGCCTCTTCGACAAAAGAGCCGATGTCCCGACCGACAACATTGCACTGTACCGTAATGAAACGCTGGTTTTTTTCACGGGTGATCTGGCGGGGCCCGATCATTTCCCTGATGTCGGCCAATTCGACAAGCGGTATCCTGGCACCATCGGGAGAGGGGATCAGTATTTGTCCGATCGCCTGAGCCGTGCTTCTAAAATCAGGGGCGAATCGCACAAAAATATCAAAGCGGCGGATGCCCTCAAAAACCTGGCCGGCCACTTCCCCGCCGACAGCCGCTCGAATCACTTCCTGGACATCGGTGACATTGATCCCGTGGCGGGCGATCTCCTGCCGGTCTATTTTTATCAGTAATTGCGGCGTGCCGCTGATCTGATCCGGCTGAACGTCCGCCGCTCCGCGAACCTGATTGACTGCCAGCGCCACTTCGTCCGCCTTGGCTTTGAGTTTGTCCAAATCGTCACCGAATATTTTAATCGCCAATTCGGCACGGACCCCCTCAAGCAGTTCGTCGATGGTCATGGCAATGGGCTGCGTAAAGTTGGTCAACACCCCCGGCACCTCGCCCAGTTGTTGGCGTATCACGTCCTGCAGTTCTTCCTGGGATTCGGCGGTTCGCCACTGCTCTTTGGGTTTTAGGAACAGATACATTTCGGCGCTGTTCACCGGGTCCGTATGGGCCCCCACCTCGCCCCGTCCGATACGGCTGACGACTTCGGTGATTTCCGGTACCTCCATCAAACGTTTTTCGACCCGCATCGTGACCTGCGTACTCTCATTGAGGGAGATTGAGGGAGCCATCGTAAGACGCAGAACCATTGTCCCTTCCTGAAGGGTCGGCGTAAACTCGGAACCGAGCAGCGGGAAAATCAAGGCGCCTGCTAGGACCAGAGCCATCACCAGTCCAACAGCGATGATGCGCCGTTTGACAAACCATCGGACAGCCGGTTCATATACCGATAACATAGATCGAATGATAAAGTTTGACGACTTATTGTTTTGCTCGGTTTTTTTAGATCGCCTCATCAAAACGCCGGACAAGATGGGCGCTAAGAGAATCGCGTAAAGAAGCGACCCCAGCATGGCCAGAGAGACCGTATAAGCCAGCGGACGAAATGTCTTGCCCTCAACGCCCTGTAACGTGAACAGGGGGATAAAGACAACGATAATGGTTATAATGGCAAAAATAATGGGACGCCCAACCTCCGCACAGGCGCGCATCACAACATGGTAGCGCGATTCATCGGGGTCGGCTTCATGCAGCATTCGGTCCACGTTTTCAACAATGACGATGGTTGCGTCGACCATCATCCCGATGGCAATCGCCAGGCCGCCGAAAGACATCAGGTTCGCCGATATTCCGAAGAACCGCATTCCCAGCATCGCAAAGAGAACGGAAAAGGGGATGGAGAGCACCACCACCACACTGGGGCGAAACCCGCCCATAAATATCAGCAGAATGATGACCACCAGGACAATGCCCTGCAGCAGTGCATTTGTTACGGTTGACACACACGCCTCCACCAGACTCTTTTGCTCGTAGTACGGCACCAGCCGTATGCCTTCCGGCAGGATTTTGTTTATTTCCGCCATTTTCTGCTCGACCCGGCCGATGACGGAGGATGTGTTTGTGCCGAAAAGCTTAATCACCTGACCGGCGACTACCTCTTCGATGCCGTTATGGGTTTGCAGTCCCCGACGGATTGCGCCGCCGACCTTGATATCCGCAAGCTGCTTAAGGAAGACGGGTGTTCCGTCTTCCGTCTTTATGACAATATTGTCAAGGTCTTCGATAGCGGTGGCAAGACCGACCGAACGGACAATAAACTCTTCGGCATTCTTTTCGATGAACTGGGCGCCGACATTGAGATTGTTGGCCTGAATTTTTTCAATCACGTCTGAAAGTGTTACATCATATCGCAGCAATTCATCCGGCCGAACGTCCACATGAAACTGCTTTTCATAACCGCCGATCCCCAATATTTCGGTAACACCCGGAACGGTTTGAAGATTGAATTTGACCAGCCAGTCCTGAATTGTGCGCAGTTCTTCGAGCGTGCGGGTTCCTGTTTCATCTTCCAGATAGTAAAACAGAATCAACCCCATTCCCGTCGATATCGGGCCCATCCCCGGTTCACCAAACCCTTCGGGAATCTGCTCACGGGCCTCCTGGAGTCTTTCATTGACAAGCTGGCGGCAAAAATAAATATCCATTCCGTCTTTGAAGTAGATGTTGACCACCGACAGCCCGAAATTGGAGATGGACCGGATATTCTCGATCCCCGGCAGACCGTTCATGGCCGTCTCAACAGGATAGGTTACATATTTTTCAACTTCCTCGGGCGCCAGCCCCTCTGTTTCCGTAAATACCTGAACCAGATTCGGCGATACATCGGGAAAGGCATCTATCGGAAGACTTCGATAACTGACATAACCGGCAATCATGACCAGCAGACCCAAAGCCAGCATCAAAAGGCGGTTTTTCGTCACAAATCCAATTGTTTTTTCTATCATGTCCGTATCTCCTTAATGGCCGTGGCCGTCGCCGAATGATTCTTTGGATAACTGGGCTTTCAGGGTAAAGGCCCCCTTTGTCGCATAACGCTGTCCTGCCGCAAGACCGGATTTCACTTCCACGTATGTTTCGTTCGCACGCCCCAATTCGACGGGCTGCGGTTCAAAACCGTCTTCATCCTGAATAAAGACGCACGTTTTACTTTCAACGGTCTGAAGCGCTGACTGCGGCACTAACAGCGGGACATCAATTTCACCCACGGCAACGTTGGCGGTCACAAAGATTCCCGGACGGTATTGGTCCTGGAGATTCGGTATGACAATCCGTGCCAGAGCGGTGCGCGTCTGTTCGCCGACAACCTGACCGACATAGGAAATCTCACCTTTAATTTCAGGAGTTCCGTGTCTGGCGGAAATCACGGCTGTCTGACCCGTTTGGATATAAGCCAGGTCTTTCTGATAGACGCTCAGGTCAACCCATACTGTACTCAGATCCGAAATAATGAAGATTTCCGATTCATTGCCGACCACTTCCCCCATCGTGATATGCTTGGATACAATCGTCCCGTCAAAAGGAGCGGTAATTTCATATCGTGTGAAGGAAACATCGGGCATATTCGGCAGTTCTTTCAGATAATCTTCCGTAAAACCGAGCGAATGGAGTTTTTGTTCGGCGCTGCGAAGTTCAATTTGTGCTTCCGCAATACCTTGTTTGGCATTGAGGTATTCCTGTTCCGAAGAAATTTTCTTTTCCCAGAGGTTTTTCTCTCTGGTAAAATTTGCCTGGGCTGACGCAAAGCGCTCAAGGCCCGCCAAATAGTCAGCTTTCGCATCGGCAAGCTCGCGACTTTCGATGACCGCCAGCAGGTCTCCTTTGCGGACGAAATCGCCCAGTTTCTTTTTTGCCTCCTGGACAATACCCGGTACCCGCGGCACAATATGCGCCGAATTATCCTGATTGACCCTGATCTCACCGGGCAAATTGGTGTGGAGCTGAAGCTTTCCGGGACCGGCGGTACCGATTTCGATACCGAACTCCTCCAATTCCTGCTCGCTCAGTTTGACAACATCTCCGTGTTCGTCTTCTCCTTCGTGCAAATCACTTTCCCCGCCTTCGTTGTGGGCGGTAGGGTCGGAAGGATTCTGTTGTCCTGTTGACCCTGACTTGCGTCCGAACAAAAATCCAACAGCCAGAAAAGCGGCGACCAGAAACAGTATGATTACAAGGGCCGGCATTTTTTCTTTAATCTGTAACGGTACATTCTTTGTCATTGTGTTATCCTTTATTTGTTAATTGTTTGAATACCATCCATGCTGTTTCCCACCAGTCCCTCCATGTCCGTTTTGGCCTTATGATAAGAAACCAACGCGTCAAGATATTCGGTCTGGGATACGAAGTAGGTTCGCTGGGCATCCAGCACATTCAGATAATCGATCTTACCTTCGGCGTAAGCCTCGCGTGAAGCGTCGAAAACGTCCCTCGCCCCGGGCAAAATGGAAGCCCGGAGTTCTTTTATCTTATTGAAGGAAACAGAAAGGTCGGTGAATATCTGATTGAATCGATTTGTCACCTCAATCCGGGCGGCTCTTTGCTCTTCATAAGACTTGGAAAGATTATAAGCCGCTTCCATCCGGCCGCCCTGATTACGATCCGAGATCGGCAGCGGAATGCCGACGCCAAAGACAAAAGCATTATCGTCTGTTTCGCTGAATCGTCTGATGCCTGCACCGATGGAGATATCGGGTTTGGCTTTTGATCTTGCCAGTTCCAAAGCCGCTTTGTCCCGGGCGATTTCCTTTTCCCATCGGGCCAATTGCGGATTTTGTATAAGCATTTGCCGCAGGTTATCGATTTCGGGAATGTCCGAAATTGTAGCCAATTGTCCTTGTGCCCGTATAAATTGGGGCTGCTCGTTGCCCCAGAAAGAAGCCACAAGCTTACGGGCTTTTTCAAGTTCCTGTAATGACTGCCTGTGCTCAATTTGTACGGTCGACAGGGCAACCGAGGCCTTGATCTTCTCAACAGGTGAATCCTTGCCCGCCTCCACCCGCTGGGTAACGCTTTTAAATGTCTGTTCAGATACATCCACAAGCTCTGCAAGCAGTTTTGTCTTTTCCTGTACGGCGAGCAGTTCAATAAACGATTTGCCCGCCTCGGTCAGAACGTCGAGCCGCCTGGCTTCATAATCCCAATCGGACAGGTCTTTTTCCAGCGAGGCGACTTTTCTTCGTTTCTCTGCCTTATTGCCAAGCTCAATCAACTGACTGATTGCAATCGTCGTTTCCGCCGAATCAAAACCGCTCAGTGCTCCTGACCCGCCGACATTCTCGACTTCGATCCCCAATTCCGGATTAGGGCGTAGACCCGCCTGCAATGCCCGTGCATCTGCTGCACGCGTTTCCAGAGAATACGCCTTCAGCACAGGATTTTTCATGAGGGTTAGAGACAATGCTCGCCGAAGCGTTAATACCCCGTTTGGCTCGGCAATCTCATATTCGTCCGGGACATCCGCCGAGGATTTCATGAATGGCCGGGATGTATTCAGTGCCTGCTCCGAGGACGGCTGTTTCGGCCACGACCGACCGGTGGTCGGTTCCATACAGCCGGATACAAATACCGATAGAACAATCGCCGGCAGTAATAATGTTTTAAACATAACGATCTCCCAAAATAGCAATACAAACTCCCGCCTAATTCACAGAAAAAAGATAAGACAAGTCGCAACAACTCCGTGAATTTAGGCAACAAGAGAAAACACGATGCTATCTTGGGATCATACGAGAAGTACGATTGTGCGAATCGATGGGAGAGATGGGTTCACTGATACCGGAAATTCTGAACTGAGCACATGCTCAGAAGCTCCATCACACCCGGCAGTCATAATGGGAGGGACTGCGGCAAGTGCAGAATTCAATGGGGCAGTTTTTTTGTCGCTATTTACAACATCAATGGATACAACTGTATCCACACATGGACCGCAATTATCGTTGCTTACGAAAAAAGTCAAAGAATCTGCGGTATTCTCGGGAAAAGTGCTTATATTGGCAAAATTACAGCATGTATTAATGATCGCTTCTAAACTACTATGCCCATCCTCAGCTTGGCAATACACAAAGCCCCCCGCATTGTTAAATACTAGCACAATGCTCGTAATAAGAAACAGATATAACTTATATTTATTTGTGTATTTCGTTTTCATAAAGCCATCTACTTACTACTTTACCTAAAACTGCGCCTAGTAGTTACAGAGCCGATACTGATGATACAATAGTACTTTAGTATGAAATACGCTTAAAGTCAAGAAGAGTTCTACGAGAATGGTTATAATTACCAAGACCTCTCTGTGATTACAGAAAACAAGATACTTATTACGCAGAATTAGGGGGACCATTTTGAGGGCAGTCTTTCAAGCAGAAACAAGGCTACATAAGTCCCCCTATCGGACCTTGGGTGTTTTCTGGCTTGAATGCAGGGATATTATCGGTCATTACATTGATTGCCGCATGTGAATTCAGGAAAATTTACTTGCTATCGGCCCCTGTGCCGATATGACATATGCAGTAAGGGTGGAACCGAGCTCTGGTTTTACCATCTCCCTCCGAAGCCCTTTTAACTGATTTATAAAAGTTAGTTGAAAGGAATCTCCAATGTCCTCACAAGGTTTATTGTTTGCCGAACCCGCTATTGCTGAAATCGGTCTCTGGTGCGAACTGGCCGACGGAATCGACCCAGCCCGATGGGCACATCTGTGCCGATATCTCGGAAATCTGACGCCAGAAGAGTTCAAAATAGCTGAAAAACGCCTTTATTCAGACACTGACAGCCTGAAAAATCGGCTCAAACGGGTATTTTGCTTTGACCAACAAAAATACGATGGTTTTCTTCTTGTTCGCATGGGGTCAAAAAAGCTGATTATTCCGTAAACTCAATTGGTAACGAGTTTTATCTGGAATAGGGTTGAGGAAATGGTTCCATGAGTGTAAAATCTGCGTTAACAAGGATAATATGGGCTATTGTTGCCCAAGACCGACCTATAATTTAGAATACTTGCAACGGACGATAGGAATACGGATGGGTCATAAACTTTCATTGTCATGGCTTGAAAATTTTCTTGAAGAAGCCTGTGAATCTCTTCGCGGCAATATGGATGCCTCGGAGTTCAAGGAATATGTCATTGCCATGCTTTTTCTCAAACGGGTCAACGACCAATTTGACCAGGAGCGTAAAAAAAGAAGGACACAACTCGAAAAACGGGGTGTCAAAGGCAAGGACCTTGAAGCCGGACTGGAGCGTGAGGACGCCTACAAATTCTTTGTTCCCCAGCGTTCCCGTTGGGAAAAAGTCAAACATCTAAAAAAAGAGGTCGGCGCGGAGTTTAAAAAAGTCTTTGATGCACTGGAAGATGCTAATATCGAACAGCTCGAAGGTGTTCTGAAACCTATCGATTTCAATAAAACTTTCGGTAAAAACAACAAGCGTATTACGGACAGCGACCTTGTCCAGCTTCTTGGGCACTTTGATACAGTAACTTTAACAGATGACAATCTTGAATTTCCCGATCTTTTGGGATCTGCCTATGAATACCTGATTAAATACTTTGCCGACAGCGCCGGTAAAAAAGGCGGCGAATTCTATACACCCCGTGAAGTTGTTCGACTTCTTATTACCATTCTGGACCCGTCAGAAAATGCTGAGATCTGCGATCCGGCAGTCGGTTCCGGCGGGATGCTCATTGAATCCTTTAATCATGTCGAGGCCAAATATGGTTCTGCACGTGGCCTGACACTGTATGGTCAGGAAAAAAATGGAACCACATGGGGTTTGTGCAAACTCAACATGCTTTTTCACGATATTCTGGACGCTCAGTTGGAAAATGGTGATACACTGGTAGATCCGAAGCATATTGAGGGTGCAGAACTCAAGCGGTTTGACATTGTGATTGCCAATCCTCCGTTTTCACAGAACTACTCGACCGATGGCATGAAATATAAAGACCGGTATCAGTTCTGGATGCCCAAGAAAGGCAAAGCAGATTTTATGTTCGTCCAGCACATGATCAGCGTCCTCAAGTCCACCGGCCGCATGGCAGTGATTATGCCGCATGGGGTCCTTTTCCGCGGCGGCGAAGAGCGCAAAATGCGCCAGTGGATGATTAAACGAGGTTTCTTGGAGGCGGTCATCGGGCTGCCACCGGCCCTATTTTACGGCACAGGTATCCCGGCGTCCATTTTGATCATTAACCGCACCGGGGCCGAAAGTCGCCAGCAGGTTCTGTTTATCAATGCCGACCGCGAGTATAAAGAGGGCAAGGTGCAGAACATGCTCCGCCCTGAAGATATCGAAAAAATCTCCTATGTGTACCGCACCAAGCACGAATTGGAAAAATACAGCCGCCTGGTATCCGTTGAGGATCTGGAAAAAGAGGAATTTAACTGTAATATCCGCCGCTATGTCGATAATAGCCCACCGGCCGAACCCCACGATGTTCGCGCCCATCTGCACGGCGGCATTCCGGCTGCTGAAGTGGATGCTCTGGCTGGTTATTGGACCAATTATTACGGGTTACGGGAAAAACTCTTTAAGCCGTTGAAAAAGGGTTATCTTCAGTATAAATCCGAGATCGACAGTAAAGAAGCCATCAAAGTCCTATTGGACCAAAGCGGCGAGATAAAGACCAAACACCAGACCTATCAGACAGGTCTAAAGACCTGGTGGAAGTCCAATCTTGGCTCACTGGAGGCGCTACCGGAAAATCAGAATGTCTATGAGCTATATCATGCCTTTTCGGCCACCATAGCCAAGACTCTCAGCACTCGGGGGATTCTGGACCCATTTAAGAGCCGCGGCGCGTTCGCATCTTACTGGAACACGCTGTTCACCGATCTACGTAGCGTCGCGGCCAGCGGGTGGAATGCTGAACTGATTCCGGATGATGAAATTCTCGAAAGTCAGTTTCCCGAAGTCCTCAAAGAACTACGCGATAACGAAGCCCGCCGGGATGAACTGGATGCGATGTTTAAAGAGGTCAATGACATGGAGGAAGGCGTCTGGAGCGAGGATGAGTATGAAGTCTGGCCCAAGGACGAACTGGCCGAGGTCAAAGCCCTCATTAAATCATTGGGCGGGCAACTCAAGGAAACGACCCGTGAACTGAAAAACAAACTCAAACAGAAAAAGGCCCTTGAAAAAGCCGGTGACAGTATTGTGGCCATTGACAAGGAGATTCGGACATTCGAGGCCAACGCGCAGAATCTTCAAAGTCAGATTGATTCCGAATTGCGGCGATTCCAGCGTCATATAGAACTGGATGCGGAACTGAAAAACTGCAAAAAAATCGTCAGGGAAATCAAGGAACGCAAAGAACTGCTGGTGGAGGAGGCCCGCAAAAAAATCGATGAGGCGGAGGGCAAGAAATTAATCCTGGCCCGCTGGCAGCGTATACTCTACACCACCGTCGAGGACTATCTGGCCCAATACAGCCGCGCCTTGCGAAGTGCCCTCGAAAATCTCTGGGAAAAATACAACCAGCCCCTGCACAGTATTCTCGAAGCCCGCGACAAAGCTAGTGCCGAACTGGACAGATTTGTGAAGGAGTTGGGGTATGAGTGAATGGAAAAAAATTAATATCGGCCAGCACATAAATACTGTCCTTGGTTATCCTTTTGATTCTAATAAGTTTAATATCGATGGAGTCGGATTACCCCTTATTAGAATACGTGACTTATTAGACTCCACAATTGCGACTTATTATTCTGGCGACTATACAGATGAATACTTGATTGCTGTTAATGATATCCTCATTGGAATGGATGGTGATTTTAATATCGTTCGATGGAAAAATAGATCAAACGGGTTATTAAATCAGAGAATAATGAAAATATCTCAAAAAGAGTGTTCTTTGATTGATGTTGGCTATCTATTTTATTTTTTAATTCCCTATTTGAGACGCATTCACAATATAACACCTTCTACTACTGTAAAACATCTTTCACACTTTAACATAACAGATGCGATTGAAAGATTCCCTTCCTTGCCAGAACAACGTAAAATCGCCCACATCCTGTCCATGATTGATGATGTTATCGAAAAAACCGAGGCGGCCATTGAGAAATATAAGGCCATTAAACAGGGCATGATGCACGACCTCTTCACCCGCGGCATTGACCTCAAAACCGGCAAACTGCGACCCTCTTACGATCAAGCCCCCCAACTTTACAAAGAAACCGAACTGGGCTGGATCCCGAAGGAGTGGGAAACTCCTCAAATTGATGCTTTGGCTGCACATGTGGGAAGCGGCATCACCCCGACGGGTGGAAGTAAGGTATATCGAACAGAAGGTATCCTTTTTATAAGAAGCCAAAACGTTCATTTTGATGGACTGCATTTAGAGGATGTTGCATTTATAACAGAAGAGATACACAGCATAATGGAGCGAAGCAAAGTTAATCACTATGATGTACTGCTGAATATCACAGGTGCATCGATAGGAAGGTGCTGTTATTTTCCTGATTACCTCGCAGAAGCAAATGTTAACCAACACGTCTGCATTGTTCGATTGCCAAATCCAACCAAACCCAAAGCCATATATTTGTCCGAATTTCTATCTTCTGCATTTGGGCAAGTCCAGATTGACCGACTAAACGCCGGTGGTAATCGAGAGGGACTGAATTATCAGCAGTTACGAGCTTTTTATATAACCTGGCCTGAAAACGAAACAGAATTAGAGAAAATCGCTACAGCTATTAACACGGTTAACACGAACATAAAAAATGAAATCCGCAGCTTAGAAAAAATAAAACTACTCAAACAAGCCCTCATGGCCGATTTGCTGACAGGCCGAGTGCGGGTTAAATATGAAGAGGAAGCATTAAAGGAGGCAATGTAGTGGCTAAAATAGAAAGTGATAAGCTGTTTGTCAAAGATGTTTTCCAAAAATGGTATCGTATTCCTGAATACCAACGACCATATGTCTGGGGACCGGACCAGGTTACAGAGCTTCTTGACGATGTTTATCGAGCCCGCCAATCGAATCCCGACTCACAATACTTTTTAGGTTCAATGGTTCTTAAAAAATCCGACAAACAGGAAGGTGAGACCAAATATGAAGAATATGACCTTCTTGATGGTCAGCAGCGATTAACCACGCTCTTTCTTGTGACGGCCGTGGTGCGTGATATGACGCACAAAGCCAATGAAGCCAGAATCAAAACGTGCCGTGATACCATTTACCAGATGGCTAATCCGGACGACAATATCCCCGAACGCAGCCGTATCGTATTTGATATTCGCGATAAAGTACGTGACTTTGTAAGCCAGTACATCAAGGCCGAAGGCGGTACACTGAAAGAAGATGAACTGAAGTTGTTTTCTCAGAACACCGATGAGGATATATCTATCCGTAATATGGCCCAGGCGATTATGACGATTCAGTCATTTTTTAATAACGGCAGCTCCGTTGATGATTTTTTTCCATTTCTTCGTTCCAACGTGCTCATGATTTATGTTGCTGCGGAGGAATTAGAGGATGCTTTCCACCTGTTTACGGTTATGAATAATCGCGGGATTAAGCTGCGAAACAGCGATATCTTAAAAGCAGAAAATCTGTCAAAAGTCACCGACGAAAAAACAAGAACTAAATATGCCAAGCTATGGGAAAGCATTGAAGAATATTTTTCAGAGGATTTTGATAACTTCCTCTCGCATTTGCGAACCGTACTGGTCAAGCAAAAAGCCGGATACAACCTGCTGAAAGAATATGAAGAAAATATATATGCTCCTAAAGAGTTTGACCGGAACACAAAAACGTACACAAACAAGCCGCCGTTGCTGACGAAGGGGAAATCAACCTTTGATTTTATTGAAAAATATTATAAGCACTATCTTGAACTGTTCGACCAGGACAATTATGCACTCACCAATAGTTTTGAGCTTTTCAATCAACTTGTTCTGATGCGATTTGGTTTTGAGGCAGATTATTGGATTGCCCCTTTGCTTCGGTATTATGACAAATATAAAATGAACCAGCTACTGCCTTTTTTATATCTTTTAGACAAAAAGTTTTCTGCTGATTGGATTATTGGGCTGTCTCCAACAAAGCGTATCGAGAACGCCAATGCCATTATCAAAGAAATCGAAAACACACCCGATCAGACAGCACTGTTTGATTCGGATGTCTTTGGAATAGAGGGGCAGGATTTTGACAGGGTTATTACCGGCAGCATTTACGGTAGACGATATGCTCGTTATATCTTGCTCAAAATTGACTTTGCCTATCATGGGCACACAACAAAGTTCTCTCCACCAGAAACAATCAGTATCGAGCACATCTTGCCTCAAACTCCGGATTCCAATAGCCAGTGGTGCATAGATTTCACTGGTGATGACAGAGAAAAGTGGACGAATCGGCTTGGCAATCTGATTCTCCTTTCCCGTCGAAAGAATTCGGCTCAAAGCAATAAAGATTATGCGATAAAAAAAGAGAAGTATTTCAAAAACAATGTTGAGCTTTTTAGTAACTCAATAAGACTTTTCCAATCCTATCCTACTTGGAATAAAACTGATTTAGTCAATAATCAAAAAGAGATGCTAAAGAAGATGTTTTACCTTTATCATATTAATGTAACAGATGCTGAAATTGAAGCGAAGGTGCAATAATGTCCGAATACACAAACGTCGAACGTCCGTTCCTCGATAAACTCCGCCAGTTGGGCTGGGAGGTCATCGATCATGGTACGGGTTTCATTCCACAAGACCCGACTATCAGCAGACGCACCTCCTTTAGAGAGGTTATTCTTGAGAGCGTTTTTCGAGAGTCCATCAGGAATATCAACGTAACCGATGACGCCAGGAAGTGGATGACGGACAAACAGATTGATGACGTCTATCGGGAACTGACCCAACATCCGGGCCGTGGCCTTTTAGAAGTTAACAAGACCATCTTTGAGCTGCTGACGAAGAATACCACCGCCGACAGAAACGAGTTAACTGGCCAGCCAAGTCCGCTGGTCCGTCTGGTGGATTTCCGGCATCCGGAAAAGAACTCGTTTATCGCGATTAATCAGTTTCGCATTGATACACCAGGAGCCAGCCGCTTGGCGATTATTCCGGATATCGTTCTTTTTGTTAATGGCATGCCGTTTGTGGTGATTGAATGTAAGGATAAGGATGTCGCTGAGCCATTGAGTGAGGCATTCATTCAAATAAATCGGTATTCTAACCGCCGCGATGATGATTATGGCGTCCAGGAAGGCGAAGAACGTCTGTTTCATGCTAATCTGTTCAGCATCATCACCCACGGCACCGAGGGCCGTCTGGGGACGATTACAGGCGAGTTTGACCATTATATGAATTGGAAGGATATCTTTCCGGAAGAATATAAAGTCATACAGGTCTCCCCCGATGAAGAACGTCAAGAGGTTCTGATTCGTGGCGTTCTGAATAAAGCGATCCTGCTGGATGTTCTGAAAAACTTCAGTGTTTTCATGGAGGTTAAAAAAGGTGAACTGGCCAAGATCGTATGCCGCTATCAGCAGTACCGGGCGGTGGGTAAAATTATCGACCGTCTCCGTTCCGGCCAGACGCCGATGGACCGTAGCGGTGTTATTTGGCATACACAGGGATCGGGTAAATCGCTGACGATGGTCTTTTTAATCCGAAAGCTGCGTGATACCGATGATTTGAAAGATTATAAGGTCATTTTAGTCAACGACCGGATTGATCTGGAAGATCAATTGTCTGAGACAGCGGCTCTGACGGATGAAAGTGTTACCATTATACAGCACCGCCGGGATTTGGATAAACTGACCACAACCACATCGAACTTGAATATGGTCATGGTGCATAAGTTTTTAGCCCAAAATGGAGTCTCGGCTCAATCACTTATCGACAGCGGTATTGTACCTAAGTTTGAACCATTCAAGACGATTAATTCCAGTGATCGGATTTTATTGCTGGTCGATGAGGCGCACCGTGGACAAGGCGGTGATATGGGTGATAATTTGTTTATCGGTTTTCCTGAGGCCGTTAAAACGGCATTCACGGGTACGCCGCTGTTGACCGAACGGCATAAGCAAAAAACCCATGAGCGATTTGGAACGTTTATCGATGTGTATAAAATGAATGACGCGGTGGCGGATCATGCAACAGTCGATATTTTATACATTGGCCGCACCAGCCAGGACCAGATACTGAATAAAGAGCTTTTCAAGCAGGAATTCGAAGACATGTTCCGCGACCGCACCGAGCAGGAAAAGCAGGAAATTCAGAGGCGTTTTGGTACATTGACGGCCTATCTGGAGTCCAAGGACCGTATAAAACAAATCTCAGAGGATATGGTTGAGCATTACACCCAGGAAATCCTGCCCAATGGCTTTAAGGCTCAAGTGGTTGGCTGTTCAATTTTGGCGGCAACGCGATATAAATATGAAATTGAAGAAGCCATTAAACAGCGGATTGCAAGAGAATTGGCCAAAACCGAGCATGAGCGAGATGAGGAATTGATTAAGCAGATGCAGTTCGTCAAAGTGGCGGTCTGGGTTACAATGAAGGACAACAATGAGCCGGGCTATATTTCTACGGCACGCAGACAGGCGCAAGAACTGAACGCAGTCGAAAATTTCAAAAAGGACTTTGATTTTGAAAAACCTGAGACCGGTGTGGCGATTTTATGCGTTTGTGATCGGCTTCTGACCGGTTTTGACGCCCCGGTTGAGCAGGTTATGTACCTGGATAAGAATTTGCGTGAACATGACCTGATGCAGGCAATCGCCCGTGTCAATCGCACCAAAGTGATGAAGAATGGACATGTCAAGCAGCATGGGATTGTTGTAGATTATTACGGTGTTGCCCAGCACCTTAAGGAAGCACTGGCAATTTATACCGAGGCCGATGAAAAAGAGTTATCTGATTTGAGTGCCTATTTCCGGGGCTTGGACAAAGAAATTCCCATCCTGGAGGCCCGCTATCGTCGATTGCTTCAGCTTTTTGTTGAATACAAAGTTGACCAGATCGAGGCATTTGTCAATCAAACCATGACCGACCAAAAGGCGGAATGGGAACTTGCTGAAGAATGTATTCGTTTGGGAGCGGACGTTAAGTTTCGTGCCCAATTTGACACCTACATCAAAGCATTTTATGACAGCTTGGACCTTTTATTTAACGCCTCGATGGCTAAAGACTACTATATCCCGGCAAAGCGGTTCGGATTCATTCTCTTCCGCATGCGGGACCGTTATAAGGACCAGACATTGGATTTGAAATGGGCTGGTGCGAAGGTGCGAAAACTCATCGACAAATATCTTGAATCAATGGGCATTGACCCTAAAATTCCTCCTGTCCATCTGTTGTCGGATGACTTCCCAAAGATGGTCGATGATCGCAACAAAACAGGCCGAGCAAAAGCGTCTGAAATGGAGCATGCCATCCGATGGCACATCAAGGTGAATATGGATCAGGACCCGGTTCTCTATACGCAATTCAGCGAAAAACTGCAGCGTATTATGGATGTTCACAAGGAACACTGGGATTTAATCGTCGCAGAATTAACGAAGTTGAGGGATGAAATGGCCGCAGGACGTCAAGCGGGCAAAGGAACTGTTGCCAGCCATGTTGCGCCATTTTATGATTTGATTATGATGAAAGCAGCAATCGATAAATCTGACACACCGACGGCAAAGCAAGTTGCAACAATCACCCTGAAGCTGTTTGAATATATCAGGGCCGCTTTGGCGGTTCCGAATTTCTGGCAAAAGAACGCAGAACAACGGCAGCTTGAATGTGACATTCGTGATGAACTGGATTATTGTGGAATTGATTCCATAAAGCAGAATGTAGCATATATTACTACCGAATTGATCAATCTGGCCAAAAGTCGCCAAGAGCAGATCAGTAAATACCATGATTAAGGACTACAAAATAGAAATAAAGCGAAGTAAGCGTAAAACCGCCAGTATCTATGTCGAGCGGGATGGCGCTGTGACCATTATGGTCCCCCAGCAGTTGGACGATGCGGCTGTTCAGCAGATATTGAAAAAGAACGAGTATAAAATCCACAAATATCAGTCAAAGCGGCAGTTATTAAATGAAGCCGCGGTGACACGGGAGCCGGTCAATGGCCAGTCATTTCTTTATCTCGGACGAAACTATTATTTGCAGTTTGATGAAAATGCAGACCGAATAATTTTTCACGGTCGCTATTTAATTGTTCCGCATGAGTTGAAAAAAAGCTTGTTATGCGCTTTTAAAGATTTTTATCGCACACGAGGAAAAGAGTTTCTTGCCCCACATGTTCAGAAATATGCTGAAAAGATGGACGTATATCCGGAAGAAGTGACTGTGATGGACCTAAAGAACCGATGGGCTTCCTGTTCCACACGAAAACCCAAAGTTAATTTCCATTGGAAGATTATGATGGCACCCATCTCTGTAATCGACTACATTATTGTACATGAATTGGCTCACTTAAAACACAAACGTCATAATTCAGAATTCTGGAATCTTGTTGATAAAGTGATGCCGAATTATCAGAAGCAAGTAGCATGGCTCAAAGAAAACGGTGCATCATTGGATTTATAGAGTATATGGAAAGCATAATTTAATTCGGAACTTCAGAAATGACTCAAAATAGAGAGACAGGTGCAGCCAATTCCTGAAAAAAGAATTATAAGGATAAATAACTTGAGTAATCATAAGGATACAATTTTTACAATCGGCCATTCAAATTATGAGATTGATAAGTTCCTTGGTCTCTTGAAGCAGCATTGTATTGAGGTCGTGGCCGATGTGCGATCATCTCCGTACAGCCAGTATTCACCGCAATTCAATAAAGACATTCTCAAGAAGGCCCTGAATAATCATAATATTAAGTATCTTTTCTTAGGAGCCGAACTGGGCGCACGCCCGGATGATCCGGCTTGTTATATTTATGGCCGTGTGAGCTTTGACAAATTACGCAAATCAGCGGCGTTTCAACAGGGCATCGAGCGGCTGCTCATCGGTATTAAGGACTGTACGATTGCGATAATGTGCTCAGAAAAAGAGCCGGCAGATTGTCATCGGACCGTACTGGTCTCTCGGGTCCTGGCAGAAAGCGGTGTGTCTGTTCAGCATATCCTGGAGAGTGGCGATACGATGGATCAAACTGAGATAGAGAATCAGTTGATGAAGAAATTTAAGTTCGAACCTGATTTCTTTACGGGTAAAGAGGTACTGATACAGGATGCCTATAAAAAACAGGAAGAAAAGATATCCTATAACCCCCATACGGAAGGAGCAAATGCTTATGAATAATGCCGACAATCCGGTGACGATCTTTACAATGGGTTTTGCCAAGAAGGATGCCGAAAAGTTTTTCAAGATATTGAAAGCGGCTGGGGTTAAGAAGTTGATTGATGTTCGACTGAACAATGTGTCGCAGCTTGCTGGGTTTACGAAAAAGAACGACCTAAAATTCTTCTTGAAGGAAATCTGTGATATTGCGTATGAGCACAGGCCCGAGTTTGCTCCGACAAAAGAAATCTTGGATGCCTACAAGAAAAAGGAAATGACTTGGGAAACCTACGAAGAAAAATACAATAAACTTTTAACGGAAAGAGAAGCATCCACACGGATCACCCCGGAACAACTCAACGGAGGATGCTTCTTATGCAGCGAACCAACAGCTAACAAGTGCCACAGGAGGTTACTTGCGGAATATTTTAAAGGAGAGTTCGAGGGAGTAAACATCGTACACCTATAAGAAAGGAGGGTCATCATGGCTCGCATAGTGTGTCTTGCAAATTCATTCAAACGTGGAGGTCGTTGTGTTGCAGGTATTGATTTGTCAACCAATCAATGGATAAGACCGATTGGCGACGGACATGAAGGTGCGATTGGAGGTGAAAGAATCATCAATGGGGCTGAGCCGGAGTTGTTGGATATACTTGACATTCCGACGGGTCCTGCTGCTGTCGATCATGGGTGTCAACCCGAAAACGTTGTTTTAGAATCGGGCCGATGGCGCAAGTTGGGTGAGATGAGTATTCAGGACGTTGCTAATTTTGTAGAAGACACACAGCGTTTCTTGCTTCATAATAGGACGGACAGAGTTCTGCCTTCGGAGTTTGAAGATAATATCCCTCAGCATAGTTGGAAGTCATTGCAGTTGATACGGGTTCATAATGTGCTTATACAGAAAAATCCCTGGCGGAAACTTGAATGTTCATTTCGATATAACGGTATACTGTATTCACTTAAGGTCACTTGTCCAAACGCCGAGAAATATATAAATGAAAGAGGTGATTTTCTGTTTACGATCAGCATGGGTGCACCATTTGCAAGAAAGCCAGAAGATCCGTTGTATTGCTGGAAAATGATAGCCGGAGTCATTCGCTTAGATGACGGAGATGCTGACATACCCTTTTAGTACTTAAATGCCTTTTGAAAATAGTGGTGGAATCATGAAATTCCTGTACCGTCACAAACAAAGCGGCGACATCTTCGCCATCGAGACTGATGAAGCAGGGTACGCTCTCTCTACCAGCGGCCCGTTGTTCAGTGACGACCTGGACCCGAAATTTCTGGACTACGACGAATACTGGAACATCGAAATCCAAGCCAAACTTGATGACTTTATCCGCATTACCAAGACAGACTATCTCGAACTCCTCCGTCAAAACGGTTTTGTCATACAATCAAATCAGAAGCATTTATTTTAAGGGAAATAGAAATGCCATTATTTGAAATGTCAGAGATGGCTCTAAAACCAATTCAAAAGAGCAATTTTAATCTCGAAAAAGAACTACAATCTGTTATTGAAAAGAATTTGCCGACGGTTTTTAATTGTCGCTTTATTGCATCTGAATTTTCTACTGGGCAGACCCATGCTGGCAGGATTGACACTTTAGCAATCTCAGAGGAAAACAATCCTGTAATCATTGAATACAAGAAAGTCGAGTCTTCAGAGTTGATTAATCAAAGCCTTTTCTATTTGAACTGGATATATGATCATAAAGGAGACTATGAAATTACTGCAAGGTCAGCATTGGGAAACGATGCCAAAGTAGACTGGTCTGATGTTCGAGTTATATGTATTGCTCCCAATTTTAGAAAATATGATTTGCATGCCGTCCAGGTAATGGGGGCAAATATTGAACTATGGTCATACCGACTATTTGAAAATAACATGCTTTATCTTGAACAGATATATGGTCAGTCCTATTCTACCTCTCCAATATCTTCTGAAAACAATGGAAAAAATCCGATCATGGTTTCTGCTGGAAAAAAAGCGGCGATTACAAGAGCCACTGGCAGCTATACATTTGAGGAGCATATTAACGATAAGCCTGAAAAGATTAAAAGCCTTACATTGTTGGCCCAAGAATTTATTACGGGTTTAGATACAGCTATCGTAGAGAATCCCAAAAAGCTTTATGTTGGGTATAGAACATCTCAGAACATTGTCTGTATGAAACCTCAAAATCAAAAACTAACGCTCTATGTGAAACTTAATCCAGATGACTTAGGGGAGTTGCCAGCGATAGCCAAAGATGTCAGAGATATTGGTCACTGGGGAACCGGAGACTTAGAGATTACTATAAAAAATGAAGCTGACCTAGAAATTGCTAAATCTTACATTGAACAGGCTTATAGAGAGATTGGTGGTTAAGCTGAAAGTAACTAATGCTTCCTATTTTACCACCCCAACAACGACCCACTGGATGCGATTAACGTTCCCCCATGCGATTCCAGCTTGGAACCAGACTCGATGAGTACATTATTTGACGAGCTATTCAGGTTCGCTGTCGCATCCGGCCACAGTTCGCTGATTTCGGTGCCGGTGCCGATTTTCTTTTTGTAGCCGCTGTTGACCGACTGGGAGGCGATCAGGTTTCCCGCGTATAGCACAAACAGCTTAATGACCGATTCTCCTGTGTCGGCCATCTGCCACAGGAACTCGCCGCTCTTGGAGTAGATGGCCAGCAAATTGCAGGGACAATCGACTACTTCCGGCATATCTTCGTCGCCCCAGGCGAACTTCGCATCGAAGAGTTTAATTTCGTGAATTTTAGAACGCCAGACAATCTCTCCCTTGACGGCGGTGATGGAACACAAAGTCCCACTTTTGATATTCTCGATGCCAATTCCCGCATCGATAAACGAGCTATAATTTGCCGAGACCACCTCGCTGACCGCACAGTTATCCTGAATCCACAAATATCCTTTTAGGCAAATCAGCAGGTCATACAGGCACACATTCGTGGCATCATTGAGCAGGCTGGAGACGTAAACATTCGCTTTTTCATTATTAACGACCAAGCGTCCGCATCCTGCATCCGCTCCTGCTCCGGCGGACAGCTTCAGATGCAGGGTACATTCACCGTCCACAACAATGTCGTTATTTTGGCCATTGAGTTCCAATGGCTGGACAGCACTGCCAATATTTCCATTAAATCCAGCCGAGATGAACATTCCATCCAAATTAGGCGTCCCCGTTCCGGCTGCATCGACATTAATCGTACAACCCTGATAGCGCTGAGCAGCACTGTCATAATAGGCACGGTCATTGAAGTGGACCACATCGCTATCAACGGGCGTTGTGGCATTACTGCCATCAGAGACCAGCTTCCAGTTCGAATCGACGTTGGGTGTGACGGTTTCGGTGCCGTCAAAGGTTTCGCCCCGGACGATTTCATAAGTCACGCCGCTTTGAGCAAGACCGGTCGGTTCAAGTTGCAAGTGGCCTGCATCTAGGACGCTCATGATTTCAAAGCCGCCCCATATGGCCGCGTCACGAACTTCGATTTCCCAAATCAAACCACTTTGGGATGTGCCTGTGTCGGCAATCTCCAAGTGAGTCGCATCTGTAATGGCGTTAATTGCAAATTCACCAATGCCTGTCAGTTTGATTGTCATTCCCACTTCTACGCCCATAGCGTAAAAATCTAAGCCCGACGCAGTAAACGTAGTGCCTGAAACGATGCCGTTGGTGCCTGAGTATTTCGCCCCAAGCAGCGTGCTGCCATTCCATAGCTTTATCCTCATTCCGGCCTCAACGCCGGAAGTGTATAGATTTATACCCGCCGCCGTCCACTGGGTTCCGGAAACAATTGAGTTTGTGCCCGACAGCAGGAAAAAGGGGAGAGAAATAACGATGATATTTGCCGTCGTTGATAAGTGGACGCTATACGTGCCGTCAATCGTAGATGTTCCAGCAATAGTGATCTCATCTCCAGCCATTAAACCATGCCCAACAGCCCCAATCCCGCACAGTCCACCGACATTTATCAAAGCTCCTGCATCAATTGTAAATGGCGCAATCCCATCCCAATCCCACTGGCCTTTGTGATTATTCGCACCGCCAAACCAGTATTTTTCAGCCATTATGAAGACTCCTTAAAGAGACTTTTTGGTTTTCGCCAGTCCGGATTCAGAACCGGACAGTTTTCAATTTTGACATACGCTTTGGCCGGAAGCCAGCACTTGCACAAACTGCAGAACAATTTTGCTCCCGGCTGTTCATTTTTCTCAATGGGCAATGGCGGCCATTGGTCCAGTGTATCTATCTCAGCAACAAACTTGCCCAGTCCGCCGTTCTTATCAATCCACTCCAGATATTCGTCCTCCGTCAGGTAGGTGTGATGTTCGCACTGACGGCACGCACGAAGCCTGACCGCGTGATACAAATACTTTTCAGACGGCAATAAATTGATTGCATCCAGAACAATCGCCAGATTACCCTGTGCAATCGACACCACTTTTTTGATTTTTCCGCAGCATCCCATTTTATGACATCCACACGGAGCCTAAAATATCTCCTCTATATCTGTACTTCCAGTTATAGGCATTGATATTAGAGACCCCAAAATCCGAAACCGTCGAACCGGCAGGCACTTCTACGGTGTATTCAAAAAAACCGTTTTCGTCCGGCGTCAGCGGGATGGTCGTGCAGCCCTGGAATATATCCCAATCACTACCCAGAAAGTCATACCGGAAAAAATCACACGCGATGTTATCTTTCAGGATGACCCGTTTGGTGTTGACGCCATCGACGCCTCCCCAGAGCGCAAATCGCCAGCGACAGTGGGCCGCAGAGCCGCCATTGATGTAATTAACCTCCCACGTGTCATACCCGACCGACATATAATCGCAAAACCCCAGGAAGGACAGTTGTCCCCCATAGCCGTTGAATGACGGCCACTGCCAGGATTCATATTCGGGACAGCAACACGCCTTTGACGGTTGAAGCGATTGTATCCAGGCAGAATACTCCGGCGTACCATAATCCGGGAATGGTTCGGGGCGTGGTGGAAATAAATTACTCAGCGAATAACTGGTTTCGCACTCGGTGATTGGGGCAGAACCACAAAACAGATAATGCCACTGCCACCAGTTGTCCGAGATAGTTCTCTTAAGCTGGCGAACACTGAAACGGCGGTCATACCCGGCACCCCCGCAATGTCCATGTCCCCCCGTGACCTGAAACTCCAGGGCCCACTCTAAATCCCCATTCATCGGTCCACCAATCGACCAGGCACTGCCGTCGGCCCAATACATCGATCCAAGGTGCAAACAGTAAACGCCGTTGTAATCGTGATGCCAGGCATTCTCAGGTCCCTGAGGGCCATTCAGTACATTCAGTCCGCTCACGGAAACCAGCATTCCGGTCGGGGAACGGTTCAGGCCGCCGTAATCACCATCCGGGTTTGATAATGTACTGCAGGGTGGATACGGGATGAGATTACTGTACGTCGGCGTCGAACCGATCTTTCGCCATTTAAGGGTTGTCTGGTCAACCGGCCGGTCAGCCTGTGATGCCGTGTGCGCTATCTTGCATTCCCAGATATGCAGGCAATACAGGTAATCGGGAAAAATTTCGCCTCGGCCGAAGATAATGTCACCGACCTCGTAGCTGTTCCCCTCCGTCCAGATTGGGTACGGGGGTACAAAGCACCCCAGGTTGACTTCGTTATAAGCCTGCATCAGACAGCGCAGCAGTTTGCGGGAACCGTCATTGGTGCGATAGAGCCGGTCGGTGTCGATATCGCGGCACAGGGGGATGATGGGATTGCTCATACGACCACCTTTGTTCCTTCGACGGGGATGATACACCACCAATTCCCGGTCCGTTTCATGACGGGGATGGGGACACCATCGGTCAGCGTTAAATGGCCATCTTCGAGATTTGAGCAGTTTATCAGCTTAAAATACACCGTCACCAGTGTACCGGTTCCATCGTTATCGAGGTAGCAATCCAGCGTATTGCCAAATGCCGCGTCTTCAGAACAAAAGGCCCACCGCAGAGAATTACCGGTCGAGCCATACCGCACAACCGCCCATTTAGTCCCTGTGCCGGCTTCTTTATAGAGGATGTAACACAGTCCCTGATCGGCGCTGACCAGTTGGGTGGTATCATCCGGTTTGACGGTCGCATAGTTATGTGATGGGGCCAGAACCTCAATCCGGGTCGTCACAATCCCATCGGCCCAGGCGCGACCAATCGCACCGCTTTTGATGGGTTCGGCACAGATCAAAAAGCGTCCCGTCTGGTGCGATTCGGCAGGCGTTTCGCCGGTAAAGACAGTGCGGGAAACAAATGCCGGAAGCGCCGTCTGTGGATCAAACACAATTCCCGCAATCCCCAATACGCCAAATCGAGCCACATCAGTACCGCTGATGTTTTTCACCAGCACAAAATCATTGTTGCCTCGCGTGGTATTGGCCTGCATGGACAGACCGCTGAGCCGGTCTTTCTCAATCAGACCATTCAGCTCATTATAGGTCTGGGCTCCGAACCGGAATTTCTCGCCTGCGGTAACGTGCTTTGCCATCAGAGCCTCAACCGGTCAAAATCTTTATACGGATACACCTGTTCAATATGCACGGAGATAGGTTGTTTGATGAGGGTCTGGGCGTTTTCATCCTCGGCATCGACATATTGAACCCATAGATATTCCCAGCCACCCTTTGATATCCCCTCAATATTACCCACCACCATCCCTGTTACATTCGGGCTGGCCGCAAACCGATACACCAGTTCCCAGTCATCCGAGCCGCGTTTGGTGCCGCTGGCACCGAGGAAGAGTACCTCACCAGCGGCATACTTGCGAAAGTTACGACTGTTGACCGTTCCGGTTAATTCAAACAGTGTGGCTTTATAATTGTCATCTACAAAGGCCCTGTTTTTATAGTGCACCTCGCTGAAGCTATAGACGGGAACGGTAATATCGACGCCTTCGACCGAATCGGCGGTCACGCCAATAGCTCCCATGAAGTTTCCGGCAACAGCACCGGGGCGTGCATAGCGTCGGACCGTGCCTAAACTCTGGGTGATGTGTTGGCTGCCGCCGCCGGTGTCGAATTGATACACCGATTCCCCCGTTGGCTGGGTACTTTGGTAACCGTAACGGGCATTGCCCAGCCAGATCGCCTCGGCAATCGGCTCGATGCCATAGGACAGACGCGGCAGATTGTCGAATGCCTGGGGAGCCTTGCTGGCCAGTTGTGTCAGCGCCTCGTCATAATCCTCGGTGCCCTGAATCACAAAATTCAGTTGCGCCGAGGGATTCGTGCCGCGGACCACATCGCGGGATTGAAATTTTTCAGTGACGGTGACAGCCATTATGTGAACGTCGCTCCATTATTGCGGGCTTCATCCAGAAGCCGTTTGGTATTGCGTGCGGTCTCCTCGCTGGCCTTGGCGGTGCGGTCGGCCGCGCTGCCGGTGCCAAGCCCCCAAGCCGCGGTGGCATTGAAGGTTCCGGTGACGCTGATTTTATTGGCGGCCTCGGTCAGAACATCGCCGACATCCATCCAGGCGGTGTTGGCCTTCTCGACCGCGGCCGGTTTTTCGAGTTCTTTTTCGGCGCGTTTATCCTTGGCCCGGCCGATGGAGTCCTTCCATTCCTTCCGTGCGGCCTCTAAATCCTTGGTGTTCTCGGCCATGCGAGCATCGTATTCATCGTCCAGGGCTTTGTACTTCTCGGCGTGCTGACGGCCGATCTCTTCCAGTGTTGCATCATTCATTCGGGCCGCCTGGTCCCGTTGGGATTGACGCTCGGCTTCCCGTTCAGCGAGTTTGCGCTGTTTTTCATCTTCGATGGTGCCAATCGCCTGCTGACGCTGATCCTCGACCATCTTGTTTTCAGTCTGAAGGTCGAAGGAGTCATCAAACAGCGACTTAATCCAGTTCCAGGCCTTCTGAGCCCCGGCTTTGATGTTCTCCCAGGTCTTGGCAAAGAACGACACAAATCCCTGCCACGTGCGAGAAAAGAACGCCGTCGTTTCAATCCAGCCGACATCTAATCCATGCCAGACGGTCTGAGCAGCCGCCACCATGCCATAAAACGCGTCATAACCGATACGGATGAAGAAGTTGCGAAAGTTCAGCCACGCCTTTTGGAGCACATTGACACCTCGGGTCCATTCCATCTTCAGTGTCAGCCATAAAATCTTAGCGGCCAGGGCCATATCCCCGGCTGCCATCGCATCGGCAATTCCCTGATAGGAGGCAATGGCATCATCTTTGAGGATGGCAAATTTCTGGCCCAGCCAGTCGAGGGCTTTGCCTGCCACGTCGGTTGTATAGACCAGATACACGCCCAAGGCACCCACAGCGGTGATGACCAGGCCAATCGGTGAGACCAAGAACGCAATCGCCGAACCCAGCATCTTGAAAACAGCGCCAACGCTAGTAATAATCAAGCTTAGCTTCCCGAATGCCAATCCCAACCCACTGATGACAGTGCCGAGAATGACCAGTGCAGCGCCACCGGCAATGACCGCTAACACCACTTTGCCGATGGTGACAATGACCGCATGATTTTGCTGTATCCAGGCATTGATTTTGACGGCAATATTGGTGATGACATTGGTAATTTTCTGCAGGGCCGGGGCTAATGCAGCGCCGACATGAAACGCAGTCATCTTGACCACTTTCCAGAGCTTATCCATCGCATCAGTAAAGTCCTCGGCGGCCTTGGCATCCTCGCTTCGCATGGTCAGACCCAATCGCCGGGCCTCTTCCTGCAGAGCATTAATCCCGGCAGCGCCTTGTTCGAACATGGGAAGGAGATTCGTGCCGGTCCGTCCGAACAGCGACATGGCAATGGCGGCTTTTTTGGTCGGGTCTTTAATTTTGCTGATACGCTCGGCCAGCAGCTTAAACTGCTCTTCCGGCGACAGACCTTCCAGGTCTTTGTAGGTTAAGCCCAAATCCGCCAGGGCATCGACGGCCGTACTGAGTCCGCGACCGGCGTCATAGATGCTGCGCTGCATCTTGCGGACACCGTTTTCCAGCGTAGCAAACTCGGTGCCTGTCTGGGAGGCGACAAATTTCAGTTCCGAGAGTGTCTCGACCGATAGCCCCGTTCGTTTGGCCATCTTGGCGACCTCATCGCCCATCTTGCTAAACGCCTTCGCTGACCCGATCAGCGGTGTGAGCAATCCGGCCCCGATGGCCATCATCTTCAGTCCCAATGTTCGGATGCCATTGCCGAAGGCGCGGAGTTTGCGCTCCGCAGAACGCAGACCCCGCACCAGTTTGCTGTCATCAGCAAACAATTCGACAAAGGCACGACCGGCTCGGATGGAAGTGGTATTAGCCATGGGTTAATCCTGCAAATAGAGGTAATGATGTATGAAAAGCGGACTGCCGGAACTGCCCCGACCTCTCAATCCTGGGGGGATTGCGGGTCTCTCTTGACCCCTCGCCCGCATCAATACGCCACACTAAATCGTCCTGCTTGGGATAATGCCTGGTCCAGTTGATGGGACTTTCCTTGAGTAGTTGTTTTCGCTGTTTATGACCGCATAAGAACTGACAGTACCGAAATTGCTTCCCGCGAATCCGCCGAAGGCCCAGCCCCGTCCAGACGGCTTTGCTGCGGCTGCCGAATCGCGTAATCATCAACCGCGGATGGACCGGCTCATGATTTTCGGTCAGATAGATTTCGGTATTGATATAGCCGCCATAGAGCCAATTAGCAGCCTGATAGACATAGCCGGGTTTGCCGCGAATACCATCGGCCCAGGTATAAAGTACCTGCCGCTCGGGTTGGTTCCGGCGGAACCACTCCGCACACCCAGCGAGCAATTGGCTTTCGGTATTTCGCGGCAAATCCTCCCGGCAGCACAGCCGACACAGTTCCCAATAGTCGCCCGTATCAAGCGACGGGAACAACAACTGAATGGTATGCCTGGGCCGCACGCCCCAGCCCCAGATGGCCACACCGCCCAGTCCTTGCTCATCATAGAAACCCAGAGACACCATGCAGTGCGGCGGGAAAACATCGCTGTAGTGATATTCCCTGCACAATTGTTTGGCCTGCTGGATGGGAACTGTGTCGACTGCTATCATGATTACGTGGTCGCCAAGGCGTTGACTTTCAGGTCGGTGATGACCTTATCCTTACGCCGGTTGTCGGCAGACGTACCCAAGCCGAGCGCACCGCCCAATAAACCGATTCCAATCGGAACTAAAGCGGTGGGGTTCAGCGTCCCTTCGGTAGCGCCGATGGCAACGACTCCAATCGTGTCGAAAAGCTGCTGCTTAAACTCATCCTGTCGCTGCAGATCGTCCAGTCCCGCCTGGATACGTTCGTTAAATGCCTTGATCTCTTCATTGAATGTGGCGGCCAATCCATCCAGTTCGATGCGTCGAACGGCGAAATTTTTCTCGCCGACCAGCGCCTGTCGCTCGAATTCGGTGCGGGAAACTTTGGTCGCAGTGCCGTCAGCGGCAACGGTCAGCCCGGTGGTTGCCGATTCACAGCCGGTCAGTCCCACCACAATGCCCATCGTCAGGATAAAGACCAGCACCGATGCAACGGTGTAACGATTGTGATCCAGCCAGTTGAATACTGAGTGTACTACATCATTTTTCATAATTTGTCTCCAATAAAAGCGTGTTTGAGTAGTGAAATATTTTCTTTCGTAACGACAATGACATCCGGCCGGGATGTTTTTGGAACATAGGGATTAAAGTCTGATGGCTTAAAGGCCCGAGTTTTTTTGGGGTCACGATTGACATTAGCAATCAGCGCCATGATAGAGGCTGTATGCTGCCAGGCATCGCGATGATGACCTTCGGCCATCCACAAGAGTTGGCGCAGCGTCAGGGGATGGGGATCGACCCCGAGGTATCCGGCAATGTGCCAGACAGTGCACCATCGATCAGATTGTCCAGGTCCATCGCGTCGATCTTGCCTTCGATGGCGGCCGTCGCCTTGTTGATGAGCTGCATCTGTGCCGCGACCGCCTTGGCCCGGTCGGTCCGGCCGCGGCTGCGGAAAAAATCGATGAGTTCCTCATAAAAGGCCTTCTGGGCGGCCAGGAGTGTGGAACCGTCAAATGCCATGCGTACATCGGCATCGGTCACATTGTGTTTTTCAAACTGGGGATCGAGCAAGGCACACAAGACCTCACCCAACAGCATCTCATCGGTGCCCAACCGCGTCAAAAGCGGCGGGTCGCCGTCTTCCGGCCGCAACAGGTCAATGCCCAGTTTGTCTTTGACCTGCATGGCAGTACCGAGGTTCAGGGCAATCGTCCAGGTCCGGCCCGCAGCATCATTAAATGTCTTCATCAGAGTGTCCTTTCGCTAAAGAGTTATGCAGCTTCAAACCACTGACCGAATGCGGCGAGTTTGGCGGTGACGCTGACGGTAACGGCTTCTTCCAGGGCTTCACTCCGCGAGAAGTTGGTGATGGACCAGTTGCCCACCGGGCCTTCGGCACCGGATTCATTGTGAGCACCGGTTAAAACCGCTAAGGCGACGGTCCCGGCCGACAGGAATGCTGATTTGATCGCCTCAAATCCCACATCACCGGGTTTCCACACCATTTCAAACTCGCAGGAACATTCGCGCAGGGTCGGTGCGGTTGCCCGCCATCCGCTGTTGGCGCGGGTTGTGATATCCGCTTCACCGGCTTCCAGCGACAATGTCACGTCTTTGACGTTACCCATCTCGGTCAATGTCGCCGGGTCCAGGGTGGATGCATCGGCGGCGGCTGCGCCCTGGTAAATTTTGGCATTCATGCCCAATAAAAAGTCTGGCATTGGTAAAGTCTCCTATTTGATTGAGTTTTTCCACAAAGAGGGAAGAGTGGATTTTTCTTTCTCAAACGCCGGTCCCATGAAGGGCCGGGCCGAAATTCGTACACGTGTTTTTTTCTTATTGCCTTCGACCGTGGTTCGACCGCCATATTCCAGGATGGAGGGTGCCTCGCCGCGATTGTTCTCGGTCAACCGAGTCGGTCCGATGACGACACTGTCTTTTTGCCGGTCATAGCCGAAGAAAATGAACCGCTTCAACAGCCCCGTATGGCTGGACGGCGGTGTTCCCGGCGTCGACGATTTCTTTCGCTTGCGGATACTCTGTTTCGCCGTTCGACGGACAAAGGCCCCGAAGCGAGAGAGCACCTTTCGGGTGGATTTATCGACGGCCCGAATGACTTTGGGACTGTCAAAGAACAGATGGGTGATCTTCATCATCTTAGACTGACTCGATGGGCTTGGCTGCCACGGATTTGAGCTTCTCGCGGGCCTCCACAAAACAATCAGACTTATGATAATGTTTCGCAACACCATCCTCAAAGACGGCGCTGATTTCGTTCGGGTCGGTGATTTCCTGTTCGCATTTATCACAGAAGATTTTCATCATGGTTAAAATCCTTTCAGATGCCTCGCTTGATAATCCGGATGCAGGGTGACATACCAATCCGGGTTCATTTCTTTGAGGGATTCGATGGCCCAGCGGCATTCACATTTCCCCTCGCCGGTATTCCATTTGATTTGCTTGGCAATCTGGGTTTTCATTAAAATCGCGCCAAACTGGACATGATCGGCAAGCGGATCATAGCGAACAGCGACGCCTTGCCGGTTTATGTCTTCATCCATGTATTCCTTTAAGCCCAGCAAACAATGACCGGGCAGCAACACATCGCTGTCCAGAAAAAACAGATACTCCGTCTGGACCGCCTGGGCCAGTTTATGACGCATGTACGGGATGTTTTTCTCACGTCCACCCATGAGCTGAGGGGCTGTTTGGAGCACGATGTCAGCGGTTCCAAACCATTTATTATCAATAACCGCCTGCAGCATCTCGACGGTACCGTCTTTGCTGCCGTTGTCGATCATTAAAATTGTCGGCTTGACATCCTGATGAAGCAGGCGTTGCAGAACAGACATGATCGTGCAGGTGCTGTTAAATGTTGGAATCGCAACTGTAACATCCATAAAATTTAGTCCTTTCGGATAAAGATAAGTTCATAATAAGGGGGGATATTGGATGAACTTTGGGCATTGACGTACATCGGATGGGTATGGCCTTGAGCAGCTATCTGACATGAGCAGCCTCCATTGACCATATAAAGGGAACCCTGTGCACATCCGATATAACTCTCCATGTTATGGGCATGGCTTGCAGAGCCGCCTTGTGCGCCGACTTGATTGCCGGCACCCCGTATGAATTTATAGCGTAAATCCGGTGTGCCATTGGTGCCGTCGCAGATGCTCCAGCCGTTCGGGACAGCACTGACAAGTCCCGACCACATCATGATCATGCCGGAGTGGATTTCGTTTGTTCGATACGGCATTACCAGGTTCCTCCGTTGAGGGTGATAATGTCACCGGCGGTTCCCTTAACCTGAATCGACGCCAAATCTACATGATGCAGCGTGTGCCATTCGCCTGGGATCAACGGGACATCCTGACCTGTATCGCCCAACAGATAAGCGGTGTTGGTATTCGATGGCAGCGCCGACAGGGTTACTGTAGCCACCGTTCGCTTAGCGGCCAGCGGTTGATACGTATCGGTTAACTCAATTTTTCGGGCAATGATATTGTTCATTGGATCACCTTGTAGTGAACAGTCAGAATAGACGTAAAGAGCCGTTTTTCGGCCAAATGTTCTGGTGCATAGACCGGCTCATTAGAGATTGAAACAAAGACCGCTGTCGGCATGTCCGGTAGCTTCCGTCGATTCAAGAACATAACAATCTCAGAAACCACACCGCTGAGTCGAGTCACATCGGTATCCGCATCCTTGCCAATCTTCTGCTGGATGCCCACATCAACAGCCACATCAAAGCTACTGGACTGCCGTGTAACGTTGGCAATCTGAACCGATTTTGGAACCACTGTTACCGTTAATGCTTTCAGTTCGGATAGTTCAAACTCCGGCAGCACTCGACGGGTTACCACCAACGGTTCACTGAAAGAGCCGCTACTCAATTCGGTCACAATCTCATCCGCTATGTCAATCGCTAATTTCATAGCCACCCCATAATCAACGATGTCAGCACGGCACCGCCAACGCTTGCGGCAATTCCCACCAAAAACCACGTCACCTTGCTGCGGGTCAGTTTTTCCTGCTCCAGCCGGTCCAGACGCAGTTGAATACCAGGTTTACCGTTGCCACGGATGGCCTCATCGAGCCCATCGAGTTTCTTATGAAGCTCGGCGAATTCGCCTTTGCACACATTTTCATATTGTTCGCTGTTACACGTCATCACCAATATCCTTCGTATGGATGCGATAGGTTTTTCGGTTCGGTCCCGTCCATCGCCAGCAGCCCTGACCGGATAACTTCATGACTTCAAATTGCCGACCATGAATAATGATCAGATCGCCGACCTCAGGTTCAAAACCGAGCGTGGCCGCATCGATCAGAAAGTCCCACACAAAGCCACCGACCGAGATGCCGTTTTCATCTTCTGCCTCGTAATCGGTCTTACCGAAGACCGCATCCACGGTCAGCGGCTGAGCGTCTCTGCGATACTCCACCGGGCTGGAGCAGAAGCCCATCAGCCGCTGCTCCAGCCAATCTAATCCTTGATTAAGCATTTACTGCTCCAGTCGGACCCGGACCTTAGCGTCATCATCACCGGCGGCGATAATGGTTTTGCCCAGGTACTTATTCGCACCGGCTTCATCGTCGGCCTTAGCCTGCTGATCGGCTACATCCCAGTAGACCTTGGTGCCCACTGCAATCCCGGTTCCTACACCGGTGGCCTTATCGATGTCAAAGACACCGGCCACCGCAACGGCCCCCAGTTGGTTGGCGGCGATGTCGATCTGGGCAACGCCGAGCAGATCGCCTTGCACCACGATGTCCCCGGCACTGACATCAGCGCCGGGTGTATAATCAATCGATTTTCCTTCTTGAACGAATTGTGAAACTGCCATAAAATATCCTCTCTGAAATTAAAGGTTATCATCCACACAAGCTTGAGGGATGAGGTTTACACCTCACCCTTGAGCTTGATTGCTCCGCGGAAGTCCTGTTCGCGAACCCCGAAGTCGATATACCCGCGGAATTGAATTCCCAGCGTGTTAAAGTCCGCATCGGTCTTCTCAACGGTCGGACGGTCCACACCGTTCAGGAATGCCACCTCCAACGCAGGCAGACGGTTCGGGTCGGCGAACAGATACCACGCCTTGCTGGACGCACCGGCGAACGAGGCGTTGGCCAGATACGCACTGGAAATGACACCGAACTTGCCGACATGCGGATTGTTGGCGGGTTTTCCCTTGTTGGCCGTGGTGGTTTCGTTCAAGAGAACCGAACTCATCAACAGTTGTGCAGCGACCTTCAGTGCCGTCGGCACCAGGAGAATGGATGCTCCAATGCCCAAAGGCCGACCGTTGGGTTTGGTCTGGCCGCTAAACAGGATTTCCGCGGCCGTCAGCGAATCCACGCTGAGTGCGGTATCCGCACCATCCAGATAGTTTTTGTTACCCGCCGAGAAGAAGCTGTTGGGATTGCTCAGCAAGAGGCCCCAGACTGCATCGGCAATCGCCTCGGCCGCACCCATACCAATCTGACGCGGGATGTCGGTAAAGGCCCCCATGTCATCGTTGATAATCATCTGGCGGGTCAGGGCGAACATGATGCCGTGGGTGTCGGCCTTCTGGCCATACTTCATCTCGTCCAGCTTGCCGTGCTTCAATTCGCCATCCGGACCGACCTGTTCGAACTTAAACGCACCGGTCATCCGGTAGCGGCTGTGTTCCTTAAAATCGTTGACCGAGGCGATTTTGCAGATTTGCCGCCAGGCATCCTCGATATAGTTGTAGCCTTCCAGCAGCATCTTGTTGGCGATGTTGGACAGGATTCCCGGCAGCGACGTTGTGCTGAATGCCGCCTCAAGCCAGCCGGAGGCATCCCGCCGAAACCGCGGCAACTGCATCCCGACCACCTGCTCGCAGAATTCCTGGATGCCGATCCCGCGAAGTTTATCCGCGGCGTCCAGTGTGGGCCCATCATAGATAGCCTCCAGGCGGGTGTTGCCAATTCCCGCAGCCATCAGAGCGACCGCCTCGAAGATATGGGGCGTGTGAACCGTTTTTTTAGTATGCACGGCCGGTGCCTTGGGCCGTGAAGCCCGCAGGACTTCCAGTTCACACTTGGTCACATCCCAGCCCTCTTCGATGGCCTTGGCCTCGATGTCAGTGTGCTTGCCGTTGCAGACGGTACGAATCGCCTGAATCCGTTTGGTTTCGTCGGCAATACTTTTACGCATGTCCGCCACCGGATTGGACGCAGCCGCGGCTTCGACTTTTTCCGGCGTTTGTGCTTTGCAGGGACATGTGGCTGTTTTAGCCGGTTCGGGTGTGACCTCTTGGGCTTTGAGGTCCGTTGTTTTTGTTTCATCGTTCATCTGTTTTTCCTCTTTGGATTGTGCCGCTACCTGAGCGGACGTATTGGTGTCTGCGCCGTTATCCACGAAACTGATCTCCTTAAGAATGGATTTTCGAATGACATATAAAGGACCGTCAAAAGTCCTGCCGTTAACCTGAATCTGATTGCCGTTGGGGATGAACTCGGCCTGGATGATTTCAGCGCCGATGCTGGCCTGCCAGGGGAAACCGTTTTTGCCGCTTTTAATCACATCGCGTGCCCAACTGGTATCACGAGAAATCAGTCCTTCGGCAAATACCTGACCATTCTCGATAGCCACGCGGTCAGTATGCCCAACGCCTTGCTTGGGATTGTGGTCTAGCCGGATGGGGATGTTCTGGCGGTCGATGGAGAGTCCTTCCAGGTCAACCACGACCGGATGCGTAAACCCGGCAATCTTCATCGGTCCGCCGGTATAAGCAACCATTGAAAACTTCGGAACCGCCTTATCGTCTCCGGCCGCTTCGATGGTTAAGTCACACTGAAAATGCATGTTGTTGGGGATGTTATTCTTCTTCGTCATCGTCGTCCTCGATTAAAGTGGCGGTTTCGGTTGTTGTTTCTGTCAGAAGGCCCAAGTCGACCATGAGTTGTTTTTCCTTGGCACGCTGATGCAGCTCCGATTCCCAGTCTTTTCCCTGACGGGCGAATTCGGCAGCGAGCGTGGTGGTATTGGAATCCAAGCGTGTCTTTTGGGCATTGGCCTCTTTGGCCGGGTCCACATGCTCGGTGCCGTCAAAGAACCATTGATGCGGCAGATACTGGAGGGTTCGCAGTACTGAAAATTCACTGGACAGCATTGCTTCATACATCCAGGCGGCTAAAATCTGGTCCAGAACCACCGACGCCATATCCGCCTGTTCGACACGAATGCTCTTATAGTAGGTCTGGTGGTCCAATCTTCCTGACGCGTAGTTATAACCGGATGAATTACACGCCGCGATGTTGTATGGCAGGTTCAGACAGCGGGCGATTTCATTGAGGATTTCGCGTTTGAATTCACCATAGGCCGTGGCTGGTTGTTCGGCCTTGATCTGACCCAGCTTCCAGCCATCCGGCAGGACGGTCGCCATCCGTTTTTCCAGTTCGACGATGTCCATCGGTTCGACCTGGGCCGCTTCGCCATTGGCGGGAGCATCGGTAAATAAGACCGCTGCAAAATCGGCCGCGGTTTCCGCAGCACCCAGTACCGCTAAGGTGTACCGCCGCAATTGAGCAAATAATGGCAAGGCCGGAGTAATTTCCGGTACACCTCGATGCTGACCTGGCCGGTCGGCTCGGAACCAGTGGATGACGGCGTCGGCATCAATCACATCATAATCATTGATAGCCGCCCGCAGGTCACCGGGATGAAACCGCAGGATGTTGTAGCGGACAGGATCGCCGCTGTTATCCATCTCAATCCCATCAACCGTATTATCATCCAGCAGTTTTGGATACGGTGTAGTCACCCGGTCGGCCTCGACCAGATGAAGGTCTAATTTCACGGGACCGAATAGTTTATGATTGCCGGTTAAGATGGCGAATGTCTCGCCATCGGTCGATTTGGCCATCCGCATCGTGCGTAGTTTAGCGGCCAGACCAATCATTTGTGTCCAGGTGCTAAAGGCGGACTCGATTTTTTTATTGAGTTCATCATCCGCCGTCAAGACCTGCAATCGCGGGCCGGTGCCGACACAATCATTGGCCAGCGTTAAAACAATCCCCTTGGCATAGGAATTATTGGCCACTTCATAGCGAGCCCGCTCACGGAGTTTCTTGCGGACATCGCTGTTGGCCGCCGCATCAGCTGAAAGCCCGTCGGCCATGATCCAATGCCGGATATTCTCACGGGTGGTCTGCGCTGCATCGTACTTGGCATGCAGCGTGACCGGGACGGTCCTGCGGATTGTTTTGGATTTACGTCGAAACGGCCACATTAAACAGTTCCTGAAGGTGAGATTTTCAGCAGTTTGATACCCAGTCCCTTGCTTTTCATGGCTGCCCTGGACTGGAGATGTTTATCTGCGGCAATCTGGTCAGTCAGCGAGTGCTGCTCGACTGAACCCGCATCGCCACTGGCACTTTTGGGGCCTGAAGCGTTTTCTTTAATGGAATTTTCGATCTGTGTATCTGCCATAGAATAGAAACCTTGTATTTCCCTCACCCTCTATATCTGCAGCTGGAGCGATTTTGTCGCGCAGAAAAAGGAAAATTTTATTTTCTATTTCGCTGCAAGTCTGAAAGTTTCATGCGATTGGTCTGACGTGTTGTATTGAATTCGGTTCCGAACAGCTTAGCTCCCTCCATCGAGGCCGCTACCGCACATCCCACCAAACAATCCAGCCAGTGGTTGTCCGGCCGGATGGCTTTGAGCTTCCATTCATCCACCGTGCGGTCCCGTGCCATCGTCTTGATGCGGTATTCGGCGGTCAGATGCTCGGCCAGCAACCGATGTGTGGTTTCATCCCGCCCAAACAGCGACACTGCACTGGGATCACCCATGGCTACGGCTAATCGGGCGTGGACAAACGTCTTCCAGTAGTTGGTATCGATGAGAACATGCCGCATGGCGCGTTTGCCGGTCGTGTTGGGAATCCGCCAATGCAGTCCCACACGGTCACCGCGTTTACGTTTGTATTCGGAAAACGGGATACTGGATGCCCCAACGAACTTACCGTGACTGGGCAGAACAACCCCTGAAAACCGAGATTGACGACAGAACTGATAGACCACATCGGTCGATTGTCCCCAGTTAGCATCGATTAGGCAGCGGTCAATCTTGATATCCAGGCCATCCTCTCGATGATATAGGCGAGAAAGTTTTTCCTCGGTCAATTGTTCCAACGCATGATAAATCGCACCTTCCAGACCGGCTCCCGGTTTTTGCTGGGCAATCGTGCGGCGAATGTCCCGCAGTGTAAAATACAAACGTTTCTGCTCCGGCCATGTGCCATAGTCCAGGATATAGCCGGTAAAATCAGTCTCCCACCCGCACAGCATCCAGAACAACGCTTTTTGCTGAACGTCAACAAACATTGTCAGATTCTGACAGCTAATCGGAACGACGCCACGGTTATATCCATTGAGTTTGGCGACGATTTGGTCGGCATTGAGCATTTCCTCGCCTTCGGTCTCGACAACCGGTTCGTTTTGGTATTCTGCAAAGAAAGCGGCCTCATCGCGGAGCCTCAAGTTCATGGCATGCTGAATCGCTGATAATTCGTCTACGTTGTGCCGCTCGGGCCAGGCAATCACAGAACCGGCGTCCATTGCCTCGCGATTTTCACGATAGAACTCGGTTGCCTGTGAACCATCCCCATCATTGCGCAGTGAATCGGCACGGATCTCGGCATATTGGGCCCAGAGTTTCTCGTTGCTCGGGAACACATAGACCATCTTGGTGCGTTCACCTTGCCATTCGGGGTGTTTTTCACGATCCAGGATGTTATCCGCCATATCACCCGGCCGGATGACGGTACAGGCCATCAGACCCGAAATCTTCTTACCGGGTCCGGCCATCCCCAACACATCCCCGGCCAAGATGGATTCACGCCGCTGCGATTGGGACGGGCTCCACGCCGATTCGGTCGTCTGCGGGTCATCAACCATCACCAGCTGCGGCCGCACCACCTTGCCATCGGCTCGAGCATGGTTTTGGCCACGGATGTCCGAGCCCTTCATACCTGAACAGGAAATCACCACACCGGATGCGGTGCTTCCCTCAATGGTCGGAAGCACAATCTTATCCGCGGCCCATTCAATGCGGGTGGAGACACCGTTGTGTTTTTGACCCTTTTGACGGTTGGTAATCCGCTCCAATGCCAAAATCGGCAACGTCACCTCGGGGAAATCCTCATGCAGACGTTCATTGGTCTCCAGCCAGACCTTGATGTTTTCCAGAAGGTTTTTGGCGCGGTCAGCGGAAGCGGCAATCAGACACACAAACTCCGTCGCCCCAATCAGCGCCGACCACAAACAGGCCATCTGCATCAGGACTGTTTTACCGCTGCCTCGAGGCATGGCCAACGCGAACAGACCGCCTTTCAAAACCGCCAGTTCAATCTTGGCGATAACCTTGTGATGGTCGGCAGACCACGTCAGGTAGAATACATCCGGAAAATAGACCTCGCAGAAATACTTAAAGCTGGCCATCGCCTTGGCTTTACGGTCCGGATTGACCACAGCTGGAATCTGACCGATATCCTGACCGGCCCGCGCCAGTTCGGCATTCCGTAACCGGGCGGCTTCTCGAATCTGGTCATAGTTGCGGGATTCCTTCGGCGGCGCTAAATATTGCTGTGTCAACCACGCCGCGTACTGGAATAAATTCACGGTTCGCGCGTCGCCGATGGTGTAACCGGCACGGTTCCGGTGCCGACGGAGCGTGCGTTCATTGAGCACCTCCCCGAATCCGGCGGAATTGAGCAACCGTGTCAGGTCGGTGGGTTTGAGTTTGGTCGGATTAATCTGCGCCACCGGCGACCTCCTGTGCCAAAAATGCGGTGTAATCAATCAGGTTGATGGTGCCATCCGGGGCCACGATCCCAGCCATTTCGGCAATTGCCAGCACGTCTTGTCCGGATATCGAGCGACGGCTTGCCTGGCTTAACAATGTGGCCAGTTCTTCGGGCGTTAATGCGGTAATTTTGATGGGATTTTTCATTGCTTACAACCCTTGTCCGGAACCTAAAAAATAATGCAAGTTCTTTGAAAATAATGACTTAATTAGCTTGGATTCCATCCCCAAAGCCGGTAGATCATGATCAGAATTGATAAATAAAAACGCCAATACAGGAGACAATAAAATGAGTAAAACAACCGTAAAAAAACACGCAAACTACAGCGAATCGGATTACGAATACCTGAAAAACAAGGGCTACACGGACACAGAGATTTGCGAGATTTGGAACCGTCAGAACGGACCGTGCCACCACGATAAAAAGGCATTTGACATTGTTGGTTATTTGAATGCATAAAACGAAACCCCAAAACGAAAGGGACAAAACGATGGCAACACAAGACGTAAATACCGCATACGAAACAGCCAAAGCTGACATCGCCAACCTGCTGGGCTGGTTTGAATGCGAACTTTCCAAAGAACCAGAAAAACTCAATTGGGGGCACGTCGGAAGCTTTAATAGAATCAAATGCGACCTGATTGAAACGCTGTCTTTCATGAGCGGTTTCTCGGAAACCGAGATTAAAGATACCCTCGAGGAAACCCGGATGGATGCCCAAGCACAAGCGGATATAGAAACCGAACGCAAGAACCAAGGCCAGTAAACACAAGGAACCCATGCCATGAAATTCAAAGCCATCGAATTTAAGACCGAGCACCAGGCCATCGAACACGCCGAAGCAAGCGGCGGACATGCCATTCGCATCAATGAGAAGAACCTTGTGGTAACCAGCACAGAAGAAGAACGGCTCATTGAGAACGGCGTCTCGTTCGCATATTTAGCCGACCGCAATGGAACGATTGTCACGATCCCTGTTAACGCATAACTGAAAGGAACAGCCCCATGCACGTTATCGAAATGAAATTGGCCGGACGTATGAAAAAAGGCGACGTACCGGAATACTTTGCCACCATCCACCGCGTCCCCGGCAACGAGTACATCACCGTCAAACTCATCAGCGCCGACGGCGAACGGGAACATCTCGTCGAAGCCAACAATCCCGATGATGTATTCTCGATGGCCGAATGCCTGCAATACCACCTGGATGGATGCAAAGGCACCAACTCGATGATTCACGATTACTACCGTATTTTGGAAAATTTTACAGACTAACATTTTTTTGAAAGGACCAATCATGAAAAAGTCAGACGTTAAAATTGGAAACCACTACAAAGCCAAAGTCACCGACAAGGTGGTAACCATCGAAATCCTCGCCGAAAATCCGCATGGCGGATGGGATGCCAAGAACCTATCCACCGGCAAGACGGTGCGGATCAAGTCGCCGCAGCGCCTGCGAGGGGCGGTCGCCAAAACCAACACGTCGGCCCCAGGTGGCAAACCAAAGCAACAGCCGAGCAAGGATACCCCCAAGGCCAAATCGCCCACCACGGCCAAACCTGTGCAGAACACGCTGCGAACCAACAAGATGTCCATCCTGGATGCCGCCGCCCAGGTACTTTCCGAGGCGAAGGAACCGCTCAATTGCAAACTGATGGTTAAGGCGATGACGGATAAAGCCTACTGGCAACCATCCCAATCCGGCAAAACGCCCGCCAATACGCTGCACGCGGCCATCAGCAAGGAAATCAAGACCAAGGCAGCCGACTCCCGATTTGAAAAGGTGGGCCGAGGGCAATTTGCCCTCAGCGCCACAAAGTAACGATAGCATTAAACCGTTACCGCTTCTTGAACCTCGGTATCAACTGCCGAGGTTTTTTCAGTGCCCACGATCCGCTCGGCCTTCTTGCCTGTAAACTGTTCCCACCGCTGGACAATCACATCGCAATACGGCGGGTCGATTTCCATCAGGAATGCATTACGGCCGGTCTGTTCGCATCCGATGAGCGTGCTGCCGGACCCGCCGAACAGGTCCAGGACATTCTTGCCGGGTTTGGATGAATACTGAATGGCACGTACCGCCAGTTCGACCGGCTTTTCCGTCAGGTGAATCATACTCTGCGGATTGACCTTTTTGACATGCCACAGGTCGGTTGCGTTGTTCGGCCCATAGAATTTATGGCCGGCACCTTCCTTCCAACCGTAGAAACAGATTTCAAATGCACCCATGAAATCCTTGCGGGTCAGGACCGGATGCTGTTTATCCCACACAATCCCCTGTGAAAAGTACAGGCCCGCTGCTTTCAGCGGCCCCGGATAGTTGCCCAGGTTGGCATAGCCACCCCAGATATAGAATGAACCACCCGGGCGCAGGACGCGTGAGGCATTGTTAAACCAGGCGAGAAGCATTTCATCGAAATCCTCTTTTGAGACAAAATCATTCTCCAGGGGTCGGTCCTTGGCACGGAGTTTTGGGGTGGTTTTCTGGGCTTTGGTCTTGTCGCGAGCTACGTCAAAGGACTGATGATGCTGGAGACCTTTGCCAAAGCTGCTCAGTCCGGCAGCAATGGCATTATTGCTCCGCGGCTCGACCTTGACATTGTATGGCGGGTCCATATTGACCAAATCGATTGTTTTGCCGTCCAGCAAGGTATCCAGGTCGGTCTCACTGGATGAGTCACCGCACATCAGGCGGTGATTGCCGAGTATCCAAATGTCACCCAGCTGGGTAATCGCCTCATCCGGGGGTTCGGGAACCGCATCGGGATCGGTATTGCCCTGGCTCAAATCCGTATCCAGCAGCTTAACCAGTTCCTTTTCATCGAAAGCCAGCAGGTCCATATCGAATCCGGCCTCCTGAAGTTCGGAAAGTTCAATCGGCAGAATCTCGTAATCCCACTGCGCCAGGTCCGCAGTCTTGTTGTCGGCGATGCGGTAGGCCTTGATCTGCTCCGGCGTCAAATCCGTCGCCACATGGACAGGGATTTTCTTGAGGCCCAACTGCAGCGCCGCCTTGTAGCGGGTATGACCACAGACAATAATCCCGTCCTTGTCGACCACAATGGGCTGGCGAAAGCCAAACTCCTTCAGGGACGCAGCCACCGCATCCACTGCGCCGTCGTTGATTCGGGGGTTTTTGTCATAGGGGTGGATGGCGTCGATGTTACGAAGTTCGATGGTAAAATTCTTGCTCATAGATATCTCCAAAAAGGTTGATTTAAAAAACCGGACAGCAAAAACAAACTGTGTTTAACAATGCGACGCGTTCCCGTGCAGTCACGTCTTGAATCACGGGGAAGTACCTAAACCTTTCCCTTCACCTCGCACGCGACGCGCACATAAATACGCGGGCGATATAGGGGTGAAAGGGGAAAGGTTTATATATCTTCTTATTATTTCTATAGTTACACAAAAAAAACCTTTCACCAAACCTTTCACCCCCAGGGTGAAAGGTCCTCGTTTTTGGCTCATTAAAAGGGGTGGCACTCGTGTTGATCTTCCCGGAATCAAACCTTTCACCCCCCTAAAGGTGAAAGGTTCGGGGAAAGGTTTCCTACTCACACAGCACATAGACTGCCCCCTTAAACGTTGTTGAACCACTATCCTTGACCCGAATATCTCCCTGTTCCATGAGCGTTTCGATAAGCCGGTTGAATGAGTCTCTGTCCATCTTCATTCGCTTGAGCAGCACACTTCGAAGGAGTTGCCGGTCGGGTGCATTCCGTAATTTTTCCTTGAGTTTGAGACAATCGGCATGAAAGCTGTTCTCAGCGGCATAGATATTGGCCATGTATAATTGACGCTGAATCTGGTGATTGACGAATGTAATCGCCCACTGTACGGCATCTTCGGTGATCGCCGGGTCCAGGTGGTTTTCGCTGCAACCGTACAGCAGGGCTAATTTACGGGCGTTCTCGGCCGCACGCGACCAGATGGCTTTGGTGACCTCGTCATTGGCATCTGCATGGCGGTGTTTCATATCGGATGCCCGTTGAAATTCAAACAGCATCTTTTGTGCATTGCCCTGATAGGGTGCTGCGGGTGTTTGGGGATTTTCCCATGAGAGATTCTGCCTGGAGGAAGGACGGGTCTTCTCCTGCCAATATTCGGCAACCTCTAAAATATCGGATGGGATATTGTCGATATCACCGGTCATTTCGCACAAGGGTCGCTCACCCACATCGACAATCAACATTCGGCTAAAAAAACCGTTGGTCATCATCCGTTCACTGAGGGCCTGATAATAGTTCCTGGGCGTGGCGGTGCCGAAAATGCTCAAATGTGGATATCGAATAGAAACGCATTCCTTCATGCCTGCCTTGGTCCGTACCGAAAATGAGCTGTCGCTGGACGTATAGAACGTCAGCAGCGTATCCATGATACTTTCATACCGACCGTCGCGAGATAGATTCATACTACGCAGCATGGTGTCAATCTCATCGGTCTGGTACAGCATATTCAGATTGGTCTGCATGACATCCTGAATGCCTTCACCGCTGGCAAATCGGTTGCCCAGACAACTGGATGCATTGATATAGTTGAGAATATTAACGTTGATTTTCCGGGGCCAGTCTTTGCCCGTTCCGGTACTGGCCAGCGCCAAAAGATAGATATTGGGCCGAATTCCCCCGGGTTCTTTGATTTTGCGGCCTGCCAAAAATGCCTGCAGCGCTAACGCTCCACAAAACGCAAACGTCCGGCTGGGATAGGGAGCGGTTTCCAAACAAAAGTTCATGACACGATTAATATAGCCGGGCACCTGAAAATAGGATTCAGGAATAGGGCCGGGATCTGAAAGCTGATCGTGATTTTTATGGTTTTCATGTGAACCACACACAATACCGGAGATATCGACATCGTCCTGTTCGAGAGGATTGGCTGGCGGACCATACCCTTGTTTGGATAGCGCCAACGCCGCCTTACTAAAATCACCGCCATGTTCCAGTGTGGTGTACACCATAAACGGCGAATATGCCTTATTGGACTCAAAGGGCGCTGCGTTGGAACTGAAGACATAAAATACATTGTCGGTGGTGCGTAGTGTTGCCGACCATCCCTTGGTCTTATCCGGCCTGCGCCATCGCTGGTTATCACCGGATGCATTGACAAACTGCCAACCATGTGATTTGAGAAGTTCGACGATATTGCCGCGAACATTGTAATCATCACCGGGCCGCAGCGTTGAACTATCTGTATGATGCGAATGCTGAATCGGCTCGGGAATATGCTCATTCAGCGACCATGCGGCTTCGAGCAGGATTTCACGTTCAGATTCTGTCAAAACAGAAAGAGCGGTTAATTCTCCCTGCATGAGTTCATATCCGTCAGTGGGGGCGCATAAAAACAACCCGCCTTCACCGCGAGTCTCAATCAAGGTGTGGATTTTACTGCCGTCTTTGCGTTGGGCCAGCTTCATATTGCCGCTGATGGCCGACTCGCACCGGTAAATCACATGCCAACCACCGGACGGGGTTTGCTCAATGACCAGTCGATTCCGCAGGTCAGCAGGGACAAGCTGATACCAGGCATCAAACAGCTCACCGCCGTTATCGAAATCGATGATTTCAAGGTTCCCTGAAATCCGGCCTGTGATAATGCAGATGCCATCCTGGGGGTTGCTGAACCACGCATCCAGTTCTGTTTGTGTCGGCAGACGCTGCTGGTACTGTTTCCAGGAGCCGATGCAGGGCCGTTTGTCCGCACGTTTCGCGGGCAGGACGGACAGTCCGTGTTGTAAATAGTGCAAAGATGCTTGTTGTATATGATGATTCACCGGCTACGTCCCCTGTGCTTGTTCGCAATAATCACAATGCCCATCCGTGATAGAAGCGTGTTTGCAATAGCCGCACTGCTCACAATGCAGAACGCCCAATCCGTCAAAGTCCTCATATTCAGCGCCGCACTGGGGGCAGGCCATTGTGGGGGCGGTTTTATTGTGCTTTCGCATGGCCTGTTTGAACGAGGCAAGCGCTGCGGCCTGTTCAATTTCCTGCATCCCATCGCCATCCGGTCCGAAGGCATGTTCCAGGGCCTGACGGCCAAAGACCTCTTTTAACAATTGCATATCCTCGGGATCATTGACATCTGCCGAAAACAGAGGCTGCGGTGTCTTGAATTGGTCCTCGTATTTTTTACGTTCCAGGTGGCACTGGTTACAGCCACGTCCGTTACACCATGAACAACGCTCAAATGCGCCTTTGTAGAATGTTGTCATTGAATTATTCCTAAAAGGGGATATCATCTTCGGCCCATGAATAGTCCGGCAGGTTTCCATCATCCCGTTCCTGGCTGCCGTCCAGTAGAGGCGGTTTGGACCCGAGCCGATAGTTGATAATTCGGTCATATTTTTGCCCGGTGACGCTGCGAACGGTAATCTGTTCGGTTGGGGCTAATGCGCCGACCTCTGCCAGTTCAATAGCCTGCTGGACAGTATTGGGGACCGGTTCATTGCTCCGTGCACGCCACCAGCCCTCGGCCTTGTTGCGGGCATAGCCGGTATGTTCCAAACAAACCCATTCGGAAATCCACTCATTAAATCCGATGTTATATTCCACCCGCAGGGTTGGAGGATCGTCGGGTCCGGCATTACGTTTCATGTGATAGTGATACAACGTATCATAGACTTGGTAGTCCGTGTCTTCGGTCTGCCCCGACAGAATCCCGGCGGTACTGGCCTTTGAATCATGCTGCTGGCGTTCTGGCGGCGGGAATTCATAACCGCACTCCGGACAGGTCGCATAGGCCGCATGAATGACCGAATGGCATTCGGGGCATTCTTTAGCAGGGGCATCACCATTACTCGTTGAGCGGTCTTTAATCTGCAAACTGTCCACCGGCCCATGCCGCAGGATATTGCCGCCAAAATCCAGCACCAGACAATCCTCTTTCGATGGATGTAGCCGAAATCCCCGACCCACCATTTGATAGTAGAGTCCCGGTGAATTAGTCGGGCGCAGCAATACCACACAATCAATATTTGGTGCATCAAACCCTGTCGTCAGAACATTGACATTGACCAGGTATTTTAGCGGTGGTTTGTTATTGCCGAATAAATCGGCCTTGACGGTTTGGCGCTTGAAGCGAGCCAACAACTCTGCCCGTTCGCCTGCCGGAGTATCACCGGTCACTAATCCAACCTCTTGTCGGGTGCGCTGCTGCAGGAGTGTCTGGATATGACGTGCATGACTGATGCCGGCCGCAAAAACTAATACACTGTTCCGGCTGGCCGTATGCTCGATAATTTCACTGCAGGCCGAAGAGACCAGTGCGTCCTGGTCCATCAAATCTTCGACTTCCGAGGCGATAAACTCGCCACCGCGAAGATGCAATCCTGATGTGTCGGCCTTTTGCCTCCCGGCCTTGCTTTTCAAAGGACAAAGGTAGCCCTGAACAATCAATTCACGAACACCCACCTCAAAACAGATTTCATTGAGCAGGTTATCCGGTCCGCAAATCATACCAGATGTCATCCGAAATGGTGTCGCCGTCAAACCAATGACTCGCAGATTCGGATTAACTACCATCGCATCCTGCAGGAATGTGCGATACATGCCCTCGCCACTGGGCGGAATCATGTGGGCCTCATCAATCAGGACCAAATCAAATGCACCCAAATCACACGCCCGTTTATAGACGGACTGAATACCTGCGACGAGGATACTGTGTTCGGTATCGCGGCGATTTAATCCCGCTGAATAAATCCCAATATCCAATTCCGGTGCGATTTGGCTTAGTGTCCCTGCGGTTTGTTCCAGAAGTTCCTTAACATGCGCCAGTACCAGCACGCGACCATCCCACAGATTAACTGCATCCGTGCAGATAGTCGACATCACGGGCGTCTTGCCTCCGGCTGTCGGGATGACAATACAAGGATTGCCATCCCGATTCCGGAGATAATCATAGACCGCATGGACAGATTGTTGTTGGTAATCTCGTAATTCCATACTTAATAGGTTACACAGGTTGTCAGAATTGCAGCGGCCAGCCAATAAATCACACGTCGCCAATCATTGCTTGGTACATACGCCATCGCTGCACAAATATCCAAAATGATTAACAGAGTCGGGAAGAGTTTTTCAAATCTCATGCGCATCTCCAGGATGGCCTGAAGGCGTCAATATCATTCTCAAGATTATTTACTCGTGTTTCGGGGCTTGTGCACCCGACATGCTTGGGATCGCATTGCTCGCAACGGATTTTCATATAGATGTCATTTTCGTGAACCCGCATTGGAGTATGGCAATCAATACAAAATGTCCTGAAAAATCGGCTATTCGGAATCTGTCGCCCGAAACCGGGTAATCTTGAAACGATTTCTTGTTTCTGATCGTCTTCATGTATTTCTAAAATTTCCGCAAAAGGAATATTTTTTAAGGTCTTCATGACTTGATATTTCCGTGCCATAGGTTAATAGTTCAGTTCATCCAATAGTTTGATGATGGGTTCTCTGGCGTGGTCATTCCATCGCCAGCATTCAATCAGGGCATTGGGCGGCAGGCTTTTCGCCGCCGCCCTTAAGCCTTCTCGTTCGTCCGGTCGGGGCCAGTCATTGGCTTTGATCTGGATACATCGAAAACCCAGATGATTCATGGCAATGATGTCGAACGGACCCAGGGATGCTGCCGACCGGATACATTGGTATCCGGCCGACTGCAGCATCTTGATGGTTTTCCGTTCCAGACGTGCCCCTTTGGCCTTTTTGTTCATGGTCATCGCTTCCACGGAGGCGTGTTGTCGGTGGGCGCTGCCTGCTGGGGTTTACCCGCAACGCTTTCCTTTTTGGCATAGCCACGAACTTCGTTGGTGATCTCGTCGTTGTCATCCCGTTTTTTGCATTTGACCGTGATGCACATCGGAATATTGTGCAGTTCACAGCTGTCCTTGGGCTGCAGAACACCGACCGCGCGACAGATGGCCGACAAATACCCGCGTGCAATCTTGACCGTCTGGGCGTTGGGGTGATTCAGACACAACCGGTCCCAGACCTTGCGGTCCTTGTACGGACCTTCCAGGATGGTCAACTCCAGTTCGAGATAACTGCCGTCCCCGTTCTTGGTCGGTTTCATCTCGGATGCGGTGACCATCGCGATGTACTTTGCTGCGGGAACCGGCTCAAAACCGACATTGGGTTCAACTTGATTTGCATCAAATCCATTCAGATTAGCCATTGAGTGTTTCTCCTGTTACATGAGGTTTGTGATTGCTCATTGCGTTCATGAGGCAGTTCCAGTCCAACGAAAGAACGGCCGCGATTCCATAGCGGTTTTTGGCCAGCAGCTGACCGGTTTCATTGAGTACCAGTTCCCGCGAATCACCATCCATCCGGGCAGCGCCGACAAAATCCGACCATTCGACCATGGTGTTCATCAGGTCGGGATGAATTTCTGGAGCGGACTTTTCCATGACGATACCGTCGATAGTGGTGATGCTGCGCCGAGAAGCATGGGCTAAGAGAACCACCGAAATCCCGCGATTGACAATGGCATCCAGGGTTGGAAGCAGGTACTGATAGACATAGTTCCGCAAGACCTGTTTGCCGTTGCCGTAGCCGCCATGCGAACGATTCATGGTTTTGTCCATGTTCCTGGCGTCGCCATTGACCCCGGCCACACGCTCTTCCAGCCGCCGCAGGAGCCAGTCAACCGAGTCAATGACCACGGTTCCATAGGAATGCTCATCATTGGCCAGGGCCTCCAGCCACGGCAGGATGGCATCCCAGTCGGCCAGATACGGGGTACGGTCGCACTGCATATGCGCAGCACCATTTTCACAATCGATGATAATGGGTTTGTGCGTGCCTGCTCCGAACGTGGTCTTGCCCACTCCCGGTGGCCCGTACACGATGCCCTTGGGGGCACGCATGTGAGTTTGATTGAGTACAGATTCCAAAAGTGTCATGTTTATTCCTCTGATTAATGTTTCATGTTGTTTTGACCGGCCGGGTCCAAGGCGAGTGCCGGAGTCGAACCGACGACACCGGGCTTATGAGACCCGGGCAAAACCGTTTTCCTCGCCGAAATGGCCCGGACGGCGGGCTGTCGTTTTCGTGGTGACCAACCCCGAAACCGTCCGGGCAAAGATGGGGGCTATGCGACATCCAGGAGCCGAACTTCCTCGTAGCCGGTCGGCCAGATGTCTTTGTTGCGGCATGACTTCAGACGGTCGATGGCCGCCTCATTATCATGCCGAGCCATGGCCAGGCAGTCGTCGGATACGCGCCAGACGCCACAGCGGTGGGGTTCTTTCTTTTCGATGGCAATCAGATGGACAGGAACATAAACACCGATGACTTCTTTCAGAACGGCCTGATAGAAACTCATCTGATTGGGATAGCGATACCGACGTGCGTCGGCTTCAAACCAGGTTAAATCATCGCAGGTCTTAAAATCCACGATGCCGCGATTGGGGTTGAGCCAGTCCAGACGAATCTGGCAGGGAACGCCGCAATAGTCGGCGCGGATAACACCTTCGGCGCTACCGTAGGAAATCAGGTCCACGGCAGTATCGTTGATGGCGACACCTCGGGCCATCTGTTCAACCAATTCCATCTGCTCAAATGTCAGGACGGGCTTTTGTTGCTCGTCTCTCCATTCGGCAAATTTCTTGGTCAGGCTGCCATAGGGCTTTCCGGTCGTTGGGTTAATCGGACCACCCATGGCAAATTGACTTTCATATTCAGCCCGGCCTTCGAGAATCCGAACGTGTGCGGCACGACCAACTAGGAAAGATGTCGTTTCCTGGTCTTGGATGATGCCCATCCGCTTTTTATGATGCAATAAGGGGCATCTCATGAAGTCAATGAGCTGATGGCTGGACAGATACTGTCCTGCTTTGGCGTGGTAGACTTCCGCCGGTTCCTGAATGAGAATACTTGTGTCAATAAATAAGTTGTTCATACGTTAATCTCCAATAGTGTTCACTTGCCTCACCCTCTATATCTGCAGCTAGGCCAAATCTGTCGCGCAGAATTCTGAAAATTCATAATCCCCACGACGAAAATATTCCTGAATCTCAGAAATATGGCGATAAATCGCAGTTCGGTTAATGCCGAGTTTTTTTGCAGTTTCGGCTACCGAATACTCGGTAAGGAGATTGCATATGTGTTGGAGATGTTGCGGCATCCATGACAAGATTTCCTCAAAGTCCATTTTCATGTCTAATTGTTCCACCTCGCTTAACTCGCCTTGCCGCGGATCATTGACCACCGGGGTAAAACCTTCGGCAATATCATCAAGAGGGATGGGGTTGTTGCACTCACGCCTCCGCCGATGGATTTCGGTGCGGATAGCATTTTTGACAAACATATCCAACACGCGGTTGATGAAGGTTTTACGGGTGGACTGGGAGGGATCATGCTTTTTGATGGCCGTCAATATCTCGACGATCATATCTTGGGCATAGTCGTCCCGTTGTTCGTCAGTGAGACCCAGCTGGATGGCCAATCGTCTGGCGCGGTAATCAATCCGCTCCAGGACGTAGTCATCGATGACAGAGGTATTTCCAATAGAGTTGCTTTCCCGCCGATTTGATTGTGTGTTACCCATAAGTAACGCCTTTCTCGTGCATGGCACGAAAAAAGGCTCGCTGAAGAACACCGGCGGGAGCGCTTCAGCGAGCCTTATTAAAAGTATTAGTCTCACCGGCTTTCGCTCTTCACCGGTGAGGCGTTACTTTTGGCGTAACATCGTTACATTCTATGTAACGTCAGATTTTTTTATTATTTTCCATGGAATTTCTCTTTCAGGATCATAACACATGAACTGTGCCGTATTGATCGATTTGTCCAAATGTCGTTTTAACTCCGGTATTTTAGCTATATCTTTAGATTTGATTGTTCTGCGAATACTATTGGTCATTCTGATTCTGGCTTTTTCGGGATCATTACCAAATTTTCTGGTTCTTCCGTTGTAGCCACTGGCCTTAAGAAGATATTCTTTGATATGCTCCAGTTTTGGCTGGATCTTATCAATTCTTCCATAATCATTGCAGTTTCTGGCGTCTTCCAGTTCTTCCTCATATTCCCTGAGTTTTTCTCTGCAGGCGGCCTCCGTCTCTTTGTCAATCACTTCGTCTTCAAATTCATTAAACTTGGCAATTGGATTCTTTCCCTCTTGCTTAAGAATATCGAGACAGAATAAATCTTTACGTGGATTACTCAAAAGCAGTGAAATTCGTTGGATTCCGACTCCGTCATTAACCGTCGTAACCTCGCCATCGAACACAATTCGCCATGTCGCACCGAGCCATTCCAGAAGATATGGCTCATATTGCTGGCTTTCAGGGTTATCGTAATCAGAATCAGGTCCAAATTCTACCAGTTTTTCAGGTACGATTTCCCATTGCTTAAGTCGATCCAGCTCAATTTCAATCATGCCCTGAACATCGCAGAGATGCAGACCGACAGCTTTGTCGGTCTGCGGAAGGGTTTCAATACTCGGCTCAATGGTACATTCATGCCGACATTCTTTACAGAGGACGGTCTTACTCGGAACGGTTTCGATGAGGATTCCCTTTTCGATAAGTTCTTCCAATCGACCATCGGGCCATTCCTGCGTCTCATCATATCCGATATAAGGACTGTGTCCTGCATCTAGCCGCTCGGCAAATTCTGCAGCTTGCTGGTCAAGTTCCATCAGGCAGCCTCTTCGGTTAGTGGCAATAACGTCCGCACTAATCCCCATTTTTCCAGATACTTCCTTGCAACATGATGGTGGGGCTTATCTTCCAAGGTCGAACCGCTCGGTGCCGTGAGGACAAACGTAACGCTCTTTTTGCGACCGCCGTCCAATGCTGCAAATTTCAGGGTTATTTTGGCAGACAACACTTTGATTCCTGCTGAGATGCTCCCGCAGGCATTGATGGCGTTGTTCATCATTGTTTGAACTAGTTCGGCACCGCCATGCTGTGGGGTGGCTTCACATGTGAGTTTTCGATTTTCTGTGTTGCTGATCCGTACCTTCAGCATTCGCAGTGATACGCTCTCGACTTGGTCCTGCGGTTCCGTTACAAAACGAAATGATGGATTCATCAGCGGTGAGAGATCGTAGACACGTGTGCTACCATCCGGAATTCCTGGTAATCCCAGCACCGTTTTGCAAAAGGCCTTCTGCATGATGTCCACTTTTCGCAATTTGCTGGCATGAATTTTAAGATTTCCTGTGTCCGGCTCGTAAATAAACACAATTTCCATTACCGGTCGACGTATCTGTGGCACAAGTTGACTGCTTTGATAGGTCAAATCACGCTTTGGATAATCTTCGGGATACGCGAAGAAGCAGTACCGATGTGGATCCCTGCGGACGTAGCAATCAATTTGACAGTTTCGTCCACGACGCTGACGCTTGTAGAACTTTTGGATGCGTTCCTTCAACTTCTCGATGGTTTCATCGTCGGTCGAACAGGGCAGGTGCTTTCCTACAAGACAGTCCTCTTTAAATGTCATGCCTTCAACCCGCTCCAAACGGATAGCCCAGTCGTAAGCATCCGGGTATTCGAGACTGGCCCATAGCACTTTACTTTCAAAGCTGTCGTAATTCATCATTTCATCAAGAATGCTGTCAGCATCAGTAAACAGTGTCTGGATAACCTCGATGAGTCCAAGTACCCCTTCTTCGTCCGCCAGATCCGAAATGGTGACAAAATCCTGTTCGATTACGGCCAGTGATCGGTCCGGAAGTTGTTCAATTTGCGCATATAGCGCATCCGGCAACACCTCTGGTGCCACTGACCAGTCAAAATCGGCCAGAACATGTTGATGCTCAAAATAATCCTTGAGCAGGTCTGTAGATACATTGCGAAAGAACGTTTTGAATGAAAAGTTTCGTGACATCATTTTGACTCCAATTGCATGGTTTCGCCCGGTTCCATCCGGACCATAACTTCTTTAAGCCCTGGGATACTACGTTCTCAAGGATTCGAGCATCAACCCGAACAAAAACCTAACATGCAAATGCAATGCCAAAAGGTCAAGGTTGTCGACAACGTGTTTAAGATGTTTTCTAAAAAGGAGATATGTAAATAGTGGTGTTTTTTTATCATGCTGCCAGTCTGCCATTTTAGCAGGGCCGAGTCATATTTGAGGCAGGATTTTATGAAATGCATTTTTCAGGGACCAGCTTTTTCCACATCTGTCGCTGCTTTTTCCAGTCCCACTCCCGAATAATTCTGCGGATTTTGCGTTCCGGATACGGGTCATCACCACTCATAATCCGCGGCAGAAGCAGGATTTGCTCCTGTATATCCGGAGCCAGATGCAGCAGATTCATAATCTGGGTGACACGTGCTCGGCTGACATGACCCAACTGGGCTAAATCAGCCTGATTGTATATGCCACCTTGCCGAATTAAGTTGTCAAAATGAATCGCCAATGCCATCAATCGGGACAGCCGGGGAACCCTACCCTCTGGGGTGTCGTTCACCGGTTCCGGCCCGGCCTTGATCTGTTTCCGGCCGCGCTGGGCATGTTCAAAATGAACCTTAATGCCTCGGGTTATATCCGCCATTGAAAAACCTCCAGATTAGTTAAAAACCTCGATATTAGTTTGATGGAACGCGATGAAAATATTGTCGGTCGCGCTGTCCCATTCAATCTGCTTGATGAGTAAATGGATTAGCTTTTCTTTCTGTTTAGGCCCCATGGCATCCCACAGTGGTTCAAAGGACTCCAGTGTGCCAACCAGTTCGTCCGGATTGAGCATCTGCTGCTGAATCGAAACGATTTCTGAATTAAGCGTCGCTATCTCCGCTTGGGTATCCCTGATTTGTTGTTGATAAGCATCTATTCGACCCGCAGCCGTTTCATCAAACCCAACCTGCGAGGCTGCTTCTCCAATCTCCTGACTCAGTTCCTGAATATGTTTTTGTTTTTCATCACGGACTTCCTTTAGTTGCTGGATATTATCCTGCATTTGAGCCTGCGTTTTCTCGATACAATCCTGCAAGACAGTAACGTCTTTTCCAATAGTCTTGATTTGATCGACAATAAACCGTTCCAACTCCGCAGCGGGCAATGAGGGGCCGGGGCAGGTATCCCATCCCTCTTTCTGCGCCTTCAGACAGACATAGTACCGATACCGTTTGTTGGGCTTGTTTACATAGTGATGAATCATCGCACATCCGCAATGTTTACATCGAACCAGTCCCTTCAGCAGGGCATTGTATTTATTGGTGGAATATTTGCCGCCGGAACGCTGGTTTCGTTTGAGCATCCCCTGGACCAGATTGAACGTGTCTGTGTCAATAATCGCTTTATGCTCGCCCTCGTAAATCTGGTCCCTATACGTCACTTTGCCCAGATACGTTACATTCGTCAACACTTTATGCAGGGTCGCTTTCGTAAACGATGTGCCTCCACGAACGACGCCTTTTTTTGTATGATAGCGTTTATTGGTGATTCTTTTTTTGCGTAGCGTCCGAATCGTGTCAATGATGGACCCGGTTTCGAGATAGATTTTAAATATCTGTTGGACCTGCGATGCCTCTTCAGGGTTCACGTCCAGGCAGTTGCCGCCGGGTTTTTGTTTCAAGTCATAGCCTAATACCTGGTGCCCACCTGCCCATTTACCTTTACGTCGTGAAGCAGCGATCTTATCGCGGGTTCGTTCGGAAATAATCTCCCGTTCAAATTGGGCAAATGATAACAGGATATTTAAGGTCAATCGGCCCATTGATGTGGTAGTATTGAATTGTTGAGTCACCGAGACCAGCGAGACCTTGTTGCGTTCCAGGGCTTCCATGATTCTGGCAAAATCCAGCAGGGAACGACTCAAGCGGTCAATTTTATAGATAGCAATACAGTCAATCTTTCCATCTTCAATATCCGTCATCAATTGCTGGAATGCCGGGCGGTCCATGTTGCCGCCTGTATAGCCTCCATCGTCATAGCGTTCCGGCAGGCACACCCAGCCCAGAGACTGCTGGCTTTTGATATAAGCCTCACAAGAGTCCCGCTGGGCATCCAGTGTATTGTAATCCAGCTCAAGGTTTTCTTCGGTGCTTTTACGGGTATAAATAGCGCATCGCACAGTTTTGTTGGCCATCTGAATCATTGACGTTCCTTTCTTGGGTCTGTTAGATTAAAGAAATGATACCCATTCCAATTGCAGCCCGTGATGGCATACGCAACAGCCGAGAGACTGCGATAAACCTGACCATCATGTTCAAATCCGTTGGGCAGAACTGTGACCTGATATAAATGCCCCTTATATTTACGTGGCAGAACCGTGCCGGGGAAGGGCAAACGCGGGTCGCGGTTATTTTTGATAAAGTCCGGCACATCCAAAGTCATATCCACGGAATCGCTGGGGGCCATCACCAGATTGGCCGGGGGAATGACTCGGATGTCCTGCTCCCGCGCCAGTTCCCGTGCCCGCTTTAAAGCACGTTCCGATAGTCCGCCTTCGTCCAGCGATTGCAGACGCCAGGCAATCCGCCGAAACAGCCATTGCCGATTACCTGACCGGGTTGGCTCGCCGAACACAGCAGCATATTGTTCTCGCATCTGGCCAACCGTCATCCTTTCGATTTCAGCGATTTTTTGTTTTACCGTCAGTTCCATAAAGCCATATTCCGTCTGTAGTTACATTAAATATTCTCGGTTAACACAGACACATGAAGCCCCGTTTTCGAGTGTTAAGCAAGGGCTTTTTGAGAGGATTTTTGCTTAATTTTCGGCTTTTGGGGGGATTTTAGCTGTCCGGCCAGAGTCTGCGAAATAATGTCAATAATCTGTTGTCGGCGCTGATGTGGGGTAATAATATCCTGAATTGCTCTGGTTTTTGCCAATCCGGCCTCCATGAAGTAGGGTGAAATTCTAAACGTGTTAACCGCTCCACCCTCTATATCTGCAGTTGGGCCGGATTTGTCGCGCGAATTAACAAAATTGAGGGATTAGATTATTGGTTGAAAAAAGGTGTTTAATATCATCGATATTTAGAATAGAATAGCTCACGACTTAGAGGGTTTTCTTTTATATACGATTTAACAGGACGGATTAATAACGAAAACCAAAGGAGGTGCTATTCTGAACGATTCGTGTGTACTCCCTCTTTTAGTGCATCCGCCATCAGGAAGGGCTTTGCAAGAGGGCTTAATCAGCAGAGGAAACGTTTAATTCGGGAGAATATCTCATGAAATTCAATCTTTTAAATCTTGTTGTGGTAACTATTGTGCTGTTGGGAAATTTGGCATTGGCGGATGACCCCAATTATTTGTATGCCAATGCCGAACTACAATACCAGGCGAGCACGGTCGATTTTCCATTTGACCCTAACGACTATTCATTTCTAATTTACGATACACGCGGCAGCGAAGAGAACATCAAAGACGCAATGGACAAATGGGGGCTTTCTTATACACTGCGAAATTCCGATGCAGGAAATCATGTCACCCTTAATGATTTACAAAACCATGATATCCTGATTGTCGGCTGGAATGCCGGGGGCAATACATTCGGAGTCAATGCTGCTGTGCTTGAGGCGGGCATCAACGGCCGAATTATCTTAAGCGGCCATGATGCAGATTACCATACGGTCAAAGGTCCGGCCGGGGCTGAGAAATTTTTAATGCAGGCAATCGATTATGTCCTGGCCGGTAATGGGACCGGTCTGATTACTTTAGGGGATTCAACCTCTCCGCCGTTTGCTTATCTGCCGTCCTCATGGGGCATAACAAGAACCGGCAATGGTGGCGAAGAAGTTTCATCATTTACATCGGATGGATCAGCAAGCGGGGTTTACGACGGATTAATCCCATACGATGCGTCAGGCAATGAAGATATCCGAATGTCGCCCTGGGGAACGGCATTTCACAATACGTTCACAGCTATGGGAGACGGATTCAAAGAATTTGAATTGGATCAGAATGATGACGCTATCACGATTGCTGCCCCCATTAATGCTTACGGGTTCCCCTTTACCAAAGATGATGGACTTGATGATGAAACCGAATGCGCCTCACCGGAAGCTGAGATTACCTATGAGATTTGTTTCAACAATACGACGGATCAAACTTTATATGATTGCATTATCATCGATTATCTGCCCTTGGAGGTAGATTACCCGGCGGGGGTCGACCAGTATGTTTTTGACGGCAATTCTATTCAGCTTCTGGAAGGCGACCTCAATTATAATGATGAAGGACATTATTATATCTGGGAGATTGGAACCATTGCCCCATATGACGCTAATTGTGTCTATTTGCCGGTAACCGTAAATTATAAAGCTGAGCCGGGCAGAAAGATTCATAATATCGCGGAATTGTGGGCTGATGGCGGTGACACATTTGTTGCCCGTGCGACGGAAGATACCCGTGTCTGCTGCTGGGGTGACCCGAATATTATTTATGTCGATCAAACCGCAACCGGACTTAATAACGGCACAAATTGGTATGATGCCTATACTGATTTAGCCGATGCGCTGGCACGGGCGGCAGAAAGCAAATGCACCGATACCGTCGACATCTATGTTGCCCAGGGCACTTATGACCCGAACAATGCGCCAGGCTATGGGTTTGTTCTGCCGGACGGCTGTGCCATGTATGGCGGTTTCAAGTCCGGTGGGTGCGATTTCAGCCAGCGTAATTCGAAGAAATACAGAACGACTTTAGCTGGATTGATTAATGAGCAATCAATTACATATGAGGTTGTGACAATGGGTGACGAGACGTTGCTGGATGGTTTTACCGTGACTAATGCTTTCGAGCAGGCAGTTTACGGAAATGGAGCCAATTTCACTATATCCCAGTGCACAATACAAGAATCTTTCGGCCACGGAATTTATGCCCTAAATGGGGATGTCGATGTCCAGTGGTGCACTGTTAAGCTAAATGATGCGGATGGGATTCGACATGAGGGAGCAGGTTATGACCTGTCGGTAAACAACTCATGGATTCTGCGGAATGGCGAATGCGGGATTTACTGTTACAATTCAACACCACAGTTACGTAATAACATTATCTCAGAAAGCGATTTAACCCGACAGGGCCGTGCGGGCATTCGACTATATCGTCCGGCTTATTCGCCCGTCCTGCACAATCTTACTGTCTCAAATAACAAAGCCGAAGGCATTTTCTTTACGGATAATGGCGACGTAACAGGTGACCCAAATAATTTGGATTATCCGGATTTACAAAATTCCATTGTGTATTATAACAATCCCGGAGGCAGCCAGTTGGCTGGTTTCAATGCTGATACTATTGCCAATTTCTGTTGCATTCAGGATTGCAACGAACCGGACACGACGAACTATAATAGTGAGCCGGGTTTTGCTTATGTAGTCGATCCGAACGGGGCACCCGACCCGAACAATTACCACTTGGCGTACAATGCATTCTGCATCGACAAGGCCAACCCCTATCTGTCCTATACGAATCAGGTCGATATTGATGGTGAAGGGCTTGACCGCAAATACGGCGATTATGTCGATATCGGTGCCGACGAAGTCTACGATTGCAGTGATGAGATTTTGACGGATATTGATGTGCATAACGACTTGGATCGCGATGCTGACGGTATTGTCAATTACGCAGAATTTGCTCCCTTTTCAGCCGCATGGCTCAGCCGCGACCCGAACGACCCGTCTTTACCAACCGACCCGAATCTGATTGACCCGAATGATTTTGTGGGGTGGTCGCCATCGTGTAACTATGACGCGACCGGCCAGAGTGCGTACACCATCGACATGGCGGACTTGGATGTATTCCTTGATAGCTGGCTTTGGGTGGCCTGCTGGAAGTTAGAAGAAATCGAGGCCGCCGCTGCGCAATCGCAAAGTCAAAGCATGATGATGCAGCCGCTTTCGATGATGACAATGGAGACCCTAACCATCGAATCCGAACCTGAACCATCCCTTGATACGCTGGTCCAAATCGTCGGTTTTCTGGATGAAATCGTCGCAACTGAGCAGCCCGATAATATTGAGAATATTCAGGAATTACGGACCTATTTGATGGATGAAATATGGGTCATTTGGAGTCGGCAAAATGAATGATTCTTGACAAAGCCGGACGGTTTTGTTAAGATAATAGAATATTTGCAGTTGGAGAAAATTATGATGAAAAGAATATGGCCGTATTTATTAGCGTTTACCGTTTGGATGCCTGTTTGTTTTGCAAGTCTGGCTGGTGCACCTGAGACAATCGACGGGTATCTGACAGACGGAGAATATGCCGGGGGCGTTTCTCTTATTGGCGATGAACTCCTCATCGTCAATGGGGGCAATGCAGACGTAATCGATACGTGGGATTCCAGTCGACTCGAAGTTTACTCGACTTCTCTTCCCTTGAGTTACTCAGGAATGCGAGGCGTTTATGACATCCACTTGCATGATGATAGTTCCCTGCTATTCGCTGGTGGTGCGACCGAATCAATCACCGTTAAGACAAATGCAATCGCAGAGTTAAGAGGTGGTGTGATTAACTACCTCACCATCTATAATTTAGGAAACATGACAAGCAGTGCGACGATTTATTGTCAGGAAGGATATCAGATGAATGCCAGCGGTATTTCCGGCTTGTGGGAAGACGGAAGCCCATTTGATATTCATTTCGATAACGCGGGTAGCCCTTTTCCTCCAACTGCGAATTTTGTTAACATTGTAATCGTCCCCGAACCGGCCACGCTTGCTTTATTAGCCATCGGTATACTTATCGCAAGAACACGTAACAGGAAGGAGTTTTCGCAATGTCTAAGAAATTAATTTTGTATTGGATATTAGTGTGGATTTTGTTGGTTGCCACAAATATTGTACAGGCATCGCCTGTTACCATTCATATCAGTGGAGTAGTTACTGATGTAAGAGATCTGGAGGATTATCCATATAGCGACACTGTCTATGCGGGTGTGGCCATTACAGGCACTTATACTTTTGACTCCACAACGGTTGATTCAAACTCGCAAGACAGTATCGGTAGCTATGTCCATGGCTCCCCCTATGGATTTAATATATCTATAGGGGGATTTCAATTCAAAACAGCAGAAAGTCATATCGACCAATTCGCAATTTCAATTTATAACGATTATTCATTACAAACATATGATCGTTACATTATTGAAAGTATTCAGAACGCACCTTTATCGACGGGTTTAAATGTAGGTCTTATTGGTTTCGGCTTGTCTGATTACACGCACACTGCGATTTCTACTACTGTTTTATTTCCTGATGCTCCGGATTTAGATGCTTGGGGCAATAATGCAGGGCTTTACATTAATTGCGGGGGTCCTCCAAATGGAAATCCTACTTTCGTTATATGGGCAGCAATTACGGAAGCTGTTCTTATCCCTGAACCGGCCACACTAGCCCTGTTGGGCTTAGGTGGCTTGCTCTTGCGACCTAAACGCAGCTAAACCAGTAAAAGGGCCTCCGGGACGACCGAAGGCCCTTTTTGTTTAATTTAGCAGTTGTCATTACACTCGACACCCCAAGATGTTTTTGAGTGTTAACCGCAAGAGGTTTCTACCCGTCAGAGTCTCAGAGTTTGGGGCAAATCCGGGCTTGGTGGCGGTTTTGCGGTTAACAGGGTCAGAAAATTTACGGTCCGCCTATAAAGGGTCCGTTTTTCGTATATCCCTTTATAACAACAAGATATAGCGCGTTTTTGCCTACTGCCAATTCAGCGCATAAAAAAAGCCCTTCACAGGTTTGTAAAGGGCTTCACGCTCAAAAATGCTCTTCCTAATTCAATACCGAGCGGTTAATTCAATTGTGCCATAAGTCCTTATATATAAAGATGTTTGGTTTTAGTAGATGCGGGTGTTCTCTGTATTTATAGAATATTTTCTCTCTACCCTCTATATCTGCAGTTGGAACGAATTTGTCGCGCAAAAAATGAACGAATATATATGTCACCAGTTTGTAGTAATAATTCCGCAGGATTCAATAACGTCAATACACTGTTTTCTTGTTTGTTATCAATAATGGAAACAATACTAAAAGTGTCTGTAATACAAGGGTTGTTTTTTCATCTTCAGGTATTATAATTATCAGCAGAAGTTGCCGATCTTTCGGCCTTGAATGTAAGTTATAATTTGGACTAAGATGAACCCAAGTGACGATATTTATTATGATTGGCTTGTAGAGGAAGCCGAAAAAGCTGAGGCGGCTAAGGCGGCTAAGACAGAAGCTGGGTCAGATGATGCACCAAGTGTAACATCGGACGACCAAGAGTCAAACGACCAAGAATCAAAATGGGAGAAATTTAAATATTATGGAACCTTGGCAGCAGCTGGTATAGGAACGATTTTCTTGTTAATTCTTGAAGGCCTTAGCGATCAAAATTCGGGTGGCGAAAAAACAAGTAGTAGATACAACTCGCACAGAAATGTCAGTGACGAAGGCGGGAGCGTTTGGACAGTTGGGGGTGGCGGCAAAAAACCCGGTTCATGGAGTTCAGGTCGCCACAAATAGTCGTAAGCACCTTCATTAACGGTTTTCTTCCATAGCTCTTCCCTCTGTTCAGCCCCAAAGAAATGGGCATCTCCCGACAGTACTCTATTTGACCAGATACCTTCTCTCGAGCCAGGCCTTCCACTCGTCAAATTCAGATGTGCCGCCTATTGATGAAATAAATCTCTCGAACGTGCAACCAAATACAAAACATTTCGCATCTTCTTTTAGCATAGCAGTGTATCTTGGCAGTACTTCGTGAAAATGTTTGTTTCCATCAGGAAATAAAGTAATTGAGTAAAATTCGTCAATATCGTCATGCTGTAACATCGATAAACCCAGCAGATGATTTCTCCATACCTGTCGCATCGGATCAGATCCAAAGATTTCATTGTCTGGATCAGTGAAGCAATCCGACTTTCTTGCGGTTTGCCAGTACAAAGAATTATGATCCTTGACCCTGGCGGCTTCAGATTTACCGATGCGATAATCCTGCTCGGTATATTTTACTTCAATTCCGATTCCACACTTCTTTTCGTTTGGCAGTCTGACCTGCAGATACGTATCAAATGAAGTGGCATCATTCAAATAGTTCTCTTTGGGTTCTGGTGCGTATTCTATGGCAACGAAGTCGATAGCAGTGCAGTCTATCCCAAATGCACGCCTGATAATACCCATTGCCATGTGCCTATGCGTGTCAAATGGAGCAAAAAAGTTGAAAGGTATATGCTCGCTACGTAACATGTCCGCATCACGTGTCTTCGAGTAAAAGGGATACCGGCTGCGTAATGCACGTGTACAATTTAATTTATCATAGTAGTTGAGCAATGCCTGTGCATGTTCATCGGTTAGTCTATTACCATAGTCCTCAAACCCCACTTGCAGTACTTCATCTCTATATTTTGACTGATGAAGACGGGCAGCAGCCTTAAATCCATCGTCCAACTTATATTGATTACCGATTCCCATGATTTTTTACACCATTTAGTCTGTTGCCGGCTCTTCGTAGATCGGCAGTCTTTTGAAAAATTCCGGAGCAAAGGTAACGGTCATGCCGCCTTTGGGGGTAAACCGTACTTCCTCGACAATCATCGCCATATAGCGGAACTGCATCGGTAAATCCAGTGTAATCCAGGCCGAGTGTATTTCGCTAAGGGCCTTGGCTTTATCCGGATAATATTTGATAAACCGCCGCCAGAATTTTGATTCTCCGATACGATCACAGAGACATTGTTCCAGTTCGTAAGCGGAATACCGGATTTCTCTACAGGGCGGTTTCCCTCCGGCGGTTGAACGGCAGCGATAATATCGGTAAACCGCACTGCACAGCCTTCCATCGCCAAGTTTTCGATGGCCTGTATCGGTGGTGAGTTTTCGGCCGCATCCCGGACAAACAATCTTCCCACGTAACGGAAACTCAATATTGTAGCGTTTGCTGTAAGTCCTTTTTGTCCGACGCGCATCCATTTTCTGCTGAACCTCAGCGAACGTCGCCGGATGAATAATAGCCTCGTGACTGCCGGGGCGGATTGAACGACCATCCTGAAACATACCCATATAAACGGGATTTCGTAACATGGCTGAGATTTGGCGGGGTGACCATCGGCTGCCCCCACTGACGTTTCCGCTGCTTTTAGCGGCATGCCTTTTTGTCCGGCAACCATTTTCATTGACGATCTTAGCAATCTCAGCTGGTGTTTTGCCATCAAATGCGATGGCAAAGATGGTTTCGACTTGCATGGCTTCTTTTTTATTGATGACCAGTTGTTTGGTCACTGGATCTGCATCGTAACCAAAGGGAATACGTCCAGCCAATCGACGGCCATGCTTTTTTAAGTAGGCCCGGGTTTCGGCAATCCGTTCGCGAATGATATCGCGTTCGAATTCCGCAAACGCCATTAGAATATTACATAAAAACTGACCATCTGCACGGGTATTTAATTCGGGTAGTTTGACGACCTGCAACTGTACACCGGCGCATTGGAATTCATTGAGCAGGACAACGCTATCTTTTAAGTTTCGACTGAGGCGGTCCAGATACGTGATGAATACATAGGATATTTCACCTTGAGCAATCACCTTTCGGAGGCGTTCTAAGGCCGGGCGTTCCAGCGTATATCCGGATAGGCCCTCATCATCAAACCGCTGACCAATCCACTGTACATCCGGGAAATGCTCTTGGATACAGTCCATGCAAATGTCGAACTGGGCTTGGCAGGAATTCATCTCCAGGCGGGACTCTACCGACTGGCGGGTGTAAATCGCAAAATATTCAGTCTTGTCAGTGCCTTGCATCATTGTAAAATTCCGTCAGGATGGGATGCCCATCGATTATCCCGATTTATGAGGCAATAATTGTAGCATAAAGTTGGTCATGAATATAAGAGAAAAACGGTTTCTTAATGCATAGGACAGTAAAACTTTCTTGAGCCCCCAAGATGTTTTTGCGTGTTAACCGCAAGAGTATTCTACCCGTCAGAGTCTCAGAGTTTTTAGGAAGAGCTTTTCTACCGGTTAACAGACTAAGAAAAAACACGGACTCTCTTGGTTAACAGCCGTTAAGGTAAGTTTTCGGAATCGTTGTATATCTCTTTATAACAACAAGATATGTGAATCTTGAAAACGTGAAAACTCTCAGAAATGCGCAACAAAAAACGCCTCTCACAGGGTTGTAAGAGGCGTTGATCTCCCCGAGTAGGGCTCGAACCTACGACCTAGCGGTTAACAGCCGCTCGCTCTACCTATTGAGCTATCGGGGAATGTTCGGGACCTAAACAGCCCCATTTCATATCCTTTGTCGGTAGAACCATACAAAGGAAAGGATATTTTCCCGAAAAATACTAATTTGTCAAGAGATTTGGACGAAAAATATTCGTAGAAATCAAAAAATAAATGCGCGCTGGACAAAACGCATAATATAAGGTACAGTAAGTGTTTAAGGATAGCCCAATAAACGATTATCGGGCGTGTGAAGGAGACGTATGTACGTGGAGCAAATAAGGTATGGCTCAAACGCCAATTGATATAGATGGATTCAGCATCATCAAGCGCATCGGCACCGGCGCTCGCAGTGTCATTTACATGGCACAGGACGAAGAGACCCGGCAGTTGGTCGCATTGAAACGGGCCGTATTCGAAAGCCCCGAGGACCAGCGTATATTCGAACAAATGGAGGTAGAATATCATGTTGCCAATCAATTAGACCATCCCTACCTCCGTAAATGCTATAAAATGATTCGCAAACGAAAGTTCATGCGAACCCAGGAATTAATTATGAGTATGGAGCTGTTCGATGGTCAGTCGCTGGAAGACCTGGGACGACTCAGCCTCGGTGATGTCCTGCTGGTTTTTCGGATGGTCGCTTCGGCCCTGAACGCCATGCACCAGAAAGGGTATGTCCACTGCGACATCAAACCCAACAATATTCTGTTCAACAAGGCCGGGGCCATTAAGATTATTGACTTCGGTCAGAGCTGCCGGATCGGCCACGTCAAAAAACGCATTCAGGGCACACCGGAGTATATTGCCCCGGAACAGGTCCGCCGGGAACATCTGAGTCACCGTACCGACATTTTCAACCTTGGTGCTACGCTGTACTGGGCATTGACCGGCCGGCACGTCCCGACCCTGATCCAGCGGACCAATGAATTCGGCCTGTCTGTCACGGAACCGCCTGAATTCAAAGCGCCTCATGAGATCTACAAAAAGATTCCTCGCGAGTTGTCAGAACTGGTTTCGCAGTGCGTCCAGGATAAACCCGCAGATCGGCCATCCAATATGTCGGAAATCATAGCACAACTGGATATCATGATACGTGAAATATTCCAATCAAGACTGACGACCAATGCACCAGCAGGCAATTCAACTCTTTAACGAGGGTGCAAGACTCAACACGACCAGCTCGCTTCGCCGCGGCAATGTCGTGTATCTTCCCGATCATGGTAAAGTCGTCGTGACAGGCGATCTGCACGGTCACCGAAGGAATTTTGAACGTATTGTCCGCTATGCAAATCTGGATAATAATCCGGAAACGCATGTCATTTTTCAGGAAATCATTCATGGCGGGCCGGAAGACGACTTTGGCGGGTGTCTTTCATATCAGCTTCTTTTTGAGGTCATCAAGTATAAAATTCGCTTCCCTGACCAGGTCCATATCATTCTGGGCAACCACGACACTGCTGCGATCTGCAACACCAGCGTGCTGAAGGCCGGCAAGGAAATGAATTTGGCGATGAAGACTGCCATGCGTCGCCATTTCAAGGCCAAATTCGAAGACGTTGAAGCGGCCATGTCCGATTATATGATGAGTCAGCCGCTGGCCGTCAAATGTGCCAACCGTATCTGGCTGTCGCATTCGCTGCCGGCCGACGGCTTTGAGGAGGATTTTGACACGACCATCTTTGACCGCCCCTATACGATGGATGACATCCAGCGACCCAAACCCGTGTATCTGCTGACCTGGGGCCGGCGTCACTCGCAAAAGGCGCTGGATTATCTTGCCCAAAAATTGGATGTGGATTTATTTGTCTTGGGCCATCAACCGCAGGAAATCGGCTGGGGCATCGCGGGCACCAATACTCTCATTATCGCCTCCGAACACAATCACGGCTGCCTGCTGGTTTTCGACCTTGCCCAGCGATATACCCTCGAGCAACTCTGCACCTGCCTGGTCCCCATGGCGTCCATCGGCTGATAGAACTGCCCCCCCTATTTTCTTGACAATCTATCCGTTCACGGAGTGCCCCTGATGCTCATCTCCTCGCATGACGGCATTTCATCATCATCCCGGCATGCAAAGCTATCCCGAGTGACATCTGACAATCATTTTTCCGATATACATCAGGGTGGGATGCTAAAAAGGCGCACGAGCGACCTTGGGAGCATTTAATTGCTGCCGGATGCTATCATAGAGATAAACCGATTTTATCTTATCGCCGAAGGCTCCGATTCTAATCTGGATTTGAGTACCATCGGTTTCAGTTCTTGTCAGTTCGATGGTGGTTTTTTCGGCATCTCTGTCCAGAGCTGTTATCGTGCCGTTAATCGCCGTCAATTTATAGTCAAGCACCTGATAATGATCCAAATGCGTCACAGCTTCCAGAGATGCTGCGTAGACTTTATCCAGTTTCTCAGGGATAACGCCCAGCAAATCCCCCCGCAGATGAGCATAAGCCTTTTCCCCGGCAAGAATTACCATCTCCGTACAACCTGACGTGAAAGTGAGTACGGCAAACAGGACCAACAGAAGCAGCCCATGACAGAATTGGCTACCTTTGGTCCCTTTGACAACCTGTTTTTTTGTTTCGGCCTGAATCATTTTTCAAATCCTTTATCAAAATGATTATTTGAACCCTGTCAGAACGCAAGGCTGAGCATGGCTATCCATTACACCAAGAAGATTCCTTCTAAATCAGCCCAGGCTTTTCCCGCCTGAGAAATGTTCATTGAATTGGCTGGCTCACCTGGCTTTCCTTGGCGCATCATATAGGATGTATTTCCCCCCCTCAGCCAGAACAGAAACCGTCTGCCGATAAGAATCCGGCATTCCTGTCCAGTACTTTTTTTCTGTTATATAAAAGAATGGATTATTTTCATGATCATAATTCAAACTTTTCTCCAGCGATTCCGTCGGATGGGCAATCACTGCGCTGCTGTCATAAAAATAGGCTGAATAAGGAATACGCCGGATAAAATACAGTCCATATTGCTTGCCACCCGAAATAGTGCGGGCTTTTTTGATAATATATTTGGTGGAATGATGGGCCGTTAACGGGATGGATATCAGAATTGCCAAAATAATACACCAGCCAATAACGATAGATGTTTTTTTGAATATCGGATCGGTTTGAGCCTTTAAACAGGGCCAGCGGGATATAAGCATGGACAGCCATGCCGCAAAGGCAGGTACCGCAGGAAATAAATACGCAATCAAAAGTTGTCGTGCCATGCCCCAGAACAGCGTATTGGCCGCAAAGATACATAAAAACAAGGATGTTCCCTCATAGGACAACAAGGATTTGAATGATAAATGCTGTCTTTCCTCAAAGAGACGATATAGGATATAGATACTCCACGGAACTGCGGCGGCCAGCATCATCCAGATAGCCGTACCGCGAATGTGCTCATGGCCGGAGCCATATTTGTCACCATATTCATGGACAACAAATCTCAGAAAGTTTTCGTTCACAAAAAAATACCGTAGAAAACCGGGATTTCTCTGCTCGGCCAGAACAAACCATGGCACGGTGATTGCTGCAAAAAGAGTGATTCCCCAATACCATTCCTGCGCCAGAATCATCTGCCATCGTTTAAACCACATCGCCCACAATATAACCGGCAAACCAAACAGCACAATCACAACTGGCCCTTTGGTCATAAATCCCAGTGCAAGCATTACAAAAATCAAAAGGCTCCAGCGTCTCCGAACACTGGAGTTGTTTTCTCGGGTAAATGCAAAAAAACTGAATAAAGCGCCTGTTACCGCCATCGTGACCATCATGTCCACAATCACAACCCCGCTGGCAACAAAGAGAACCGCACTGGACAGAATCAGAAAAACCGCTCGCCAGCCAATTTCTTCCGAGGTGTATCGCCGGAGTACAGCCCACACCATCAACAACATTATCGCAAACGATAGAATCCCGGGCAATCGCGCTGCAAATTCGTTGATGCCGAAGAGTTTCATACATGCCGCCGAGCACCAGAAATACAGCGGCGGTTTGCCCAGAAAAGGCACTTTCTGACCATCCATCCAGAGTCGCGGCGTAATCCAGTCGCCTGAAACCACCATTTCCCTGGCAATCAGGGCATACCGTCCTTCGGTAGGATCCGCCAGCGGCATAAACGGCATAACCACACACCGAGCGGCAAGCAGCAATACAACCCACAAAAAACAGCCGTGATACGGTTTTGTTTCAGTTTGTTGATGCGTCAACATAGGGATAAGAGGGATTCGGAACATGAATTTTATTTTTATCGGAAGACACTTCCATCCGTTTTTGTTGTTTTATTAATATGATGGACCTGAGCATACGGAATCCATCACGAAGCGGATTGACTTTGGAACCCTTGCGATCTTCCCATACCACTCCGGTCTCGATAATCGGTATTTTTTTTCTGTGTGCACGATACAGGATATCCAAATCAAATTCAAATCCTGTAAACTGCATGTCCCTGAATAGCTCCAAAGCATATTCACGACGAAACAGCTTGAAGCCGCACTGGGTATCCCGATAGGGAAGCGAAAGGAAGCTGCGTACCGCTACAGAGAACAGCGTTCCCAAAATACGCCGAAACAACGGCTGTTTTTTTAGAATGGCCCCATCCGCCCGCCGGGAACCGATCACAATACCGGCATCCCCCAATAGGATGGGGGCGGCAAGGCGTATCAGCTCCGACGGAAGCGTCGAACCATCCGCATCCATAAATGCGATAATCTGACCTCGCGAACAGAGCACCCCCTGCTGAATTGCATATCCTTTGCCTCGGTTTTCAGGATAAGCAATAATATAGAGAGGTAATCGATCTATCCATTGAATTGCGATGTCCCGCGTGGTATCTGTACAGCCATCACAAACCAAGATGATTTCGATGGGAAATTGCTTTGTCAGAGGCTCCATCAGCCTCAGGGTCTCCGGCAGCCTGGCTTCTTCATTAAAAGCAGGGATAATAACAGACAACAACTGTCTGGATTGAATTATTCCTGGGGAATAACTTTTTTGCCTGAACCGATTTGCATATCCTTCCGTGATTTTTACCATTCTTGGCTCCGCAGCAATTTGATTTCTGTTCGTTTGAACGCACTGTGATAAGATTGTGTCCCTACAAGACATACCACCTCTTTAACAGCGCCACAATAATGGGTCCTGTATGAGAGACACTATACAAACCATTCCTTAAGGCAACCTTAAGAAGAGAGATTTTTTGTATTTGTTTTCCTATGTGCATGGGATATAGTAAAAATAAAGGATAATGACTGTTGCAATCGACCAGGAATTTTTATGCGTGTCTTGATTATAGAAGATGAAAAACGCCTCGCAAAAAATATCGCCCAGGTTCTGATCGAGCATGAGGGGTATGCGGTGGATTTGTCATTTGACGGCATCGACGGCCTGCACATGGCCAAGTCGAACTCCTATGATTTGATTATTTTGGACTTAAGGCTTCCCGGGATGCACGGCCTGGACATCCTCAAAGCCATCCGAACACAGAAAAACACCACGCCTGTTTTGATTCTGACGGCGTGCGGCACCCCTTCCGATGTGATTAAAGGCCTTGACTGCGGCAGCGATGATTATCTGACAAAACCCTTCGATATGGGGGAGTTTGTTGCCAGGTGCAAGGCCTTGATCCGGCGTTCCTACGGCAAGGCAAATCCAAGAATTACTATTGGCCCCCTGGTCATTGATACGGTGGCTCGAAAAGTGACCCTGAATGGAAATCATATTATTTTGTCACCCATGGAATATCATACCCTCGAGTATCTGGCATTGCGTGCCGGCCAGGTGGTCTCCAAGGAAGAATTGCTGGAACATTTATATGATTTCAACTGGGAACGTTTTTCCAATGTCATTGAGGTGTATATCTCCATGCTGCGGAAGAAGATCGACCCGCAAAAAAAATACAATATCATAAAAACCCTACGAGGCCAGGGTTACCTTGTTGAAGGCTGATTTCATGAAATTACGGTCATTAAAAGCACGAATTGGTGTTTGCATTGCAATTTTGATGCTGATTGTCGTTGCCATCCTGTCCGGAATTGCCTATCATGAGTTTAAAGAGGGTCTCTGGAAAAACATGGACCTGACTCTGCAATCCGATCTGCAGCAAGTCAAAGGCTTGTTGTTTTCAGCCCAAGGATCGGAAATGGAAAAGAAACAGGAACTTACCGATCTTTTAAATGCTCAGGCCACCTTTGGCAGTTTTGATTATCAGATATGGTTTGAAGACCATATCAGTGGACAGACTGAAATGTATATCACCTCAGATCTGTATCATGCGTATACACAGCACTCTGCATCAGCCCCGGTCCTTGAGAAGTCCGTCCTGCTGGATTTAAATTATAACAATCAATCCTACCGGGCAATCTGGGCACGATACGCCATGCCGCATAACCGTTCCATCCCGGGCCAAACAGTCAATATTGCCCTGGCCATCAGCAGTCATTATGCATTTCACGAAGTGGGAGAATTTGTCAGGGTTCTGCTGATTGCAGGAGCCATTGTGATATGGGCAGCGTGGGGACTGACACAGCAGATTTTACGGTGGGGACTCAAACCTCTCCATTCGCTGGCCGAGCAGATGAGTCATATCACCGAATCGGATCTGGCAACAATAAATCCATCCTGTCCAGACGTCCATCTGGAACTGGTATCCTTTGTCACGTCCTGGAAAGATATGCTGGCTCGTCTGGCCAAAGCAATGGAAGAGCAAAAACGCTTTATCTCGGATGCGGCCCATGAGCTGAAAACCCCTATCGCCCTGATGAAAAGCACATTGCAGTTGGCCCAGATAAAAAAACGTGACACCGAATACTATGAAAACACCATCGCCGACGCACTGGAGGATGTGGACAGGCTCCATAATCTTGTCAACCAATTATTGGAATTATCACGTATCGAAAGTCCAACCTCTATTACCCGGCGGGAATGGATCCATCTCAACAATGTGATTGAGGATGTCATTGAATATCACAAACCGCTTCTTGATGAAAAGGGATTCGTTCTGAAACCGGACTTGTGCCCGGCGGACCTTTATGGCAGCCGGGAACAGCTTCAGTGTTTATTCAATAATTTGATTGATAACGCAATCAAGTATGCCCCGCCCAAAACAACCATTTCAATCGCCATGAAAACCGATGATAATTCAGTCACGATAATAGTGCACGACGAAGGCGGAAATATCCCCCAAGAAGAATGCGGCCTGCTGTTTGAGCGTTTTTATCGTATCAGTAAAGCACGTGACCGTAATTCGGGCGGCAGCGGGCTGGGTCTGGCTATCGCCAAAGAAATCGTCCTCCAGCATGGCGGGCAAATACACGTGGAATCCAATCATACTATTGGAACCCGATTTATTGTTTCACTGCCCAAAAATACCCGGAATCAGGAAACCAGGAATGCCGACTAACCCCGGATACTGCACAGCCCAACACACTGACACATCCGATGGATGGGTTACAGGCATATACGATCAAAAAGCGGATTACTCATTGAAAGCGGCCCACTGAATTTTTTCGGCTCGGCTTTGGGCAATCCCAGCCAGGACGGGACGGATTTTTTCGAAGGGGATCTGCTTGTCGCAACGCAGACGTACGATACGGGAGAGGGCGCCGTCGGCCAGGCGGCTGTCGATTCCGGCACTAATCATCGCGGTCAACAGGTCCGGATCGCCGCCGGACAGGACATCAGAGCCGATTGCATAGACAATCTTGCCGTCCTGCTGGACAACATTGACGCTGACGGTCGAATCAAGCAGCAGCTGGGCAGGATCGGCGGATTGAATTTTATCCGGCAGCAGGGCTTCAAAATGTTCGGCGGCACCGAACTGACAGACAAGCATAAAGAATATAATCAGCAGAAAAACCACGTCGATGACCGGGGTCAGGTCAAAGCCTGCATCTTTTCGCTGATGATAGAGTACGACTTTCATTATCGCACCGGCAGGGATGAACTGGAAGACTCCGGCAGGATATCAGGCTCTGGATGAGAGTCGGATTTGGGTGCAGACGCATCTGACCTGCCGTCCACGGAGGCCTGATGCGGACGGACTTCAAGCAGCGTTTCCAACAGCGTCTCGGTTTCCACGGCAGCTTCGGCAATGAACGCTTCGATACGAGAACGAAACAGGCCCGCAATAAACAACGACGGAATAGCAACCAACAGGCCCCAGAAGGTCGTTACCAGAGCGACCGAAATGGCCGAGGCCAGTTCGCCCGGGCGAGGCTGGCCTGCAGCAATACCCAGCAGGTTGAACGCCTCTATCATCCCCCAGACTGTACCAAACAGACCAATCATTGGAGCGACATTACCCAGCAGACTGCACCATTCAGTCTTTCGCAGCAGTTTAAGCCCCTGCTCCTGAAGGCTCTCGGCGGCAATCTGGCTGAGCAGCTCATGGGTGGGACGAATTCTGCGGGTCTTGGCAAAAGCGGCACAGATCGCCCGGCTGACCATATCCATGTTACCGCTGAACCGGGTCGGCAGGCTGGCGGTACCGTGACGCCGGGCCATGGTGGCAATCTCGGAACTGATATTCGCAGGCAAAAGCCGCCGGCGGCGTATCGTAATGCATAACTCCAGCCAGAAGTAAATCCCGACCACTGACATTGGCAGCAGGACAAACCAGACAATCGGTCCGCCGGCCACGACAAATTGTGTAAAATAAGTCTGGGACAATGGTCCCGCAGAGCTTTGGGCTGCCAGTATCATCAGCTTGCTATCCCATATTGGTTGTTTGAATTCATTGTTTTGTACTTATCTGACACCAAAAACCAGAGTCTGTCAATCATCAATATGCACAAATGTGCCCCCGGTCATCTCGGCAATCTGCCGGAGCCGCTGCTGATCCTGCTCAGATGCCCATAAGCCGATGGTATGAATCACCGCAGCAGGGGCATAGGATTTGCGCATCGCCTGTATCTGGGTATCAAACGGCTGGCCGGAGGGTTCAGATAAATCGAAACCATCAGTCAGAAAATAGATAACCTGTACAGCCCTTCCGACACTGTCCCGAAGCTGCAAAGCCCGTCCAAGGGCCTGGATGGCATTGGTCTGGCCGCCAAGATGAACATTATCAATCAGCGTGAAGGCCTCAGATTTGGCCTGGCCGGTGGCAGGCAACAGCTTACCAGAGCCAGTTTCCAGCAGCGTGTTGCCGTCCATAAAGAATATCACACAGAACGATTGGGTATCATACAAGGCGGCAATACAGCTTTTCAATTGACGCTGAATCATCCCCAGCCGACCATACATGCTGCCGGAACAGTCGACTACAAAGCAAATATTTTGGGCAGCGGTTTTATTGCCGAAAAAGGTGGCTTCCTGTCGGGGACTCACGGTTTTGGGGGCCGGATAGGTCTTGGGCGGGGTCTGAACAGGCAGCTGGATTGGCTCGGGTTGCCGGGGTGTTTGTTTCGGCTCAGGTTCCGGTACAGGCGGCTTAACTTCGGGTTTTTCAGTGATCAGGGGCTGTTCAATGATCTGCTGGATTTGCTGAACGGACACCGCACCGAGGGTTCCATCAGGCGTTTCGACCGGCTGCAGACTCACCGCAGCAAATGCGCCCAGCAGCAGCACATGGGCTATTGCCGAGCCCCCTGCTGCCACAGCACTGATCTTGGGCCGTCGTGTTGTCATGACTTCACCCTAACAAGCAAATAGAACGGATACACTGCCATATCCGATAGTGATTCCAATTGAATGCACTGCAGCCATGATGCCGCATAGATTAACACTATTCAATAACCACAACCTCCGACACGCCCGCTTCCAGGAGATCATAAACTTCCACAACATCGCCGTTGAACAGACGGATACAGCCGCGTGAGGCACGAGTGCCGATGGTTTCGGGTTCTTTGGTGCCGTGGATTGCAAATCCGGTGCGGCCTTTGGCAGCGCCGTCCAGACCTTCCAAAGCAATCCACCGTGAGCCGAGCGGATAATCCGGATCGCTGCCCTGATAGACGCGACCTGAATCGGGGTCTGTCCAGGTGGGCTTGATCATCTTGCCGCCTGCAGCGGCTCTCCATTTGCCCGTGGGCGTATCGTGCTCGATTTTACCCAGACCAACTTTGTACTCCTTGACAAAGACGCCCTGCAGATAAAGATCCATCGTAAAATTCTTTTTGCTGACAACCGCATTAAAAGGACCATGAACGACCTTGATGGTCTGGCCGGCCTGAAGACGCTCCGGGTTGGTGATGCCGTTGATGCGTTCAATCGCCTCATGCGGGACTTTATATTTCCTGCACAATACTGCCAGCACATCACCAGGCTGGACTTTGTATAGTTCAGTCATGGTATCGCCAACGGCAACCTGTTTACTGAACAACCACGTATCCGCCAGCTTGGTCAACTGCTTTTTAACCTCCTCACGCACCGCATCACTCAGGTTCAAATCAAGAGCATGGTTCAGCTGATCGCGGGCGGCAATAATCTTGCCTGCGGCAATATCCTGGACCGCCTGACGAATCATCGCAGCGGCTTCAGGACTGGTTATGGTATCCGCCACAGGTGCAGGCTGGACACCCTCCTGAGCGACAGGGGCTTGAGCCGGCTGCGGCGTTCCCACGGCAGGCTGCTGTGTCGGCATTGTCGTCTGAGGAGCCGCTGCGACCGTCTCGGTCCTGGCAGAGCCAGAGCCGGCAGCCAGTTCAAGCTGCTCCGGCGTGGTATCCGGGATTGTAGTCCGCAGATTCTTCTGGGGAGGCGTTGGTACAGCCGTTTCCACCGCAGTGACTGTGTCTGACGGTTCTTCCAATTGGGCCTGCTCGGCCTTTTTCTTCTTCCAGCGGTTGAGGGCAACCAGCCCGACAATCGCTACAGCAAGGACAATCAGAATTATCCGCGTCCTTGAATTACTTCCATTTCTTCCCTGGTAAGGTCGATACTCTACTTTCATACAGAATCCATTCCTGCTGTCATTGTTTTACACCACATCGTTACAGTCTGATATTATCCAGCCTGAATTCTCAGAATCCCGGCATCGGTAATTACCGCATCCACAGGTATATCTTTTTCATCGTGGGGCACGGCATCCAAAATCTGCTCTGCAAAGGCCACCGCCCATTTTTTGGCACGCATACACGGACTGGCCAAAAACCGGTCATAATAGGCCCCTCCCCGGCCCAGCCGGTTGCCCTGTCGGTCAAACCCGAGGCCAGGAAGAATCACTAAATCGATATCTTCCAGCGGAACAGGAGTCCCGGTCGTCGGATTTCGCAGACCCATGCGATCCACCTGTAATCCCGTATCCAGAGACTGGATTTCCACAGGGAGCATATGCCGCTGCTGCCAGGACATTTTGGGCACCGCAACCGTCTTGCCCTGCTGAAAGGCATCCAAAATCATCGCTGTCGTATCCACTTCATGCGGCATGGACAAAAACAGCATCACGACAGAAGCCTTTTTGTATTCTTCCGACGATAATACTTCATTGCAAATCACCCGGCTTTTCTGTAATCGCACTTCCGGCTGTATTCCCGCCAGAATCTGCTGTATTTGTTTTCTCACTTGCCGTTTCTGTTCTGCAGTATTCATTCGTTAGTCCTGAAGAATAAGCCCCAGTCCGCAGCTATCTGTCTGTTTTACCGTTCATATATCGGCCTGTCTGCCTGTTTTGCTCAAATTATCCGGCTTATTCCTATTGCCTAAACCGAGGTTTGAGAAGACGTTTGGCGTAATTGTTCTACTTGATTTCGCAACTTTTGTAAATATTCGGCAACTAATTTTTCCCGCCCTATGTTTTTGGGTTCGTAATACCTGCGAGGAAGGGGCTGGCCGACGTAATCCTGAGGAATAAACCCCGTGGGGCTTTCGTGCGGATACTGGTAGCCGATTCCATGGCCCAGTTTGGCTGCGGATTTATAATGCGAATCCCGTAAATGAGGCGGCACGGGAATCGTCCGGCCGGATTGGACATCTGCCACAGCCGACCAGATTGCTTTGGCACAGGCATTCGATTTGGGAGCACAGGCGACATAAATGGCAGCTTGTGCCAAAGGTAATTGTGCCTCCGGAAACCCTACAAATTCGGCAATTTGCATCGCCGAGGCTGCAAGAATGGTTGCTGTCGGATCCGCATTCCCCACATCTTCCGCAGCACAAATCATAATTCGACGGGCAATAAACCGCAAATCTTCCCCCCCGGCAATCATTCGGGCCAGCCAATAAACCGTAGCATCCGGGTCCGAACCCCGCATGGACTTCTGGAGAGCACTGGCTAAATCGTAATGGGTATCGCCGGAACCGTCATACTGGACCGACTTTCTCTGGATGGACTCCTGAATGTCCTCCAGCGAAATGTCAACAACATCGCCTGGTTTGGTATGTTTCTGCTTGGACAGCACTGCGACCTCCAAAGCGGTCAGGGCCTTGCGGGCATCGCCATCACAAATCTCTGCAAGAAAATCAAGACCTTCTGCCTGAACAACCAGGGGTATTTTCCCCAAGCCATTTTTCTCATCTTGAATGGCCCGCGACAAGAGCAGTTTAATATGCTCTATCTTCAGGGGTTCAAATGTAAAGACCGTGCTTCTGCTGATGAGTGGTGAATTGACACTGAAAAAGGGATTTTCGGTCGTCGCACCGATAAGCGTAACGATCCCATTTTCGACATCATCCAACAGGACATCCTGCTGGGACCGGTTAAAGCGATGAATTTCATCGATAAACAGAACGGTCCTGCGCCCCGATGTAATGAGGCGGTCTTTGGCCGTGTCCAGAACCTGCCGGAGTTCCTTGACACCGGCAGCCGGAGCACTCAGGATTTCGAAAACGGCATTGGTGTGGTTGGCAATGATGCGAGCCAGCGTGGTTTTGCCGCAACCAGGCGGACCATAGAAAATCAGACTGCTGATTGCCCCGCCTTCAAGCATCCGGCGAAGGAGTTTTCCCTGCCCGACAAAATGTTCCTGACCTACAAAGTCGTCAATCGTATTGGGACGCATCCGTACTGCAAGGGGCGCAACACTCTGCAGGGCTTTGCTTTCCGATGGCTGGAATAATGTTTTTTCCTGTCTGGCACTCATAGACAGGTATTATAGCTGTTTGGAGTCCATTGTTCTACCAAAACCAGCCTGACAGACTAAATTTTCGAACATCCTGGTTTGGCTCCAAGGGGTCTGGCTTAGAAATCCCATTTGCTGGATTGTTTAATCAGCTTATTCTGGACAATCATTCCAATGATTGTCGGAACAATAATCACCATAGGAAGAAACCAGGTTTTCTGGAAAATTAAGTCGTGAATCGTGCTCCCTGGAGGCGTAATGACTTTGGTCTCATATTGGTGGAGCAAAGCCAGAAAATTGATTGCCAATATTGCTGAACCGCCCAGGCTGGTAAAGAGCATGACCGAAATCTTGAGCAGAATAAATGACATCATCCCGCCGGCCACCACACCCACAATTGCCCCGGCCCAGATAAATTGTTCCGGCAGGCCAAATGCATACCAAAGCCCTCCTGTCAGGACACCGCCGGCAGCGGCACCGAGAATGGAGACACACCATTTGACCAGACTCATCGACAGGATTGCAAACAAGATAACCCCCATAATGCCCCCCATTAATTCACTGCCGAATTTCTGGCCGGCCATAATCCCCAGAAACATGCCAATCAGGGCAAAAGCGATCACCACCAGGATTCGGAATATACGCCATCCATACAGCAGATAGACCAGACCGAAAGATATCCCTATCACGGCCTGAAGCCAGGTGAGATTGGTAATTTGTTCCCAGACAAAATTCAATGCCGGATCCATACTGAAGGTGGAAGACGTCGTTTCCGGCGCAGTTTCAGCAAGCAGCCATGGCATCATTTTTTATTTCCTTTCGATTGATTCATCATGCCGGACTTCTTTTTGCTCGTATCCGGACATAAAGCCAAATCCACAAGAGTACCAAAAGCAACAAGAATCATCACCACCATCGCCAAAACCCTGGCCTGCTGGATGATATAATCGATGGGCTTGGCGCCTTTATATAACAATAATAGCAGCAGTCCGATCGCAACCCAGCTAATTCCGACGACCGCACACCCCAAAGCGCACACGCCGCGAGGCATCGCAAAACCAACTCCTAAAACGACCAGAATTGCAATGATGGCGGCCGTCCAGCTCACCGTACCCAGTGACTGAATAATCTGAACGCTTTTCTGACATACATACCAACCATACGTTTCAAGCACATTGAGACTCTGGATCACATCAGGCGGTGTGGTTACAGATAGTTCGATTTTAGGGACATCTTGCCAGGTCTTAGCATCTGCCAGCGTGGGCCAGGCAATCAGGACGTTGACGGCAATCGCTGCAAGTCCCGCAACCCCAAAGACCACCACGGTTTTTTCGATAAACAGGGCAATCAATCCCCCCAGAACTGCTATACCAACAAGCATATACACCTCTTTGCTGGTATAGCAATAAGCGATGGCATATCCCATTCCGGCCCCGATAAACGCAGCCAGAATCTTCAGCCATTTTAAACCGCCCAGCCACAGACTCAACCCTATCCAAATCAGAATAAAACCGACTCCAATTAATACTATTGGAGATAAATGATAGACAGAGTCTTGAAATTCCTTTAAAAATGTATCCATAAACTCCTGACAATAATTCCTCTGGAATCATATCGTCAGATTGTTTATTTTAACATTAATAATCTGGGTTTATGTCCCCTATTCTGCCTATTTTACTGCCCACATCCATCCGAGAGATATCGAGTCGGAAGCTGTTAAGGGGTTTCCAGGCCGTGGATGGTCATCAGGTCCTGGTCATAGAGAATAGACTCAGCAGGACCGTCTGCAACAATCCGGCCCTGGTCAATAACCATCACACGAGCAGCTATGGCGGCAGCAAAACGTACATTAGAGGTTGCAATCAGGAGGGTCTGGGACATACTATTGAGCGTTTCTTCCAACCGTTTACGATTCCGGGGGTCAAGGGCTATTTCCGGTCCATCAAAGAGAATAATCTGCGGGGCCATCGAAAGAACCGTCGCAATTGCAGCAACCCGTTTCTGGCCAACAGACAGATGGTGCGTGGCTTTATTGGCCAGTGTCGTTACCCCCACAGTTTCAATAGCCCGGTCCACCTGGTCTTTGACCTGCCCAGGAGACAGGTTCATATTCAGCGGTCCGAAAATGACATCTTCATACAGGGTAGGCATAAAAAGCCGGTCATCCGGGTTGTCCAGACAACAGCCGAGACTGGCACGAATCTGTTTCAAGGTACGGCTGCACAATTCCATACCATCGATTCGAATCGTTCCTGTTCCGCGTATGAAACCCACAATAGCCTGCAAAAGGGTTGATTTTCCGGCTCCATTAGGCCCCACCATCACCACCTTTTCACCCGGTTCGATGGTGACATTTATCGAATCCAGGGCTACGGTACCATCCGGATAGATATAGGAATAATTGCTGATTTCAATGGCATGATTCATACTTGACCCCATTCAAGACATAGATGGATTGACAACGTCCTGTAATCGTGCAGTGAGATTTGATGCAAAAACCGCCCTGTGGCATCCGACTGAGAGTATGCCGCGTGTGATGACAGCCTGATCAGTGGTATTGTTTTCTCTTTCATCGCAGTCTCCGACCCGAAACATACCGTAAATATCGGCAAAAAACCCTGCTTGTCTGAGGAAAATATTGCTTTTGAGGTCGGGACAATCACCTATTCATTCAAGCCCCATTTGCCCAAGGTCCGAGAATGATTCGTACTCATGCTGGATGGGATTGCTTTTGTTTGACCTTGTCAAATCGGACTGATACCATTATCATCTGATACTGGTATTGAGTGGTTCAGGCCTGTTCTGCCATACGCAAAACAGGTACATGGCTGCCTCCAAACAGTAACTTCTATCCAGGATTTATATCTTATGGCCAATATCGAACGAATAGGCATTTCGGTTGAAACCGATCTGCTAAGACAATTTGATGCGTTTCTTTCAAAGAAGGGATACCCGAATCGTTCGGAGGCAATCCGGGATCTGATCCGGTGTGCCTTGTCACAGGAGCAATTGCAAAATCCCCAATCCTGTGCAGTAGCAGGTATTTTCCTGGTGTATGATCACCATACTGCCGGACTGAATCAAAAACTCAATGACATGCAGCACAGCCAGTTTTATCATGTGATTGCATCCACTCATGTGCACCTGGACCACCATAATTGCCTTGAAGTCATTATTCTCAAGGGCAAAACAGGTGAAATCCAGAGGCTTGCCGACAGCCTGACCAGCGTCAAGGGAGTCAAAATCAGCACGGTCAATATGATGGCCGTGCAGCCGGAGGAACCCCCTCATCCCCACCCGGAATAACCACCTTACTTCATTCGACCGGCGTCTTTGAGCAGTTTGTACTCGATACTGTCCACAAGGGCTATCCAGCTGGCTTCCATAATATTCTCGGAGACCCCGACAGTGCCCCACAGGCCGTCCTGGTCCCGGTTTTCGATGACTACACGGACCCGAGCAGCAGTGCCGGCCCGGGCGTTGACAACGCGGACTTTGTAGTCAATCAGGCTCAGGGTTTTGAGATTCGGATAGAACGGTTCAAGTGCTTTTCGCAAGGCCCCATCGAGGGCGTTAACCGGGCCGTCGCCTTCACTGACAACATGCACGGTTTGGCCATCGACACTTAATTTTACCGTCGCCTCGGTCACGATCCTGCCATCGGGTGAACGTTCTATATCGATATGATATTTTTGCAATTCAAAGCAGGGCTTGTAATCCCCGAGGGTTTTGTGGATTAACAAATCAAAACTGGCCTCGGCGGTCTCAAACTGATAGCCTTCATTCTCGAGGTCCTGGACACGCTGAAGGATTTTACGAGCCAGAACTTTATCGGAAACCAGCTTTTTCTTTTCAAGCTTATCCAGCACATTCGAGGCACCAGACAGTTCGGAAATCAGGAATTTACGGGAATTGCCAACTGCTTCCGGGTCGATCTGCTCATAGGTTTTCTGATTCTTGCGAAGGGCATCAATATGCAGCCCGCCTTTGTGGGCAAAGGCACTTTCGCCCACATACGGCATATTGTTGATGGGCGTCATATTGGCCACTTCAAACACAAAACGTGACAATTCCGTGAGGGTTTTCAGTTTTTCCGTCCCCACGGTTTCAAAGCCCATCTTGAGAGTCAGATTCGGAATGATGGTGCACAGATTGGCGTTTCCGGTGCGTTCTCCGAGGCCGTTGATGGTCCCCTGAACATGCCTGGCCCCGGCCCGGATTGCCGCGAGTGAATTGGCAACCGCGCAATCCGTATCATTATGACAATGAATCCCGATTTCCACCCCCGGCAGCGCCTTGACCACAGCAGAGGCGATTTCATACACTTCGTGAGGCAGTTTGCCGCCGTTGGTTTCGCACAGAACTAAACAGACAGCCCCCGCTTCGGCAGCAACCTGAAGCACTTTAAGGGCGTATTCCGGATTGGCCTTGTAGCCATCAAAAAAATGCTCGGCGTCAAAAATGACTTCTTTGCCGTGTTTGTTCAGATAACGAACCGAATCGGCACAGACAGCAAGATTGTCTTCAAGCGAACAGCGAAGCACGGTAGTCACATGCAAATCCCAGCTTTTGCCGACCACGGTACAGGCAGGAGCACTGGCTTCCAGCAAGGCCCGGATGCCGGGGTCATCCTGCACGGTATTACCGGCACGCCGGGTACTGCCAAAGGCGACCAGTTTTGCATGCTTAAGGGGCTGCTCGGCCAGCCGCTGGAAAAACTGGGCCTCCTTGGGGTTGCTTTGAGGAAAACCACCCTCAATATAATCCAAACCAAACTCATCGAGTTTGCGAGCAACCAGCAGTTTGTCCTCAACCGAAAAACTGATTCCTTCGGCCTGCATCCCATCCCGCAACGTAGTATCGTAAATCTTGACTTTTTCCATAGTTAAACCTTTTTTTCGGGTTCAATAAAGAGGCTATTATAGGATAACCCCCCTCCAAAGTAAAGCGGCTTCCCTAAAACTTGCAAACGCGTCTAAGCCCTATTTAAGACTATACCATCTTTGGTTTGTCTATTTTTGGTATTCCCCTGCCAACCACAGGTGCGTAAATAACAACACTGGTGAAACCTCATGTCGATAAGGTATGTCTGTATTATGATTGCTCAGTGAGGCGCCAAATGCTAAGATACAGTAACGACATTTTCAACTCTTAACCACATTAGAAAGGGATTGCACATGAAACACAAACTGGATCGGTCGGGCTTGTATTTATTCCCCCTGTTGTTGTGCCTGAGTGTCTGCGGTATTGTGTCGGCTGAGATGGGAGCGGATTATCCGTATCAGCCGGTCCCCTTCACTCAGGTTCACTTTTCGGATACATTCTGGCTGCCGCGAATGGAAACCAACCGGGTCGCAACCATTCCCTTTGCGTTTAAGCAATCCGAAGACACCGGGCGTATCGAAAACTTTAAAGTCGCAGCCAAACTGTCGGACAAGCCCTGGGTGGGTGATTTTGGGTTTAACGACAGCGACGTCTATAAGATTATCGAAGGGGCCTCATACAGCCTGATGGTGCACCCGGATCCCAAACTGGATCACTATCTGGATGAAGTCATTTCATATATTGCTGCCGCCCAGGAGCCGGACGGTTATCTTTATACTGCATGGACGGCCCGGGCGAAAAAAGACGGCAAAAACATCGCCTGCTGCTACATCAACGAGCCCTGGGATAACATCCGCGACAGCCATGAGCTGTACAATCTTGGGCACATGTATGAGGCCGCTGTAGCGCATTACCAGGCCACCGGCAAACGCAGTTTCCTGGATGTGGCGATCAAAAGTGCGGATTTAATCGTCAAAACATTCGGGCCCGACGGACGGACGGATGTGCCCGGCCATCAGGAAATCGAAATCGGATTAGTCAAACTCTATCGGGCAACCGGCAACAAGACCTATCTGGAGCAGGCCAAGCGGTTTCTGGATCGGCGAGGGGTCAAAGACGAAGGGGCTTATGCCCAAAAGCATAAACCCGTCACCCAGCAGGATGAGGCCGTCGGGCACGCGGTTCGGGCAGGATATATGTACAGCGGCATGGCCGATGTTGCGGCCATGACCGGCGATGCCGGTTATATTGCCGCCATTGATCGCATTTGGGATAATGTCGTCTCCAGCAAGCTGTATATTACCGGCGGCATCGGCGCCCGTCATGCAGGCGAGGCTTTCGGCGACAATTTCGAATTGCCCAACCGCACGGCCTATTGCGAAACCTGTGCGGCGATTGCCAATGTCTATTGGAATCACCGGATGTTTCTGCTGCACGGCGATGCAGGATACATCGATGTGATGGAACGGTCGCTCTATAATAATGTGCTGTCCGGGGTATCGCTGGACGGGAAACTGTTTTTCTATCCCAATCCGCTGGAAAGCACCGGCCATGACCGCCAGCCGTGGTTTGGCTGCGCCTGCTGTCCGAGCAATATCTGCCGCTTTCTGGCTTCGGTTCCGGGATATGTCTATGCGGTCCGTGACAATGCAGTCTATGTCAACTTGTTTGTCAATAGCACTGCCGATCTTCAGGTCAGCGGTAAAAAGGTGGTCCTCGCCCAAATCACCCGCTATCCCTGGGATGGAACGATTGCACTTAAAGTCAGTCCTGCCAGTGCGGGCCAGACGTTTGCACTGCATGTGCGTATCCCGGGCTGGGCGGTCAATCGGCCCGTTCCCGGCACGCTGTATTCAGTCCTTCACCCGACCCAGGACAAGGTTTTGCTGTCGGTTAACGGAGCTTCAATGGAGGTCAAGACGGACAAGGGGTTTGCTGTGATTGAACGCAACTGGAAAGACGGTGATATGGTCCGGATCGATCTGCCCATGACACCGCAGCGGATTATCTGTGATGAACGTGTCAAAGATAATATCGGCCGGGTGGCTCTTCAGCGCGGGCCGCTGGTGTATTGCCTCGAATGGCCGGACGTGGAAGGCGGCAAGCTGTTCAATCTGATGCTGCCGGATACGGCACCCTTGACAGCTTCGGAAAAACCGAATTTACTCAACGGCCTGACTGTCATCGAAGGCACCGCAATAGAATTACGCAAGACCAGCACTCCGGATGTGATGGAACGCACGGAACGCAAGTTTGCCGCGATTCCCTATTATGCCTGGGCCCATCGGGGCAAGGGACAGATGATGGTCTGGCTGCCTCGGAACGAAAAGAACGCCAGCCCCCTGCCCAGCCCGACGATTGCTTCGACCAGCAAAGTCAGTACCTCGTTTCTGAGCGATGTCGGCGGAACCAAAACCGAGTACGTCAATGACCAGCTTGTGCCGGACAGCTCCGGGGATGAATCCAAAGGCTTCCTGCACTGGTGGCCGCACAAGGGAACGACCGAATGGATTCAGTATGATTTCGACGGTATTCAGGAAGTCGGCTCTGTGGCGGTGTACTGGTTTGATGATACCGGCCGGGGTGAATGCCGCATCCCCAAGGCCTGGAAGGTTCTATACCGGGATAACGGACAATGGAAGCCGGTAAATAATTTCAGCGATTATAAAGTCACCAAAGATGATATGGATCGGCTCAGTTTTACCCCTGTCAAAACAGATGGATTGCGGATGGAGATTACCTGTCAGCCCGGTTATTCTACCGGCGTCCACGAATGGATGGTCAATTAATCCCACAGCTGTCTGTGATTAGCTCAAACAAAAAAGCGGACCTCGGAAATCCGAGGCCCGCTTTTGTTTTTACTTGCAAAGCTGTGCTATCTGCGACAATTCGGCCGGAACTTAGTTGCAGCCATACAGACGATCGCAGGACAGCCACTGCTGGGCAAATTCCGCAAAGTCCAGCATATCAACCGAACAGTCGCTGTTGAAGTCCATGGCATTGGCTTCATCCTGAATGCAGGGGTTCGGCCGGGTCAGATAGTCATCGGGACCCTGCAGGTAATAGGCCTTGACCCAGTACTTGCTCAGGGCAACATCATAGATGCGGAATTCATTGAGCTTGCCGGTGAACATCGCATCCGGCCACTGGGAACGACCCAGCCAGTTATTGACATCATTGATATTGGCCAGGCTGTGTGTGGTATTGGCCGAGCGGAGGACCTGAACGCCGTTGAGATACACGGTGTTATAGCCGGAGACCGCATCAAAGACACACGTTACGCAGACTTCCACATTCTTCAGAGCGGTGTTGTCCGACGGATCAACATAGACGCTGTTTGACGGCGGACGAACCTGCGATTCGAAACGCCATGACGACCCGGTTCCCTGCTGCGGTGTCAGCATCACGTATTCCTGCTTATCTTCGGCGGCAGTATCCAGATACGGCAGGCCGTTAATATACTTAACACCGTCGGCACCGGTGGCAAACCCTTCGCCGCCGGTCGATGTGCCAAAGTCAAAGATGCGAGGCCATGCATCATTGGCAACAGGTGTAAACGTAAACCACGCCATAAAGGTGGCACTCTTGCCCAGAGGCGAAATCAGGCCGTTGGGCAGATCGACATAGGCTCCCTGTGCATCCAGCAGCCGATCACCAATCCCCGGCTCATTCTGAATCGGTCTGGAATTCAGCCCCGCATTGTTGAGCACAAGCTGGCCGCCCTGGAAGGCATGATTGACATCGCCCAGATCCACGACAGTACCATGAGCTGTACCAATCGAGTCATTGGCGTTACCATCGAAGCCATACCGATGAACCAGATAGTTCGTCGAAGCATGGGTGTCATCACGGACAAACAGCTCAGCCGTCGGTGACACGTCTTCGCATCCGGTTGAGCCACCCAGCGGATCCACCAGACGCACCTTGGCATAGTAGCTGCCGTTGTTGGCCGGTGTAGCATTCACAATCGTCAGAGTGGTCGATGTGGCCGTCGCCAGATTCGGCGTATAGGTAATCTGAGTCACACCGGGCACATGACTGATAAGGGAATCCGGCAGGTCATTGGGGTCGAAAACACCTTTATCCTGGACACCATTGACCTTGTACCAGCTAATCGCAGCCACATTGACATTGCCGCGGGCGATATCGGCAGTAAAGACGGCATTCTGTGCGGTATAAATTTGAGTAATCGGGTCGGGAACAATCGACACATTACCGGAAATCGTCACCGCCGGGCAGGCTCGCGGCCCAAAGAAGCGGACCGGCATACCCTGATAGAGATGAGGAACATTATAGACAATATGATTGGGATCGGTCTCATTGGGATCCATGGCAACCATATCAATACGCCAGAAGTAATCCTCACTGTACGCATACGTGCCATTGTAGCCGCTATAGGACTGTGTGGCAACATTGGTAATGGTATTGGAATGCAGGTACGTTGTGGGGGTTTCCGGTGTCAGGTCTGCTGCATTATTGGCAATATAAATGATATACCGATCAAACACCACATTATTTGCATTCATCGCTTCGGTGTTGGTGGTCCAGGTATAGGTCGTGGCAGCCGTCGTAGCAAGGAATTCATCCTTGGCCGGAGAGACAGGCTTAACATATCCGGGAGCCATCAGAAACTCACTGGGCTTCAAGGCTTTGTCAGAAAGACGAACTTCGTCAATATAGCCGTAGAAACGGTCGCCATGAGCGCCGGCATACATACCACGCCCAACGGTGATATCCCCGGCATCCCAGTCACTGCCGTCACCGGCACCCTTGTTCAGTGCCGTATTGGTGCTGCCGGGATTGACCACGGTCATATCGGTCTCGGCAATCTTGACATACCCGTTTTGCGGCTGGCTGTGGTTGTACAGATACAATCTCAGCCATCGGCCGTCACTGGTGGCCGCAATGGAGTACCACGGCGCATTGTTGCCGTCCGGATCGGTCGAGTAATTAAAACCGACATACGCATTCGGCCCGGCTTCTGCGGAATGCCAATAACCGGCTTTGTCGATAAACTTGATCGCAAGCCCTCTGGCCGGACTGTCGGTCGTCTGAAGATACAAGGCCGCCAGGTCACCATTGGTGTTTTCTCCCATCATGGGGATACCCCGGGAATCACGGCCCACGATGGTTTTCCAGCCGCCGTTTGTGCCGTTATTTTCGGCTTTAAACGTCGCCTCGATCGTCCACTGGGCAGGTTCCCAGGTTGCCAGCGATTTGTTCCATAAGGAAGGATAGCTGGTGACGTTTTTAACGCTGTACACATTCGCCTCACCGGTATTGGGAACGGTGGCATAAGGCACATTGGCACGGTACTGCCACTGGCTGCTGGTCCAGACAGCCAGGTGATTGCCGTTGCCCGACACATCCAGTACATCCGGACTGTAAACCCCTGCCGCGGCCCCGTGCTGGATATTGGTCCCTGCCGGACCTGCTTCAAATCGCCAGTACGCAACCGTCTTGGCGCTGGCGGATATGCTGACCAGCATCAGGCATATCCCGCAGACAATCAATAAATTCCTTTTGTTCATTGTTACCTCCATAACTCAGTTAATCATACACTACAACAGTTTACACTGTAACATCCTGGTAAATAGAAAGGGAATGGGTTTCCTCGCCATTCCCTCTCTTTCACATCATTTCTAAATTCAATAGCTGTCAAAAAAGCTCGATTATTTACGACGCAGACGGGCGGCCATCAAAGCACCAAGCCCCAAAACCGCCATCGTGGCCGGTTCCGGAACAACCATCAGGAACTGATCCACGCTCAGAGCTGCATCGGAAATACGGACTTCGTCGATATAGCCATAGGCACGATCACCGTGGCCGCCGGCATACAGGCCGCGTCCCACGGACCACTGCCCCGCTGTCCAGTCGCCGCCGGAACCGGTGCCCTTGGTCAGAGCGGTGTCAGGGCTGCCGGCCAGAGTCATATCGGTCTGAGCAATCAACTGCCAGGTGCCATTGGTCGTTACATCTCTGAGCCACAGGGACAGCGTAGAGCCATCGCTGACGCCGGCCATGCTGTACCAGTGGGCCTGTGTTCCATCTGGGTCGGTCCCCCAGTCAAAACCAATATAGGAACCCGGAGCTGCAACCGCTTCATGCCAATAGCCGGACACATCACAGAATTTGATCGCGAGTCCATTGTCCGGTACGGCCTGGAAATACAGTGCGGCAAGATCACCGTTGATGGATGCGCTGCCACGCGAATCCCGGCCGACGATGGTCTTATAACCGCCGTTTTCCAGTTTAAACGTGGCTTCAATGGTGAAGGCCGCGGGAGTGATGGAACTGATGGGGTCGGACGGATCGGTCCACATCGCAGGGTAGCCGCCCGAATTTTTGACACTTAACTTATTGGCAAGACCATTGACGCTGGTACCGCCAACTTCCGATTTGTACACATAACCCGCCCAGCTTTCATTCCACACCGACAGGCCGTTGCCGTTGCCAGAGACATCGACAACCCCTTCATAATACTGACCATCCCCAACCGGATGCGCCACCTGAGCACCCGCGGTACCATCCTCAAAACGCCAATAGGCAACAGTGTCAGCAGTTACAGTCATCGATAACAGACTCACTACAGCTAATAAAACTACCATTTGCTTTTTCATCTAAACCACCTCCAAATTAATTATTGTATCGTTTTTAACACGCCTTTACTTAACGAACTTATCACCGTTTTTGTCGTTTATGCCATATATCCCTTTCAATCAACAATTCTTCTGTTTTAAACAAAGCCTATCTTCTACTTATCTCCAGTGTGGGTCTTGTTCCTTCCTGTTTTGCGCAATTACACCCTTTTGCAACCATCTCTGTATTTTTATTCTCTCCACCGTTGGTGTTAATTCAAATCCATTGAAATACCAAAACACCCACCCGCAACACTGCTGTTTCAGTCAGAAGACTATGCCAAACACGCAGATGTCAAAATCACTCTCATCCGTAAACACACTCACGCATCACCCTATCCTTAGCGTCAATCCTGCTGCATTCAAAGTCCTATACTATACTCAATTGCAATACTATTTTCAATCTAAAACTGATTTTAAAACCAAAGGAGCCGCCGTATCAAACGACGGCTCCTTTGTTACACTTCTTTACCAACCACCCATTACGGACAGGTCGTTAATCCGCATTCCATCCACTGGGCAGCAATCAGAGCAAAATCGTTCAGATCAATAACGCAGTCATCGTTAATATCCGCAGTGGGCTGATTGACACAGGGATTCGTGGGCAGCACATCCGGCCCAAGAGCATATGCTTCTGCGATCGCATTGGCAGGCAGCGCCTGGTCGTAAACGCGGAATTCATTGATGGAACCCCACAATCCGACATCATTCCACTGGGCACGTCCCAGCCAGTTATTGACATCATTCATCTGAGACAGCTTGAAATGGATATCACCCGCAGCAACCAGTTTTCCATTCAGATACATTTCTGTACGCCCGGTATCTTCATTCCAGGTGACCGCATAACAAACCTGACCGCTGGTGGTCGTCAGGCTGGCCGATGAATTCAAATACCGTTCTTCACCGCCATCACGATTCTTGTAGCCAAATCGCGGAGTTCTGCCATCAGACCGTGGTGTCAGCATGATATAATTATTGCCCGTACCAACGACATTTTCGCCGCCGGTGCTGTTGCCGAAATCAAACACGCGCTGCCAGGTATTGCCCGTATTGGTTTCTTTCCAGGTAAACCAGGCCATAAAGGTCGCCTGTGTTCCAAGAGTGCTGACCAGACCATTGGGCAGATCAACATAAGGAACCGCTGTATTATTGGACGTCAACCGAGAGGAGTTGTTCAGGAAGACCTGGCGTTTCTGCGGGTCGCCAGAGGTGCCCTGTGCATCTTCAAAGCCGGCATTATACACGGTACCATGCGCTCCGCTGACGGAATCGTTGGCATTATTGGTAAAGCTGTAGCGGTTGACCAGACCGATTCGCATATACAGCCGCGCCTCGGCAAAGACTTCGTTGCCGAGGGTGTCATACACTCTGACACGATACAACCCGCGATCTGCAGGCTGCAAGCCAATCTTGCTATAGGTCGGCTCGGTTGCTCCCGGGATATCCGTCCAGGTGGTGCCAAAGAAGGTCTTGAACGACCACTGGTAGCTAAGCGTGGTGTTTGCCAGCGTATCGGCAACCACAGTAAATGATGCATCGCCATTGAGAACTCCGAAAACATTTTGCGGAGCGGTAACGATAAACGGCTTGCCGTCATTGGTGGTAAATGACCATAACTCACCTGTAGTAAAAGACCCCACACCACCGGTATTGGGATCTGTGACATCAACCCGCCAGTAATAATTTTTACCGAACTGCAGATTAATGCCATTAACCGCTCCGACATCAAAAGTAGTCGCTGTCTGGTCATTCGAGACAAGCGATGACGGCGGTAAATTCGGATCAGTACTGAAATAAACATCATAAGTCAGTGTGCCGCGGCCGGACCATAAGGCTGGAGGCAGCCAGCTGAGCAGACCCGATTTGACATTGGTCTGGCCATCTGTCGGCACAGGACCGCCGGCCTGGTATTCACCGGTAAAATACTGACTGCCAATGACATCGATGGTACTGCCGCCGGGAAGCGTCCAGGCCACCGTTGCAAAATCACCGCCGGTGCCATCCCGGTGAATCACAACCATTTTCACCGGCACTCCTGCCTGCAGTGCCACAGGAGCAGACTTTTGTTCAGTACTGCTGGTGTAATCCCCATACCCTCGCCATCCAGTCACTCGGCACAGCGGGGGCGTATCGGTCACATTGACAATGGCCTTGTCATTGGCATCCGGAACAATCCACAGCCCGGAATCATCATCACTGCTGATGTAGAACACATAATTGCCCGTTACGGGGGGCACGAGCCATCCGGACAATTTATCAACATAGGTATCAATGTTGCCTACATAATCCATTCTCGCTATGTAACTGGTCGTCGTTGGTACCCCCCCCCCTGCGCAACCAAAACCGCATCATTGAGCGTCGTCGTTGTTGTATTTTCCCAAACCTCGTGCTTGACAAACCCAGCACCCCATCCGGTGCTTGCCATAAGCATCGCCGTCAATAGACAGGCGAGTATGGCGACCCTACCTCTGCTAACCATAACCTTTTTCCTTTCAAAAAAATGTTATTGTTTCAGACCACGACGGTCTTTTTCTCAACGTCAAAACCTGACACTGAAAAAGCCTCATTTCCGTCAGTCATTCTCCACCTTTTATCGTTAGCATCATCTCATCATTGGCTGACTCGCGTTAAATGCAGCTGGGGCTCCGCAAACAATGCCCAGTCATAACTGATTGCATAGGGGTCATCGCTCTGGGTGGTAATCAGGGTTAAAAAACGATCCTCTGGCAGCAAGGGGACTTCCGCCACAAACCGCTTGCCAGCCTCGGGAGCGACCGCCTTCTTTGAAAATCGGACTTTACCGTCAACCAGAATAAAAAAATCGACTCGTGGTACCACAATATCCGGAATATCCCGGACTTCATAAAAATCAAAAAACGTCTCGCTGATCCCATATAAGGACGTAAACTGTCCAATATCATAGCCGGGCACCAGACGCCGGATTTGGGCCAGATCAAAGGTGATTCCGCAGTTGGCATGCATATTGATAGCAGGATTGCCGGGAATGCCATACTCTTTGCCGGCCAGACGCAGCTGATGGCGGTATATTCGCGGATTGCCATAGCTGTAATGCAACGCTCCGTTAAACACCATCCCGCTCCAGACCCCGCCGTTGGTGGACGGACAATCATCAAATTGATGCCCCTGCGAAGACACAATCTGGCCTGGACCGGTGGGAATAAAAACCCCATCGACAAATGAATTCGACAGAACCGGTTTGTACCCCCCGCCATCGATAATACCAATGGGATCTCCAAGCAAAACAGCCTCTCCCGTTGCCATACTATAGCCCCTGTTGATAACACCGGTACCAAAGCCATTTCCACCGCCGACGATATCCGCCAGATCCAGGGGCTGCCCTTTCCAGATCAATTTTTCTTGGGGGTTGAATGACCGAATGAATTCATCTGCCTTCAATCCCAGATTTCGGACGACACCATTGCCCTGAACGCCTCGAGCCTGACCGGCATCCAGCGTTTCAACGATTTTAGCGTTCTGCCTGGTCCCTGCAACCAGGTAGGTTTTGCCCTGAAAAACATGTAAATCTGTTTGACCATTGCCGTTGGCCTCAACGCCGAATTCCGTACCCAGATCCACAATCCTTGAATTCGGCGTCGTCACTGTAAAGCCCCTTCCGATTTCTGAGACATACGCATAGACCCGGCCATAGTCCATCCGCAGTTCCGACGAGGTCATCAGCTCAAATTTTGCGGGCGATTCGACCACCAGTTCCACCCCATCATCCATCTGAATACGGGCCACTCCCTGCAGCAGCGTCATCGGGACCAGCGTCTTGATACGTCCCTGGGGGCCGGGCATCCGCATTTCTTCGGCCCATTTTACATTCATCGTATCCACCAGGGTCGCTGTTTCAATGCTGGCATACGGATGAAAGTATATGTACGTCATCATTAACAGCATCGCTGCTGCCAGCGAGATAATCGTTGCCCAGGACAACCGGTTGACGTGATGCCGCACAGGGACAATCCGGCTGCGGTCGGGAATAATTTTGGGGGCTTCGTCTGAGGTTTTGTCCAGCATCACCGTCGGGGCATTTTTCTCTTCCCAGCTCAATTCGCGCCATAACGACAGATTTCGGTCTTCCTGGGCCGCTTCGGGCTGGCAGACAAAGCCTCCGGAGGTATTCACCGCCTCATAAACCATCTGATCCTGCATGCAGATCTGGATAAACAACTCACGCAGGGACGGGTCACGCTGAAGCCAGGTTTTAAGCCTGTTGTGCTCTTCGTCCGAAGCCTGATTATCCAGATAGGCATAAACCAGATAGAGAAATGCCGCCTCATCTGCGGGCTGGTTCATATTATTCAGATTGTGCTGACTTCCGGACATATTATCTCTTATGGACTTCACTTTGCCGCTGAATACATTCTGCCAGAGCCCGATGAACGCGACTTAAGGCCACATACACCGATTCGCATTTGCGCCCGAGGGCATCAGCCAGTTTCTGGCCGGTTAAATTTTCACGATAACGGAAATGAATAATTTCGCGAGCGTAGGCCGACAGCCTGCCGAGGCATTTTTCCAGATAAGAGAATATCTCATGCTGTTCATAGGCACTGCGGGCTTCCCAAAACGGCTGCATGATGTCCAGCATCTCATTATCAAAAACCCGGACCGGCTTGTTCTGTTCCCGCAGGACATTCAGGGCTCGCGTCCGACAAGCCACCCACAGCCACTGCTGTAGATGCTTGATATTTTGAAACTTATCGGCAGAACGAATCGCCTCGAGTGAAACACTCTGGTAAACATCTTCACTTAAATGATAATCACAGATAATCGAACGAATATAAGAGATGTATTTAATCCGATACTGGAATATTAGAGACAAAATCTGCTCTTCCTGCACCCCGATTGTGCCCTCTTCCAGCCCTTTTTGCCCAACCTTGTTTTCGGCATTATCTGACATACTTCCTCTTTGGGATCATTGTACCTAATTAATCCCTTCTATGCCAACCTAAAAGATTATACACTCCCTACGCAACAATTGCTATACAGATAATTACCCAAAAAATTTAATTTACTTAACTTGCTAATTAAAATATTTTTTGTATGGTACAAAGTAGATTTCAGGGAAGATAGTTAGTAGGATTCTTGTATAACAATGCCCGCAATCATCAGTCAGCCAGACACCCTCGAAAAACTCAAAATTCTTGGCCGGGATGGCCAGTACGACCTTGCCTGTGCCTGTGCGACCAGCAAAGAGGAACACCGTCGAAAAGGTCCGGATGGGAACTGGATATATCCTGTCGTCTTGCCAAGCGGCGGCTCAACCATTCTGTTTAAAACTCTGATATCAAACACCTGTTCAAATGATTGTCTTTACTGCCCCCTTCGTAGCAATCATGATGTTCCCCGATGCTCGCTGGGCATTGAAGAAACCGCCAACCTGTTTATGGATTATCTTCGGGCTGGGTTTGTACATGGACTTTTTTTAAGTTCGGGGCTGACCGGCACGCCGGATAAGACCATGGAACGGCTCAATGGGATTGCTGCTATCATTCGCAAGAAACATCGGTTTCGAGGGTATATCCATCTGAAAATCCTTCCCGGGGCCTCGCCAGCTGCCATCGAAGAGACCCTGAAGCTGGCATCCGCAGTGTCCATTAACATAGAAACCCCCGGACAGGAATATCTATCGCGATTGTCCCATAAAAAAGACTTTCTTAATGATATTATCGCTCCAATGAAACTGGTTAGCGCCATGACCGCAAAGGGCAGCAAATACCAGCGAGTCAAACAAACGACACAGTTTATTGTTGGTGCGGCCGGGGAATCCGACAAGCAAATCATCCGCTATGTTGGCAGACTCTATCAGGGGTTGAAGCTGAAACGGGTCTATTTTAGTGCGTATCAATCCATCGCAGGTTCCCCGTCTTTGCCGGGCGACAGCGAAATGCCGGCCCAGCGACTCATTCGGGAACACCGCCTTTATCAGACTGATTTTCTGATACGAAAATATGGATTTACCGACTCGGATATTCTTTTTGATGAAGAGGGTCGATTATCGCTCGAAAAAGACCCCAAACAGGTTTGGGCAGATGCTCACCCGGACTATTTTCCAGTCAATATCAACAAAGCCGACAAGTTTTCTCTGCTGCGCGTACCGGGTTTAGGACCTGTTGCCGTCAAGACAATACTCGAAGCAAGAAAAACCACCCACATCACAAAATTACGGGATGTGCTTGGTCCGACCAAACTCACCCAAAAGGCCTTATCGTATATCACTTTCTAAAAATGGTTTTGCCTCAAGCACGGTTTGATGCAGCCGGATTTCATGCCCATCCGGAGAGACGGTAATATCCTGCCGGGTGAACTGTTTTCCAACGATTAGTTCTAAAGACCAGATCAAAGACAATAACTCTCCTGAAAAGCTGTAAGGCCCCTCGGGAATTTTAAACTGGTAGGTGCGCTGGTCGTTTTGCTGGGGATTGTCAAATTCAAGACTTTCGACAATCCCTACATCTTCCGTGCCTTTTCCTTGGGTGTACCACAACAGTCGCAAACACGCTGTTTTGGGGGCCGAGTCTGTCTGCCAGCCAACCTGGCCGCGGAGGGTTTGGCCGGGCTGGAAGGATGTTTTCATGTCGTCAATATCGATGGTCAATGGACTCATAGGGTATCCCATCTTATATCATTGGTTTAGGACCAACAAAGAATTGATATTCCTGTTTGACATCCGGCCAGAGAGGGATATCGGCCTTGACGTCAATTGTCCAAATAATCTTGTTATGTTCGGTCTCGAACGAATGCATTGTGCTTTGGGGAATCGTAAAATGGATCTGTCCGGTTTTCATCTCATGCCGCAGCGTGGTGGACAGAAGTACTTTTTCATAGAAGAGCTTGCGATGCGTGCTGGAACCGTCTCCATCCGTGTGTACAACTTCTTCCCTGGCAGTTAATTTAAGGACTAATTTGCGGATTCGACCGGCCTGACCATGGACTGTCCACTGGAGCTGGCCATTGCCGCCCAGACAGAGTGCTGCAGGCTGAATCGCTATCTCAAATCGCGGATTGAACAGGGACAGGAACTGATAAATCACCCAGACAACCGTTCCAATCCCCACCAGGACAAAAGGAATCATAAACAGCGTCAAACACCAATCCGGACGACCAGTCTTAAATCCAGAGAACACCTCATACACAAAAAATGAAAGCAAGCCGTTCCAGAATCCGCAGAATAGCAATGGAAATACCAGCATTGCGATTGGATGTTTTTGCGGCTTAAGGGCGATTTTGTCTTCTCTTGGCCCGTAGTGCTGCTGATAGCCGGATTGATGAGAGGATGTAAATGCTGTTTGGGGCTTCCAGCCCCCGATGGACTCTTTGGCCGCACGACGCTTCATGCCGAACACTGCACCTATCATCACCGCAAGCCCCACCGCGACGAAAATTAGAGCAAACAGACCAATTCCATATCTCCACGTCAGATCTCGATTCAGGACCGCATCGCCGGGCGATTCTGGATTGACATAACAGACGGTATGTTTGAGCTTCAGGTATTTATCCACCAGCTCCTTTTTGCCCTGATAACCACTGCTGGAGCCGGTCATGAAATCATAACGGTTGCTGCGATACTTCTTGCCGTCAACCACATATTCATATAAGATATCAATACTGTAAGTGGTGCCATCATCTGAGTCATGACTGAGGACCTGTCCGGAAATAATGGTGCAGGGCGTTTCAATCCAGGTTCTGGCACGGACTATATCCAGCATGGGCCGAATCAAAAAGATATAACTGAACCCTGACCCGGCGGCGAAGAATACGAATCCAAACAGAAGCAATCCCCATTGGCTTTTTCCGGTTTTTCCTTTCGCTTCGGGTAAAACGGCTTTCTGGGTTTTCGGCTTTGACTTATAGAACCACGTACCATAGATACCTCCTGCGCCGACGATGACAAACACCGTGGGAATCAGGATGAAGCAGGCCATACCGAGACTGTCCTGTTCAAGGATCGCCTGGGAAGGATTTTGGGGATTGATATAACATTGTGTTTGGAGGCCGGCCGGGTAGCGATCCGCCAATTTCTGCACCTTGGCATAATCGCCGGAGCCGGAATCTTTGAATTGATAGCATGTGGATTGATAGGTCGTCCCATTGACCTGATAGTCATACTTGACGGCAAATCGATAGGGACTTTCAGAATTGGATTCCTGACGGACGGAACTTTCCAGAATGCGGCAACTGACGACAGGCCAGCTTCGCCGATGGATTACAGAAACGACTTCCCGGACAAGAAAGACCTCAAACAACAATCCCATACCCCCAAAAAACAGAAAAAAAACGGAGGCAAACAGTCTGCCTGCAACCGAATCAGGCTTATGTGAATCGCAGCCGCATGTCCTGTGATGTTGAAACCGCAGTCGCACCTGACATCCTCCTTTTGTTAAAACGTCATGAGGTCATCATTATCAGTGTTTCAATCTTTGCATTTCGTTGTAGTACTATACTATAAGACTCCAGAAACCGCCATATTTCCCAATAAATTAAGCACCATTTTATTGCAAAAAGAGGATATTCTTGACACTGCAAGGCGGTTTTCGTAAAATTTACATAAGACGAATGGAGAAATCATGGCTTCCAGGTTGGGTTCAATTCGGATTTTTATTCTCTTGCTGACAGGGATAGTATGCCCATTGGGAACCTTCTGTGCTCAGGCAGAATCGCCGGGCAGAGTCTATGAAATCCGCTTTGACGTGATTGAACCGCCGGTGGTCGCCCAGAAAGATATTACCGTCAAGGCGCCTATGTCCAACCAGCAGACAGAACCCAAAGCCCTCGAATGCAGCGGACTGGCCTGGATAGACGGAGTGCTGATTATTGCCAGCGACCGGCATGAACACCTGCTGTTTACCTGTCCGGTGGATTTAAACAACATGGAGATTGGGACACCGGAATATCACGTACTAATTCATAACGAGCAATTTCTGCTCCATGATGCAGAATGCCTGACCATTCTGAAAAAAGGCGGACAAGCATCTATTTATGTGATGTGTTCACTGAGCAACGCCCCGAACGCCCAGCCTCTGCCGCAGCGCCGCCATTTATTCCACGCAAAGATCAAATCCGTCCGGCCGCTGGCGCTGGATCGCACCAACGTGGTCTCTGCTGGAACGCTGCGTGAGCAGTTGGAAAGCTGCTTTGAGAGAATTGGAGTCCTGCCTTATTACGCCTTTAACGCCGACCCCGGTGAAAACAGGAATACCTATCGCTGGGGAAATGTGGAGGGAATGACCTTCACACCGGATGGCCAGACACTCCTTGGCGGGATGCGCAATCCCTTATTTGATAATGCTGCGATGCTGTTTGCGGTCTCGGGTATGCCGGAGACAGGACAGTCTGTCCGGCCGGATTCACTCAAGGTCGCAGATCTGTTTTTACTGGATTTGAATGGACGGGGAATCAGTGATTTGTGCTGGGACCCCCTCACCCAGGGATATCTGATTACCGCGGCCAAAAGTAACGGCCCCCGGCTCAATCCCAACAGTCCCTATCCACCCAATACGCTGGACAGTGCCCTGTTCTGGTGGAGCGGGAATAAAAAAGACAGTCCGATTCTGGTGGCCCGAATCCCGGATATGACCATTGAGGCGGTCTGCCGTCTGGGGGACAGCCGCTATATTGCATTAGGCAGCGATGAAGGCGATATCAGTGAAGGACGCGGGGCCCGACAAAGCATTTTAACGATCATGGAATTTACGGGAATACCCCGATAGCCGGATCAGCAAGATGGAAGAACCAAAACACAACCCTCAGTTCAGTCCCGACGACCAGAAGGCCTTTGCCGAATCGCTGGTAACGAATCATGGCTCTGACAGCAAACCCGGAAGTTCAGACACCGGGATTTCCTCATCGGACGATAAAACCCGTACCAAGACGCAACCGTGGGTCGGCAAAGTTATGGGGCATTTTAAATTGCTGCGTCTGATTGGGGAAGGCTCCATGGGACTGGTCATTCAGGCTGAAGATACCCATTTAAAGCGGATTGTGGCATTAAAAGTCCTGCGAAAAAAGCTGTCCGAAGGTGAAAAGGGCAAAGATGCCGTTGAACAGTTTCTCCGGGAAGCCCGTGCGGCCGCGTCCATCGAGCATCCCAATATCGTCCGTGTCTATGAAATTAACCAGCACGCGGGCTGGTGGTACATCGCCATGGAAATGGTCTCGGGAAACAGCCTGCAGGAGATTGTCAAGGCCGCCGGTGCCCTGCCGATGTCCCGAGCGTGTCCGATTATTGCCGATGCGTCCATTGGGCTGCAAGTGGCTCACGAACTGGGTATGATTCATCGCGATATCAAGCCCAGCAATATTCTGGTCACTCGCAATGGTCATGGAAAAATCAGCGACTTCGGGCTGGTTCGTGTGGATGATCCCAACGATCCTTTTGATACCTACGCCCAGCAATCCATCGGCACGCCGCATTATATGGCACCGGAAGTGATTCGGCGGGAACCGCTAACCCCGGCTGTTGATATTTACAGTCTTGGAGCAACTTTATATTACGTACTGACCGGACGACCTCCCTTTGCCGGAGGAAAAATGGAGGAGATTCTCAGGCAGCATTTGCATTCTGAACCGCCGGACATTCTGCAGTATATGCCCAACTGCTCGCCGGAGCTGGCTTCTCTGATCCAGCGAATGATGGCCAAGGAGCCGGGGGTTCGTCCCTCTGCGGCGGAAGTGGCCGCTATTCTTCACGCAGAATCCATCACTTTTTCTTCCGATTCTCAGGCAACAATTAGCCCCGGCGGCTCCACCCTGGCCATGGATTGGCAGGGTGTACTGCCGAAAACACGAACCACAATCCCGGCTCCACTTACCCAAACAAGCCTGAAGCCACCTGCACAGAACCGAATCAGGATACTATGGACCCAAATTAGCACATCATGGCGTATTATCCTGGGAGCTGTACTGATTCTGGTCATTGGCAGCATTATCATCCTATTGAGCCGCGATGGTCCTCCGAAGCAGAACCGCCGGGCGGTTGAAAAGCTATTTCATAATGCCCCTGAAAGTTATGGCACTCGCAATACCGGCATCCCCCCTACCCCTGCTCCGCTGACGGAGGTCCCCGGGTTCTCCTGGAGAGGGAAAGTGGACACCTCAGGTGTGAAATTTGTCGCCAGTCAATCCGGCCTATACTTCTATTCCATCGAGGACCGACGTGCCCTCCTCATCAGAGCTGATCAATATATAGGCTATAGCTCTGCGGACGAGGCCCTCAAAGACGGCAAGCAACCCGCACCCTGATGTCCATGATGTATCGGTTATTCTGAATGAAATGTTCTGGTTTATGAGCCAGAATTTGGAATCTCATTCAGGAGTAATCAATTAACGTACAGCTCCTTTATGCTTAATAAGGACCATCGGCAATCTTCTGGATTGTTTTCTGGGCTGTTGATGACCGCGAGATTTCCCGAATTGCTTCATCGTTATGTCTCCTGTTTACAAAAAGGCACCTACTCCCTCAGGCAAGCCTTAGCCTGGCTAAGGTTTGTACGTTATGGCATAAATGGATAGCGTATAGGCAGAGGTGATACCTGTGCCGTACCCCCGCCGGCCAGAATGCTCAGTACAACCAACACCAGAATCATCGCCAACAACACAATGGTGGGCCAGAACCATGGGGCATGGATCACTTGCTCAAAACGCTTTTCCACAGCATGCCAATCGGGTCTGTGAAAATGAGGTAAATGGAGTTCATGCATCGTCTTACCTCCCTGTTCTACTATTACAACTATCCCGATTTGTTGCGATTTAGTACTGCAACCTAAACCCAATGCTTGTCAGGAACTCATCATACCCTTTGGGTATTACGCGTTCCGATACCCTTTGATACGACGAAAGCAGATAGAAGTTTGCCATAGAAATCCTAAAATCTATTTGCGGAGGAAACGCACGTCCCATTCAAATTCAACACCCTCGTGTTTATTCAACAACCATCGAAATTCACCTATAAAAGAGCCTCTGTTTTGGGTGAATAATTGACTATGGTTCACCAGGTAATGCTGATATTCTGAACATCCTCAATCGCGGGAGATTTAAAAAATATGGTTTTGCTTTTTTCATCCCAGGTGTAACGGTCAAATTCATTGCCATCGATGGTCATTTTGGCTGGCTGTTTGGGCAAACGGAGCCTGGACACGATGTTCACCGCTTTGGGACTGGTAAGAGTCAATTCGACACCATTACCCATCTCTTGCCATGTCTCGATGCGAGCCGCAGAGGCCACGGGTTCGGCTTTGTCGGATGAGACCTGATTCAGGTCGAGCAGCCAGGCACATTGGCCAGGCTTGAGTGTGACCGTTTCGCAAACTGGCAATTGAGCATTGAAGATATCAACAAACAGGCCTTTCAATTCAAGCGGCTTGTCCGATATCGAATCCTCCAGACAGGCCGCAATAACATAAGGTCCGCGGTTCAGCTGCAGGAAGTTGTTTTCAATATAATTCAGGCCGACCGCTTCGGCAGCCTGTTTGACCACGCTGCGATATTCATCTGCGGCGGCCTTGGAACGCGTATAGTAGGCAGGATGTTTGCGGGCGACGAAAACGTGCCCTTTGCCAAAGGTGTATTTTCCATCTGCGACAGTACGAGTTAAGCCCAGCAGCTCCATCAGATGCTGGGAGGGCGCAGCATATTTATTTTTGCCGGAATTCCACCATTCCGAGACCGTATTGAACGGATCGGTATCGGCTCCGACATAAATCAGGGCGCCACCTTTTGCAGTCCATTCTGCCAGGGCCTGATTGAGTGCAGGCGACTGCGGCTTGATGAACTCGTAGCTGACCACAAGAACTTGATAGCCGTCCAGATAGTTGGCAAACCGGGCCGCATTATCCAATTGAACGGGCTGGACGGGAATACCATGCTTAAGCAGCGGCAGGGTCAGACCGTAAAAACCCGAAAAGTCGTGGATGTCCGATCGAAGTGCTTTGGTCGGGTCGCTGCCCTTTTCTTCAGCCAGTCGAAAAGCAGGTTCGGCACGCTGGAACATACCCGAGTCAGCAATCAGGACACCGATACCGTGAGTACTGCTGACCCACCGGCTATCCGGCTGATTCATATCGCGAAGCTGGTTAAAGACCGTACAAAGGATTGTGGCATAATCCGCAGGGATGGGAATCGCATCGGCCGCTCCAGCGGGATATTTGCCGCGAAAGACCCGCGGCGGCCACGGGCAGATTTCATAATGCCACACATGCGGATGCAGCAGCGAGGCGATGAGGGTTGCCTTGTAATTTCTCTGATAATCATTCCAGTCGTAACGGGGATTATCTTCAATGGGGTCATGCAGAAACCACATCCGGCGGCTGGTATTGCGTACCAGTTCCTGCATCACACCATACTCCAGAAATGCCGTTTCAAAAGTCCGTTCGGCCCGGCGACCCTGATAGACATTGGGAGTGCGTGAAGTGCCCGTCCAGATCTGGGCGATACAGCCGTCAATCACATCCGAGTCAATCAAGGACGACTGGGGCGAAACGATACACCATTGCGTATAGTTAATCAGGCTGTGCGTCGGGACATAGATTCTGACTTTTCGGTTGTATTTCTGGAGGGCGTATTCCTTGCAGGTCTCGGCCACCCGGCGAAGTGTCCGGCCAAAAAGATAATACTTCAACTGGCAGGCTTTATATTGGGCATCCGCGGAGGTGTCCGGGCGCACAAAGGGCGTGTCGTAATAAAGCTGCCATTCGCGCTGAAAGGCCTCGGAAAAGCCGGTGTAAGCCCAGAATTCCGGCTCTTCCAGATGAATCGCCACCACACCGGCATCAATCATGGTTTTGAGCTTTTCGGACATATAGTCGGCAAATTCAATGGAAGGGACGATGTAGGGGACACGGTGGCCGTGAAGCTTTAGTGAACCGTTGGCCTCCATCT
>JAWRKM010000107.1:0-50789 GCA_040306945.1 Anaerohalosphaeraceae bacterium
GACTGGAGTGTCCATTTATCAACCTGCGGCTTGATAGTCAGCTTTTTGCATTTGGGATTGTTTTCCAGATAGGACATCTGGATTTCGCTGTCGAAATGGCCAATATTACAGACAATGGCTTCATCCTTCATCTGTTCCATATGGCTGCCGGTGATGACATCGCAGCAGCCTGTGGCGGTAACAAAAATATCACCAATGGAGGCGGCTTCATCCATCGTGGTTACTTCGTAGCCTTCCATCATGGCCTGCAGGGCACAGATAGGATCGATTTCAGTCACCAGCACACGGGCACCGAATCCCCGCATCGAGTGGGCACAGCCTTTGCCTACATCACCATACCCGCAGACCACCACCACCTTGCCGGCCACCATCACATCCGTTGCCCGCTTGATGCCGTCGGCCAGCGATTCACGGCAGCCATACAGATTATCAAACTTGCTCTTGGTAACGGAATCATTGACGTTGATAGCCGGGAACGGCAGCTCACCTGCTTCAGCAAGCTGGTAGAGCCGATGAACACCGGTAGTCGTCTCTTCCGACACACCACGCAGCTTTTTGGCGATGGAGGTCCATTTTTTGGGTGTGGTTTTCAAACCAGCCGCCAGACGGTCAAGAACAATCTGGAATTCTTTGTTGTCAGATTTCTTCTTGAGCAGCGACGGATTCTTTTCGACTTTCATACCCTGAATAACCATCAGCGTCGCATCACCACCGTCATCAACAATCATATCCGGGCCTGAGCCGTCCGGCCAGGTCAGAGCCTGCTCCGTACACCACCAGTACTCCTCCAGCGTCTCCCCCTTCCAGGCAAAGACCGCCGTTCTGCCCGCAGCAGCAATCGCCGCCGCAGCATGGTCCTGAGTCGAAAAAATATTGCAAGACGCCCAGCGCACATCCGCACCGAGGATTTCCAGGGTTTCAATCAGCATCGCGGTTTGAATGGTCATATGCAGACTGCCGGCAACCTTTAGCCCCTTGAGCGGCTTGATTTTGCCATATTTTTTACGCACCGCCATCAGGCCGGGCATTTCTTTTTCAGCCAGCTGCATTTCACGCCGACCCCATTCAGCTAAACTAATATCTTTGACCTTAAAGGGTAAAGTAAGGTCCAGTTCCGGAACGTGTTTTGATTCCGCAGTTTTTGTTGACTTCATGATTTTTCCTTAAATTTAGGAATATACGATTTTAACAGGGTCATACTATATAGAAAAAAATCGAGGTTTTCAAGCAAATACCCCATCCCTTCAAAACTGCTTGAAAACCTCGCCATTTATAATTAGGACATATTACATCATTTTTCTCCAGCCAGCACTTCCGCAATATTAAAGGCGTGGTCCTTGATGCGTCGGTAGGATGTCAGCATATCCGTAAAAATCAGACTTTTCAGCGGCGTGGCGACTCCCTCCCCAACACGAACCAAATGCCTGCTGCGACATTCTTTCATCGTTACAGTAATAGCAGTGCCTTTGGTCTTTGCTTCACTGAAGAATTCCAATTGTACCCCGTCTGTATTGGCAGCTTTATTAATCAAATCAATATAAGAAGCCGTCATATCATGGAGTTTCAACAAATCCTGCTTGCCTTCCGGCGTAATACGCAATTGACCATCCCTGATTTTGAGCCTCAATTTAAGAATTGCCGTCACATAATCGCTGATGGATTCAAATTCATCGGCCATGCGGACCTGACGACGGCTCTCCTCAACGGCCTCATGTGAAATATTGCCGGCCATCACATCGCCCAGAAACTCAACAATTTCTTTCTGGACCATATCCATATCATTCTCTTTCTGGAAAATAAAGTGCGCTTTTTCAGAATCAATCTGGTCGGCATCCAGAATATCGCGGAGCGTATCCATCATCGTTCTGCAGGTCTGCCCCATGCGGAGCACTTCTTTCCAGGACTGTTCCAGAGCAATGGAAGGAGTATCAAACAGACGCATATCCAGATACGTAAGACGCGGCAATTCAGGGGCTACCTTGTCTGGAACTATATGCCTCAATAGCCGAGCAAGAAGACCCACAAACGGCAAAAACAGCAGGGTATTCAGAATGTTAAATCCGGTATGTGTCGCCGCTATTGCTGCCTGGGTATAGGGATAGGTTACGGCATTGTCGACATAGACCGCTTCATCGGGCAGATGCCCCTGCTGAAAGTGTTCAACAAACCAGGCAATACTTTGTGCATAGGGCTGAAAGATGGTCGTAATCCACAGCACACCCAGGACATTGAACAGCATATGTGCATAGGCCGCACGGCGGGCATTGGTGGTCGTACCCAGAGAAGCCAGAAACGCGGTGATCGTTGTACCAATGTTTTCACCAAGCACCAGCGCCGCACCGGTTTTAAAGTTTATGATGCCGGAAAATGCCAGTGCCATGGTGATACCCAATGTCGCCGAGGAGGATTGTACAATGGCGGTTAAAATGGCCCCTGCCAGAACACATTTCATCACTCCGAAATAATTAACAGGCTCAAACCGATGAAACCATTCCACAAATTGAGGCATGTCTTTGACCGGCGAAAAGCCATCCTTCATCAGTTCCAGGCCGAAAAACACCATCCCCAGACCCAGGAAAAACATCGCGGTAAAACGTACACGGTCGCGACGTGAAAACAAATAAAACAGGGCCGCAACCCCCAGCAAGGGTAATCCATATTTATCGATTTTGACTGTCAGTATCCAGCCGGTAATGGTGGTACCGATGTTGGCGCCAAAAATAACACCAATCGCCTGCTTGAGTGTCATAATCCCGGCATTGACCATCCCGACAACCATCACGGTGGTCACCGAACTGGACTGGATAATGCTGGTAACGGCGGTCCCGACACCGCATGCCAAAAAGCGATTGTTAGTAACAGCGCCAATCAGTTTTCGCAGACGCTCGCCGGCGACCGCCTGCATTCCTTCGGACATGAATTTCATGCCCAGCAGAAAAACCCCCAGCCCTCCGATAACCACAAATAGAATTTCAACTATTTTTTGAACGTCCATACTTCTCCCGATTCACATTTTGCTGTAATGATCTTCCAATCTGTGATTCATTCCGGGTCTTGCTGCTGCTTTTCTTGTATTATCATTTATAAATACAACTTCTCTTATCTCAGTTTGAAAGGGTACGCTTACAGCTTCCATTGAATCAAAAAACAAGAACCACATTATCACCCCAGAATATACTACAATTGAGTAGGAATTATATGCGACAATCTGGATTGCGGCAACCTTTTTTTCACAAAAATCTAACATTTTAGCCCTTGGAGACAATGCAATCCGACAATATGGGTAACGGTTCAGTTTAGAATTCCGGCTTATCGGCGTTTTGAGATTTTTTAACCCTGTACCTCTTTTTGCACCATTTGGCTGTATCCCGAACACAGGTTGTTGAGTCCTTATATCAAATAGGCGATTTCGCCCTGTAGCAAACTACCTGTACGAACGGAAAGGACAGTACAATGCAACGGATTTCCTGGATTGCTCCGGTGGTGTGGATGGTATGGTTTGTTGGTTATGGTACCGCTGCGGAACAAAATGCTCCCCGGGCCGCCCGCAGCGTCCATTTGTGGTACCCTGCCCCGGCCGGGATGACTTATTACAATGAGCTGACAGTCGAAGAGTCGGTACCGGGCAGCTATTTTTGTGTGTGCGGGTTCAAAAACGGCTATTTCGGGATACAGGAACTTTACGACAGCCGCAAAATTGTCCTGTTTTCAGTCTGGGACCCGGGCAACCAGAACAATCCCAACAGCGTGCCGGAAGAACAGCGGGTCAAAGTCCTTTACCACGACCCGGATGTCAAGATCGACCGGTTTGGCAATGAAGGCACCGGCGGCAAAAGCATGTTCGAGTACGATTGGAAAATCGGCCAGCGGATTCGGTGCATGGTCAAGGCAACCGTAAAGGGAGACCGGACAACCTTTGCGGCGTTTTTCTATCTGCCCCAAACTAAACAATGGAAACATCTGGCAACATTCCAGACTATTACCGGCGGCGATTCATTAAGCGGCTATTATTCCTTTATCGAAGATTTTCGCCGTAACGGCACGAGTGCTCAGCAGATACGCCGGGCTCGATTCGGCAACGGCTGGGTACAGACGGTAGATGGACAGTGGACCGCTCTTGGGAAGGCGACATTTACTGCCGACAATAATCCCGCCATGCACATTAATGCTGGTCTTGCCGACGGCGGCTTTTTCCTTCAAACGGGCGGAGACACTCAAAACCAGATAGCCTTGCAATCCTCCATGACCTGTAAAACCGACTTGTTTGTACAGCCGGAGGACCCACAATGGCAGTTGAGCTGGTCAGATGAATTCAACGGTTCAGGACTGCTGGATTCTGCAAAATGGAATTATGAGGAGGGATTTATCCGCAATCAGGAGAAACAATATTACACCCGCGCGCGAGTGGAAAACGCCCGACAGGAAGATGGATGCCTGGTAATTGAATCGAGGAAAGAAGACTTCAAAGACGGCCACTATACCTCCGCCAGCGTGATCACTGCGGGCAGACAGTCGTTTTTATACGGACGGATTGAAGTCAGGGCAAAATTGCCCACGGGCAAAGGAACCTGGCCGGCAATCTGGATGCTGGGGGATTCGATCCGTCAGATCGGCTGGCCCGCCTGCGGCGAGATTGATATTATGGAAAACGTGGGATACGATCCGCAGCGGATTCACGCCAATATCCACACAACCGCATATAATCACGTCAAAAAAACAGGCAAAGGGGCCAGCATCCTGGCCGACAAGCCTTGGGAGACATTCCACCTGTATGCCTTGGAATGGTATGAGGACCGTCTGGAGTTTTTCTTCGATAACCACCACTATTTTACATTCAAAAACGAAGGAACCGGCAGCGAGGTCTGGCCTTTTGACAAACCGCACTATCTAATACTGAATACCGCCATTGGCGGTGCATGGGGCGGCCAGCAGGGAATTGATGACGCTATTTTCCCGCAGAAATTCCTAATCGATTACGTGCGGATTTATACACAGAAAAAGTAATCTACAGAACAAAAAGAAAAAGGACGTCCCCCCAGACCGTCCTTTATCGTGATGTCGTATTCAGGTGGATTTTCGGATCAGCCCACAAGACCCATGACAAATAGGATGTATCATCCCCGGCGCTGTTCGTGGATATCAGCGTCAGGAAGCGGGCATCCTCTTTAAATCGGATATTCACCGGAATAAAATCGTCAGACAGATCCAGGGCTTTTTTCTCAAAGACAACCACACCATCCACCAAAACCGTAATATCGGCTTTGGTACGGCTCCTTCCAAATCGTTTTTCATGCTCAAGGACTTCCTTGTCAATTCCGCAAAACGCGGTGAACGAAGTGGTTTTGACCCCATGCAGCGATTGCCGAATCTGCAGCAGATCAAAGGTAATGCCGGCGTTGGCATGCAGACAAAGGGTCGGACAGGAAGCCAGCGAAACCTCTTTGCCGTTGAGCAGGAAAGACTTGCGTTTTGACGGCGGGTCTACATCATAGAGACCGTAATGAACGTCCCATGAATAATGGCCATCGGTATCAGGGCAGGCCTTATATATCAGTCCCGTAGAGCTAATCTGAACAGGTCCTTGTCCTCCATCGGGAACAAAAACCCCGTCTACATAGGGCACATGAGGAGTCGGTATATATTTGCCGGGACCGGGAACTCGCATAATATGAGTGTCGGCATCGATTTGACCGGTTATCAGGTCAATGGATTGATTGATCGTACCGTTACCCAGTCCGTTTCCCCCGCCGGCAATGTCGGCCAGGCTCAAGGATTGCCCCCGCCAGACAATCTTTTCCTGCGAATTGATCGTTCGGGCAAAATAGTAATCATCATAAGGAATCGCTTCACTTGCACGAATCACAGAATCGATACTCATCGCGTGTCCAGCAGACAACACAACGGCCTCTTTTTCTGCAGCATTATTTTCATATTCTACCAGGGCCTTGCCTTCAACCATCTGGACTTCGACCAGACCGCCGGGCCTGACATGCACACCAAACTGAGTGCCCAGGTCGGTAATCTTGGCCGAAGGCGTGCGAACCACAAATCCCTCCTGGCCGGCAGCAACTTTGACAAACACCTTGCCCTGTTCCAGAAACAGCGAGTTTTCCGAGTTGCAGCGGAATACCGAAGGACCTTCAATAACAACCTCGGTCCCGGAGTCAAACTCCATCCTGACATAACCGCTCAGCAGCGAATAAAAATCGCGGTCCGACATACTGGTCCGATTGCCGCGCAACGCCGTCCCCTGAGACCATTGCACATTGAACAGATCATCAATATGAGCAACATAGCGATCGATAGGCCGGGGATGATAATAGACATAGACCAGCAAGGCCAAAAATACCGCCGCACAGGCGGCAAAGAACTTCATCGCAAAATAACTTCGCTTGACCAGCGGAGGCATAATCTGAACGGGTTCGACGATTTCATGCGCCGGTTCCTGTCGGCGGGGTTTCTTTCGCCACGTCCAGCCTTTGCGTTTCCGCGGCAAAAGCACCGTCGGCGCCTGCTCTTCCTGGCTAGCCAATTCATCATAGAGGGAAATATAATTGCGAACGGTCTCAGGCTTGCTGTTTAACTCACGAAGCACCTCAGGACTGTTTAGACCGATATAACTGGCAATCACTTCATAATAATATTGCCGTGCCGGGGCAGAATCCAGCAGGATCTGCTGAAGCCGGCGTGTCTGTTCGACGTTGGCGTGCCCTTCCATCGACAGCACAATCAGCTCTGCCAGCTCACGTGAAAAGTTTTTATGTTCTGTCGGATTCATCGATTACTCCAGGGCTAACTGCATACGGACACAGCGAACCAATCGCCCGTGAATAATTGCAATGCGTTTGAATACAGCTGTCGTCGATATGCCCAACCGGGAACTGATCGCTTTGAGGGTACAATCCTGTTCATACCGCAATTTAATCAGCTGCCTATCCTGAGAATTCAATTTGACCACACATTCCTTCAGAGCCGCCAAACGCTGCTCCAGCCCATCAATCATGGCGCCGGATTCCTGCTCAATTACCTCCAGTAACTGTTCATTCAGAGTACACTGGCCCGAAGGGTTTTTCTTGAAGAAATTATAGATTTCATAGCGAGCAATCTGGATAGCCCATGCCTGAAAATCGGTCCCCCGCTGATATGTGGAAAATTTTCTCCAGATCACGGATATCGTATTTTGGAGAATATCTTCCGCATCAGAATAGTTCGGGATAACGGCCAGAATATAGGCAAATATTGACTTTTGATTCGGGATCAGCAGCCGAATAAATGTATCTGAATTATCTGGATCCAGACGCCCCATCAGATTGTTATCATGGGTTACCATAATCACTTAATAAACTCTGGAACCGGGTTGTTTTTTTACTTGTTTTGTCTCTTTTTTTCAAAAAAGACCGGTTTTGCTATAACAGGCCATAATAAGACACTTATAGATGGTTATTGTCCCGGAGTAGGGTTGATTGCCTGCCAGTTGGCATAATCATTGCCATACGCCGAAGGGGTAATACGTCCCAGAGCTTTACCCGTTCCATCCGGCGATGTTGGCCACGGAGCATCATCGTCATAATTCACACGGTCCACACGAATATAATACCGTACCCCATTGGCTATATCGCCCGGCTTAAGCAGTTCCAGTCTTTCGCCGCCGTTGGACAGACTGCCCGATGACCATACCGCGTATTTGAGACCTGATGGAATGAAGCCAAATTCACTCTGGAATGCGGTCAAATTTTTAATCAGCAACATCTTTTCGCCGGGGGCAAGCCAGGTATCAGCCGGAAAGTTCAATAAAATGCTGCTGTCTTCATCCACAAATCGCCATGGAATCACTTGTCCTGCATCAGACAACCATAAGTCAACCGTCTGACTACTGATATTCTGGATTTCCACATACTCAGCATCTCCGTTGGACAGCGGATTGTACATGATCTCCGTGATAACCACCGGGCCAACCAGCGGAGCCGCGTTGGCAGCATTCGGCGTATTGCTGGTCATTAATACAAAGTCATAACCGCCTGAGGTTTTCTGGTAACGGCCAAATGAGACACCTGTTTCTGAAGCCCCGAATTCCTGCTTTACGCTATAACCTGTCACAACCCCGCCCACAGCCGCAGTCAGGCAGACTTCTTCCCCGTTTTCGCTCAGGCGGAATGCTGTACCAAAATGGGTATCTTCATAGAGCACCAGGTATCCATAGCGAGGAACAAACAAACCGTCCGGGATTCGATATTTTTGCGGAACAGCGGCATCATCACTGAGATACCAGCCGCCAACCGAAATCGGCGAGTCGGTTGTATTATACAGCTCGATCCAGTCCGGTGCGTTATCATGGGAATGTGCCAGAATCTCATTGATGACAATACTGCCTGGTGCCAGCGGGGCGTCTGTCCGGCCGGGAGAGCCGCCAGTGTAGGTACTGGGAGCCCAGCCGGTTTTTTGACTCCACAAAGTCAGATCTGCACTGGTCGGATTGAGCATCGTCAGCGAGAATCCATCACCATCGGTCTGCGGATACCATGAATCCTTGTAGGCGAACGACTGGACAACCGCTCCGGCAGCATCGCGCAATTGAATCGTTTCGCCGCTATTACTCAGTTGTCCGGAGGTCCACTGAATCACCGGAACCCCGGCAGGTATCGTATACGCAGATTCAAACCGGTGTTTGTTATTGACCAGCAGGACAAACCCATTCGGGGCAACATCCACGTCGTCAAAGGTATGCGTAATTCCTCTGTCGAAGGTGACCCAATTCAGATTAATGGCCTCAGTTCCAACGTTCTGTAATTCAATAAATTCAAGATTGGGGTCCTGGGGATTATACATCAATTCCGTTACGCGCAGGCTTTCTTTGACCGGCCCGACCGCAAAGGTGGCTTTATTGACCGTGGACCACTCGGAACCGGTGAAGACACGGGCCTTAACCTGGGTGCTCTTGCTCAGCGTCACCGGCGAAGTATATATCATCGCCGTAGTCGAAGGCGTCCCGATGGACATTCTGCCAACCAGCTGGGCGGAAACCAAGAAGTCACTGCTGGTACTGACGTTATTCATTCCCTGAATCGCCAGGATATTGGTCCCGACCTGAAGCTGATTGATATACGAACTCAAATCAAAGACCGTCTGCGTCAGGGCAATACTGTCATCACGGTATGTAACCGCAGCCGTATTCCAGGCCGGCACAGCCCCCGCAGCCACATTATCCCGTACCACTTCTTTGCCGTTGAGAAAGACAATAATGCCATCATCATATCGGATTTTCAAAAGCAGCTCCGTAATAGCCTGGCCGCTGTACTGGAACGGAATGCGGATATAGCAAGATGTATTGACATTATACATCTGGGAACCCACATTGATTCCGCTGTTGACATAGCTGGAAAAGTTGACGGCATCGCCGGGATTGCGTTCATAGCCGACCGCTCCGCTGCCAGTCATCCAGCCGGTTGGGGTAAAAGTACGGCTGGCCCAGACATTTTCCGGAATTGACAGATATTGTCCGGCAATGACAACCGGTCCGCTGATGCCAGGCCCGGACCAGGCAATACTCAGATGGTCACCGCCGGCATGCTCTTTCTGAATCGCCTCAATATAATAAGCATTTCCGGCAGTCAACACTCTCGACGTCGATTTCTGGCTGCTGTAGGTCGTCCAGGTATTCGGATTCACCCAGGACGAGATCGAGGCGGCAACCGACGCGTTGGCTGCAGTCGCATCCGTACTGACCAACAGCTGACCATTGTCATCGCTGGCAATCCAGAAGGTGTAAGATCCTGTCGTCGGAGGATAAACCAGTGCCCGCACGCGCGTTCCATAGTAATCCGCCCAGTTGATTGTCGGCATCTGGAAGCTGTTCCAGAATTCCACTTTGGTGGGATTGTTCGGGTAATTGGCATTGCCAGTCAGGCTGGCAACGGTATCTCCGGTAATGCCCGTCCATGTCTCGGCACGCACGGTACCATCGGGAGCATAGATATTCTGCGTAGGAATCAGCACTTGTTTAGCCGCGTTTTCAGCGATAAAAACCACTTCCGTTCCGGCCTGCTCATCGGTCGGAGCCTGCCGTGGATCTGAGCCGTCCAGCGTATAGTAAATCGTTCCGCTGCTGTTGGGATTGGATATAGATAAGGCGTAATTGGATGCAACATACCCCCCCTGCTGACCAAACTGCGGCGCATCGATCGCCGGAAACCAGTTGACCGAACGGAACTGATCGCGGACGCGGATTTCGCGTAATTGCATCGGCCAGTTCTGATACCCATTGGCAGTGGGGTCGGACAACGTCGAGCTGGTTCCATAAATATAATTATGCAAAAACGTCAGGGCTTCCAGCCAGGTCTGTCGCGTCCGCGGCGTTGAAACCGTCGCATCGCCCCAGCGGGCGGATTCGGCGATTATCGCCATATCGATCTGCGAGGCCAGGCCGGTCATCGTCTGCCAGACTCTGTCGGCACTGAGCAGACCGCCGTTGAAAAACAGTTCCTGAGCCCGGTCAGCAAACCGCAGGCGATATTCCCTGTTCTGATTGGCCAGTTGTTCATGCAGCCAGTGCGGATTGAAATAGGCAAAGTTAGCCCCTGCCGTCGTCAGCGGCGTCACCATATTTTCACGCCGCGAATCCCCGGCCTCATAGGCCCCAAACGTATGTTCACTGTCGTGCTGTATCCACTTGAAGCCATCCGGGTTATTGCGATTGTAGATGCCAAAGAAATTATTGGTTGCGACAAAACGCGAACCGGCTCCGTCACCATCGGAACTGTAGTAATCAATCAGCATATAATCGATCAGATTGTCCACATCCAGAAGCCGTTCATAAGCCGGATTGCGGGTCCCATCCGGATTCATCCCCTGAAGAGCGTAGTATTCGGTAATGGACCCTATCCCGTCGATAACCGCATCATAAAGACGACGATAGGCATCCATATTCCCATCCGTCGCAGCCACCGTACGACCCACCGTAATATCCGGCTTGACCACATCATAATCATCTTTGACTCCGCCCAGATAAGACGCGGCAAATCGTGCATCCGGACGTTCCTCCGTCTGATACAGGCCCCAGTACTGACCATTAATATACAGATGATAATATCGTCCGCGAGTATAAGGATGCCCCAGCAGCCCTTGAACCAGCCGGGAATATTCATCCCGAACGAAGGTATTCTGGACATTAATCGAAGCAGACAGCCAGCAGGCCGACCATCCGTAGTTGGCCGCGGTTCTTAAATCCATCTTGTCGAATTCATCGGTGCCTTCCTCGCCAAACAGCGGATACTTCAGCTTGCCTGCCCCATACTGACTGCGGAAAAAGAATCGCAGCGCGTGCTTGGGGTTGTTGGCATTGCGGCTGGCACCCCCGCGAATGCGCATACCGCAGTCAATCTGAAATCCGTCCGAACCGTCCGGGTTGATCAATTCCAGCGAGCAGGGACGCTCAAAGGAATCGCCATCGGAACGCGTTGTCTCACCGGTATTGACATAGACCCCCTGAACCGGATCAAACAGATATTTCAGGTCCGTCACCAGCGACAGTGTCGGAATAGCCAGCAAGGCCTCATCCATCAGCGACGAATAGACCGCATGATTGATAATATCCGGATCCATCCCGTAATCCATAATATGGCTATTGACGGCTCTGCTGGCAGGCCAGCCCGGGCCGGGCAATTCGCCATTGGGCGACTGGGTTATCACATCGCCAATGAAAATATAGGTTTGGGTATCAACATTACCGGGCAGCCAGCCGGTCTTAAAGGCGGTCGCACGCAGTGTGGTTGTCTTGCTGATGTGGATGGGGGTATCTGGATTGTAAACAAAACCGTTTTCCAGAGTCGGCGTGCTGCCGTCCAGCGTATAACGAATCGTTGCAGCCGGGTCGTCGGTGGTAATGGCAACATCGAAGGGAGCCGTGAAGAATCCCCGCTTGACACTGAATTTGGTATCCGGAGCAATGCCAATCGCGGAATTTTTGTTGGGTCGGTTGGGGGTAGCCGGATAGAAATACCGATGTTCGGTAAAATAGCCGAACAGACCATAGGATATGTTGGTTTCCTGCGGCGGATACCCTCCATTGACATCGCGATATTCCGATACAATTTTCCCCCCGGGAGCAACCAGAGCCAGATACTCCCCTGCCTCTGACAGCGAGAAATTGGTATGAATATAATTGCCGGAAACAATGCCTTTGCCGCTGGCATAAATCAGCAAATACGACTTGGGCTGTAAAATGACATGCGAAGGGAACGCCCATTGCGTCAGATTGTCCGGATTATCAGTAAGATACCAGCCGTTCATGCTGATGGGAATATCCGAGACATTATACAATTCAATCCAGTCGGTCGATTCGCCGGTTTCGTCGAAAACCTCCCAGGATTCGCGCGAATCATCAGGGTTGGTGCTGGCATTCTGGGCCATAAACTCATTGATCACAACCGGCCCAAAGGTGTCCAGCCATGATTCAGACAGAATGACCAGATCGGCAAAGTTCACCCCGTCACCCCCAATCAGATCTCCACAATACAAGCCGCTGCAGCCGGCGGGATCCAGCCACTGCATGGCAAATAATTGCAGATCGTCCAGGGTGACTTCGCAATCCCCATTAATATCGCCGGCCGGACAGGGATGGACAACATAGTCGACAATAAAAACAGACAGAGGCAAAACATAGCCGTTGTTATAGTCAGGATCGGCACTGACAATCCCAAACGCAACAGAACATACTTCGTCCCCCTCTTCAAGGTCATCCTGAACCGCCACCAGCTGTACTGTCTGTGCCACCGCCCAGTTGGCCGGAGTAAAGGTCAGGGTAATCGGATCCCCGGGAAAACCGCCATTCAGCTCCACATCCTCCGTTTGAGGGGTCAGTGTGACCTGCACATTGGCTGTCGGCTGTTTTTTCAGCCTAATCGAAATAGAATCGGACGCCTTGCCTTCTTCCACCGACGTTGTACCGTCGGTTTGCTGAACATCCAGCAGCAGTAACGGAATCGAATCCGGCCCGCGATTAAAACTGACCAGAACTTCTTCATCGGTCATGGCATGATTCCAGATGCGAAACTCATTGTAGCTGCCGCAGAACATCGGGTCCACCCATTGCGACCGCCCCAGCCAGTTATTGTTATCTGTCATCGAAGCCAGCGTAAAATGGACCAAACCGCTGGCCACCCTGACGCCATCCAGATACATCACTGTTTCAGCGGTATCTTCATTCCAGGTAATGGCAATATGACGCTGACCAGAACCGAAGACAGGTCCGTCCATCACTCTTTCGTCTGCCGCAGGACCGTACCGGTAACCAAAACGAAGAACACTGGCTCCGCCCAGGGGAGAGGCAAAAAAATAAGTCGTATTGGAAGAACTGGCTGAATACCCTTCTCCGGCACTGCTGGTGCCGAAATCAAAAATACGCTGCCACATCGAACTGCCCGTCCAGGTTACCCAGGCTTCGAAAGTCGCCTGTTTTCCCAGCGAGGAGATAATGCCGTTAGGTAAATCGACATAATCAATCGCTGACCCGGTAGAAGTCTGAGAGCCATTATTGCCGAGGGTAAGCTGACCATTGGCAAAGCGGGCCTGTCCGGTGCCGTTCACCAGAGTTCCGTGACTGGTCCCGACACTGTCATTGCAATTACCGTTGAAGCTGTAACGATGAACCAGCTCCGCTGGAAGATTACTGGCCAGAATTGCCGCAAAGGATACTGCAATTATCCATCGGTCCATAACCATCCCCTTATAAGGTCTTATAACTGTTTTTGCTTGAACATATCGCTTTTATAACAGCTTATTATTTCGTCTAAATTAACCTGTCGATTGACCGAATATCAGGAAATCCGGGGGATTCCCGATATCACAATCCGATACTCCCGAATGTGTCAATTGGCTGCTGATGCGGTTTGAACCGTATATCCCCCATCCGGATGAATCCACAGCATCTCCGTATCCCGCAGGAAATTCATCTTCGCCACAGCAAAATCCGCCATTGCCGTCACATAGCCTTCCTGAGCGGAGTAATAATCTTCCTGAGCACGCAGCACATCGCGGGTGTTGGCTCGACCATGCTGCATCAGCAACAAAGTCGTATCCAGACGCTGCTGAGCCAGCTTTTTGGCGTTGACCTGCAGCTGGCTGCGCTGATGGGCCTCTTCCATATCACGCCAGGCCTTGCGGACCTCGGCAATCACCTGGTCGGTCAACTGCAGATGAGCTCGCTGCTGCTGACTCAAGGCAATCAAAGCCCGTTTATAGTTATTTCGTTCCAACAGACGATCCATCGCAAAATCCGCCCGCAGGCTGAGTTCGTAGCGATCCTGGGTCCGCTGCAAATCCCCCGGATCCGCCCCAAAGGTCATTCGCCCCCGGGAGGCCGGAGAGGCCAACCCGACAACCGATAAATCCATTTTCAGAGCATCCGCCGCCACCTCAATATGCCGATAGGCATCTTCCACCTGGTCCGACATATTGGCCAGGTCCAAACGCTGATACTGAGCCGCCTCGATGGCCTGCTGTTCGGTCATCATGATTTCGCACTGACCGAAATCTTCCAGTGCCTGCCACTCTGCTGCCTCAGGTTCAATATCCACATCCGGCGGAATCAGCAGACGCAGCTTGAATAAATCCAGCATTTCCCGGTATAGACGCTGGGTTTGAGCATACGTATCTTCAGCCTTGAGAATATCCTGACGGGTTTCTTCCAGCTCATGCTGGGCTACAAAACCAAACTGGCTGAGGTGCTGCATCTTTTGATATAACTGCTTGAGCTGCTGAATATTTTCCCTCGCAAAACGAACCCGCAGTGCATATTCCATCAGGCGATAGTAATCGCTGACCACCGAGACCGTAAACGTCTTGCGAAAGCGATTGAATGACCGAATCTGGTAGAGTGTATTGCGCTGGGCCTGGGTCAGGGTTTCCAGCACCACCTTGCGATCCGCTCCCCGCAGCAGCGGCTGAGTAATGGCAGCCTGAAACAGAGAGGCCCCGCCGGTTCGGTAGCTGCCCGACACTACATCAAACGACCCAAGAGTCAAATCCGTCGTCAGCAGCGCTCCGGTTGCCAGCAGCTTCTGAATGCCAACGGTCCCCTGGCCGCCGCGGATTTCATTTTCGTAAGGACGAGCCGAGCTGGAGGTAGTATTGCGTACCAGGGACTGGCCGGCGGCAGCTGAGGCAAACGGCGTTATATCATAGAGGTGTTCCGCTTCGGTCTGATCCAGCCCCACCAGGTACAACTGTTCCCGTGCCGTCTGAAATTCCGGACTGGCCCAGGTCGCCAGCTGAACCGCCTCCGACAGCGTCAGAGTTCCCTTCTCGCATACACGAGGCAGAATCGCACTGTTGAGGGACTGAGCTCCGCGATCAATCTGATAATCCGTGCGAGCACCAAAGGAGTCCTGCCACTGATTCTCGATAATCCGATAAACCTGCTCATCGGCCTCTTGACCAGCCTTCTGACGGTCCATCCCGCAGCCGACCAGTCCCCCGGCCAATACAGCAAGACACAGCCCCAACCCCAGATGCGATAGCCTCACATGACCGAAAAGGCTATGGGTGTTTGAATAAGACATCTTTCCCCTGAATAATATCATGATATTCTATGTGCGTGTTTACAGGCCGCGAATGCCGACCAGTTCGTTGGCCATCAGACTGACCCCCTGCGGTACCGCAATACGAACAGGCCTGCCCCACAAAGGCAGCTTCGGATCGACCCACAACTGTGCAGGAATCTGCTCAAAAGCCGACCCAACAGAAACCACCTGAGACCGGATCACCGAACGGGGAATGGTCGATTTAATCAACTCAACCGGCATATTTTCCTTGACCAGTCCCGCCTTATGCTGATCCAGCCAGATCATCACATATTCGGCATCCGGACTGGTCACAGTCAGGATGGGAAGCCCCGGAGTAATCGACTGCCCTTCGCTGTATGCAATACTGCCGACAACGCCATCGATTTCTGCTCGAACCGCTAATTGACTAACCGGGGCAAAGCATTCTTCAATGTATTTTTCCTGGACCTGGACAGCCTTTTCAAACGGCGCCAGCAACCGTTGAAGATAATCATCACCCAATACAATCTGCTGCTGCTGTTCCAGTTCTTTCTGGGCCAGCAGCAGGTTCTCCTGGGCCTCCTTGACCAAATCCTCTTCGGCGCGAACCTTGCGGGCCATGCTTTCATGCTCCATCCGAATACGCTGAACCTCATAGGAATCAACGGCTTGACGATCCAGCAGCAGTTCCAGGCTGTTCTTCTCCAACTCCAGCCCGGCCAACATACCGCGATCCGCTTCCAGGGTTGCCTTGGCATCCAGCAAATCCAGCCTGGCTCGTTCCACATCCAGGGCCAGCCGGCGATAGGCCAGGCTCTGTTCGGACTGCTGAACCTTCATCGTATTGTCATACTCGGCTTGCATGGCATCCAGCTCTGCCCGGAGTCGCTCCATTTCCGCACGAGCCGTCGCCCGCTGGGCCGCCGCCAAAGAACGGGCGTATTCATTTTCCAGAGGATTGCCCAGCTCAATCAGCACCAGCAAATCCCCTTTGCGAACCGCCTGGCAGGGCTGCACATAAATATGCCGGATCGTGGCGTTTTCCACAGCCATCACAGTCTGACTGGGGGCATACGCAATCCCCTGGACCGTAAAACTGCCGATCCGCTGCGTGTACAACACCACCACGGCACCGACTGATGCCAGCCAGATAATGATCGGCAGAATCCCTCCAAATGTTTTACCTGCTTTCCGTGCCATTTTCTGTTACATCTCCAAAAGTTGTTCCTGCATCGTCAGGCTGACATTGTGTACCCCCTCAATTCTGCGAATCTCCGACAGCAGCTGCTCATTGTTGGCCGCCGTCTTCAGAGACAGCTGGTACGAAAAATCCACCGAGCTGTCGTCGGGACTGCATGAATTGGAGGAAATCAGCGTCATCGTCCGGGTAAATCGCTTTAATGTTTTGACAACGGGATGATCGGGGCCTATGGTACCATCAAAGGTAAACCGCAAAAATGCATTATACGAATGATGCATTCCAAAATCCGCAAAATGCAGATACAGTAAAACCAGGCAGAGTCCGGCAGTACCAATAACCGCCAGTGCGTACCGCTGTGAACCGCAGGCCATACCAATCACCACCGCACAAAACAAAAAGGTAATATCCCGAGTATCTTTGATGATATTACGAAAACGAATCAGCGACAGGGCTCCCATCAATCCGACAGCGATGACAAAGCTGCCGGAAATAGTCGTCATCACCAGTGAAATCACAATGGTAATAATAATCAGGGATTGCACAAAAGATTTGGAATAGGATAAACTGTTGTGGGTAAAATAATACACCCAGGCAAGCACCTGCCCCAGAACAAAAGACAGCAGTAAAGAAAGTAAAATCGACCACATATCAACTTCTGGACTGATGGCATATCCGTCCAGAATTTGCCACATTTTTTCCATAGATCGTCCTCAGATTATGTTATTTGAGTCTCGGCATGGTATAAACGGTCGTCGCCGCAGGAACCAACTGCGACACCGAACTGCAATACTTGGACATTGATTGACGATTTAAATTAAACATCTGAACCATTTGTTTTATCCAGCCTGGAAACCGAGCGGTAAATTTGATCTCTAACACGACAAAGTCGATCGGAATCCTCACCCATCCAGGACCATTCAGTTTTACCATAGCTTTCTCAGCCGGATGATAATAAAGTTCTCGATCAAAGGTGATACGCACTTTGGAATCCGAGTGATTCTCATAGGCTTCACGCTGGTATCGTACCAAAACCACAGGCTTGGCTAATAAACATCGGCAATAATGCATAAATTGCTGCAATGCTGCACGGTCCTTTTCCAGTAGATTATCCGGGATATAAGACCCGCTTAAAATTGATTCCACTTGGCTCTTATGCACCTTGGCACGACTTTTATACACAATCCGGTTGAGCTTTCGTTTGATCTCAAAGAATACCGGACTATTAGGGTCGTCATCATATCCTCGAATACGCAACTTAAATCGATTACATTTATCTACAATCGTCTCCTGAAATAATTGCAGATGCTGTGAATCCAGATAAAGACTGCTGATGGGGTACTGTCCGGAAGGTTGCCGGGCCGTATAAGGATCCGGCTGGAGAAAGCTTTTAATATACGAACGGATCGCGACTGCAACATGTTCCGGAACACGATACTTCAATTCGTAACGCTTTGCCAGCAGAGTGTTTAGCGGTGCTGCCGGCACACTGATTTTGTCCGGAGCAGTAACCCACCCCCCTGCAGGGCGAAGGGGCGCCGCCTGATAAAGCTCAGGAGACTTCAAATCCTGTTGCATCGGCTCAGCTTTAATTGTTTGCATCTCCGTTGTTTCCTAAAACTTTGTATTTCTATATGACTCACTTTCCCTCCCCTTAATGACATGCATTTTAACATATTTTTAACTAAAAAACAAATTTTCCAAGACATTTCAGCCATAAATACCACCCAAATCCCCCCGCCATCGTGGGGTTGAAAATTCTGCGGAGGGCTCCTGGCTCGAATACATTAAAATACAGAAGATTTGCCCCTATAATATATCGTATATTTAAACAATATATCATTACCAGGATAATCCGGACACAGATATATATCAATATACACCTGCTAACCACCTATATTTATCCAAATATCTTTGATAGAATTTTTTTAGTCCGGGCCTTTTGGGTCTGCAAAGAAATACAGGACTGACTTGCCGAACTCACGAAAACAGATAATATAAAGCTATTCCCCCCTGCAGTCCGATGTATAAAGGAACCCGGAATGGGGGTTTTTAGAGTATAGAAGACAACTACGCAGTGAAAGGTAACACGTGAAACAATTCAGTTTCGTCATGTTTATCGGTTTGGCCCTATTGTTAGGCGGAGCAGGCTGTCAGCAGGCCCAGGAAACCAAAACGCTGTCTTTTCGATTAACACCTTTTGAATTAGCCCAACGGCTGGGTCTGGATGTTACGGAACAGACAGACCGATATTTCGAGATGAAAAATGCCGCAAACCGTGTTATTGTCTTTATACACGAGGGCGGTCGAGTTTTTGTTAACCAGACACCAATAGGAAACACAGGGCCTGTAACCCATGCGAATGGAACTATTTACGTTCCGGAAATTCTGGAAAGCTTGATTCGCCCCCACCTAAAATCTCAATATACCCCTCCTCAGGTACAACAGCAGCCTAAATGGCCCCTTCCCACAACTCCACCCAAAACCGGTGGTTTGATCGTGATTGATGCCGGCCATGGCGGTAAAGACCCCGGTGCCATCAGTTATCTGGGGCATTATGAAAAAGGGATTACGCTGCGGATTGCCAGCAAACTGGCTGCGGTCTTAAAAGCCAGAGGTTATCAAGTGAAAATGATACGGGATTCCGATGTGTTTATCGACAAATATGACCGCGCCGAAATCGCCAATCGAATCAATCCGGATTTATTTGTCTCCATTCATTGCGACGCCAACGAAAAACGCTCGATTCATGGCTACTCTGTCTGGGTCAGCCGCTCGGCCAGCCAGGCCTCGCGACGCACCGCAGCACTGATTGAAACCGCGATGACAAAAACTGGCATTTCCAGCCGAGGTGTGCGTGAAGCGGACTATGTCGTTCTGGCCAACACCAAATGCCCGGCAGTACTGGTTGAATGCGGCCATATTTCCAATCCCAGAGAAGCCGCCCTGTTATATGACGGCAACTATCAGGATCGCATCGCCGCGGCGATCGCCGATGGGATTGTCGAGGCCATGAAAAAACTGTAACTTCAGGTAAAAACTGAGCTTGCACGAATGCTCAAGAATTCTGCAGCCCCCTCAGCCAGTCGTACCAGGTCTGCATCCCCTGACCAGTCGTTGCGGAAATCTGGATAATTCGTGCTTTGGAATTCAGCACGGCAATATCCGACAGCACCCGATGTAAATCAAACTTCAAGTGGCTCATCAGGTCAATTTTATTAATTAAAATCACATCGGCATTGGCAAACGTACCTGGATATTTGGCGGGCTTGTCATCTCCTTCAGGAATACTGAGCACGACCACCCTGCCGGATTCCCCCAAGTCAAAGGCGGAGGGACAAACCAGATTCCCGACATTTTCGATAAAGACCAAATCCAAATCGTTTACAGGTAATTTCTGCAAAGCCCAATGGACTTGCGGAGCCGATAAATGGCAGGCTCCCTCAGTTTCAATCTGAACAGCCGCGGCACCGGCTGCCCGAATTCGCTGGGCATCATAGTCGGTTTTGATGTCGCCTTCGATAACACCGATACGAAGTTTGTCTTTGATGTCTGCAATCGTGCGGGCCAGAATACTCGTCTTGCCGGAGCCGGGAGAACTGATGAGGTTCAGGCAGACCAGCTTATGGCTGGCAAGGAAACTGCGATTCTGTTCGGCGGCCTGCTCATTTTTGCTTAATATCCGCGTATTCAAATTGACTTTCATAGTCCACCTTCATCGTTTGGATTTTCGAATTCGATTTCTTCCAGCAGCAGTGGCGCATCGGCCTGAAAATCAAAATGTTCCGATTGGCATTCGGGACAGGCTGGCGCATAAATATCAAAGTCAAACAGCCGGCCACAGTTGTCGCATCTGGCCCGCAGCGGAATATGCTTAATGACCAGTTCCATGGTATCGCATACAGTACCTTCGGCGGCAGCTCCGAAGGCAAACCGCATGGCTTCATCATTCAGGGCATTAAACTGACCGCAGGAGATAACCGCCCGAACCGGCCTGGCATTGAGCTTGACGGCTTGTTCCAAAATCGTTTCCAGGACACTTTGTGCAACAGCGGTTTCGTGCATCAGCAAATCCTCGGCAATTCCCGGCCATAGGGCATTTGAACAATGCGTCGACCGCCGATTCGCGTCCTCATTTCGACCAGACTGTGCAGCTGTTTGGGGCCGATTTGACCGATACAGGCGGCTTTCTGACCGAGGGGGTGCTTGCCCATTATTTCCAGCGCCTTGTCCCGGGCCAGGGGGCTGACGACGGCTACAAACTTGCCTTCATTAGCGATATTCAGGATATCAAATCCCAGAATATCCGCAGCCGCCTTGACCGCCGGGTCCACGGGCAGCCATTCTTCAACCAGTTCGATTCCGCAGCCGCAGGCCTGGACGATTTCATTGGTCACCGCGGCCAGTCCGCCGCGGGTCGGGTCGCGCATAAATTTCACCTGGTCGCTAAGCTCTTCCAGAAGCCTGGCAATAATCTCATTTAAGCAAGCACAGTCACTTTGCAGCGGACTTTGCAGGGCCAATTCCTGCCGTTTGGACATGATGGTCATGCCGTGATCTCCGAGCGTACCATTGATCAGAATCACATCCCCGGGTTCAATGCGATGAAATCCCAGCGAGGCAGCCATCTTTTTTTTGCCGATCCCTGCGGTATTGATAAAAATACCATCAGCGGCTCCTTTTTCAACCACTTTGGTGTCGCCGGTCGCGATCGTAACCTGAGCCCGATGAGCCGTCTTGCCGATGCTGTCCAGAATCCGCTCGAGGTCCGCGGTGGGGAAGCCTTCTTCAATAATCAGGGACAGGCTCAACGCAAGCGGTTGGGCACCACTGACGGCCAGGTCATTGACTGTACCACACACAGCCAGCTTGCCGATATCCCCACCGGGAAAAAATAACGGCTGCACCACAAAACTGTCGGTCGTAAACAAAAGCCGGCAGTCGTCCACGCTGATTTCGGCTGCATCGGCCAAGGCAGGCACCGAAGAATACACACGGGGAGCGATCGTTTTACCGATCAGCTCGGCCATCAGCCTGCCGCCCCCGCCATGGGCAAGTAAAATCGTGTCACTGAGTTTTGTCATCGTCGTCAGAAAATTCCTTTCTTATAGACTAATCCAGCTTAACATTTTCCGTTTGGGCAAGCGGGTGTCCAGGCACATGATACACGTATTTGTGTTGCTTACCCATAATTATTTCCGTCGGATAGTTAACGCTGATATTTATACCATGCTGCACAGGCCCCCTCCGTGCTGACCATGCAGGGGCCGACGGGGTGGTCAGGGGTACATTTGATGCCGAACAGACCACACTGGCTGGGCTCAATCAAACCGCACAAGACCTTACCACACTGACATCCCCCGGGTTCTTCGGTGGGAATCTGCTGGATTCCAAACCGTTTCTGAGCATCGAAGTCCGCATATTCATCACGAATACGCAATGCTCCGGCAGGAATACAGCCAAGTCCTCGCCATGGGCCGTCGCAGGGGACAAAGACCTGATCAATCATTCGAACGGCCACAGGGTTGCCCTCCGGACGAACGGCCAGAGTATATACTGAATCGACCGCCGCTTTTTTATCTGCAATCTGACGACAGATTTTTGCCAGCCCCAGCAGAATCTGTTCGGCCTCAAAGCCGGCAACAACACAGGGGCGATGAAACTGTTTAACAACACCGTCATACGCGCTGCTGCCCAGAATCACACTGACATGGCCGGGACATAAAAATGCGTCGATTTTGTCATTCCGGCCGGATAATAAGGCATGCATGGCCGGCAACACCCGTTTATGACCGCACAAGACAGTGAAGTTTTTCAAACCAAGTTCTTGTGCCTGTCGGATGGCAACAGCGGTAGCCGGGGTGGTTGTTTCAAATCCCACAGCAATAAACACCACTGTTTTCTCGGGATGTTTCTGGGCCAGTGCCACGGCATCATCACTGCTAAGCACAACCCGGACATTGGGCAAACTGAGCCGTTCCAGTGATGTATTCCTGCCGGGGACACGAATCATGTCGCCATAGGTCGCTATCAGGCAATCCGACCGCCGGGCCAGATCGATGACTGTATCGATGTATCCCTGATCGGTGACACAGACCGGACATCCCGGGCCGGATAATAATTTCAGATTGGCAGGCAGCATGGACCGAATCCCATGACGGAACAGGGCCACGGTATGGGTGCCGCAGACTTCCATCACCTGCACCTGCCGTCCGATAGCCGCACAGGCCTGTTCCATGTCGCTGCGGGCGGATTGGATGACATCGAACCTCATTGTTCCGCTCCTTTGGCCTGATTCTGCTGTGCTTCCATGTCGGCAATCTGAGCAAACAACTCCCAGGTCTGGCGGGCCTCCTCTTCCTCGACTTTAGCAATGGCATATCCGGCATGCACCAGAACAATATCCCCCCGCTTGACTTCGGGCGTCAGGGTGGTACGAATCGCCCAGCGATTCCCCATGGCATCGGCAATGGCCCGATCTCCGGTCAGTTCCACAATTCTAGCTGGTATTGCAAGACACATAGCTTTCTATTTCCTGAGTTTGAGGGTTTCATTTGCGATCGCTGCCTGACCCAACGCGATACAGCCGTCATTGGCCGGAACACGCCGACTCAAGAATACATCAAAACCGCTGTTTTGCAAGATTCCAATCAAATAATTTGTCAGATACCGATTGCAAAACACCCCGCCTGACAGAACCACCCGATTCAATCCTGTCTGTTGGCGGGCCAGGGCAGCAAACTCCAGCAGTGCCTGACCGGTCGAACGATGGAATCGTGCAGACATAACGGATGCATCATGGCCCTTGCGTATGTCCTCCAGAAGTCCTGCAAGCACCGAACCGATTGTCCAAACGACGCTGCCTTCTGGAGTGTGGCGCAGTCGAATTGGGTAGAATCCGGTTTCATCGGGGTCGGCAACAGCCTCCAGAGCCATGGGAAGCTGAGCTTCAAAATGATTTTGAGACCCTAACTTTACCAGTGCTGCAACGGCGTCAAATACCCGGCCCAGACTGGACGCAGGAACTGTCGCAAATTCTTGTTCAATCTGCCGGGTAATAATATGAACCTTCTGCAAGTCCGGCTCAATAGCTGTCAGGATATCTTCGGGCAATACAATTCCGGCTGTTTTGAACAGCCCCAGAATCGGTCGAATCGCTTCCACAGACGCCGCATCGCCACCGGCTAACGGGTAATAGTCCAGATGTCCAAATCGCCGCATCTGAGTCAGTGAACAAACCAGGCATTCACAGCCCCATATCGCATCATCGGTACCATAGCCGGTTCCATCTGCCACCAGAGCAATCACCTCATCTTGAATACCATATTCGGTTATGACCGCCGCTGCATGAGCCCAGTGATGCTGAATGCTCATCGTGGGAATCCCTGCCTGCTTTGCGTAATTCTGGGCGAACTGGGTCGAAAAGTAGGTCGGATGCAAATCGTGAACAATGACTTGGGGCTTTATTTCAAAAAGAGCGGCCAGATGATCAATAGAACGGATATAATGGCGATACACGGCTGGATTTTCAAGATCTCCGATGTGCTCGCTGAGCAGATAATGATGGCCTTTGGCAAAACAGAATGTGTTTTTCAAATCCGCTCCCGCAGCAAAAATCTCTTTTACGGCTGGGGTGGGGTTGAGAATCGGTTCAGGTACATACCCCCGCGACCGGCGCAGCAATGCAGGCTTCCCGTTAATGAGATGTATGACCGAATCGTCCACCTGCCGATAGACGGGGCGATTGTGCATGAGGAAAAAATCGGCAACATCTCCCAATTGCTCCAGGGCTGCATCATTATCACAAATCAGCGGCTCATCCGAAAGGTTGGCACTGGTCAACACCAGCACGTCAATACCCGGCTCTGCAAACAATAGATAATGCAGCGGTGCATAAGGCAGCATGAATCCAAAGCAGTTCGTCCCGTTTGCAACCGAAGAGGCAATCTCGTTGGGGTATTTTTTAGGCAGCAAAACAATCGGGGCAGCCGGACTTGTAAGCAATCTCTGTGCTGCCCAATCCACAGCAGCATATCGTTCGATGGTATCAAGCCTCCCCGCCATCATCGCAAAGGGTTTTGCTTCCCTGCGTTTTCGTTTCCGTAATAGTTCCACCGCTTTACCATCCAATGCATTGACGGCCAGATGAAACCCGCCAATGCCTTTGATAGCGAGGATTTTGCCTTCCAGCAGAAGATGGGCGGTTCTGGAGATGGCCCTGTCGCTGTCGATTTCAATCTGTGTGCCTCTGTTGTCCAGCAAAGTGACTTTGGGACCGCAGACAGGACACGCCAGCGGCTGGGCATGAAACCGACGGTCGGCTGCATCACCATATTGCGCCCGGCATCGCGGGCACATCTCAAATTCTGCCATCGTGGTATTAGGCCGGTCATAGGGGATCGCCTTGATGATCGAATACCGTGGACCGCATTGGGTACAAGTGATAAAAGGATAACGATATCGCAAATCGGTTGGGGTGTTCATTTCCGCAAGACAATCCGCACAGACCGCAATATCTGGACACAACCGCGACGTCGGCGAATCAGCGGTACCGCTGGCTTGAATAGAAAACATCGGCTCATTTTCACGCACCGGCAATTCAAACGTCGTCACGGATTCAATCTCCAATAAAACCGGACGATGAGAGCCGGATTGAAGCTCCTGAAGGAATGTTTCCAGTGTGGCAGTAGCCCCTTGAACTTCGATCAAAACTCCTTGTGTGTCATTTTGAACAAAACCGGTTAATCCCAGCTTCTGTGCCAGATTATAGACATACGGCCGACATCCAACCCCCTGGACCTGACCTTTCAGTTTGACTTGTAATCGTTTTTGCTGTGTCATCCCTGGCTGATGAAATCCCTTCACATTAAATGATACCAGTGCGAGGTATTATGACAGGACAGACCCTAAAAAACAATGCCTGTCTGGTAATTAAAATTGAGTTCCGGACTTCATCAAGGACCGATAATGAGACAGAAAGAGAAATAATATGCAAAAAAATAGAACGCTTAAAGCCGAAACTATATTTTTTCTTAATATTTTCTTGTTTTTTAATTCACATTTCGATATAATCCCATTTATCATAATGATGACAAAAAATGATAGTTGGGGGTTAGTTTAATGCATAATGCTATTAACAATCGGTTTTATCGCAGCGTGGAAGCAGGTCGGGGTCCGCCGGATTCTTAAAAAAACCTTTTTTAAAGACTTCAAAAAAAAGCTTGCTTTTACCTATTATAGTCATTATATTAAAGTCACATAGGGTAGCGTTCCTCGTTGAGCATCAAGAGTATATTCCGCATTTTCGAGACGACTGTCTTAGGCATTTTATGCGGGGGCCTCCGACCCCGAAACAGAAACACTTGTCTCTGTTTTCTCCGGCCCCCGCACCTTTTTTTGTTTCTTTTAAAGATACAACATACCTTTATTTTGTTGTATTGCTTGTATATCTGATGTCATATATTTTTAATCCTTTTTGGAAAATTCTGCTGGACAAACCCTGTTTGCATTGTTACTTTATATGGCTCTTAGGTTTACGGTAAATAAAAGGCGATATCTTAGAATACGAGGTTTGATATGGCACATAAGAAAGGACAAGGGTCAACACGAAACGGACGCGACAGCAACCCGAAATATCTGGGTTTCAAGGTGTCCGGCGGTCAGGCTGTGATTGCCGGTAATATTATTCTGCGTCAGCGCGGAACAAAGTTCTTCCCCGGTTTTAACGTTGGGATGGGCAAAGATCATACCATTTTTGCAACCGAGAACGGCACCGTCCAAGTGACCGGCAGACGGATTAACGTCGTCAAGGCCTAAAGCAGTCAGATTCCGACCATTCGAAGGCGGCCCATAGGCCGCCTTTTTTATTTGTCTGTCACACACATCCGACCTAATCGGTCCAGTTTTATTGCTCCAACTGTTCCCAGCGTGCAAACAGCTGTTCGTTCTGAGCTTCCAGTTCCTGAATCCGTGCCGCCACCTTGGCAATGACATCACCCGGCTGCTTATAAAAAGCAGGCTGAGTCATTTGTCCCTGAAGCTCTGCAAGTTCCTGCTCATTCCGCTCGATATCGGCTTGTATCTGGTCCAGCTCTTTGAGCTGCTTATAGCTGAGCTTCTTTTTGGCAGTTGCCTGACTGTGTGACTGGGGCTTTTCTTTATCCTTTTTACCGGTGGGTATTCCAGACTGAATTTCGATGGATGGCTGCAAGGCCTTCCAGTCATCATAGCCGCCCACATATTCCGATACCCTGCCTTGCCCTTCCAATACCAAAGTTCCTGTCACGACATTATTGAGAAACGCTCGGTCGTGGCTGACCAGCAACACTGTACCTTGGTACTCCATCAGCAGTTCTTCCAGCAATTCCAGGGTCTCTATATCCAAATCGTTGGTGGGTTCGTCAAGCACCAGCACATTGGAAGGTTTGGCAAAGAGCCGAGCCAAAAGCAGGCGATTGCGTTCGCCGCCGGACAGATTTTGCACCAGATTTCGAGCCTGCTGGGGAGTGAACAGAAAATCCTGGAGATACCCGATCACATTTCGCTCCTTGCCATTGAGCATAATCACACTATATCCATCGGCCACATTTTCCCAGACGGTCCTGGTCTCATCCAGTTGAGCATGAAGTTGATCGAAATAGGCTACTTCCAGCCTGGTCCCCAGCTTAACGGTTCCTTGTGTGGGTTTCAAAAGACCCAACAGGACTTTGAGCAGCGTGGTTTTGCCGCTGCCATTGGGACCGATAATGCCGATTTTGTCACCCCGCATAATCGTGGTGGTCAGGTTGTCAATTATTTTTGGAGATGGCGTTTGTGATACGGTATCAGGATATGCAAAACTGACCTTCTGCACATCCATGACCAGTTCGCCAGACATCTGGGCCTCATGCATTGCAAATTGCACCTTGCCGACGCTGTGCCGACGCTGGCGGCGTATCTGACGCATTTTGAGCAATTGCCTGACCCGCCCTTCATTGCGTGTCCGGCGTGCTTTGATGCCGGTCCTTATCCAGGCCTCTTCCTGGGCCAGCTTTTTATCGAACAATTTCTGTTCGTTCAGTTCCGCATCAAGCTGATTCTGTCTGCGTTTGAGAAAGGTATCATAATCGCACTGCCAACTGGTCAGACAGCCGCGATCAATATTGATAATTCGGGTGGACAACTTGCGTAAAAACATCCGGTCGTGCGTCACAAAAATCAGCGTCCCGGGGTATTTGAGCAGAAATTCCTCCAGCCAGACAATTGAATCCACATCGAGGTGATTGGTCGGTTCATCCAACAGTAGAATATCAGGTTCCAGCACCAGCGCCCGGGCCAGAAGCACCTGCCGCTTTAACCCTGCCGACAAGGTATCAACCGGAGCATCTGCATTCAGTTTTAAATGCGATATCACCGTATCAACCTGCAGATGGACGTGCCAGGCATCCTGCGTTTCCAGTTCATGCTGGAGTCGATTGAGTTTGTCCATAACCTGCGGGGTGGGTTTCTCGGCCAACTCCCGGCTGACATTGTGGTAGTCCTGCAGCAACTGCCCGCGTCGCCCCAGGCCCTCCGAAACCGCCTGAAATACGGTTCCTTTAAGGCCTCTCGGCACCGTCTGCTCCAGCATCCCGATTTCCAGCCCCGGTTTTCGGGTAATCTGCCCGGACAGGGGTTCCATCTGGCCATAAATGATCTTCATCAGCGTCGTTTTGCCTTCACCGTTTCGACCAATCAGGCAGATACGCTCCCCCTGCTCGACCTGAAGACTGACGTTGTCCAGAATCGGGGCCTGACCAAATCCCATCGAAATAGTATTAATACTCAACAATGCCATATGTGCCTGCTTTATCTGCCTGCCCTGTTTTGTGTCAATCACCGGGGATGGATTATGTATTGGGACAGATTCTATCCCCCCTGCCGCGACGGTCCTATTTTATGACACCTTCAGGCAGGCTTTGACCAGGGTAAATCGTTTGGCCCCTTCCCGCAGCGCCCGCACATTCATCTCTGTCATCACCGGATTTTTGCCGCCAAACAGCTCACGCATCCCCCGCTCAACACTTTCCATCTTCAGCAATCCCGTATGCTGGATATACGCCCCCAGCGCCGCCATATTAGCCCCCTTGATATTGCCCAGTTCCCGGGCAATCTGCGAGGCAGGAATCTGAATCTGCTCCAGGTCGGCCCGTTTGACAGCACGCTGAATAATCGATGTATTGACCAGAATCAGCCCGCCCGGAATAACGCTCTGCTCATATTTATCCAGCGACTGCTGGTTGAGAATCAGTGCCTGGTCCGGCGTTTCCACAAACGGACAGGCAATCTCGTCATCCCCCACAACAATCGTGGCGCTGCATGTGCCGCCGCGCATCTCGACACCGTAAGAGACCATGCCGGTCACATTCTTGCCTTCGATCATGCAGGCCCGAGCCAGCACGTTGCCCATCGCCACCACACCCTGTCCGCCGTAGCCGGCAATAATAATTCTGGTTTCTTTCATATCAGCGATCTTTAAATACTCCCAGCGGGAATGTTTTTTTCATCTCATCATTGACAAATTTAACCGCATCCTGCGGTGTCAGCTTCCAGTCCGTTGGACACATCGACAGCACCTCGACCAGCGAATACCCCTTGCCGTCCATCTGATTTTCAAACGCCTTTTTGATTGCCCGTTTGGCAACAATGACATCCTTGGGGGAACTGACCGAAGTCCGTTCCAGATAACTGACGCCATCCAGATTGCTGAGCAGTTCACAGATGCGGATCGGCCCGCCTTCCTGATGCTTGCCGCGTCCGCCGGGGGTGGTTGTCGTATGCTGGCCCAGCAGGGTTGTCGGAGCCATTTGCCCTCCGGTCATGCCATAAATAGCGTTATTGACAAAAATCACAGTAATATTTTCGCCGCGGTTGGCCGCATGAATGGTTTCCGCGGTGCCAATCGCCGCCAGATCGCCATCCCCCTGATAGGTAAACACAATCCGATCCGGCAGCATCCGCTTGATGCCCGTCGCCACCGCCGGACTGCGTCCATGGGCGCATTCGATAATATCAAACTTCATATAATCATAAAACATCACCGCACAGCCAACTGGCGCCGTGGCAATCGTCTTTTCACGAATGCCCAGTTCGTCAATGACTTCGGCCACCAGCCGATGGATGATACCGTGCCCGCAGCCGGGACAATAATGGCTTTGCGAGGCACAGAGGGATTCGGGATGCAGAAATTCCATCTTACCTGCCTCCTTTGGCCTGTGCGGCCAGCTGTTCAATTTTTTCAAGAATGGCTTCCTGCGTCGGATACCAGCCGCCGCCTTTACCCAGAAATTCCACAGGCCGACGGCATTCGATGGCCAGTTTGACGTCTTCAACAAACTGCCCTTCGCTCATTTCCACCACCAGAAATTGTTTGGCCGTTTGTGCCGTTTTCTGGAAGATATCCTTTGGGAAGGGCCACAAACTGACAGGCCGAAGCAGGCCGGCTTTAATGCCTTTCTGACGGGCCATTTTCACAGCTCCCTTGGCAATTCGACCGGTAATCCCATAGCCGGAAATGACAATCTCTGCATCCGATGTCTGGTAGTCTTCGCAAAGCTGAATGGCTTGTTCGATTTGCCGATATTTTTTCTGGAGATTTTCATTATGTACCACCAGCCCAATATTGGGATGCAGAATCAGGGTTTTAATCACCCGAGGGGCACGCCCCCGGCATCCGTCCAAAACATAATCCTTGGCTGGAATTTCCATCAGCGGCTGATACGGTTCCATTTCCACCGGCTCGGCCATCTGGGCCAGTATCCCATCCCCAAGAATCAAGACCGGATTACGCCAGAAATCGGCATAGTCAAACGCGTTCATCGTCAGATTATAGACTTCCTGAAGTGTCCCTGGAGCCAACACAATCAGTCGGTAATCACCATGTCCGCCCCCTTTGACCGACTGAAAATAATCCGCCTGGGAAGCACGAATATTGCCCAGTCCAGGTCCGCCCCGCTGCATATTGACAATGACACATGGCAGCTCGGCTGCGGCAATATAGCTGATGCCCTCCTGCTTGAGACTGATGCCCGGCGACGAAGAACTCGTCATACACCGCGTGCCGGTGGCTGAAGCCCCAAAGAGCATGTTAATTGCAGCCAGCTCACTTTCGGCCTGAATAAACACACCGCCAGCCTGCGGAAGTCGCCAGGACATATATTCGGGTATCTCATTTTGCGGTGTAATCGGATAGCCGGCAAAGAAACGACAACCGGCACGCACTGCTGCTTCAGCCAGCAGCTCATTGCCTTTTAACAGAATCTTTTCACCCATCGATGATCACTTTCTCGAAGATTGTTCATCGGAAGCATCTTTTTCACCGCCGGATTCATCGGCCCGGTCAAAAATCTCAATCGCGACATCCGGACACATCCGAAAACATATTCCGCAGGCATTACAGGCTGCCGGGTCAATGATTTCTGCATAAGGATTGCCCTGACTATTGAGTTCTTCCGACATCCGTAAATAGCCTTTGGGGCAAAATAACACACATAAGCCGCATCCTTTGCAGCGCTCGATATCGAAATGTATTCGTGATTTCTTTGTTTTACTCATGATTATGATATCCCAAAGCCACAATGATACGACCGGGCCTGCTCAGAGTCAATAGTTTTACCGATAAATAAAAGCTGTTTTGTATATTGTATCTATGTTTTTAAGAGTTATTATCGGAACACAAAAAAAGCCAGACCCGTAACCGGCATCTGGCTTCAGAGGAGGGTGATGAGAAGAAAGCGATTGATTCAGGAACCGTGTCTTGACAGACCCAATTCCTGAATTTTAATCTCTGGAATACTCGCTCACACGGGGTCCAAACCACAAGGTGATATAAATGCGCAGACAATCTCGCTGTCGAATCCAATATATTATAGATAAAAGTCCTGACATGTCAAGGATTTTTCACTATAAAAAGCGGACCCTTGCCGAGCTGCGGTATGGCTTTTTGAATGTCCTAAAAAATTAAATGTAAATTATTTATTAAAAAATGGTTATAAAAAAAAGGCACTTTGCCGTGTCTCACGATTGCAAAGTGCCTTGTATGGGTCAAGCCTGTTTTTGACAATTAACGTCTGCCAAAACCGCCGCGTCCGCCTCTGTCGCCACCACGGTCATTACCACGATTGCCCCCACGAGGACCACCGCCAAAACCGCCAGAACGTCTGGCACCACCGCCGCCACCGCCAAATCGAGGCTTATTGCCGTTGGTTTTGGGAGGATTCGCTTCAGCAACTTTGAGTATCCGGCCTTCCACTTCTTTGCCGTTCATGGCATTCATGGCAGCCTGAGCTTCCTGTTCGCTGCTCATCTGGACAAAACCAAAACCTTTGCTCTGGCCTGTTTCTCGATCCATTACGATGTTGGCGCTTTCCACCGTACCGAACTCGGTAAACCACGATTCCAGCATAGCGGTGTCCACTTTGGCACTTAAATTCCCAACATACACTTTCTTTGTCATCTTGTTTCTCCAAAAAGAAAAAATTAAGACCCATGAGCCATACTGACAAACAGGCCAGATGTCCAGCGAGAACAGTTTCTCGCTTTTATTTCACTTATAACTATATCAATCCCTCCTGAAAATGCAACGCAATAAAATCGGGCTTAAAAAACTTTTTGTATCAACTATTATTCTGTGTGTCATTTATCGCATTTTAATAATTATCTCAGATCCGGCAAAAACATCACACGGAATGTCCGACGGTTCAACTCCTTGAGATTTTTATTCAAACATCGCCCATTCGGCAGTAATTCCCCGTCGACACATTCCTGCGGACTTTTGACCTCGACTTCGATTGCTCCATCATCACTGATTAAACCTGTCATGGAATTACCCGGACAGACAAATATAGCTTCCGGATTAAAGGTTGTCGGGGTAACGATCTCAACGGTTTTCAATGATTCCGTCCTGGGATTCCATTGATAAAATGCGATATTTGCCTCACCGTCCACGGCCCCGGCGGCAATCAGATACGACTGCTGCGATTCGATATATTCGATGGAGCGGATGCCTCGCCCGCCCAAATCCAGCAGTACCGGCTCTCCAAACCGGGCCGCTGCCCCCCGATCGATGACTTCCTCAGGATTCTGCAGACACAGTAAAATAGCTTTTTTCTGGCCATCCGCCGGGTCATGATACTGAGGATTGCGAAGCCCGATCCACAGCGATTTTCCATCCTGACCTGCAGCCAGGCCTTCCAGATTAAACCCTTCACGCTTGGGCGCCAGTCGCTCCCGCTGCTTTTTTGTTAATGCCTCTTCATCCTCAAGACGTGTGACAGACCCCAAATCCAAAAACCGCAGGGAGGGTGCATTCAGCATATCCTGCAGCAGCGTCATACAGGGCGTGCCGGCCGGGACCAGCTGCCAGGGAATCGCCGATGAGGCAGGACGTATGTCAATGGCAAAAAAACGATACCGGCTGGCTCGATATTTACCGTCTTTATTCCGGGCATGTGAGGTAATCCAATAGACACGGCTCCCTATGCGTGCAGCCCCTTCAATATCGGCTTCGGGAGACTTCAAATCCACCCTCAGAAACGAAGATAAATCGTAATTCAGTACCGGCTCCGGCTGTCCATCGGCCCTGTACATTTTCAGAATATTGTGTTCATCATCGGCAACCACAAAGTAATTCGGATCGATTGCCGCCGCCGCCGATGGATCACTGCCGCCGGTCAGCGTATACATACCAGCGGTCTGTGCCCCGGCGATGGCACAAATCACCGCTAATCCAAAACCACTCCACAGGTGTTTCATAAAGCCCCCTGTTCACTGCACGCAATCTGATTGCCACAGACTGCATCGGCTTGGCTTTTCATTAAACTATATCTTTATTGCACTAATTTAAAGCCACTTCCTGCTGATATTCCGGCACCATAACATCGGCCCCCAGATTGTCCTTGAGGTATTCCCGGAAGTTTTCGGCAACTTCTTTTTCGCCATGGACAAGGAAAATCTTACGCGGAAGCTGCTTGAGATTTCGAAGCCAGTCCAGCATTTCCCTGCGATCCGCATGGGCACTGAATCCATGCACTTTGACCACGCGGGCTTTGACCGGATAGGTCTGCCCTAAAATACGCACCTCACCGCCGTTGCTGTCCAGAATCTGCCGGCCAAGCGTCCCATTGGCCTGATAACCTACAAACAGAATCGTGGATTCCGGACGGGTGATATTATTGACCAGATGGTGTTTGATGCGCCCGCCTGTGCACATCCCCGACCCGGCGATAATCATCACCGTTCCCTTGATATGGTTGATGGCTTTGGACTCCGCGGTGGCCTGGACTTTAATCAGCCCCTTAAAACTGAATGGCGAACCATTCTTGAGAATCAGCGACCGCATCTGCCGATCATACAGCTCTGGATGTTTTTCAAAAACCTCCGTCACTTTGACTGCCATGGGACTGTCCAAAAAGGTCATAATATGCGGAATGCGGTCTTCCAGCAGTAATTCATTGAGGAAATACAGGACCTCCTGGCTGCGTTCAATCGAAAAACTTGGCACAATTAAATTTCCGCCCGCTTTCCAGGTTTGATTGACTGCCTGGGCAAGCTGGTCTTTGGTATTTTCTGTGTTTTCATGCTCTCGATCGCCATAGGTCGATTCCATCAGGACATAATCGGCATGTTCAAAAATAGCAGGGTCACGAATGATGGGTTTATTGTTGCGTCCGAGGTCTCCGGTAAACAGTATCGTCCTCGACTGACCGTTGAGATGCAGAATGATCTTGATAATCGACGCCCCCAGGATATGCCCGGCTTCATGAAAACTGACATCAATGCCTTCCACAGGTGAAAAAACCTGGGCAAATGGAACAGGCTGAATACAACTGAAACTCTGTTCCGCTTCTTCCAGGGTGTACAGCGGCTCGATGGGGCGAGGGCTTTCACGTCCTTCTTTTTTGTGACGCTTGCGTTTGAAGGCCGCATCTTCTTCCTGCAGCTTGCCCGAATCCATCAGCACAATTTTTGTGATTTCCGCCGTTGCAGGCGTGCAATAGACCTTGCCCTTGAATCCTTCCTTGACCAGTTTGGGAATCAGGCCGCAATGGTCCAGATGAGCATGGGTCAGCAGCACCGCATTCAGGTCCGCCGGGACAAATCCGAAATCGTCCCAGTTGCGAGATTGATACTCACGTTCCTGATACAATCCGCAGTCAACCAGCACCCGGAAACCATTGAACTCCAGTAGATGCCGGGAACCGGTAACATTTTGTACCGCTCCGAGAAACCTGATCTTAAAATCCATACCATCTCATTTCATGATGCAGATCGCCTAATAAGCCGAATTCTGGGGCTGCGGCGAAGATTCAACCACCCCTGACACAGCTTCAGAGACCATCAATTCCGGCTTCACAAAAATATAATATAATTTGCCTTCTTCATATACCTGTCCGGCCATTTTGCCAGCCTCGTCGCCAGACCCCATATACACATCGCAGCGTCCCGGTGCACGAATAGCTCCGCCGGTGTCCTGATCCAGGGCAAACCCGGTGTAAGGACGCTTGGAAATATCCATCCCGACCGGTCTTGGCAGATTGGTCTTGAGCACCGCAATACACCCTCGCGGATAAATGGATTTGTCTGTGGCAATCGTCCGCAGAGGCGTAACCGGCTCATTCAGACTGCCGCGAGGATCGCCGGAATCCATCTGGAAAAACACAAACCGGGGATTACGATAGATATAATGATCGACCATATTCGGATTCGCTTTGAAATACTCTATCATCCGCTGCAGGCTAAGCCCCTCTTTAGGCAGAACCCCGTCATTAATTAATTCCTGACCGATACTTTTGTATTCATGGCCGTTGCTGGCGGTATACCCAACGGTAACCAGGCTCCCATCCGCCAGCCGGATTTTTGCAGACCCCTGCACATGGGCAATGTACACCTCAAAGGGGTCAGATAAATAAATCAGCTCTGTCCCTTTGAGCTGGCCGCTCTCCTCCAGCTCCCGGCGTGCCGGATATTGCGTAAATGTTCCGTCCGGCATTTTTCGCCCGAGTATGGTTCCGTCTTCCCCTTTAACCAGGTCCTGCGGCTGCTTGTAAAGCGGATACCGATACACCGCTGTCGGAGTCATCGAACCATTAAAAATGGGGGTATAGTAACCGGTAAATAACACCGTGCCCATATCGTCACAGCCGACAGACTGGTAAAATTCAAATTGTTCTTTGATGGCTGCTGCCAGAGGACGTCCGACAAGCCCCTGATCCAGCAATTTCGCCAGCGTCTGCAGACTGGCTACCGCCCGTTCATGGGTAATATCGCCGCAGGGGAAATATTTTTTACTGCTGGTTTTATTCAAATAACGCAGACTGTTATCAATCGAGCGTCGTAAATCGACGGTTTCATAACAGGCAAATGTGATATCTGGAATCATTGCCGGATCGGTAATTTTGCGAAGGGCATATTGTCCAGGGGGTAATTGCTTGTCATACTGGGGCTTTACGACCTTAACTGGTTTTTTACAACCTGCGAAAGTCAACGCCACTGCCGCTGCCAAAAGCAACCGAACCACTAACGAACGACGCATAGACATCTCCATATACAAAATAGACTTTTCCGACCGGCTTTTCCGTAAGCCTCGATGCAGAAATAACTAAGACATTATGGCGAAAAATCCAAAGAAGTCAACCCGATTTGTCTATATTCCCTATTATCGGAGGGGGCCTGTAAAAAAGTTAAAAATTGGGCGTGAAAATAATGCAATAGAATCCGGAATGGCCCCATCACTCCATCTCATCCGCCGACTCAGATGGGGCGGGATGGGTGTCCGGGGCGTTTTGGACCGGAATACGATATACCCCATCTATCCATTTGCCTAAATCAATCAGCCGACATCGCTCAGAACAAAAGGGAAAACATCCCCGTTGCCTATTCTGTGGTGGACAGACAGGTTTTTTACATATTGGACATTCAAATGCCATATTTTATTAGATGCGAACTGCTGCTATTTCGAAGGAGGGTTGTCTGGTTCTTCTTCAATCTCGTACAAATCTTCCAGGTCTGGATCGGCTTCCAGATGATCATATTCTCCCTCTTCAATCTCTTCTTCCTCTTGCTCGATCTCCTGGTCTTCGTCCAGCTCCTCAAATTCCTGGGCTTCTTCTTGATCCAGATCTTTTACGCGGGTCCTGGATTCGCTCCGATATGAATTTTCCTTAAGGCTTACCTGTCCTTTTTCCAGTTTAGCCGCATAATCTACACAATACCGAGCCCAAGGACAGGCTTCCAGACGAGGGATGGGTATCGGTTTTCCGGTGCCCTCGCAAATACCGTAAGTGCAATCCTGAATGCGTTTTAACGCAGCAAGTATCTCGGTAACAATCTTCCGTTCCCCTCGCATCAAACCCAGGGCAAAATCCTGTTCAAAGGTATCCGAGCCGAGGTCGGCCATATGAATCGGCATGGTAGACAAATTTCCGGATGAATCTGCGCTGTTTTTACGGAGAGCTTCGGTCTCAATAGAATCCACATCTCCTCGCAACTGGTGCAGTTTTTCAAGAAGTATATGACGAAAATACTCCAGTTTCTCCGGACTGAGATAGGTTTTTGTAGATCCCTGCACCGCCTTTGGTACTGATGCCAGGATGGTATTTTTGGGTGATGCACTGTCCGTGTTAGTCATGGGGGATTTGGAGTGATTGCCGGCCTTTTTGGCAGTACTCGTTTTGCGTTCCTTTTTGGCCGCGGGTTTGGCTGTTTTTTTGGACGTTTTGGCAGCCGTTTTGGGCACTGCTTTTTTTGCCGTTGTTTTTTTTGCCGGTTTTTTCATATTTACCACCTCATTTATGCATTATCAAGCCCTGCTGCACTGAAAATACAAAGGTATATCTTTCCCATTGTCGGCAATCTGAGAAGCCCAAAATATACTTTCTTCCAAAAAAATAGCAAGCCAAAAACAACGAGTTTAACTTCTTTTAATAAAAAGACTTATTGTAATTGCTGCGAGTCAGAGCGGACAACAAAACGCCCCAATGGCACAAAAAACGGCGTAGTTCCGATAATTCCGCGATGACCTTCGACACCAAAATATGACTTAAGCCTCTCATTGTCAATGACTTGCAGCGGATTGCCAACCTCGTATCGCCCCGCCCCACCCAGTAAAAGAACACAATCACAATATTGGCAAGACAGATTTATATCATGTGTGACGACCAAGATGGTCTTATTCTGATCCTTTTGCAGAGATTTCAGGAGGTCAAATATATAAACCTGATGTTTAATATCCAGATGATTAGTCGGTTCATCGAGCAGTAAAATCGGGGTATCCTGAGCCAGTGCCCGCGCAATAAAGACCCGCTGGCGTTCGCCGCCGCTGAGTTCATTGAGTTTACGATGGGCCAGGTGGGTAATCTGGGTCTGCTCCATCGCCTTGCGTATCATAGCCTTATCGTTTTCATCTTCAAACAAGACATAACCCTCACGTCCGACCCGCGCCATCGAAACCGTTTCCTGCACCGTGAAACCAAAGGCCGGGATATATTCCTGACACACCATAGCAATCTGTCGCGACAGATCCCGAATTTTATATACACTTAATCGTTTACCGTGAAGCCTGATTGAGCCTTGCTGAGGCGACAGTAATCCAGCCAAAAGTCGAATCAGCGTGCTTTTACCCGCACCATTAGGCCCCAGGATACTCCAAAAACTCCCCTGCTCGATCGCAACCGTTACATTCGACAGCACGGGCAATTGCTTATAATGAAACGACAGGTTGTCGATTTCAATAATCGCCATTAATCCCCCAGATGAAGCTTCCTGCCGAAACGGACCAGCAAATACAAGAAGAATGGACCACCGGCCAGCGCCGTAACGACTCCTACCGGCATCACCGCAGGCGGCACCACAATCCGCGACACCGTATCTGCGACTATTACAAACGCCGCCCCCGCCAGCGCACTGAGGGGTATCAAGAGTCGATGATCCGGCCCAATCAGAAGACGCACCCCATGCGGCACAATCAATCCCACAAACCCCACCAGTCCGCTTAAACTGACTGCCACCGCGGTAATCAGTGCAGACACCGCAAAACATCCCTGATACAGCCATCGGACATTGACCCCCGCCAGCCTCGCCTCTTCAGGGCTGAAACTAATCAGATTCAACCAAACCGAAAACCGCATACACGTAATGACCCCCGCTGCAACAAGACCGGCACTGATCCACAGCAGATACATATTGTCCATGGCGGAAATATTGCCCATCAGCCAAAAGAGAGTCGTCTGAATCTGACTGGCTTGCGCAATGGAATTCAAAAACATAATCACCGCCGACAAAAAGGCATTCACAACCGCACCAGCCAGAAGCAATCCCGTCATACCGCCCTTATCGCCGCGTCCCCCCAGAAGCCAGACAATCCATACCGTCCCCAATGCACAGACAAATGACATCAACGTAATTGCAGAGGTCCCCAATATCGTTACCCCGAAACCGCCAATCACCGCCAACATTGTTCCCAGTCCCGCTCCACTGGATACTCCCAGCAGATAGGGGTCCGCCAGCGGATTGCGTAAAATGGCCTGCAGTACCGTCCCCGCACAGGCCAGTGCCGCCCCGACAATCCCGGCCAGGAAAATCCGCGGCAGACGAAACTGCACGTAAATAATATAATCCTGATTAAATCCGCTGCCGGTCGGTCCAAACAAGCCTTGCCAGACACGCGAAAAAAGGATCTTCTCAGAACCAAACACAGAACAAATCGCCGCCGTCGCCAGCAATCCCGCGATGCCGACCAGAATCCCCCCCCACATAGTTCTGGAAGTCAGCGTTTTCATTCTTAATTGAATTTCTCCTGCGGCCAAAGACACTTGGCAACTTCTTTAAGGCCCTGTTCAATACGCGGCCCCAGTCGGCTGACCAAATCACCATCCAGGATATAAATGCGTTTATCCTGCACCGCCGGCAGACTTGGGTATCGCCCGTAAAATTCGTAGATCGTACGAGACAGCCGTTCGTAATCGGCCTGCGTATCGGACGGCTCAATAATGATATCTGGCGCTGAGGCCAGCAGTGTTTCCTGACTGATTGGCGGATACTGATGTATGGTTTTGCCGATGGCATTTCGACCGCCACAGGTGCGAATCATCTCATCAATAAACGTATCCACCCCGGCCACCCGCAGCGGTTCCCGCTGAATCACCCACAGCACCCGCGGTTCAGCACGACCGGCAAACCGCCGTCTGAGATTATCCTGGGTTCCCTGAATGCGATGGATCAACCGGCTGGCTTCCTGCGGGCGATTGACGGATTGCCCCAGCGTTTCAATTCCGCTGTACAATTCCGGAAAGGTTTCGATATTCAGCGACAAGGTCCGACATCCCATCTTACGCAATCGTCCGGCCAGTCCTGCCTGCTGATCAAACCCCAGCGTCACAACCAGGGTAGGCCTCGCTGCGATAATGGCTTCCATATCCGGCTGCCAGAAGGTGCCCACATGGGGCAGGGATTGGGCCTGCTCAGGGTAATTGCTGTCGGACGTTACAGCAACCATTTCCTTGTCCAGACCCATCGCATATAATAATTCTGTCAGGTTTGGTGCCAGCGACACGATACGTTCTGATGTGTCCCCCGTTGTCCGTAGGGTCTGCTGGGGAGTCTGAACAGGGCAAGCTTTCAGATATCCCCACAAGCAGTACACGCCAAATCCCGCAAGAGCAATGATTACCGCATCGACCGCCAGGATCACTGCCAGTGTGACTGTGTTGATCCGTCGGACATCCTTTCGCCGGGAATTGTGCATCTGTTGGTCCGTCATCAAAACCCCGTCCGCTTGAATTGTTTTTCCAGCTCTGCGATGCTGAACCTCAGTGTCGCCGGCCGACCATGCGGACACCGACAGGCCTGCGGATACTTCTGGCGATCCGCAAGCAGTTGCACCACCTCGGTTTCACTGAGGGGCTGGCCGGCCTTGACCGCCGCGATACAGGCCGCCCGCTCCAGAACCTCCTTGAGCAGATCTTCCGGCTGGTCGGTCGATGCAGCCGATACCAGCGTATCCAACAGATTCCGAACAAATTCCCCCGGCTCTGCTTTTTCCAGCAGAATCGGAAAGGCCTGAATCGCAATCGTCCCCGGCCCGAACGGACTGAGCTCAATGCCGAGCTTGTCGAATAATGCGGTGTTATGCTCCATCGATTCCTCCTGCTGGGGCGTAACCTGAATCACTACCGGTGTCAGAAACCGCTGCGAGGCCAGTCTGCCCTGCCGGATTTTTTCGCACAGCTTTTCAAATAAAATCCGTTCATGTAATGCATGCTGGTCGATCACTTCAAATCCCTGTTCAGTCGCCACGAGCAGGTAACTGTTCTGTACCTGCAAATATTTCTGTGGAGCCATGGGCAGCTGGATATCCTGGTAGGCCGGGATGGTCTCAGAAGCAGTTGCCTTAGAGGACGGCTCACCAAACAACGGTTCCTGCCGCGATGATTTAAACTCGAAAGTCCTTTGCGAGCCTGCAGGCTTTCTGAAGAATTCCTCAACGGCATCCAAAATGCGCTGACGCCGGGCAAACTCCTGTGCTGTTCCGCTGTCAGGCAAAGGGCCAAATTCCATCGAAGGCGGCATTTTTCCGCCGACATCCAGATTGGTACTGAGCAGTTTATCCCGCAGCGCCGCCAAGACCTGCGAATGCACCAGATTGGAATTTTCAAAACGCACCTCGACCTTGGTCGGATGAACGTTGACATCATAGTGTTCCGGCGGCATATCCAGAAACAAAAACACCGCCGGATAACGATTGGGTTCCACAAGTCCCTGATACGCCTGCCGAATGGCATGCTGAATAAATTTATCCCGGATGAATCGCTGATTCAGGAAAACATATTGATAACTGCTGCTGGTGCGTGCAGCAGCAGGCCTGCCGATCAGCCCGGTAATGTCCATTGCCTTTTCCTGTTTGCGAAGGGGCATCAGTGTCTCGGCCAGTTCCCTGCCAAACAGAATGCCCACCCGCTCAGTCAGCGTTTGTCCGCCAAGCAGGTGATAGGTCTGCCGGCCATTGTGAATCAGTGTCAAGTCCAGCGATAAATGTGCCAGAGCAATGCGCGTGAAATGCTCGATAATATGCGTCATCTCAGTATTGGCCGTACGCAGGAATTTGCGGCGGGCCGGCAGCTTATAAAACAGATTCCGCACATCCACCGTCGTCCCCATATCAGCACTGGCCGGACGCACCGGCTCCCGATGGCCGCAATCACAATAAAGCAGATTGGCCTGGATGGAATCCGCGGTGCGGCTGATGAGCGTCACCTGGGCCACGGAGGCAATACTGGCCAGCGCCTCCCCGCGAAACCCCATCGTTCGGATAGCGTGCAAATCTTGTGCCTGACGAACTTTACTGGTTGCGTGCGGTTCCAGTGCCAACTGCAAATCCTGAGCATCCATCCCGCAGCCGTTGTCGGTCACTGCAATCCGTTTGCGTCCCCCGTCTTCGACCAGAACGGTAATCCGCGTCGCCCCGGCATCGAGACTGTTTTCCAGCAGTTCCTTGACAATACTGGCAGGCCGCTCGATGACTTCTCCGGCCGCAATCATGTTAATCATATTGTCATCGAGAATGGCAATCCTGCCCATAATTACACTATCCTGCCTGTCAAAGACCTTTACAGAAGAAGGCTCCTGCCGGTCATCTCTGCCGGTTTGGGCAATCCCATCACTTCCAGAAACGTCGGCACGACATCAGCCAGCTTGCCGCCAGAGGCCATTTTTCTGGATTTAAACCCCTCATCAAACACAATAAATGGCACATCACCGACGGTGTGTGCCGTGTGAGGCATATTGTTTTCAAAATCCCACATTTTTTCAAAGTTGCCGTGATCGGCCAGAATGACGGCACTGCCGCCCATCGCCTTGACCTTGTCCAGAATTCGACCGACACAGCGATCCACCGTCTGGGCCGCTGTGATTGCAGCCTCCAGGACACCGGTGTGCCCCACCATATCCGGATTGGCAAAGTTGCAGATGATGACATCAAACTGGTTGGTATCCAGCTTCTCACAAATCACATCACAGACTTCATTGGCACTCATTTCCGGTTTCATATCATAGGTTTTCACCCGCGGCGAAGGAACAATCTGGCGTTGTTCCCCTTCAAACGGCTCTTCCCGCCCGCCATTGAAGAAAAAGGTCACATGGGCATATTTTTCCGTCTCAGCACAGCGGAATTGCTTGAGTCCCAGCTTGCTGAAATATTCGCCCGCGATATTGGGCATCTGACGAATCGGAGGAAACGCCACCGGTGCCTGAATCTTTGAATCATATTCAGTCATGCAGACATAATACGCCGTCCTGGGCCGAGTATGCCGTACAAATTCGCTGAAATCTGTATCCACGAAAGCCCGTGTCAATTCGCGAGGGCGGTCGCCACGGAAATTAAAGAATATCACGCTGTCGCCATCCTGCACCAGGGCAAGTGGTTTGCCGGCAGGATTGACAATACAGGTCGGCTCAATGAATTCATCGGTGATGTTTTTGGCATAGCTTTCCTGCATGACTGCAAGAGCCGACTTGGCGGCATGGCCGGTGCCTTCGGTCAGACACCGATACGCCGCTTCCACACGTTCCCAGCGTTTATCCCGGTCCATCGCATAAAATCGTCCCATCACAGTCGCAATCTTGCCGACGCCGATTTCAGCCATTTTCTTTTCAATATCCGCAAGATAACCCGCACCGCTGGTCGGAGGGGAATCACGTCCATCCGTAAAGGCATGCAGATACACCTCCTTGAGACCATTGCGTTTGCACATGTCCAGCAGGCCATAAAGATGCCCCAGCAGCGAATGCACACCGATATCACTGCACAGCCCGAACAGATGCAGCTTCCTGCCATTATCTTTGGCACTGCGAATCGCAGCCAGCAGGGTTTCATTCTGGAAGAATTCTCCATCGCGAATCGCCACGGTAATCCGAACCGAATCCTGATAGACCACCCGCCCGGCCCCGATATTCTGGTGCCCGACTTCGCTGTTGCCCATCGTCCCTTCCGGCAGCCCGACATCCTCGCCATAGGTTCGAATCAGGCAGTTGGGATAATTGTTCATCAGCATCGTGTCTGTGGGCACATTCGCCATTTTAATCGCATTAAATTTATCTTCGGCCGGATTGGGATTCCATCCCCATCCATCCCGGATAATCATCACACAGGGTCTGGTTCTCAGTTTGACTTTGGATTCAGACATAGATACCCTTTCTTCATCTGGATTGCTATCCATTCGGATCAGCAATCACCATTCATTTATACGTCTAAAGTTCGACCATACTAAGAGAAACGGGGGGTAAAGTCAATGTTTTAGGCCATTTGCCGGGGCAATTCAGGCCCAAAATATTCTGCAGGAGGTTTTTCTTGCCTTTTCTGGAGACGGATTATATATTTATTTACCCAACTTTGCACTGCGGGGTGTAGCTCAGCTTGGCTAGAGCGCCTGGTTTGGGTCCAGGAGGCCGCTGGTTCGAATCCAGTCACCCCGACTTTCCTTAGGCAGATATGAACGCTAAGCGTCTGGTTTTTCCGCTCCGTTGGTCGCCGCTACAGTATCCGCCAGGGCAAACAAATAACAACTACCCCGATTCATGCTCCCAAAAGAGACTTTTTACACCTCTTTTTGGTATACAAACAGAGTTATATCATCTGGAATACAATATTGGCAACCTCGGCAGCCGTATTCCGTCCGGCCAGCGGCTTGCATAGATCCACTAGGTCGGCACTGGCTTTTTTTAAACGTTCAACACTGCCCAGATAGTCCATCGCCACATGGGTAATCGGATCAATCGAGGCAAAATACGGCATAAACTCCGGCACCAGCCTTCGGCCCGCCACGATATTCGGTAACGACAGCACCGGCGTACGGATCAGCCACCGCCCCACCAGATGCCACATTAGCCGGCTGGATTGATACATCACAATCATCGGACATGCCGCGGCGGCAACCTGAAGCGTCGCACTGCCGCTGGCGACAATCGCCATATCCACCTGCTTGCACAAGTCCATCAGCCCGCCGATCTGCTCCAGACACGAAAAACCGTTCATCCGATGCTCGTGCAGCAGGACTATCTTGGACATATCCGGCGCAGCGGTATAAAAACGTGTCTTCGGATAGACCTTGCGAATCTCAAGGGCAATCTGCTGCATCGCCGGCCAGAGGGTCTCGATCTCATGCCTGCGGGAACCCGGCAGCAATGCAATCTTTGCCTGCTGGGGTGTGAATCCGTCATAGGTTTTGAGATTCGCTTCAAGAGGCTCGGTCAATTCATCAAATAATGGATTGCCGACAAAGGTCGCATCCACACCGCGGTGCTGAAACCAATCCTGTTCAAAGGGCAAAATACAGGCCAGTTTGTCACAGCAGGCCTTTAATTTGTGAATCCGCCACGGTGCCCAAGCCCACAATTGCGGGGCCACATAAAACAAGACAGGAATGTTGAGCTTCCTGGCGGCCTTGGCAATGTGAAAATTAAACGCAGGCGAATCGCAGACAATAACCAAATCCGGTTTGTTTTGTTCCAGCAACTGCCGGGCTTTATGAATCAGGCTCCGGTAATACCCCAGCTGACTAAAAACTTTGTAAATCATCGCCGCCCTGCTGACGGTGTTTTCCAGCAAAGCACAGCCAGCCTCTTCCATCTTCGGCCCGCCAAAACCAATCCATTCGATAGACTTTATGGAGGTTTTACTTTCGCCCATTTTCCGGCCGCACTGGCCAATCAGATTGGCACAGTGCAGTTCAGCGCTGGGTTCCAGCGCACTGATGAAAATCCGTTTGGACTGAGAATCCGGCATCACGCAGCTTATCGAGTCAACAGGACAATTCCAATCACTAAACCGGATATAGCCACAAGGCTAACCACCATCGAAATCACAAAAATCCACATCAACCGCCGTTGCTGGCGAGCAATGGTATATTTCAGATACCGGTCTGTCGCGGAAAAAGACCGGCTCATTTGCTGGATCCATTCAGTCTGGCTGACCGTATCCGAATCCAGCTTCTCGATTGAAGCATTAAATTTACCCAGATTATCACAAATTTCACGGTCCACTTTCGCCGTTGCTTCCAGATGTTCATGAATCTGACCGAGTTTGCCGGTTTGCTCGGCAGCGTGATCACTCATTCCGGCCATCAACTCCAGTAATTTCTGGTCATTTGCAGCTTTGGTCTTTAATTCGGTCGTCAAGTCCTGGAGAATTTGGCGCTGTTCCTGGGCCTGTTGAGGCAGGCCGGACAGTAGGTCTGGAATTTGATTGATTTTATCGACAAGCAACTCGTTTTGCTGAATTTGCAGAGAAATACTGGCGTTAATCTGTTCAAGACGATCCACCAGCTTATTCACCGCTTCGCCGACGATCTCGGCACTATCCTTTTTGCGAACCAGTGCAGGATCCCCGGCGTTTGGCCCGCGCAGCGGCACCACAGCATTCGGGGTATTATTGAGCAACAGCAAATCCTCATCTGTTGTCGTCACCCGGCCTTTGCGTGCTTTCCATCGCTGCCCGACTTTGGACCACCATTGGCGAATCATTGTAACCTTTCCATTGACACCAACTATCTATGTCTTCATATAAGCCTTTATCATACTCATATCCCTGATTTTTTCAAAGTATTTTGCAAAATTCATAAAGGGCAAATGGCAAGTAGAGCCTGGAATTGCAGCACCACAATCACCCGTTCTGACAAAGATATTGAATTCTTCCCAACTCACCCACTGTCTCAAAAAAATAGATCAGATTTTCTTCGGAATTATGGACACAATACGAAGAAAATCGGTATATAGTACTGAATGGAATCTTTCTTTCGGCCAAACCGCAACAGAAAACCGTTATTGGGAAAGTCAAAACAGGAAAAAGGAATCGAACATGGACAAGAACACACACCTCCGTATTCTCACTGGACTTTGTCTTAGTCTTGTGCTGTCAGTGATTTGTCCGGCCGCTGCACCCCTGCCGCCGGAAATCGAAAACCCGGAATGTCTGGGTATTAATAAGGAACCCGCCCACGCGACCCTGATGCCCTATGCCAATCTCAAGGAGGCACTTGCCGCCAAACGCCATGATTCGTCCTTCTGCCTGAGCCTCAACGGTCAGTGGAAATTTTACTGGGTTCCCACCCCTGACCAGCGGCCGGTGGATTTCTACAAGACCGACTTTGACGTCAGCGGCTGGAAGGAAATCCCGGTTCCCTCCAACTGGCAGGTACTCGGTTACGGTACGCCCTACTACCGCAACCTCGGCTATATCTTCCAGAAAGACTGGCCACGTGTGATGAGCGAGCCGCCGAAAAATTATACCGCCTACACCGAACGCAACCCGGTGGGCAGCTATCGGCGGGAATTTGAAGTCCCCAAAGCCTGGCAGGACCGTCGCATCTTTCTAACCTTTGACGGGGTAGATTCGGCGTTTTTTGTGTGGGTCAACGGCCAGAAAGTCGGCTACAGCGTCAATAGCCGCAACGCCGCGGATTTTGATATCACTAAATATGTTAAACCAGGCAAGAATATGGTTGCCGTGGAAGTCTATCGGTTTTCATCGGGCAGTTACCTTGAAGACCAGGATATGTGGCGACTGAGCGGCATTTATCGCAACGTTACTCTCTGGAGCACGCCGCAGGTCCACATCCGCGACTTTTTCATCAAGACAGACCTGGACGAGCATTACAAAAACGCCACCCTCCAGGTTACCGCCAAGGTGAAAAATTACGGCGACAAACCTTCTCAGGCCTGCACCCTGACTGCAGCCTTGTTTAACATCGAAGGCAAGACCGCCGCCGAGAAGGTTCAAATCGCCGTGCCTGGAATCGAACCTGGACAGGAAAAAACCGTGACTCTGACGATGCCGGTCAAGGCCCCCGCCAAATGGACTGCTGAAACCCCCACGCTATATACGACCGTCCTGACGCTGGCCAACGGCAAAGAGGAAGAAATCCTGTCGGCACGGACTGGCTTCCGCGAAATCGAAATCAAAGGCCGACTCTTTTTGGTCAATGGGGTGCCGATCAAGCTCAAAGGAGCAAACCGCCATGAGCATTGGCCCGATTCCGGTCATTATGTTACCGAAGAAAAAATGATCCGCGACCTGGAAATCCTCAAACAGGGCAACTGCAACCACGTTCGTACCTGCCATTATTCAGACGACCCACGCTGGTATGAGCTGTGTGATGAATATGGGATTTATCTTGTGGCGGAAGCCAATGTTGAATCGCACGGCTACGGCTACGGCCGCGAATCCCTGTCGCATCCCAAGGCGTGGGAGGCCGCCCACGTGGACCGCAACGTTGCCAATGTTGAAAATTTCAAGAACCATCCTTCTGTGATTATCTGGTCGCTGGGCAATGAAGCCGGCTCCGGCCAGAATTTTCTTGCGGCCCTGCGCGCCATCAAGGCCATCGATCCGGACCGCCCGACCCATTATGAGCGATTTGGCATCGGCAATGACAATCCCGCCGATATTGACAGCCAGATGTACACTGGCGTTGGCGGCGTGGAACAAATCGCCAATTCAACAACACTCACCAAGCCGTTTTATTTGTGTGAATATGCCCACGCCATGTTTAATTCCATGGGCTCTATCGGCGAATACAACGACCTGTTTGACAAGTATCCGACGCTGCTGGGCGGCGCCATCTGGGAATGGCAAGATCAGGGCCTCTGGAATAATCGTGACCCCAAGCGCCAATTTATGGCCTATGGCGGCGGCTTCGGTGAAGTACCCAACGATCACTACTTCATCCACAAGGGCGTCATTTTCTCCGACCGTTCCCCCAAGCCGCATTATCCTGAAATGAAACGGGCTTACCAGTGGATCGGCATCGAAGCCGAGGACCTGGCTGCCGGCAAAGTTAAAATCCGCAACAAATATGCCTTTATCGACTTGTCAGGATTTCAGGGCCACTGGTCATTGACCGAAGACGGCACAGAAATCGACCGCGGCATGTTTAAAGCATTGAACATCGGTCCTGGAGAAGAACAACTTCTGACCGTTCCCTTCAAGACAATCAATCCCAAACCCGGCGCCGAGTATTTCCTGCGGGTCTGGTTTGTCCTGGCCAAGAAAACACTCTGGGCCAAAGCAGGCTTTGAAGTCGCCGCTGCACAATTTCAGGTGCCTGTCATAGCCCAGACCGTCACCATGGATACGGCAAAATTGGATTCACTGACATTCAGCGAAAAAGAGTCTCAAATCATCGTATCCGGCAAGGACTTTTCCGTCGTATTCGACAGGACCGAAGGAACGATCACCCAGCTGGTGCGGGACAAGGTTAACCTGCTGGCCGACGGCGGCGGCCCCAAAATGCATTTGTGGCGAGCTCCGCATCGCAACGATGATATGTGGGCCTACCGGTCCTGGCAGGATTACGGCCTGGACGATTTGAAACGCACGGTACTGAGCACCTCTTTAAACCAGCCCCAGCCTTCTGTCGTGCGTATCGAAGCGGTTATCCAGGCAACCGGCAAAAGGGGATTTAGTGCCACTCATTCGGCTATCTATACGATTTACGGCGACGGCTCCATCCTTGTCGACAACGCGATTGCCCCGATAGGGCGCCGTATCCCGCTGGCCCGCATGGGCGTCCGGATGCTGCTGGATGCAAAGCTGGATCAATTCAGTTATCTGGGGCGAGGCCCGATGGAAAATTACAGTGACCGCAAACGCGGCTTCGACGTCGGACTTTACAGCAGCAGCGTCAAAGACCAGATGACCCCGTATGCCAAACCGATGGAGTGTGGCAATCATGAAGACGTCCGCTGGGCAGCCGTTGGCGGCAAGCGTATGCCGACACTGCTGGCCCAGGCCGATGGCGACAATATGCAGGTCTCTGCCCTGCCTTATACCGATGAAGTAATGACCCCGATTGAATACACTGTGGATCTGCCGGCCAGCACCAGCACTGTCCTGACTCTGGCCGCACGGACACTGGGTGTCGGGTCCAACGGCTGCGGCCCGCGACCGCTGGACCAGTATATTGTCTGGTCCGACCCGGCAACATTCTCCTATGTGCTGCGTCTGCTGCCGGCCGGCCAGGAAAATCTGTCGTCCGCCGGTCGGCTGCCCATACCGCAGGACCGGATTAAGCCCGTCCTGGGTGCACGGGATATGGCCGGCCTGGTTACGCTGTCCTGTGCCGCCGCCGGTGCTAAAATCGAGTACGCTATCAATGGTACCGGCTGGCAAACCTATACCACCCCATTTGAGCTGACGAGTGGAACCGTACAGGTTCGTGCCGCCGTGCCGGGGCAGGTCCCCTATCAGGGTATGTTGGTTTTCCCTGAATCTCCCGCAGCCAAGTGGAATATCAAGGCCAGCAGCTTTGAGCCGGATGAGGGCGAACCAATTCACGCCATCGACGGCGAGCCGGACACTTTCTGGCACAGTCGTTACAGCGGCGGTGCTCCGAGCCATCCGCATTTCCTGATCATCGACTTCAAAAAGCCGCAGGATATTACCGCCGTGATTTACACCCCTCGTCAGGATATGAGCAACGGTCGGCTCAAAGAGTATGAGATTTATCTGAGCAATGACCCGGAAAACTGGGGTCAGCCGGCCTTTAAAGGCCAATTCCCACCCAATGCCAGAAGACCACAAACGCTGAAACTGGACGCCCCGGTCAATGCCCGCTACCTGAAAATTGTCGCCCTCAGCGAAGTCAGCAACCAGGCCTTTGCCAGCATCGCGGAAATCAACATCGAAACAAAACAGTAGCACAACAGCTCAGTCATCTAAGCCCCGACCATCCCCAATGGCCGGGGCTTTTTTTTGATCCAGGAAAAACTAGTCAGGCCCAGACGAGGATCAAAAATGCAAACAAACCTATTCATCCTGTTAATCCGGTAAATCTTGTCAAAAAACTAAACCAACCCAATTCTCAAAATGCCGGTTGCCTGAAGCTGTGTGCTCCTTTACAATAACAACACTGATTTGAATCTTTTTGATAAGGAAAGAATATGAAACTGGCAAGTTATCGTTATCAGAACCAGCCCTCCTGCGGTATTGTCATCGAACAGGGAATACTGGATATTCCATCTCACCCGGGCAATTCCCATAAATGGACCTC
>JAWRKM010000108.1:0-15101 GCA_040306945.1 Anaerohalosphaeraceae bacterium
CGGAGCGGGTCCGCCGGATGCACAGTATTATAATTGTCCGCCAGCGTGCTGTACTGGTCGGTGTTGTAGATTTTCACATCCTTCCACGAACCGTCCGCCAGGGTCTGCAGGCACCATGACTCCGGCAGCTGAACCCCGCCATTATCGTTATACCAGTACACACTCACACTGACGATTCGGTGCACCTGCCCCAAATCAATCTCGACCCACTGCGGCCTGCCTTTCTGCGGCCAGCTCGTCCAGCGGGGAATCGAGGTATCGGATGACGATTGCGGGGTATGCCGCATACACACCGCATCCACCGTATCCTGGTCAAAGGTATGCGATGCTCGTACCCCCGAAAACTTCATATTCCGCGGATCACGCATATCCAGCTTGGCCAGCTCTCGCCCCGTACCAATCCAGGTAATCATCGAACTGCGATCCCGATTGCTCCAGGCATAATAAGGAATCAGCTTCAACTGCGACTCACGCACGCCGTCTGCGGTCAATTCTTTGGCGGGAATCGTAACCTCACTCAGCCCCGCCAGCTTGCCGGTTTCAATGCAACGGATCGTAGCATGCCCAACAGCCTTCCCCGCATCCACAAAAAACCGCTGCACCGCCCCGCCATTATCGATGCCTTCGGCACAATACACCAGCGGCCCCCGCGAAAAAGACACCCGCCCGCGATTGGCCGCAACCTGCTCGATGCAGGTATTGACCTTCAGCGGCATCGGCAGCTTCAACTGGATGCGATCCCCCGGGTTCCAGACCCGCTCGATCACCGCAAAGCCTTTTTCGACCGCAGGCTCAATCCGCTGGCCATTAACCTCAACCGTCCACCCCGAAGATGGCTCGCTGTATGCATACAGCCGCCCGGGCACAAATTGACTGCCCGCCCACGTCGGAATCCGGAGATTCAATGGAAACCGAACCGCCTCTTGCGGATCAACCTGCAGCTCAATCTCTCCCGAATTCGGATAATCCGTGGTCTGTTTGACTGCAACCTTCATCCCGTTCAATTCAACCGCAGTCCGGCTGCTGCCGTAAAGCACCGTATAAAGCTGTTTGCCGTCGGTGGCATACATATAGCCAGGTACCTGCGGAATCAGCCTTGCAATATTGGACGGACAGCAGGCCGTCCCAAACCACCCCGAGCGAGGCTGATGCCCATCGTCGGCCTCCAGCGGGTTCGGATAGAAAAAGCTCTTGCCGTCCAGGCCGACCCCCGACAGGCAGTTATTCAGCAGCGCCACCTCCGCCACATCCGCGTATTTGCCATCGTGATATTTCAAGAACATCCGCATATTGAAAAACACATTCCCCACCGCCGCACAGGTTTCCAGATAGGTCTCCTTGTTGGGCAGCTCATACGATGGCCCGAATCCCTCAATCCCGTGCACTGCCCCCAGACCGCCGGTAATATGCATTTTCGTATCCACAATATTGTGCCAGATGGAATCCAGGGCAAAACTGTAATCCGTCGAACCCAGAAGACTGTCCGCCTCGGCCATCGCCGCATATAAATACGTCGCACGTACGGCATGCCCCACCGCTTCGGTCTGTTTGGCCACCGGCGCGTGCTGCTGGGCATACGTCGGCGAATTCACCCCCGTCCCGTCCGGAATATACGTCACCCCCCGGATTTCCAGAAAACGCTTGGCCATATCCAGATACAGCCGCTTGCCCGTATAATGATACAGCTTCATCAGCCCCAGTTCGATTTCCTCATGTCCCGGGGCCTGGTTCACGGGTTTGCCGTCATTATAGTTCGGATCGCCCTCAAAAAACACCTTATGGATATGCCGGGCGCTCTTTTCCGCAACCTCCAGCAGTTTGGTCTTGCCGGTTGCCTGCGCATAGGCCACAGCCGCTTCATACAGATGACCCACATTATAAAGCTCGTGACTGTGCAGCACATAACTGTAAGGACGAGGCCCCATTTCCTCCACAATCGGATTGCCGCAGATATGCGACACATACAGGTAGCCATCCGCCTGCTGGGCTCGCGATATAATATCGATAATGCGGTCCATCGTAGCCTCAATCTCGGAATTCGGCTCGGCAGCGATCATCAGTGCCGCCCCTTCCATCACCTTATAGAGGTCCGATGTATTAAACCGATGGGCTTCGGGTTTGGGACCGCCTTTGTTTTCCAGATACTCAGCACACATCCGCAGCCGCCGCTGGGCCACCTCCGTCTGGGTAAAGGCATGAGGCAGCGTATCCTCGACCAGCATCTTGATTCGCGGTGCCCAGATCACATCGTCCATTTTGACCCGTTCAAAGGGAACCATTTTGACCGTGTCCGAGACCGGCGCCGCCGCACACCAAACAACCCCGCATAATCCCAGCATCACAACCTCGGCCCAACAATGCCTACGATTCTGATTCATACTGTATCCTTTCGCATAGTGTCACAAGAAAGACAAATCGAATTCCCAATGATTCCGTTTTGGCGATGTCGGATGCTATCGGTCACCGTTTCAGCTTGAGCTGTTTATACTTGCTGCGGCGGTGAGCCAGACGTTCGGGGTTTTCGGACTGAATCTTTTCCTCGTAGGTGGCAAAGTTGCCCTGGAACCACTGGGTTTTGCCATTGCCTTCGAAGATCAGCAGGTGAGTGCAGATTCGGTCGAGGAAAAACCGGTCGTGGCTGATGACCATCGCACAGCCCTGGAAATCGATGATGGCCAGTTCCAGAACCCGCATGGTGTCCACGTCGAGGTCGTTGGTGGGTTCATCCAGCAGCAGAAGGTTGCCGCCGGTGCGCAGCATCTTAGCCAGATGAATGCGGTTGCGCTCCCCGCCGGAACATTCACAGACTTTTTTCTGCTGCTGGGAGCCTCGGAAATTGAACTTGGCGACATAGGCGCGTGAAGAAATAGATAGCCCCCCAACATCAATTTTGTCTTTGCCGTCGGTGATTTCCTCGAAGATGGTTTTATTGCCGTCCAGCGTATGGCGATGCTGATCCACATAACCAATGGCAACCGTACTGCCAATCTCGATGGAGCCGGCATCAGGCTGCTCCTGCTGGGTAATCAATTTGAACAGCGTCGTCTTGCCAATACCGTTGGGGCCAATGACACCAACGACGGCATTGGGAGGCAGCTCAAAGGTGCAGCGGTCCAGTAGCAGATTGTCACCGTAGCTCTTGCTCACATCCTTAAATGACAGCACCTTGTCGCCCAGACGCGGGCCGGTGGGAATTTGAATCAGCACATCGCTGTTACGGTCTTCAGCAGAAATACAAGTCAGTTCCCCATAAGCATTGATACGGGCCTGGTTCTTCTGGTTACGGTCACGCGCCGAAGCAGTAATCCATTCAAGTTCGCGGGCCAGGGTCTTCTGTCGCGGAGACTCTTTTTTCTCTGTTTGGCGGAGCATTTCCAGCTTCTGTTTGAGCCAGGAGGAATAATTGCCTTCAAACGGGATCCCGCGGCCTTTGTCCAGCTCCAGAATCCATTTGGTGATGTTATCCAGAAAATACCGGTCGTGAGTGGCAATAATGACGGTCCCCGGATAGTCACGAAGGGCGACTTCCAGCCACTGAACGGTTTCGGCATCCAGATGATTGGTCGGTTCATCCAGCAGCAGCAGGTCCGGTTTTTCCAACAGGGCCATGGACAGGGCCACCCGGCGGCGTTCCCCTCCGGAAAGCTGACTGACGGGGGTATTATCCGGAGGCAGCACCATCGCATCAGAGACAATATCCATCAGACGCTCGGTTTCCCAGCCCTCGCAGGCATCAATTTTATCCTGAAGAACACCCAGTTCTTCCAGCAGCTTGTTCATCATCTCATCGGACTGAGGTTCGGCCAGTTGTTCCGAGATTTGGTTGAAGCGGTCCACCATATCGAGGGTGGGCTGAATAGCCGTCATCAGGTTCTCACGGATGGTCTTGTTCAGGTCAATCTGGGGCTCCTGGGCAACATAGCGGACTTTCATTCGGGGAGCCAGCCGGGCTTCGCCGTGGAAGTCCTTGTCGATTCCGGCCATGATGCGAAGCAGCGTGCTTTTACCGGATCCGTTCTCGCCGATGACACCGATTTTGGCACCATAATAGAACGAAAGAGAAATATTGCTTAACACGTTCTTTTCGCCATAACGCTTGGACACATCCAGCATTTCAAATACAAATTGTGGAGGCATTGGATACAAATTCCTTTATAATTAACACCTATTATTTTGCCGCCTACAGGGCTGCAGAATACAACGATTCCGGACGAAGCTGAGTCTTGGACCGACAATTTCATCCAAATTCTGTGAATTCGAATTGTAAGGCCAAAGAGAAGTACTTCTATTACCACATTCCGGGACCAAACACAATAAGATACTCACTAGGGAGATACAAGAGACACAAGAAAAAGATAAAGTCAACCTTATATTACTTATAAACTAACTACATTAAGCATGACCCCGTGGCAGTTCACGGCATAAACCCGGACGTTGTTCGGCTAAACAAACCCAAGTTCAGGCCAGAGATGAGCTGTTGCTTTCCCCTGCATAAAGGCGTACAATTATTGTTTTATTTATGGCAAAAACAGCACAACAATCAGGTCAATTGGCAATTCGGGACTGCGGCTTGGCCGGGTACGGTCAGATTCTGTCTGTCCAACAGGAATTGCTCGCTGCCCGACAGCAAGACGACGTTCCAAATACGATCCTCCTGGTCGAACATCATCCGGTCATCACGCTGGGGGCACGGAAAAGCGAGAACAAACTCAGAACTGAGCAAACAGCATTGCGGACAAAAGGCATCGATATTGTCGCCGTCGGTCGCGGCGGCGGTACCACAGCCCACAACCCCGGCCAGCTTGTTATCTACCCCATCGTCAAACTCAAGAGCCTTAACATTGACGTCACCGAATTCGTCCGCCGAATTGAGCAGATCGGACTGGAGCTGCTGGCCCAATTGGACATTACCGCCGACCGCAAAAAAGGTCTGCCGGGCCTGTGGGTTGGCAACGAGAAAATCGCTTCCGTCGGCGTCCAGATCAAAAAATGGGTCACCATGCACGGTATTGCCATCAATATCCAGAATGACCTGTCGATTTTTGATTGGATTGTCCCCTGCGGGCTGGACGGGGTAACTATGACTTCAGCCGCCCGACTGACCGGCAAACAGTACAATATGAACACGATTCACCAGGCGGCTGCACAGCTTTGCCGCAGACTATTTTCAGAGGAACACTAACGACATGGAACCCAAACGCAGACTACCCGAATGGCTTAAACGCCGAATCGGCTCCGGCCAGACCTTTCAGCATACACATCAGACACTCAACACACTGAGGCTGGAGACCATCTGCACCCACGCCAACTGCCCCAACCGCGGGGATTGCTGGAGTCGCGGCACGGCCACCGTCTTAATTCTGGGCGATGTCTGCACACGCAACTGCAAATTCTGCTCAGTCGGCCATGGCAAACCCAACCCCGTCGATCCCACTGAGCCAGAGCGCGTCGCTGCGATGGCGGTGGAAATGAAGTTGCGATTTCTGGTGATTACCAGTGTGGACCGTGACGACCTGCCTGATGGCGGCGCAGGGCATTTTCGAGATGTCATTCAGGCCTGCCGCTATGCCAGCCCGGAATTGAAGTACGAATTGCTCGTGCCGGATTTCCGCGATTGCCAGGACAAGGCACTGGACATCCTCGACCCAGCCCGTCCATTTATCTTCGGTCACAATATCGAAACCGTTCCCGCGCTGTACCCGATTGCCCGGCCTGGCGGCGATTACCGGCGGTCGCTGAACCTGCTGGAAAAAGCCCACACCCGCTGGGCCGACACCCAGACCAAATCGTCTATCATGTTGGGCCTGGGCGAGACCGACGGACAAATTCTGGATGTCCTCAAAGACTTGCGATCTGTCGGCTGCAGCCGGGTTGCCATCGGGCAGTATCTCAAGCCCGACAAACACGCACTGGATGTTGTCGAGTATATTCATCCGGATAAATTCAACTATTGGGCTCAGATTGCCAAAGACCTGGGCTTTTCCTGGGTTCAAAGCTCCCCCTTTACCCGCAGCTCCTACCACGCAGAACAGGAATAATACACGACCTTTTTCATCTTGTGCCATTTCGCATCTGCCAGATTTGCCTTTATCGGACGTTTTGCAAATTGATTTTCGTAATACATATTTTACTCATCAATAATCCGTATTGTTACTGATGTCAGGGGATTATTTATGACTACGCAAAAAAAGTATTCTCGTCACGGTCTTGCGTTATTGGCCGCGTTATTATTCCTGGCGGTTTTTTCTGCCTTATCGGTCGGCTTTCTGAGCCTGTCCAGCGCCAACACCCAGATTGCCCGTAATCACAAGCTTGGCAACGGTGCCTTGACCAGCGCCCTGTCGGGCTATGAGGTCGTGCGTTATCTGATGGAGGGGATTCAGATTTACGGCATGCATCCTGCCGGCACGGTGTATGAGGTCTATCAGCAGCTTCAGAACCGCATCAGCAGTTATGGGATGAGCTGCATTCAGGCCAGCTACGATATCTCGACGAACAAGATTACTGTAACCAATGTTCCCCTGACAGCAAACGGCAGCAAATCCTTCTATTTCACCCTTACCGGCGATGATACCGATTCGAACCTGTTTCATACCACCATTACCGGTATCAACGGTGATATCAGCCGGCGCATCTCGGTGAACTATCAACTGATTGCCCGCGGTCACAGTGTATTTGATTTCGGTATCGCCACCAAAGGTCCCCTGCTGATGAGCGGGCAAACCTCGGTCAGCGGCGTCAACATTGCGGTGGAATCCGATGTGTTCATTGATGCCAATACAACCGGCGATTCATTTTCCATCAGCAACCAGGCTCTTGTGCAGGGCAACGTGCATATTGTCAATCCTTATGCGTCTTATACCATCGGCAGCAAATCCAGCATTGGCGGTGAAACCGGCAAAGCAGCTGAAGACCACGTGTATGTGGGGGTCGATCCCGTGGATTTTCCCACGGCCAACCCCAAGTATTTTCGACAATTTGCCACCGGCCCCACCATCGATAAAACCAACGTGAAAGACTATACCGTTCTCGAAAACGCAGTCATTGCGGCGGGCACCAATCCCACGTTTGCCAGCGATATGGTTATCAAAGGAGTGTTGTATATCGAACAGCCTAATACCGTTAAATTCTCCGCCAAGACCACGGTACAGGGTGTTATCGCCGCGGATTCGCAGGCCGGGGTCATCAACACCGCCAACAGCCTCCAGTTTACCGGGCAGGTGGTCTGCCAGGACGTCTCGACACTGACAGGGTCTCAGTTTGACGGGATACGGGGGGAAACCGGCACATTCCTGATGGCACCCGGATTTTATGCGGACTTTACCGGACAGGCCAACGTGATCAATGGCGTCATGGCCGTGGGCGGTATTCGCTTTACAGGGGACGCCGGTGGTACCATCAATGGTTCGATTATCAATTACTCCTCTGTGCCTGTCACCCTGCAGGGACAAAGTGAGCTGTTGTTCAACCGTTCCGGAACGTCCCAGAATCCTGCAGGTTTTGTCCCTGTCAGAACGATTACCCTTGATCCCTCCTCCTATTGTGAAATATAATTTACCGGACTTTACCTCCCCCTTGTTTTCAACCGCAACATTTGCCATATTTTCTTTAGAGCAGTTGAAATAATATTCGTTTCGGGGGGAAACCAATGAAACGTGTCAGACAACCTGGTTATCAGCACCACCGCGGCATCGCCTTAATTGCAGCGATGATCTTTCTGGCCATCTTTGCGTCGCTGTCGATCGGCTTTTTAAGCCTGTCCAGTGCCAACACGCAGATGGCTGCCAATCACAAGGCCGGCAATAACGCCCTGAATGCAGCCTTGTCGGGGCTGGACTGTGCACTCTATGTCGCACGCAAAGCTTCGACCACCAATCCCTTGAAGACCGGGTATAATTATGTCACAGCGACCGAAGCCGACCAGATGTGGTCCAAACTGTGTTCACAATTGCAGACAGTCAAACTGGGCAATGTGACGGTACCCAATGCCATGGCATTCACTGATACCGGCGGTACCGGAATGCGTATTTGGACGCCTGCTTTTATTCCCTGTCAGAGCGGCGGTGCTTTTCAAATTGCTTTTTGCCGATATAACAGCGATCCCAAACAAGTTGTCGTTAAGGTCACCGGAACTGATGAGGGCATCAGCCGGACGCTGAAACTCAACCTGAACATCGTTAAAGATGCGACCGTGATGAACTATGCGCTGGCCGGACGCGGACGGATGTGGATTACCGGCGACACAACCATTCACGGCAGCATTTACAGCTCATGGAACCGGGCTGCGATCTCGCCTTTTAATATGACTTCCGATTCAAGGGTCGAAGGGACCATTAACACGGTGTTATCCAAAGACACCATTCGGGCTCAGTCGTATCAGCTGGAAACCTTGGACAGTAATGGAAATCCCATGTTTGACGCGGATGGCAACCGAATCTATACCTCTGCTGACGAAATCCAGGGATACCATGAAGGCATCAACTACGGGGTTCCCGACCAGAGTAATATTCCCGGCCTGAGCATTAACGACTACAATACGTCGATGTATAAAAACGCAATTCCCAACGTCACCGTCTCGGCAACCGGCTCGCGGGTGGAAAACGGCAGAATTTCGACCACCGGCATCACCAAAGTCCGCGAGTATTTTCCTCATGCCGCGGGCAACTACAGCCAGCCTGCCAGCAGCAGCAGTCGCACGCTGGATCGCTATAAATATGAAAACAAGACCTTCCGGAATGTCGTATTAAACAGCAACAACAACGCCTTATTCAAAAACTGTACCTTTGAGGAAGTGCTGTATATCGACTGTTCGACCAGCACCAGCACCTATTACAACAATGTGCGGTTTGAAAACTGCACGTTCAACGGGGTCATCATTACCAACACCCCCAGCAGTCTGAACTGGCAGGCCAATTGTCTGTATTTCACGGGGACGGCGACATTCCAGAATAATTCCTCGATTCCCGAGGCGACGATTCTGGCACCCCACTTCAACGTCAACCTGGGCAATACCAACCCCAACACCGGCGACAATAACGTCCTGACAGGGGCCATTGTCGGCGGGATTGTGGACGTGCGCGGCAACGCCCAGATTTACGGCACGATTATCTCGATGGCCGACACGACCAGCTATACATCGGGCTATGTAACCAACATCGGTGCCACGCTGAATGACGGCGGTTCGGAAACCACCGAAGCAGGGGACATTGGAACCATCGAAATTACCCCCGCGGCAGAGAACATGCTGCCCAGCGGGATTACCAGCCCTGTGATATTTAAACCTGCAAGCGATTCGTATCAGGAATGCATTTAACCGACTTTAATCGAAAGGAAATATCTATGAAACGGATGATGATTGCACTGCTTTTACTGGTTTGCCTTGTCATCGTTCAAGGCAGCGTGTATGCCCACAGCCTTGCGTACAGTACCGGCACGGTCGCTCTGAGTGACGGCGATGATGGTGACATGCCTTCCGACGGCGACGGCGGTGACAGCTCTTCGGGCAGCGAAGCGAACGAGTAGCGAGCAGGGAGTGAACTCCTTTTCCAATAAGGCCGTCTGTGATTACACCTTCCGGGCGGCCTTCCTTTTTGCGCTGTGGGCCGACTATGTTTTGTCCGCCCCCAGCGACAGAATAACCTCATAAAGGGCCTGTGTGCCCTCGGAGCCGCGGCCTTTGGCAGCCAGAATACCCAGCAGCTCGGCGGCCAGGGCCGTCCCCGGCAGAGGCTGGCCGATTTTACGGGCGGTTTCCTGCACCAGACGCAAATCCTTCAATTGCAAATCCACCTTAAAGGCGGGGGCGAAATCACCAGCCAGAATTTTCGGGCCCAGATTCACCAGGGATCGGCTGGAGGCGGCACCGGCGGACGTGGCAGCCAGAGTCGTATCGAGATTCAGTCCTGCCCGTTTGGCAAAGGCCAGCCCTTCGGCAATACTCATAATCGTATGGATGACCATGATCTGATTGACCAGTTTGGTGGTCTGGCCGGAGCCGACCGGTCCGCACCAGGTAATCGCGGTCCCCATGGCATTGAGAACCGGGCGAATGGATTGCATAACCTCCTGCGGGCCGCCAATCATAATCGAGAGTTTGGCTTCAATAGCCCCTTTTTGCCCTCCGCTGACAGGGGCATCCAGCAGGGTAATATGTTTGGCTGCTAACTGTTCAGCCATGCGGACGGTGGCATCGGGGCTGATGGTGGAATGATCCACACACACAGCGCCAGGCTTTGCGGACTGAATCACACCGTCGGAACCGAGCAGGACTTTTTCCACATCGGGTGTATCGGGCAGACAGGTAAAAATAATATCAGCATTCTGGGCGGCTTGAGCGGGACTGTCAGCCCAGAGGGCACCGGCGGCCAGAACTTCGACGGCCTTTGACTTGGTGCGGGTATGGACCGTAACCCGGTAACCTGCCTTGAGCAGATTCAAGGTCATCGGAGCCCCCATAATCCCCAAACCGATAAAAGCCAGCTGCCCAGTCATCGGACTACCGCACCAGTCCCAGTCGTCGCAGGGTTGCTCTGGCCCATTTTCCGGCGCGAATCTGCGACCAGACAAACAGCCACACCACCACCAGCCAGAGTGCGACGAATCGCAGATAGCACATCACCCGCCAGAAGGAGGATAATTTTGTCTTGGCCGTCCATTCACACAGCAATTCCCTGGGCAGATAAATCGTTCCGGTAACCACCCCCGGCAACAGCACCTGCCAGGGCAGCAGAATCACCAGTGCAAACAGCGAGATGAAGAACGCCCGGCTGATATGATTGATACCGCCAAGTCTGCCGGTCAGCGAGATCTTCAGGCTCATCAGCAGCATCAGACAGTACATCGTCGAGGTTATGACCAGAATAAAATTGCACGCATTGACCACCATTATAATGGTATGACAGGATGGACGGATGCGGAAAAGTTCCGGCAACGTGTCCTCTTCCGTCGAAGCCTGAGACTGAGAGTTTTGCGTCGCGGTTGGTGTCGCAGTTTGCTGGACCGGTTCGACAATCAAAGCATCCGACAGATCCTCGGACACAGCATTCTGCACAGACTCGGCCAGGGCTGTGATTTGGCTGGCAGCCTCAGCCACATCCGACTGAAGCGTTTCCTGAGCGGCAGAGGTGTTTGGATTTTGATTGCCGGCCCTGCCGACTCCGGCAGTCGGCCAACCGCTGCCCGCGCAGGGACAGTCGGAGGTATCAATACGGCCGGCACGTTCCAGCCAAAATACGATGCCAGTGATAATCAGGCAGAGCATGATCACGACAAACAGAAAATTCTTCATGGAACGAATCGCGCCGATGGCCTCGAGGCAATCGGTCGTATCAATCAAATCAGGGGTTTTCTGCGGTTTATTCTCTTCCATATAAGGGTCTCCTGTCAGAGCATTGTTCGAAATGCATTATAGGCGGCGTTAACCGTCTTTTCAATATCTTCTGTTGTGTGGGCCAGCGAGATAAACATCGCCTCGAAGGCACTGGGAGCCAGGTAAATCCCCTGCTCCAGCATGGAGGCAAAAAACGCTTTGAAGCGAGGCATATTGCAGGCCTTGACGTCGTCGAAATGGTGTACAGGCCGGTCGGTAAAAAAGCAGGTCATGATGGAGCCGACCCGGTTGATAGTCATAGGGATGGCAGCCTTGCGGGCGGCATCAGCCAGACCTTCGGCTAACGCAGCTGCAGTTTGCTCCAGCGTTTGATAGCAACCAGGGCCCTGGAGGATATCCAGACAGGCATTGGCGGCAGCCACAGCCAAAGGATTGCCGCTGAGCGTGCCGGCCTGATACACCGGCCCCAGCGGAGCCAGCAGATCCATAATATCCTGTCTGCCTCCGACGGCGGCACAAGGCACCCCCCCGCCGACGATTTTACCCAGACAGGTCAGGTCGGGCTGGATGCCGTAAAGCTGTTGGGCACCTCCGAATGCAACCCGAAAACCGGTAATGACTTCATCGAATACCAACACAGCGTGATGCTCGGTACATAATTGCCGAATCTGCTGGAGGTAGCCGGGCTGCGGGAGGACGACGCCCATGTTAGCGGCGACGGGTTCAATGAGAACACCTGCGATCTGGCCCTGATACTTTTTAAACGCCAGCGTCAGGGCGTGGATGTCATTGTATGCAATCGTCACCGTCTTGGCAGCCAAATCCGCCGGGACACCGGCACTGGAGGCTGTGGATAATTCCGCAACGCCGGAGCCAGCCCTGACCAGCATACTGTCGCAGTGGCCGTGATAGCAGCCAATCATTTTAATGAGAATATCCCTGCCGGTATAGGCCCGGGCCAGACGGACAGCAGTCATCGCCGCTTCGGTTCCGCTGCTGACGAGGCGGACTTTTTGGATGGAGGGATAAGCCGAACAAATTCGCTGGGCCAGTTCGATTTCACCTTCGGTAGGGGCACCATAGGAAGTCCCCAGTGCAGCGGCCTGCTGGACAGCGGATACAACCGTCGGATGGGCATGGCCCAGAATCATCGGCCCCCAGGAACCTACGTAATCAATATATTCATTACCGTCAATATCCCAGATTCGGCTGCCGCGGGCAGACCGGACAAAGACCGGACAAAGCTGAACCTCGCGGAATGCCCGCACGGGAGAATTGACCCCGCCGGGGATGACTCGGCAAGCCCGTTCATAGGCCGATTGCGAATGCGTAAAGCACCTGATTATTTGTTTTGATTGTTCGCCCATTAAGCGGCTGAATCCTCAATACGATTCCTTTTGCGATCACGTATTAACGGGACAAAGTATAGTATCTTTGTGAAAGTTTGTCCAAATCTTTCTTGCGTGGCGGGCTTGCGAGACACTGGAGTAAATGCGGCCCTGTAAATTCCAAGCCCATTATTTACAAGAAATTAGACATCAGCCAAGGGCTGGCAAGAATTAGAGTTTCCGGTCCAATTTACGATAACTAATAGCCTCGCTGAGATGTTCAGGACGTATGTTATCGCTTTGCTCCAAATCCGCAATTGTCCGGGCGACTTTACAGATTTTGTCATGAGCGCGGGCGGACAGGCCAAATTCGGTCATCGCCTGCTTGAGCATCATTTGGCAGGTGTCATCCAGCTTGCAGCATTTCTGGATATCGCGGTGGGTCATGGTTGCATTGGTCATCAGGCCGTCTTTGCCAAAGCGGGCGGACTGAATGACTCGGGCTGCAGAGACCTGCCGACGAATCTGCTCGGAGGGGGTGCCGTCCGGCCCGCTGCGAAGACAGTGGAAGGAAACGGGGGCGACTTCGCAGTGAATATCGATGCGATCCAGCAAAGGCCCGGAGATTTTGGCCATATAACGTTCAATCTGGACCGGGGTGCAGCGGCAGCGTTTATGATCGGAGCCAAAATACCCGCACGGACAGGGGTTCATGGCGGCTATCAGGATGAAACGGGCGGGGAAACGCATGGTGCCTTTGGCCCGGTTGACCATCACTGTCCCTTCTTCAAGAGGTTGACGAATCATTTCCAGGACATTGCGGGGAAATTCAGCAAATTCATCAAGAAAAAGGATGCCGTGATGCGACAGGCTCAGTTCTCCCGGGCGGGGATGGGTGCCACCACCGACCAGCGATGGGCCGGAGGCGGTGTGGTGCGGGGTTCGCACCGGACGTGTGGCAATTAACGCCTTGCCCTTCTCCAGAAGCCCCACGGCGGAATAGACACGGGTGGTTTCCAGCGATTCGGCAAGGGTCAAGTCCGGCATAATGGTCGCCATTCGCTGGGCCAGCATCGTTTTGCCGGAGCCGGGCGGACCAATCATCATGACGTTGTGCCCCCCTGCTGCGGCGATGGTCAGGGCTCGCTTGACGGATTCCTGACCTTTGACATCTGAAAAATCGATATCGTAGGCGGACGACTGGCGAAACAGACTTTCTATGTCGATTACAGTAGGTTCTATTGGGAGTTGATCGGTCAAAAATGCGACAGCCTGGGCAAGAGAACCAACGCCAAAGACCTCGATTTCCTGCACTACAGCGGCTTCAGGAGCGTTTTCGATAGGTACAATAATGCCTTTGAAGCCTTGTCTTGCGGCGGCCATAGCCATACTGAGGACGCCGTTGATGGGTCGAACACGGCCATCGAGGGCCAATTCGCCGGCAATCACATAATCGCCCATTTTATCAGTGGTGATTTTGTCTCCACTGGCGAGGATGCCCAGAGCAATGGGCAGATCAAAGGCTGGGCCGGCTTTTTTGACGTCGGCGGGTGCAAGGTTAATCAGAGCGAGTGTTTCCGGATATCGAAAACCCGAATTTGTGATGGCACTGCGAACACGTTCAATGCTTTCCTTGACGGCGGCATCGGGCAGGCCGACAATCATCGGTTTTTCGAGGCCATTTAGCGAAATATCGACTTCGACTTCACAGAGAATCCCCTCAATGCCTTCCAAAGTCACTGAATACAGTCGGGACAGCATACAAATCCTTTTAAAAAAGTCCTTCAAACTCCTTACTTTCTGGATTGGCCAAGCTACAGAACCATTCAGATAGCCTGTATTGTAGAGATTTTTTGTCCAAACGACAAGTGTTTTTCCAGCTTGTTTTGGCGGGATTATTGTGATAAAATGGTGAAAGCAAATAAGTAATAATCTGTCTTTTATCTTTTGAATGCAAAATATTTTATTAATATTAAAAATAATGTTGCATTCAAGCCGATAATTAGTATATAATAACGTTTGGAATTATAGCTCTTTTTCTTCTATTTACTCTCTATATGTTTCAAAGAGCTAAAGCGGGACGATAATACTAAGTTATATTTTCAAAATTCTATTAGAACGCTTTAGCAAGGCTGGTACCGAAAGGTATCAGCCTTTTTTTGTGTGTGATTATCCCCCAGTCGGATCATCATTTCGACATTTTCAGGCGTGTTTTCGCATATCGACCATCAGTGCGGCCAGCAGAATATGCCGGAGCCGTTCAACCGTCAGTCCGTCCAAATAATCTTCGGTAAAATCCAGTTGATGACGTACAATATTTTTCGCTCTTTTGAAAGTTGATAAAAGAAGTCCTTTCTCTGGTCGATGGGAAGTTATTGGATTACGAACCCCATTTACGAAAGAAAGGACAAAAAAGATGCAAAAGAAAGTATCGGCCAAACCGG
>JAWRKM010000109.1:0-2555 GCA_040306945.1 Anaerohalosphaeraceae bacterium
GTTCAGAGCACAAAGCGGCAAGGCCGCAGCGATGATGCTGCGCTCCAAGGCAATCGTACTGGCTATTTCATACAAGAGAAAACCGCTCTGATATCAGGACAATAAAGTTAAAAACTCTAGAAGGCCTTTCAGAGCAGGACAGTTCTGAAAGGCCTTTCTCTTTTACTGGAAAGAAAACGATGAACAGCACAATTAAAAACACAGCTATGGCAAACACTCGAACCCATATATTGAAAAATGGCGAGGTCCTCCTGGTCCGTCCAGCGGTGGGCCAGGATACCGCGGAGGTGATGGAGTTCTTTGCCGCCGTTTTTGCACAGGACACCGAGATGCTGGCGGTTTATGATGAGTCGCCGGAGTCCTTTACCATGGACGCCCTGTGGCGGCGACTGAATCGCTATCAAACTGCCAACAATGGCTTGCTGCTGACGGCCTGGCTGGACGACAAGGTCGTCGGCATCGCCGAGATTTCCTGCGACATGGAAGCTGTCGGAATGTACTCAGGGCGGGTGGGCATCTGTGTCCTGACCGACTATCGCGGGCAGGGTATCGGCAGTGCACTGATGTATTCGCTGATTGGCTGGGCCAGAAACCATCCGACCCTCGAGATGCTGACACTGACCGTGCCAGCCGACAACCGAATTGCCCGGCTGCTCTATGAAAAAACAGGATTTCAGGAAGAAGGACGATTGACCAAAGCTACCCAATCCGCAGACGGGCAGTTTATCGACGCGATTCTCATGTATAAATTCGTGAAATAGCCTGTCGAAAATTTTCGTTTGGCCCTCGCAGGGTCCATTTTGTATAATACGTATTGTGACAGGGTAAATCCTGTTTCTATGCGTATTATGGAGTCAATTTACCGTATAAGCCGGGGTTTTTATGCCGAACAGGCCAGCATTGAGAAAATCTAATATCCTTGTGTCCTGGATGGTTTGTGGTATTGCTGGATTTTGCTTTATCCCGTCCCAGGCAGCCACTCTTGCATACTGGCGTTTCGAGCAAGGACCGGCCGGGAGTGTCATCACGAAGCCTTTTGGCGCTGCCGACAGTTCAGGCAATGGCAACCACTTGGACCCAGGGACCGCCGGTGGGCAGGAAGGATTTCGGTATGCAATCGATACTGCGTACAATCCGGTCTGTCAGACTTCTGCCCTCAATGCATACAGCATTAAGAATACAGGGTCTGCCCCTTCCCTGCAGACTCGCTCCAAAACAACATCTCAGGGCCCCGCCAGCAATCCGTCGGGCATCGATATCGAAGCCATCACCCCTTCCCAGTTCACCATTGAAGCCTTTTTCAAGCCCGAAAACGGCGGATATCGTACCATCGTCGGGCGCGACGCCAAAGGGGTTGCTGCTTCCGATTCCAAGCTGGCTGCCCTGTATCTACAGATCTGTCCGGATCAGAGCGTGGCCATCGTCTTCGTGGATGTCTCCGGTTATGTGCATCGTGCCGCTTCGCCTGCGGGCATGATCAGCGGTTTCGACTGGAGCACAGACCCGGATGGAAAAACAGGACACTGGTATTATATCGCCGCCGTGAATGACGGAGCAGCCCTAAAGCTTTACCTGGCCGACATCAGTGCCGGAACCGATCCGCTTCTGGTGGCTCAAACCGATATGACCCTCAGCGGCAGCCCCAATCGTGCATTGACCAGAGGCACCGCCGGCGGCACCGACTGGCACACCGGGGCCTGGTCGGTCGCAAGAGGCATGTACAACGGTGTTCGTACCGACCGTGCCTATGGATATATCGATGAAGTCCGAATCTCCGACACAGCACTGCCGGTCAGCCAGTTCCTGATGATGCCCAAGCCCACAAAAGACAACAATCCCATCATGGACGCCGCGGACCCGCATATCCTGTTGGTTGACGACAAGGCCTGGATTTATCCGACCAGCGGACATTACCGCCGCTTTTATGCTTATTCCTCGTCGAATCTGGTGAACTGGCAGTCGTATAGTGCGATTTTGAATTTCGACCAGATTCCCTGGATCCCCGCCGGCAAGCATGCCTGGGCACCGGCCATGGTCCGCAAAAACGGACGGTACTATTTCTACTATTCGGTCGGACCCAAACCCTCTCACATCGGCGTAGCAAGCGGGCTGTCGCCCATCGGCCCCTTTACCGACAAAGGCTCGGCGCTGCTGTCGGACAATAACGCCGCGAATTTTGAAGCCATCGATCCGATGGTCTTTACCGATCCGGCCTCGGGGATTTCGTATTTGTATGCAGGCGGCAGCGCAGGCTCGCGGCTGCGGGTGTTTGAACTCAATGCCGACATGATGAGCTTTGCCCGCGAGATTCCCATAACCAACCCGCCCTACTTCACCGAAGGCGTCTTTATGCACCATCGCAGGGGAGTCTATTATCTGTCCTACAGCCATGGGAGCTGGAATAACGACACTTACTCCGTCCATTACTGTACCTCAAGCACACCGACCGGCCCGTGGACTTACCGCGGCAAAATCCTGTCCAGCCAGGGCTGGTTCAAGGGACCAGGGCATCATTCCTTTATGTACAATGGCGCATTGGATGAGTGGTATATCGT
>JAWRKM010000110.1:0-20203 GCA_040306945.1 Anaerohalosphaeraceae bacterium
GATCAGGCATAAGAGATAAAAGGAAATGCCAAGGGCACACAAAAAAAGGCTCCATAAGTTCCTCACTTATAAAGCCTTATCTGAACTGGGTGAGTTGGGATTCGAACCCAAGACCTACGCATTAAAAGTGCGTTGCTCTACCTGCTGAGCTACTCACCCAGGCGTATTCCGCCTGCCTGGCAGTAAAACCCCTGCCAGAAAAGACCACAAAACATACCATCCTGGTTGCATTTTATCAACAAAAAAAGCACAAAAAAAGCTTTTTATATGAAAACAGAGGAAGACCTGTTATTTTACCGAGTTTGCGGGATCTGGCGGGTTTTTTCCCAGTTTTCTTCGGCTTCGGGTCTGCGGATATAAAGCGGAACCAGCGTATTCGGATCGTCAAACTGCCCCTGTTTTGCCCGAGGTCGTGCCACATGCCAAACCGAAACAGCGTTGGCCGGCCAGCAGGATTTGTCCAGAATAACCGTGTTGGGATGCTCGAAGTACTTGAGATAATACACTAGGCCCTCACCCAGCAGAGCTGTTTTGGATTGGTTTTGACAATAGTCCGATAAAAAAGCTGCCGGCGTTATCATTAAATCCTCAGTAATCCGACGGATTCCGTTGCTTGTCTTGTTGAAGATGGCGATGTAGAAATACCCCTTTTTTGCATCGAGAATAGGTGCAATACGCTGGATAGCGGAATCTGTAGTATCCATATAATACCGTGCATTGTGTGCCAGTGCATCGAGTGTATTGACCGCAACGATTTTGGCCCCCATGGCAAAAGCCGCCATCTTGGCGAAGGTGACAGCGATGCGTATGCCGGTAAAACTGCCGGGGCCTTTGGGGAGATAAATATGCTGAATATCTTTAGTGGACAATTCATGTCTCGATAAAAGACTTTGAATGGCTGGCAGCAGTTCAGAACTGTGCTTCTGAAAACCTGACAACGTAGTATGGTCCAGGATTGCATCCTCGCGGGCAATCGCCACCGAACCTGTTCTGCCGCTGGTTTCAATTGCAATGCTGATATTTGGCCGAGGCGGGTCATCTGGCGAATCAGTATTGATAGCTCGATTTGTCAATGTGTAAGTCCTCTAAGCATCTATGTTACAGCGAGGCGGAATATACAAATGAACCGTATAAAAAACAACTAAATTATCGAGGGTAAACACGAATTTTTTCGCTTGCAATAATCTCATCCAAGGTATACACTTACGAATCGACTGTTATATGGGATATAGTGTCTCCATAATTTCGGTCGGCAGGGTTTGTCAGGAATAATTGAACTAATAATTCAGATTTTCTGGAGGTTTTTCTGGTGAGTACGCAATCATTTATTTGGGTACGTCGAGCCGGTACACTCGCACTTCTGTTTGCCGTATTGGCGTTTGTCTGGACTTCCGGCACCATTCGGGCAGCGGACGCCCCGTCCTCAGAGCAGGAAGCCAAGCAGCAAAAGGCCGACAGCTCCCTGAAGGTCGTGGAAGAATGGATTAAACGGGGGATGTATACCAAGGCTCAGGGGGACCTGGCTGAGCTGGAACAAGCCTACGGCTCCTTTTTAACCGATACTCAGAAGCAGAAAGCCAAAGAACTTGCCCAGCAGATTCAGACTGCTTTGGCCGAACGCGAAAAGATTGTGGAGATCAGAAAACAAATTGATCAGTATATTGCCGAAGGGAATTATACCGAGGCCAAGAAGCTTCTGCTGCAGATTCAGGCCAGTCCCTACGTGAATGATGTGGAAAAAAGTATCATTACTGCCGACCTGAACAAGGTCAATGCATCCCTGAGTCAGCAAACACCCGCGTCCAACTCTGCCCAGCAACCTGCTGCGGCAGCGGTAGACGTGGTCGAGGCTGAAGTGAAAGCCGAACAACCCGCCGCTGCGGAAGCGGGAGAGGCTAAGGTTCAGGAGGTGGCTCCGATTCTGGCCGAGGCGGTCACAACACCGGTGACTGTCGAGGTGGTGGAGGCCCCCGCTCAGCAGCCTTTGGCGGTGCAGAATGAAACAGCAGCGACGGTAGTGACTGCCCAAGCCGCCCCGGCTCAGGCAGTGACTCCCGCCCAGCAGAATTCCTATCTGCAGGAAGTGATTCGCAAACAGGAAGTTCAGCGAAGCTATACGCGGGCTGTGGTTGCCGACGCCCTGAACAAAGCCGATCAGGCCAAAGCCAAACAGGATTTCTCCGCAGCCAGAACCGCGTTGCGGAATGCATTCTCGACACTGGAGCACAACCGGCTGCTGCTGGGGGATGAATATGGCGAGCTTAAGAAGAAGCTGACTGAAAAGGAAGAGGTGGTTGCGGCCGACGAAAAAACATACAACGAGCAGCAGGCCAAAATCAAACAGGAACAGGCCGACCAGATCACCACCAAAATTCGCCAGGATCTGGATATCCAGCGGGCCAAGGCGGTCAGTGATTATATGGAACGGGCCCTTGCCTTTGAGGCCGAAGAGCGGTATGAAGAAGCCCTTGGTCAGCTCGAGCAGCTTTTGGCTGTTGATCCTCACAATCGGGAAGCCCTGATCAAGAAAAAGACGCTGGAAAATACCATTCGCTGGGTCGAACAGCTCCGCATCAAGCATGAGGCAGAAAAAGAAGAGATGCAATTGATTCTGGAAACCAGCGGAAAGTCCACCCCGTTCTCCAAGGAAATTAATTACCCTCGCAACTGGAAAGAAATTTCCAAGCGTCGTGAGCAGTTGCTCCAGGAACAGATGAGTCCGGCGGATGTAGCGGCGAATAAACTGCTGGATCAGCTGGTGAACCTGTCGGCCCTGACGCCGGAAACCACCTTCGAAGAAGCGATTAATATTCTGCGGGATTCGGTTCAGCCCCAGCTGTCGATTGCCGTGATGTGGAAAGATATCACCGAAAACGCGTTCATTGAAAAAACGACCCCCATCACCCTGAGCGGGGAAGGCCTGGTATCGGTTCCTCTGCGGGTCGGGCTGGAGCGTGTTCTTCAGGCAGTCAGTGCCGGCGGGATGGCCGAGCTGGGCTATGTGGTTCAGTATGGTATTGTGACCATTGCCACGGTGGATTATCTGCCCAAGCCCTTTATCAATGTGGTTTATGATGTCGCCGAGTTGCTCAGTCCGCCGGCGGATTATGATGAATACAATGGCGGTATTCAGGGCGTTGGCCAGAGCAATAATGTCATGGGACAAACCCAGGGCACTCAGGGCATGCAGGGCGGCCAGGGTGGTTCCAGCGGTGGCCAGAACCGCGGTAACCGTCGCAGCAGCGGCAGCAGCAGTCAGTATCTGGGAAGCTGGCGGTCCCGTGAAATGGGCGACCAGCTGATTGATACCATTCTGCAAACGATTGATCCGGAAAGCTGGTACGACAATGGCGGTGAGGCCCGCATTGAGCAGTTTATGGGAACCAAGCTGATTGTCTGGCAGACGCCGGAAAATCATGAAAAAATTCGCAAATTCCTCGATGAGATGAGAAAGCAGCTTGGACAGCAGGTTGCGATTGAAGCGAGGTTCCTGCTGGTGGATGAGCATTTCCTCGAAGATATTGGCCTGGACGTCCAGATCAATCGGTTAAGAGTGGGCGGTAACTGGAGTAGCGCTGCCGGCGACGGCATACTGAAGTTCAAGCAGAATACCTACACTGCGGCGGCCTCTCAGCCCACGGCGGTGGGTGGGACCCTGGGCGGAGCAAGCCCTTCGCTGGAATCCGGTTTCGCCTATGTCCTGGATGATTTGCAGGTGGATTTCCTGCTGCGGGCCACGCAGATGCACACCAATTCTCGCCAGTTGACCGCTCCCAAGGCAATGGTGCTCAGCGGTGAATCTGCCACGCTGCAGGTTACCACAGTCCGTCGGCTTCGTACAGATGCAGCTCTGGGAACCGAAACGATTACTCCGGCGGATGGTCAGCCGATTACCAATACCTATATTGAAAACACCTATGAAGACTTTGACTCCGGTGTGCGTTTGTCGATTACTCCGACGATCACATCCGATATGAAGTATGTGATCTTGCGTATCACGACCTTTACGCTGGATTTGACGGACAACAAGATCGAACAGACGCTCGGCTTCAATCCCACCTCCGGTGCGGAAGTCAAAGTGGAAATTTCCTATCCCACAGAACAGGTCTCATCCGTCCAGACGCGCGTTGCGATTCCGGATCGCGGGACTGTTTTCCTGGGCGGGCTGACCTTAACGGCCCAGGTCGAACGGGAAGCGGGTGTTCCGATTTTAAGCAAGATTCCGATTTTGTCACGCTTCTTCTCTAATCGCAGTGAAGTGCAGGATAAACGCATTCTGCTGATTCTGGTTAAACCGACCATTGTGCTCAAAGATGAAGCGGAAGAAGACGCTATCGCTGCGATGGGCAGATAGCTCAATCCCGTCTATGGATCAAGCAATAAAAAAGGGACGCCGTTAAAAGCGTCCCTTTTTTGTTGATACAGCAGGTTTTGTACAAAACACACTCTCAGGCGAATCGTGCCTTGAGCCGTTTCTATTTCGTCCAGGCTTTTTTGATACGAGTTTCTCTCACCCGGATGCCGGAAATTGTGTTTTCCCAGAAGGCCTGTTTGGCTTAGACCCGGGAAATTTGTTCAAACAGAGCTTTGGCAGCTTGTTCCGGCCCGGCGGTTTCATACCCGTCAATACCCAGCCGCGTTCGCATCTGACCCACAAATATCCCTTTGGCAAATGCTGCCTGGAACAATGCGTTAGCAAGTTGGTCATGAAGCTCTTTGTACTGCGGGGGGCCGAAAATATTGGCATAATAGTTATGGACCAGACCCGACGAGGTTGTTGTTCCTTTGCTCATGCTGGCACCGTCCCGAAATGTCTGGATCGCCTTTTGCGGGCAATCAAATTGCTCCAGAACAGGATGATCCTGGTCCACTTGCTCGTAATTGTTGGCGTATAAGATATAGTCCACCGCGTACCCATGCAGGACTTCATCCAGGTTGGTGACCGGCAGGACCACGCGGGCATTGATCTTCTGAGGACTCATAATGATGGCGCGGTCGATTTGCTCAAAGGCATAACCGGCCTGAAGGTCATCCAGACGCACGAAGGCGCCGATCTCCGTACCATAACCGCGGATAACGCCGTCAGCAGTAATTTCAAATGAGCCCATATCATCGGCTATGATGCGCAATTCGCGGATATAGTCTTTGCCGATATGCCGGAAGGCTTCCAGCGATTCGGATTTGCCCGTGGCGGTATCGCCAATCAGAACGATATTGGCGGATTTGCCGTTTTTCAGGGTAATTCGCACCATGGCACCGTGGTAGGGCATCCGGCCTTTTTTCATCATCGCGATATTGTGAAGCGTCAGCACCATCTTTTTCAAATAGCCGAAGTATCCATATTGAGGTTCGCAGGGAACTGCGGCGACTAACAGATGATGCGGGTTGTCTTCATAGAAGACTGTCGGCATGGGACCATACTGTTTCATGAATTCCGGATCGGTACCGAATAAGTAAACCGCATCAGGGCCTTTGGCGATTTGTTCGTCGGTGGCCAGCTCAAACAGATTCGACAGTGAACATCCCAAATCAATCATCCGCTGGTGGAAATAGACAAAAATGACCATTGGCCCGACCTGGGCTGGGTAACAAAGCCACTTGGTCGCATCCAAATGTAATCCATCAATTGGGTTTTTTTCCACTTTCTTGAATTCACCAGTCCGTTTATTCATCGGCGGATCGATGATCATAGGCGGGGCAATCCAGACCTGACGAATGAACGGAATCTGATTGAGCAGAGATGCATACTTGTCAGGCAGAGTGGTCGAACGCGGTACGGCAATCAAGCCGATATCGCAGCCGGCTGAAACCTGGCGGTAGATGCGGGGATGGTCCCCGGTGATATTTTCACAGATATCGCGATACGTGCCGCGAACAATATGCGTCAGCGTTTCAACTGTGACGTTAAACGACCGATAGGGCCGGCGTTCAAAACTGCTCTTGCCGGGCTCGGAGTGCAGCACCATAAAGCGGTCAAACGATCGCCAGAAGTCGTATAGCCCTTCGACAAACTCATGAAGCCGAAGGCGATTGGGGCGGTCCAGAAGCGGTTTGAGTTCAGTTTGATTGTCCGCCAGATCAGCCAGCGAAATATCGGCAAGCTGAATCAGCAGAGCGATAATCTTGTCCGAACAACGGCTGCCGAATAAGCCCGAAAAGAGGGTCCATACCGGCGAGTCCTGTTTTTGGAGTGTTTTGCAGTATAAATCAACGACCTTGGCGAAAACCTCGCTGTGGAGCAGTTCGCCGGCGGTGGTGCATATCGAACCAGGGGTGTGAAGGATGATTTGGCGGCCTTCAATTTCAAATCGTTTTTGGGTCATAACAGGACTCCCTAACCTTTCTTCTATTCAGTACGCGCAGTGATTGTGTACGGGTAAACTCCATAAATGGTTCATTTTTACTTAGACAGAGTAATCTTGGCGCCGATGCTGTTCATCAGCGGGACAAAATCGGGGAATGTAACGCCGGCAGCCTCTGCTGTATCCACCGTTGATGTGCCGTCAAGACACATCCCGGCAATGGCACAGGCCATCACGATACGATGGTCATCATAGCCGTGAAGGGCGGCTGAATGCAGCTTTTTGCCGCCGCGAATGACCAGGCCATCGGGCAATTCTTCGACATCTGCGCCAAGCTTTGTTAACTCCTTGGCCATACAGGCGATACGATCTGTTTCCTTGGTCCGGGCCTGCGGGACATTGAGTAATCGTGTTGTTCCGGATGCAAATGCTGCCGTAACGGCCATGGCCGGCAGGGCGTCTGGTGTCCGGTTCATATCGATATCGATCCCTTTCAGAGATGATTTTCGGACCAGGACGCCCTCAGGGCTGACGGTGATCTCTGCCCCCATTTGCTGTAAATAATCCACCACGGCTTTGTCGGGTTGACTATCGGAAAAATCCAGCCCAGTCAGCATCAGCTCGTCGGCCAGTAATGCCCCGGCACACAAAAAGAAGGTTGCGCTGGAAAAATCAGCAGCCACTGGTAAGTCAAAAGAAGTATATTTCTGTCGTCCAGAAATAGAAAAATATGCCATCTCCTGACGCGAGTAGCGAATGCCTTGCTTGTCGAGCCAATCCAGAGTCATTTTGACGTAATCCGGTTCGTAAAGCAGAGGTACTTCGATGTCAGTATCCCCATTCGCAAGCGGGCACGCCAGCAGAAGACTGCTGAGATATTGACTGGTCCGGCAATGAATGCTGACTTTGCCGCCCGACAATTGCCCTTTGACTCGAACTGGGGCGCAGTCATTATTCTTGACAGGCTGGCAACATGCTCCGAGCTGAGTCAATGCTCTGCAAAGGGGACCAACTGGTCGGTTTTGTATCTGGTAATCACCTGTAAAAATGACTTCTTTGTCCGAAGCTGCCAGGCTTGCTGAACCAAGGGCAATGGCAAGAGTGGTTCCAGAGTTCCCGACATCAATGCTCTCTTTATGGTAGTTAATTTCGCCGGAGATTCCTTTTACGACCCAGCCAAGCGGATTGGTTGTATCGATTGTCGCCCCTAAAGCACGGTAAGTACTAACACAGGATAAAGTATCGTGGGAATAAAGCGGGTTGCGTATGATGCTTTGTCCTTCTGCCAAAGAGGCAATCGCCACAGCCCGAATGGTGTGGGATTTGGAGGCAGGTATTGCGACCTGACCGGCAAGTCTGGATTTTAGAGCATGGATATACACAACATCTCTTTATTGAACAAGCATACCTTAAAAATATATTCCGCTTATAGGGATTGTCCTGGCCAGATTCTGGGACAAGACAAATAAAATCGTGAAGGGTATATCAAATTTTGCAAAAAAGTGAAGAAAAATCCAAAAATTTTCATAAAATTCAGATTTTATTTGAAATCGGATCACCAAATCAGTTACTAATAGTGGGAACTGAATAGTTATTGGTCTTTGGGGGGTAGAGCAAAGGTTTAAATAGAATGTTGTAAAAACGTCCTATAATATCGGTTTTGGGTGGGCTGTTGGGAGTCGTAACTCTATATTCTTCTTGACTTTTTGTATCGTTTGTGCTAATTTCCGCTTAATCTCAATGGGGACTTTTTCCGATTCTAAGAGACAATCGATAATCCCTGACAGCGCCTGTGAAGGCAGGGACGTCTTGTGTTTTCTTGGAATGTGATTCGGAAAGGCGAATATGAGAATCAGGACTTATTTCCGTATGGAGGGTGTCATGAATCGTATGAGTGTGTGGTGTGTATTGCTGGCTGGCCTGATGATGGTATCCAGCGCGACGGCTGTGAATTATGGGTCGTCTAAGTTTACGGATGCTGCAAAAATCCAGAGCGGTTTTGCCTCAGGGCAAAGCCAGGTTCCCGTGATCGTCGGCCTGTTCGAGCCGGAAGCGATCCGCAGCACGACCGACTGGAATTCCAAAACGTCCCTGGCCACGCTGCAGTCGGCAATCAAAACAAAGCAGAACGAAGTCCTGTCCACGCTGACGACGGGCGAATTTACCCTGCGGTATAAATACGACAATATCGCAGCATTTTCAGGGGCGATTACCGAGGCCGGGCTGGACAAGCTGATTGCCAATAACAACGTGCGTTATATTCAGCCGGTTGTCCCCGTGTACAAACAGATGAAGCAGGGCCTTGCCTTGATTAAAGGCTTGACCTATCGCTTCAAATACACCGGAAAAGGTGTTGCGATCGCCATTGTCGATGATGCGATCGATTATCGCCACCCGGCTCTGGGTAACGGCGGATTCCCCAACAGCAAGGTGATTGGCGGCTATGATTTTGGCAATATGGATAATGACCCTGCCCCCGTTCTTCCGGGAGCTGCTCAGGCTCACGGAACCAGCGTTTCGGGTGTGGCCGCGGGCAGTTATATGGAAGCCGGGGATTATATTGGCGGTGTGGCTCCGGATGCCAAGATTTATGCGTTGAAGTTTTCCGACGATGCAACCGGTAACCTGACGAATGATGGCGGTGCAGCCTCGTGGGACTGGTGTGTTACACACAAATATGACGATCCTTCCAACCCGATTCTGGTAATCAGCAATAGCTGGGGATTCAGTTTCCCGGTTAACGATGAAGCGATTGCCGATGCGATGGTGCCCCTTGAAGCACAGGCTGCCAAAAATTGTGTTGCGGCGGGGATGATTGTTGTGGTGGCCTCCGGTAATGATTCCTTTAAAGAGGGCATCGGATTGCCGGCAGGCTGTTCCAACACCATCGCAGTCGGTGCCGTATCGGACGCTGCAGGCGTGGCTGCTGGTATTGATGCAGCGGGGATGGTGATGCCGTATTCCAATACCGGTGTTCTCCTGGATGTCTTTGCCCCGGCGGACTGCACCACGACAACCGATATCGTGGGTGTGAATGGGTATGATGCCGGCAACTGGATGAGCTGCTTTAACGGTACTTCGTGCGCGACACCTTATGTGTCCGGCGTGATTGCTGTGCTGCAGCAAGCCAGTTTCGAAAAAACAGGGAACTATCTGACGCAAGCGGAAGTCCTTCAGCTTTTCAAATTAACCGGCACGCCGACAACTGATAAGAACGCCCCGACTATTACCCGTCCGCTGGTCAATGTTGAGGCAGCGATTGAGAAAGTCAGCGGCGGTGATACGATTGCTCCAACGCCCAACCCGGCCCAGTGGAATATCGCCCCGGCGGCGACAGGGATGTCGCATATTGTGATGCGGGCGGCTGATGCTACGGATAAATCCGGCGTTGAATATTTCTTTGATTGCATCGAAAATAATGCCTTTGACAGTACGGCCTGGCAGGACAGCCCTCTGTATCAGTGCACCAATGTGCCTCAGGGGACGACTCTGACTTTCCGCTGCAAGGCCCGCGATAAATCGATTAATAAAAACGAAACCGAATGGTCGGTGTCCAGTTCCGCGACAACCTCGGTAGGTTCCGACACCCTGCCGCCGGCACCCAATCCGGCCCGCTGGAAAGCCAGGCCCCGCAAGATCAGTTCGACCTCCATTGCGATGGAAGCGGCAACACACTACGACCAAAGCGGAGTTGAATATAAATTTGAATGTACCGCGACAACAGATCCGCGATATGCAGGCAATCCTTCGGCGCTCAGCAGCGGCTGGCAGGCGGGTACGGCATTTGTCAGAGCCGGTCTGAGCAGCGAGGCTCCGGGCTATTACTATCACTATGTAGTTCTGGTTCGCGACAAGTCTGCGGCCCAAAATACCACAACGCCTTCGGAAGAAAGCAAGGTCTTATTGGCACCTCAGGCCCGGACTCTGGAAGTGCCCTTCCCCTATGCAACCATTTCAGATGCGGTTAATGCGGCCAACAACGGCGATACGGTTGTCATTCATCCTGGTACCTATCGATTTAGCGGCAATCGCAACCTGTCGCCCGTTACGGGAACCGGTGCTGCCAAGAATATTACCATTCGCAGCAAAAATCCTGAAGACCCGGCTGTCGTAGCGGCTACGATTATTGATTGTCAGGGATCCGACAGCAGCGGTGGAAATGATCAGCGCAGAGCATTTTTATTTGTGGCAGGCCATGATAACACCATGGTGGTTGACGGTCTGACGATTATCAATGCCTATGCAGTCAATAGTCCCTTTACTGCACCTGGCAGTCCCGGGCAGAATGGGGATAATGCGTTTGGTGGAGCGATCTATTGTGCCGACGGCGCCAGCCCGACGATTAATCACTGTGTATTCAGAAATTGCAATGCGATTGGTCAAAATGGAAGCAATGGGGCCAGTTCCGTCGCCCCCGGAGCCGATGGCGGCGATGGTGGCGATGGCGGTGAAGGCCGCGGCGGTGCCATCTATTGCGGACGGAATAGTTCGCCAGTGATTATGAATACCGTCATTGAAAATTGCCGGGCCTGGGGCGGTAACGGCGGGGCCGGCGGCAACGGCGGTAACGGCAGTGACGGCGGCCAAGACAATCCCGGCGGCAATGGCGGCTTTGGCGGCAACGCCGGCTTTGGCGGCAATGGTTATGGCGGCGCCATTTTCACCGAAGGCAGCAATACCATCACATTGACCAATGTGACGATCAATCAATGCTCGGTGCGAGTTGGCGTTGGCAGCTATGGCGGCAACGGCGGTAACGGCGGCAATGGCACTTCAGGCGGTTTTGGCGGCTGGGGCGGCGACGGCAGCTCCAATGGCTTTTATGCCTATGGGGCCGCAATCTATTATGGTCCCAACTCAGCGATTACCGCTGAAAATTGCTTGTTCAGCGGCAATATGGCTATGCCAACAGACGTTCGCACGTCCGAGGATTATCGCGGCGGCAATGGCGGTAATGGCGGCGACAGCAGTGCCGAAGGGATGGCTGGCGGAGCGGGTGGATCTGGTGGTTCTGGCGGCAATGCCGGAGATGGCGAGATTGCTGGTATCGGCGGCAACGGTGGCGACGGCGGCACTGGCGGCAATGGTGCTCCGCGGGGGCCGGGCGGCGATGGCGGGATAGGTGTAACATCCGGCAACCCCGGTTCCGGATCCCCTGGCGGAATGCGACAGGGCGGGTATTCCCCATACCGTACAACGGGAACGGCTGCCGGCGCGTGTTTTTACCAGTCCGGTTGCCATGCGACAGTGAAAAATACGATTATTCGAGATAATATATCCTATTGGGACTTTGGCGGCGGCGACTTTATCGCCAGTGCCGATTTTACCATTGGCGATCCTGTTGAAGAACCCGATTTGATCGAAGGATATCTGGACAATCTTCGGGTGGTAGTCCAGGAAAAAGAGGTTCCCGCCACCGTCACCTATGAGACCTGTCAATTTCTGGGTAATACGGCCGGCTATGACGGCGGCGGTATTTTCAGCTCACCCAATTGCCAGGTTACACTTGTGGGCTGTGAATTTAGCGGCAATACTGTGGGTATGGATCGGCTTGCTAATCTCATCGACGATGGTGCAGGCGACGGCGGCGGTGTTTTCTGGCAGGGAACACAATCTCCTGCAAGACGACCGGCTGATGATTTATTTGTCGGATATGTAATTGGCAGGGGTGAGGATGTGTTTCCAGGCATCCTCACGATTGATCGCAAATTCAATCGTTCCGCCCACACCACGCAGAAAGATATTATATTCGGTTATTTCAAGGATACACGCCAGCAGGTGAAATCCCTGATTAAATTCCAGTGGGAAGAGCAGTCTCCTACTCCGCCCCAGGACTCCACACGATTCTATTGCTATACTGTACAATGTGTCTGGGATGAGTCCGGCGCGCAGGGACCCAATACGAATGTGGGCACGCTGAGTATCGAAAATTCGTTTTTTAATAATAACACTGCCAACACCAATCTGACCTATCACATTGGTGCCGGCGGCGGTGTCTATGCCTTCAATGAGATACCTTCGACAGATAACAAAGTGATCTTCAAGAAGGTTACGTTCTCCGGCAACACTGCTGCTTACGGGGCTGGTGCCGCCATGGGCCGCATGGTCTTTACCTGTGAAGACAGCACGATGTATGAAAATGAAGCGCAAAACGGCGGCGGCCTGTATTTCTTTGACAGCGATGTTCTGCTGCACAATCTGACGGCTTACAACAACACCGCAGTCAATGCCGGCCAGGTTGGCGGCGACGGCGCAGCAGTGTATGCCCTCGGCAGCTCATTCCTGATTCGGTCCTGCAAATTGACCGACAATGCGGCCGAGGGTTCTGGCGGCGGGTTGTTTATCGAAGGCTATGGCCTGCATGCCGAGGATGATCAGGATCAGATTGTACGCAACTGCCTGATTAACGGAAATGCATCCAAGTTTGGCGGCGGCGGCATGTCGGTCAATTCGGCCTTTGTAAATGTGTACAATTGCACGATCGTTGATAATAGTACCAGCGGACTGTACAGTTTTGGCGGTGGTATTGGCTGTTTTGATGCGGTCGCCTGGCTGACCAATACGATCGTCTGGAATAACATTGCCTTCTATGGGAATCAGATTGCCCTTGGCGATCCTGCACAGATCAGCAACCCGTATACTACGCTGATTGCGTCTTATTCCAATATTATGGGTGGGTTTGCCCAGGTCTATGAGGCTCCTGGGGATCCCCTGTGGCTGGATTTCGGCGGGAATATGGGGGATGATATTGAAGCCCATGACCCGCTGTTTGTCCGTGTAACAGATGATACATCCCCGATTCATTTAACCTATTACCTCAGTCAGATCGAGGCCGGCCAGCGGGCTGTCAGCCCCTGTGTCAATGCCGGCGACCCAGCCAGCCTGAGTCTGCTGGACACCAACACCTTTGGTTATATCGGGACCACCCGCAGCGATCATATGCCTGATACCGGTGTGATGGATATCGGCTATCATCAGAATGCAGCTCTGGCGGTGCGGGATTATCTGCTGACCGCGTCAGTTTATATTGCGGATAAGTATCCCTACGGCAGCCTCAGGGCCGAATGGACTCCCGCCGGTTCGATGACCGTGTCAACCTCCGGCGATATGGCCATGATTAAACAGGGAACGGTGGTTCTTCTGACGGCAACCCCGCAGAACTACTACCGGGTTAAACGCTGGGTTGGAACCGACGATGACACCCTGACCGGCAATACCAATACGGTCACGATGAGCGGCAATCGAACCATTCAGGTTGAATTTGAACTGGATGTCCCGCGCAATCGACTGGTCCCCACAGACTATCCGACGCTGAATGCAGCGTTGGCGGCGGCCCGCGACAAGGATACCATTATTCTGGCGCCGCGGCCCAATCTGCCTTATACGATTGCCACCCCGACCGGTGAGGGTCTGGATTTGATGGGCAAGAGCGTTATCATTACCTCCGAAGACCCCAATGACCCGATGGTGGTGGCCAACACGATTATTGACTGCCAGGGTTCTCGGTATGCCCCGCAGCGGGCATTCAGAATCGGTCGTGGTGAAGGCCGGAATACCATTATCCAGGGCCTTACCATTCGGAATGCCTTCTGGATTGGACAACGGGGCCAAGACGCGGCAATTCCCAACAACGGTGAATTCCCGCCCGGCCAGACTCCACCAGCGCCTCCGCGTGCAAACAATGGTGAGGATGCCATCGGAGACGGCTTCGGCGGTGCCATTCTGATTGAAAACGGCAGCTCACCGATTATTCGCAACTGCGTATTCTACAATTGCCAGGTTGTCGCCGCCTGGGGTGGCAGCGGCGCCAATGGCCGGACTGCAACGCCAGGCAGCAACGAGGATGGCCAAAGCGGCGGCCATGGTGGTGATGGACAAGGCAATGGATACGGTGGTGCAATTGCGATTCTGGACCGGAGTTCACCGCTGATTCAAAACTGTATCTTCACGGAAAACCGAGCCTTTGGCGGCTGCGGCGGCAACGGCGGCAACGGCAGTAATGCTGATGGCAGCGGACGTGAAAGCTGGGGCGGTGACGGCGGCTATGGCATCGGTGACGGTGTTGGCGGCGCCATCTATGCCGAAGAAAAATGCAATGCTGTCATTACCGGCTGTACCTTTACAAATAACTACGCCCGCCAGGGTTATCCCGGCACCGGCGGTGCCAAAGGAAATGGGGCGGAATATCCGGATCCGTATAACCCCTCAACGCCTGGCACTGACGGCTATACGGTGTCCTACGGAATGATTCGCGGTGGTGCGATTACCCTCGGCAGAGGGGCAACCTCCAGCGTCATCAACTGTGTTTTCGACGGCAACAAAGCCTTTGAAGCGGACTATCTGAATACGGTGTATGTTGTGGGAGACCAGCAGGTAACCCAGAACTCCGAAGAATATCAGTTCCTGACTCGTGGCGGTGCAATTACTATTGACCCCAACAGCACCATCGAAAACTTCAGCAATATAGTCTTCAAAAACAATGGCGGCTGCGCACTGGATATCGGGCGAAACACCAGCGTGTATGTCAAGGATTGCGTATTCGAAAACAACTATGACTGGCAAAAGACGTTCCTGGATTTCTATCTGCAGCCGGAACGGGTCCTGCAGCTTTATGAGCAGTATTATCCGGAAGCCCTGACGATCAGCGCCGGCGCCGTGTTTATCGGCGAGGACTGCCGCAATGTCGTCTTTGAAAATTGCAGTTTCAACAAAAACTTCTCAAAGACCTATGGCGGTGCCATCAATGCCAAGTCGGACTTCACGGCGATTAACTGCAGCTTTGGTGCCAACGAAGCCGAGGCCAACGGCGGTGCGATCGATATGTATTATTACATTCCCGACCCGAACACCCGCACGCTGGAAATGACCCTGACGATGTGTACCTTTGCCGACAACAAAGCCGGCAACTGGGGTGGTGCAATCCATACCCAGAATTTTGAGGGCACCTTTAATCAGTGCTACTTCATTAATAACACAGCCTGGAGCGGCGGTGCCATGCACCTGTCCGAAGGAGTTGTCCAAATCGGCAATTCCTTGTTCAGCGGCAATACCGCAACCGGCCTGTCGTATTATCATCGGCCCGTTACCGGCGAAGGCTTCGGCGGTGCACTGGCCTGTCTCAATACCAGCGCAACGATCGTCGATTCGGTCTTTGTTGAAAACCGTGCCGAAAGCGGCCAGGGCCAGGGTGGTGCGATTGCTCTGGTCAGCGGCAACGCGGTTATCAGGCATCAGATCGATAACTGTCTGCTGGTAGATAACTATGCCAAACTGACCGGCGGTGCGGTGGCCATGACCAACGGCGTCAGTCCGTCGTTCAATAACTGTACCATCGTTGGCAATACCACCGACGGCAATGGCGGCGGCCTGTTTATCAGCAACAGTAGTGTGGCTGCCGTGTCCAACAGCATCTTCAGCGGCAACGGCAAGTTTGCGATCTATGAACAGCCGTCCACGGCGAATGCCTCGGTCAAGAACTGTCTGTTCTACAGCAATCCCAACGGGGATTATTTCGATGCTCAGACGGCCTCTGCCTTGACGGTGTCGCAGTTAAACGGCATGGCGGGCAATGCAGCCAATCTGGCGGCCAACCCGCTGTTCGTATCCGGTAAATTAGGGGATTATTACCTCAATCCGTCCAGCCCGGCCGTCAATGCCGGCAGTCAGACGGCACTGAGCCTCGGACTGAATACCTATACGACGGATGCCCGAGATCCGGTCGTCCTCGACAGTGGAATAGTGGATATCGGCTATCACTATTATAATGTGGATAATGCCAATATTATGCCTCGCTTTACCCTGACAGCATATGTTCAGGATAATCGAGGTGTGGTTACACCGTCGGCCCAGACCTATTATATGGGTCAGAAAGTGTCGCTGACGGCCACTATTCAACCTGATTATGTCATCACTGGCTGGAGCGGTGGTACCGTCAATGATACCTCCGATAAGGCTACCAATTATGTGGTTATGACCTCCAATAAGACGATCACTGTGCTGGTTCGTCAGAGGCAAACCTATCTGGTCGGCGGCTCCAGTGCCTTGATGGATGTCCAGCAGGCTGTGGATCTGGCCAAAGATGGTGATACCGTCGTCATTCTGCCCGGACGCTATGTCCCGGCAGTGGGCAACACTGGCGTCAGCGGTACCGACTACGATGCCTCTTTGGTTACGATCAGCCTTAACGGCAAAAAGATCAAAATCACCAGTTCCAATCCGGCGGATCCGGAAATCGTACGAGCGACGGCGTTTGAGCATTATGAATTCTCTCTGATCAATGCTCCTGCTGAAGCTGTCATCGAAGGCATTACGCTTCGTTATGGCCAGATGTATATCGTTGGCGGTAACCCGACAATTCGTAATGTTATCTTTGACCAATGCCGCTGGAGGGGCATCACGTCAGCCAAAACGCTCAATTGCGGCTCGGTGATGGATGGTGCCAATGGCGCCAGTGTGCTGGGCGGTGCGGTAACGGTGGTGGAAGGCTCTCCGATCTTCGCCTATTGCAGCTTTGAAAACAACAGGGTTCAGGGCGGCGATGGCCAGAATGGTGCTGCCGGATGTCAGGCGCATCCCACCGGCGGCGATGGCGGTTGGCCGGGCCGGGCTTATGGCGGTGCTGTCTATGCCGGCTTCAGCAGTAATGTCACCTTTGATCATTGTACCTTTACCGGCAATGAGGCCCTCGGCGGTACAGGCGGTAACGGCGGTGCTGGATTCCAGGGATCCCACGGCGGTCGTGGCGGTGGTCTGACCTGGTCCGATTCCATCGAAAACAGCTATGACAGCTTTGGCTGGTGGGATGGCTGGGAAGAAGGCGATAACTACTACTTCTACTCAAACATGTTCGGCAAATATGATTATGACGTTTGGGCAAAGTGGTTTGGCTGGACCAAGTGGAAAAACTGGGAAGAGTTCCTCGCTTCTTCAGAGTATACCAATGCTCAGTCCGGATCGCCCAACAAAGACAGTTATGAAGAGTATTGGAGATACAGCGGTTATGGCGGCGCAGTGTATTGTGCCTATGACACCAAAGCCAAATTCATCAGCTGTGTCTTTGAAAATAACAGAACCAATGGCAGTCTGACCGGCATTGGTGCGGCGGACTTGCCGACACCGTCTCGTCAGATTGATCTGCCCACAGCCGGCGGTGCCGTGTTTGCATTGCAGGATTGTGCACTCGAATTTACGGATTGCAAGTTTAACAACAACACAGCCGATCGCGTTACCGTTGAACTGCCGATGACATTCCATGTCAGCTTTGGCGGTGCGGTTGCTTACGAAAACGCCTGCGATGTGGTCTTCACGCGGTGCGATTTCAACAACAATGAAGCGGCGGTCGGCGGCGGTCTGTTTGCCTATAAGTCACAGACCACCGTGGTGGATTGCAATGCCTTTGATAACTATGCTTATACCGGTTCGGGTATCTATGCCGAATACGACACCATCGAGATTACCAATACCCGGTTTGTACGTAATGAAGCGGTGACTCCGCCGGCCAACGTGATTCCCGGCGAAAATGAAACGGACCCGCCGACAATCTATCAAACCCTGGCCGCATCCGGTATGGGTGGTGGTTTGTTTGTCGGCAACGCCGACCTTAAGCTGAGCCATTCGGTCTTTACGACCAACCTGGCCGATATCTCCGGCGGCGGTTTGTATCTGGTGGGTGAAGTGCCTGTCAACTCGCGTATCTTCAACTGCCTGTTTGACAACAACGTGGGACGGCGGGACGGCGGCGGGGCTTCAGTCAACTGGTTTGCAGTCTCCAGCTTTGCCAACTGTACGTTTGCAGCCAACCAGTCCATCGGACGCGGTGGTACGTATAGCGGCCCTGGCTCCGGCGGCGGCTTGTATTGTGCCTATAGCAGCAATGTCAGCGTCATCGATAGTATCTTCTGGGGTAATACCGCCTCCGAAGGCTCACAGATTACGGTCGGGGCTGGATATATTGCGGATCCCAGACCGGCGACCTTGAGCATCTCCTACAGCAATGTTCAGGGCGGAAACACCATTTCTTCGGTTCGAGTCGCTTCGGGTTCGACCCTCAATTGGGGGGTGGGCAATATCAACGCCAACCCCGGATTCCAGGTCCACCCCGATGGGTTGGGCAATTACTACCTCAACCAGAGCGGACCCTGCATCAGCACCGGTTCAGCTCCCTCGGGAACACTGGGGCTGGACACCTATACCACCAACATTCTTGGCGGTTTGGATAAGGGGATCGTCGATATGGGGTATCACTATGCGATCCAGCAGGGTACCTCCAATTGTGTCATGACCGACCTGGTCCTGAACGGACAGGTTGGAGTGGATGATTTGGCTGTGCTGGTTCTGCACTGGCTGTTTGCCTGCAATGATCTTAACACCTGGTGCGGCGGCTCAGACTTCAACTATGATGCGCTGGTTGACTTTGATGATGTGGCGATTCTGTCACGATGCTGGCTCGAAGCGGATGACGTAGCTCCGACGGCTCCGGCGTGGGCACTGGTTGATCCGATTGTGGCTCCTTTCAATACCCCCAATCGGTTGGTGTTGACGGGACAGCCCACCAAAGATAACTGGTTCTCCGAAAGTCAGTTGCAGTATCGCTTCGTCTGTGTCAATCCGGTTGGCGGTCCCGACAGTGGATGGCTGGCAGATCCTGCCTATACGATCTCCAGTGGTCTGATCTTTGGCGACCCATATGAGTTCCAATATCAGGTTCGCGACCCGATGGGCAATACCTCGGTTGCCGCGGTGACTCAGGTTGGAATTCCGGGTTCACAGTACTTCCCGCAGCCGGATCCGCTGAACCCCGTGGTCAACCCGGTGATGCAGTGGACGACTCTGCCTGCACCTGTGGATCAGACCCGCATCAGTATGACGGCGCTGCAAATTACCCAATCCGCGGCGTTGGGACTGGAATATCAATATGCCAGATTCGTTGGAGCGACGGCGGTGGGCGGTTCTGTTATCTTCACCGTGCAGAATCATACCAACAGTGCCAACCTGCCGGCAAACACCTTCTACTCGACAACACCGTGGGTATTTACCGATACCGGCTTGACCACCGGACAGGCTTATACTTATCAGGTTCGTTGCCGCTACAACAAAGGCCCATGGACGGCATGGTCTGCTGCAGCATCGGCAACTCCGCAGGTTGTGGATAATGAGCCTCCGCAGCCGAATCCGGCGGTTCTGACCAGTGCCACCAAGGTCAATGTCAACGGCATCTGGTATCACCTGATTGTGGCCCAGGAAGCCACCGATGCCAGCGGTGTCGAGTATCAGTTCCAGTGTGTTGTTGGGAATGCTCTGGAAGGCGAAAACGCTGTCTGGAGAAATGCGGATAATGTGGCCAATTTCCCGAATAACCCCAACGGAACTGCTCCGACACCCAATATCATCTGGGTCAGAGTCGATAGCCAGTTTGTCGGTTATCAGTACCGTGTCCGGTACCGCGACCGCTCCCCGCTGCAGAATACGGGCCAGTGGAGCACACCGTTACAGGCACAGTAACACTCCCAGCGATAAAGGTTTTAATGGCCGCGGTGATTTTTTGCCGCGGCCTTTTTTATTTCGTGTCATCTTTTTTGTTAACCCGCCTGGATTCCTGTCCGAAGAAAACCGTGTATGGGATCAAGATCATAATGCGTCATGGGGTAACAGGTATGGCTCAATATGCCGATTTCGAAAAATTGTGCTGCGATATTGCAGTGATGAGTAAAAGGGAGGTTAAAAACCGGTTGCTGCATTTTCCAGGCAGACTCAAACTGGATGGCAGTGCAAGGATTTTTTCGCTTTTTTGTTTCAGTCCATGTTCTGGTCTCTGGTTAAGTAGAGTCTAAGCTCTTGCCTGGCCCGAGGGGCAGGCAATTTTTTTATCGGACGCCACAGCCCGTTCCGTTTCTAATTCTTTC
>JAWRKM010000111.1:0-7774 GCA_040306945.1 Anaerohalosphaeraceae bacterium
CTCGTGCTGGGCTGGGTCTTTGTGCCGTTTTATGACCGCATCAAAGTCTTCACGATGCCGGAATTTCTGGAACGTCGATTTTCCCCCGGTTCACGTTCGATTCTGTCGATTATCTCACTGGTCAGCTATGTCCTGACCAAAGTCGCCGTGACAGTCTATTCCGGCGGCGTGGTATTCGGAACCGTGTTTGGCATCGAGAAAATTCAGCTCTTCGGCCACACCGTGGATTTCTTCTGGGTCAGCGCCATCGGCCTGGTGGTCATTACCGGTATTTATACGGTGGCTGGCGGCATGAAAGCAATTATGTACACCTCCGTCCTGCAGACACCCGTGCTGCTGATTGGCTCGATTGTCATTCTCTTTTTGGGTCTCAAGACCGTTGGCGGCTGGAGTGAGGTCGAACGTTTGTGCGGTGAAAACCTCCGGCTGGTACGCCCGGCAAGCGATCCCAAATATCCCTGGACAGGCGTTCTGTTCGGCTCGATGATTATCGGTTTCTGGTACTGGTGTACCGACCAGTACATTGTTCAGCGTGTCTTGTCCGGCAAAAACCAGATGCATGCCCGCCGCGGCTCCATCCTGGCCGGCTACTTCAAACTGCTGCCGGTGTTTATCTTCCTCGTGCCCGGGATGATTGCGTTTGCCTTGAGCCAGAAAGGGCTGCTGGATATGCCCATCAAAAATGGGCAGCCCGATGCGGATAAGGCTTTTTCAACACTGGTTGCCCAGCTGCTGCCGATCGGATTTAAAGGCATTGTGGTCTGCGGACTGCTGGCAGCCCTGATGAGTTCGCTGGCCTCCCTGTTCAATTCGTCGGCTGCGTTGTTTGTTGGAGATTTCTACAAGAAACTCCGTCCCGCCTCGACCGAAAAGCATCTGGTGGTGGTTGGTCGTATTGCAACCGCAGCCGTCGTCGTCCTTGGCATATTGTGGATTCCCGTAATGAAGGGAATGGGCGATGTGCTTTATCAATATCTCCAGGGCGTTCAGAGCCTGCTGGCTCCGGCTATTGCCGCGGCATTCGCCGTGGGTGTGTTCTGGAAGCGAGCCACTGCCGCTGGCGGTTTGTGGGGATTGATTACAGGTTTTGTGGTGGGGATGTTCCGTCTGACCCTCGATGTGGTCATTGGCGGAAAAATAACCAAAGCCGATACTCTGCCTGAAGTCGAAAAGCTGGCCCGCATCGCTGAAATCAAGCAGCAGTACGGCATCCTCTATTCCATCGAGAGCATCAACTGGCTGCATTTCTGCGAATTTCTGTTTGTCCTTTGCGTGGCCGTCATGATTCTGGTCAGCCTGATGACCAAGGCTCCTTCGCCCGAACAGCTGCGATATACCTATTACAATGCAACCCCGCAGGAGAAAGCCGAAACCCGTGCCAGCTGGAATGGCTGGGATATCGTGCATACGGCGATTATTCTGGGGATTATCATCGCGTTCTACGCTTACTTCTGGAATCGCGGTGCTCAGTAAAAAATGACACCAAAGGCGGGCCGTTCGACCCGCCTTTCCTTTTTATCGAAGACTAAAAACTACGAACTATGAACTAATCACTATTTATATCGAGGTTCAATATGCCTTACGCAATAGGTTTGGATTACGGTACCAATTCTGTCCGGTGCCTGATTGTCGATACGGCCAACGGAAAAGAACTCGGCACTGCCGTCTGGGGATATGAAACAGGTCAGGCCGGAATTATTCTGGACAAGTCAGACCACAACGTCGCCCGCCAGAATCCCGCCGATTATCTCAAAGGTCTGGAGGTGACCATTAAGCAGGCCCTGGCCCAGGCCAAAAAAACCGATAGAAAATTCTCTCCCGACAAGGTTGTGGGCATCGGTGTGGACACTACCGGCTCGACTCCGATTCCGGTCGATGCCAACGGTACCCCGCTGGCCATGCTGCCCAAATTCAAAAACAATCCCAACGCCGCCGTCTGGCTGTGGAAGGATCATACCGGATACGCCGAAGCCGCTAAAATCACCGAAGTCGCCAGCAAGATGCGCCCGCAGTACCTGGCCAAATGCGGCGGAATCTATTCCTCAGAATGGTTCTTCAGTAAAATCTGGCACTGCCTGAAAGTGGACAAAAAAGTCTTCGATGCCGCCTATACCTGGGTCGAACATGCCGACTGGATTCCTGCCGTACTGACCGGCACTGACCATCCCAGCAAACTGAAACGCTGCCGCTGTGCTGCAGGCCACAAGGCCATGTTCAATGACGCCTGGGGCGGCTATCCGGATAAAAAATTCCTGATGGCCCTGGATCCCAAACTCGGCCGCGTGCGGGATTCGCTGCCCGATGTTACCTACACCATCGACACCGCTGCCGGCGGATTGACTGCGGCCTGGGCCAAAAAACTCGGCCTGCCTGCGGGTATTCCGGTTGCCATTGGCGCCTTTGATGCTCACCTGGGCGGCGTCGGCTCCGGTATTCAGCCCGGCACACTCGTCAAAATCATCGGCACCAGCACCTGTGATATGGCCATCTCCGACAGTACTAAAAAACTCAAAGACATCCCGGGCATCTGTGGCATTGTCGATGGCTCGATTCTGCCGGGTTACTGGGGCCTGGAAGCGGGCCAGTCGGCAGTCGGCGACATCTTCAACTGGTTCGTTAATTATCTCCAGCCCGGCGGTGAAAAAGCCGGTTCCCACCTCGAACTGACCAACAAGGCCGCCAAACTCAAACCCGGACAATCCGGCCTGCTGGCACTCGACTGGAACAACGGCAACCGCACCATCCTGGTGGATCAGCGCCTTACCGGCCTGCTGGTTGGTCAGACCCTCCACACCCGCCCCGAAGAAATTTACCGGGCATTGATTGAGGCGACGGCCTTTGGCGCCCTGACCATTATCAATCGTTTCGAGGAATACGGCGTCAAGATTAAGCAAATCGTCAACTGCGGCGGTATCGCCGAAAAGAACCCGATGCTGATGCAGATTTACGCCGATGTCACCGGTCGCGAAATGAAAGTCTCCCGCTCCGCCCAGACCTGCGCCCTCGGCTCAGCGATTGCTGCGGCGGTCGTCGGCAAGGCTCACAAATCGTTCGCTGCGGCCCAGAAGGCCATGTGCGGCATCAAGCCAAAAACCTTCAAGCCCGACAAAAAAGCGGTCGCCGTCTATCAGCAGCTTTATGCTCTATACAAGAAACTGCACGACAGCTTCGGTATCAAGGGCACCAAACTCGATATCTCCGGCGTCATGAAAGACCTGCTGGCCATCAAAGAAAAAGCAAATAGATAATGTACTAAAACGGACTGAATATTGACATTGATATGCCATATCGCATTCCTATAAAAATAGATATAGCAATTTGTCATTCCCGCAAAAGCGGGAATCCAGGGCGTCATAGCAAAACCTGGATATCTATCTTCGATGGCATAACAAGCATATTTAATCCGTTTAGGTAATGAAGAGTCGTTGTTTGTTAAGTCCCAAAGGGACGCAATAAAACAGCCGGGGGCGGAAGCCCCCGGTTTTGTGTTTACAGAGTCAAGCCCCAGCGGGGCGATACAGAGGAATAAGGAATGTACGAAGAACTCAAAGAACAAGTCTGCCGGGCCAATTTGGCCCTTGTCGAACATAAGCTGGTCATTTTCACCTGGGGCAATGTCAGCCAGATTGACCGCAAACAGGGCGTTGTCGCCATCAAACCCAGCGGCGTCGATTATGACGAGTTGGCCCCGGATAAAATCGTCGTGCTGGATTTAAACGGCAAAATCATCGAGGGCAATCTCCGTCCCTCCTCGGACACCCCGACCCATTTGGAACTGTATCGCCAGTTTGCTGAGGTGGGCGGTATTACGCATACCCATTCGCCCAAAGCCACCGCCTGGGCCCAGTCCTGCCATGAAATCCCGGCCTTGGGCACCACCCACGCCGACCATTTCTACGGACCGGTCCCCGTCACGGACGTCCTGACCAAAGCCGAAATCGAAGGCGACTACGAACTCAATACCGGCAAAGTCATCGTCCGCCGATTCGCCGGCATCGACCCCATGAGCATCCCGGCTGTCCTTGTCGCCAACCATGGCCCATTCACCTGGGGCAAAAACGCCGACAAGTCCGTCGAAAACGCCGTCGTCCTCGAACAGGTCGCCGCGATGGCTCTGGATACCTTGGCCCTCAATCCTACACTGACCGGAATCAGCCAGACACTCCTTGACAAACATTACCTCCGTAAGCATGGCAAAAATGCCTATTACGGACAAAAATAAACTGCTATCTCAAAAGCCAACAAAAAAGCTCCGGTATTCGGAAGAATACCGGAGCTTAATTAATTCAAGATAAATCGGTTACCAATAGAAATACTGCCCTACCTGCAATCTGCATTTCAACTGATCCGGATAATCTCGCCAAATCACATGACCGTCTGCAAAGGCAATATTGCCGCCAGAGGGTACCAAACCTCTAGTCCCTGTACCAGACCGTTTCGCAGATAGATGATTCGACATATCAAAAATACCATACTTCGAATACAACCCGCCAGCAGTAATTTTATCAAAATTATCGTCTACTGCCTGGCTGATCGTAGCATCGGCAATCATCACAGTGCTGCTTGCGTTCCGCAAATCACTCATTTTCTTGATCCATACAGGTTTTTCCCCTGTGCGGAGCTGTGTAATGTTAGCATACATTGACGCCCCCGCTGTGTTAAGACGTTCAAACATATAAACATACGACATCACACGGAACAACTCTTTTTGGCGTGTAACAGTCAATTTAGATTCGTCCGCGAGAGGGATAGGCCCACCATCAGGGCGACTTTTTGGGGCTTCTGGCTCTGGCCCATCTACCCAGTTAAATTGCCAGAAACGAGCATCATCGGATTTTTTTAACTTATTGACCGGACAGAAGAAAGACCGATGATCGATATCCGCTAATCGGCTGATTTGATTGGTGCTGTGGAAGCTCATATCCCAGAACCAGTTACCGCCGACATTGTAGGGAACAATACTGTCATTTTGCTCGGCATACAGCCTAACGCCCAGGGCCTGAGACCGGATATTGTTAACACAAATTGTCTTTTGGGCAGCAACCTTCGCTTTATTCAAGGAAGGAACGATAATCCCCATCAGCAATGCAATAATTGCGATAACCACTAACAATTCGATTAGCGTGAATGCCCTGCGGGGGTTTGTCTGACACACCTTCATAGTCTTTTCCTCTTACTTCAAATACCTGTTTCCTGAAAACGATACGATAATTTCAATTCGCTTCTGCAGAAATTTACATCCAGACCCCGGCGGCATTGTTGGAAGAGGATTCGATGTCTTATAACCTACCGCCGCTAATGGCTACCTAACCATTTGTATATTATACTACACTATACTACTACTGCAAGCATTTTTTAACAGTTCTCTATTAGTTATTATGCAATTATTTAAAAAAATTATCATATAAAAATAAAAAAAGCCGGCAAAAAGTCCGGCTTTAAACTTCTAAAACGATTGTAATGTCTTGCAAATAAGAGACTTCTACATATCAATAACATCCTGATGTTTTTCAAAGGGCTTAAACTTGAACCAGCCGGGGCCAGACTTGATTTTCAGCTTGACCACATCATTTTCGATTAAAAGGCGCGCCCGACTCTCGCCCATCGTCATCTGATCAAACTTCATCCCCTCCAGTTTGGCCAGGTCAGCCGCCAGACCAGGGGACTTATTAAGAGCATTAATCAGATTATTGAGTGTCTGATTAGCCAGCAAGGCCGAGCTTTGCAGCGTCCCGCTGTCATGAGTCAGGGCTTGAGAATCCTCAAACAGCATGGCCTTGATTTTCTTGACCATCTCTATCCGCATTGCGTTGGTATTGGTATAGGCTGCATTCAGGGTCTGAGCATCCATCACCACCTCAGCATCCAGCCGCAGCTGGGGCCGGGGGGTAGAATTCGCAACACGGTAATCTTCCATCGTCACCACATATTTCCGGGCCGCAGTCTGAAGCTCCTCATCAAAAGCCACCATATTGAACCAGTGCGTCCGAGTTTCATAATCATCACCCCAGGAGGCAACAACACTTTCGGACTGGCTCAGATGCTCGGTCTTGGTATTCTGGATAAAGCCAAGCACATCGGCGGAGGTACTTTGCTTGAGAGTTGTGGAATAATAGCGTCCATAAATATCGTTCCGGTCTATCGTTTTGCACCCGGACAGCACCCCCAGCGATACAGCTATCGAAATGACCCAAATTCCCTTCATAGTCTGGCTCCTAAAGCAGGATATTGATATCAAAACTCGAAATCATTGCCGAAACAGGTGGTATTATACACCATTTTTGAGTTTTAATATGCATTTTTGATTATTTTTACGCAATTTTTTCGCCTGATGCAGGAATAGAAAAAAAAGGATAGACAGCCGCATTGGCTGTCTATCCATGATTGTATGACTTAGACTTCTTTGGCATGAATCCACTTCATCATCTTGCGGAGGGTTCGACCGACGGTTTCCAGCTTGCTGTCATAATCTTTCTGGTACAGGGCATTGAAGTTCTTCATGCCGCTTTTATATTCATCGACCCATTCCTTGGCAAAGGCACCACTGGTGATTTCGCCCAGGATTTTCTTCATTTCGGCCTTGGTCTGTTCCGTGATAATGCGCGGGCCGCGGGTCAGATCGCCGTATTCAGCTGTATTGGAGATACTGTACCGCATATAGCTCATACCACCCTGATACATCAGGTCCACAATGAGCTTGACTTCGTGCATACATTCAAAATAGGCAATTTCAGGCTGATAACCGGCCTCGACGAGGGTCTCGAACCCGGCCTTGATCAGGGCTGTCAGACCGCCGCACAGGACCACCTGCTCGCCGAATAAGTCGGTTTCGGTCTCTTCTTTGAAGGTCGTCTCAATGATTCCCGCGCGGGCACCGCCGATGCCGTTGGCCCAGGCTAACGCCACATTCTTTGCATTCTTATCCGCATCCTGATACACCGCAATCAGACAGGGAACACCGCCGCCCTTTTCGTATTCGCTGCGGACCAGATGGCCGGGGCCTTTGGGGGCAATCATCACGACATTGATATCATTTGCGGGCTTAATATATCCAAAATGAATATTAAATCCATGGCAGAACCCGAGGGTCTGACCAGCCGTCAGGTTGGGTTTGATTTCCGCTTCATAGACCTTGCTCTGGATTTCGTCGGGCAGGGTAATGATAATCAGTGCAGCGCCTTTGACGGCCTCGGCAATCGTGGTCGGCTTAAAGCCATGCTCGATAGCCAGCTTATAATTGGCAGTGTTGGGCAATTCAGCAATCTTGACTTGAATGCCGCTGTCCCGCAGGTTTTGTGCGTGAGCATGCCCCTGACTGCCGTAGCCAACGATGGCAACGGTCTTGCCCTGAAGTGCCGTGATGGGGGCGTCACTCTCATAATACATTTTAGCCATGGACGTAATCTCCTATTCAAATCCAAATTTCAACCATTATCTAATCTTTAGTCTGGCAATCATACGCCCAAAGCCCTCTTTTTTCAACCCTATTTTCCGGACATAAACCGGAAGAATTCTATGTAAGCCTTTTTATTGGAAAGAATAGAAAAAAAGACAAACCGATCTGTTACCGTTAATAAGGCAGGCAGCCACTTCTATTGAGGGGAATTGTCCCTGCAAGGCTTATGCGAACAGACGCTCCCAAAGTACAAAAAATCGATATATTAAGGACACAACTGCTATGATTCATAACGTTCAAATGCACCGACCTAGTATTGCCCCAGTATTGATTTTGTCAACGCGAATGGGTATGCAGTCTATGTTGTATATTCTGGCG
>JAWRKM010000112.1:0-21816 GCA_040306945.1 Anaerohalosphaeraceae bacterium
ATAATCTTTAACATTTGCATATGGGTTAACATAAGTCCAAACAGGCTGAATAAATTCCATCGGAATATTAACTTCTTGCTGATTCGCACCTAAGCCCGGATGCACTACGGCCATTTTTATTGCTCCATCATAAAAACCATAAGCGGTTATTTCGCTCATCGTTGTAATATTGTTTACACAATAGACTTCCGGAGCTATCGTGTTGGGGTCGTGATGATTTATAACTGGCACTATCACATTAGGATCGTTTGGATCATGTGTATATGCCATACAGCGGGGACAAGAATGTCCATGAACAATAATACCTGCTCCACCATCATGTATAGTATTGTGAGCAATCATTACAGAACAAGGTAATGTTACACTATTTGCATCCGCGGGGTCAGTAAACACCTCAATCCCGGCATCGGGATCGGCGGGACTCTCACCGTAAAGGCCAAAATACCATATCTGATTATTCACAATTTGATGATTAAAATGCCCTCTTGATATGATTGGTTTTCTGCATGTAAAAAAGAAGTTTCCAAGGATAGGATAGTTCAGTTCTCTTCGAACTTCTATGCCAACCCAGCAACCCTCAATATACAAATTATTCAATCTGCATTCTGCAGAAGCAGTCTCTTCGACAAGGATTGCACCTGGGTACCCAGTAAACTCCCCTAAAATATCTGATATCATAAAAACAGGAAGCACTGGATTTTTTGTATTCGGATAATCTGGATTGGCCTCCGATAATTTACCATATAAACCCGTTTTCAAAAAAGCTCCATTGCGATAAACAAGCTGTCCTTCCTCTCCAAAAACGACAATTGTCCCAGGTAAAATAATATGTTGTACACCAGCCCCTTCAAATACCACAGGCTGTGTTATTCGGTAAATATGATTTGGGTCCCAGATTACGCTTTGGGTTATTGGAGACTCAACATATACTTCAGGAAGTGGAGTAATGTTATTGTTGTTCTGCTGATTAGGATCGATAGGCTGATTTGGATCTTCTGATGCAAGAAAAATAACTGATTCATAGACTGCTTGCTTTTTTTCGTTTTCAATTATTTCATCAAATGCGTTAGGATCTGAAAAAGCAAGTGCCAAAAGGTCTTCTACAGTCAATTCCACAATATTGGGGTCAGATGCTATATCATTGGGGTCAAGGGAAGCCAAAGCTTCAGAAGAGAGGCGACAATACGATTCAGCTATCAATCTCAGAAGACAATAAACTAATGCGTCTTTAGAATCATCCGAGTTTTCCAGACCGCATATTTGATTGGGATCCGTGGGCATCTGGTAATCTTCTCCGCACACTTCTTTTAGCATTTGCCATAACGTATCAAGCTCGGATTCGGGAGAAATAGATTCTTGCTGCCTCTTATCAAAATATGTTTTGAAATAATTATTATCGCTTGTATCTAAAGACCATTGTCGCCATGCGCAATACAATTGGTCTCGTTGCTGACCGATTGGGTCAGGCGAAATTAGGCCCTGAGCAATGAGTCTTTCCTTCAATACTTGCCGTGTCTCATTAAGAAAATTAGGCGATTGCCAAGAGTTAACCTCATTCTCATTGACCAAACTATATGAAGACAATTCTTCATTGTAAGCGACCTCACCCCAAGCCGGACATTCCCTGCTCTGTACCACCGGTAATATTTCTTTCGGAAATAAATCCCCTACAGAATCTCTCTGAATTGACAAAATCCACAAAAATAACCACAGATAATAAAAAGAATTTGATCTTTGCAGGAAACTAATTTTGATAGACGTCATAGCTTGGCCCTTTTAAATAAATCACCGCATTTATTCCTCCCTCACATAAAGGAGGCACCACCAACACATGCTCAGTCAAGGCCCGCCAGAGCCAGAGAGGAACACGCAGGCAGTGCCCCAGTTGGGGCACTGAACTGACAATATCCTCTCATTTTTCAATTCAAAACTGGCGGTTTTGACTGATACTTTTAGTTCAGTAGCACTTTATCGAACTCAAATTATATTTTATTCAATACCACAGACAAATCAAGTCTGTTATATGAGATTTTTTATTTATTCTTCAAAACAGGCATCTCGGCCGGCTCGAAGCAAAGTCCCTTGTTCCGGCTGATGACCCGATGGCCTTTTTCCGTCACCAGCACATCATCTTCCAGCCGAACGCCAATCTTGCCGGAGACATACGACCCCGGCTCCACCGTAATAATCTGTCCGGCCTCGAAAACCTCCTTCTTGGACGTAACCGCAATACGGGGGTCTTCGTGCACCAGCAGCCCCAGCCCATGCCCCGTGCCATGCCCATACACCGCCACCTTCGCATCGGCCAGCACTTTCCGACATGCCGCATCCACATCCGCCAGGCACACCCCCGGCTTAATCATATCAATGGCCGTCTGCTGAGCGGCCGCGACCGCTTCATAGACTTTCCGATAATATGGAGTGGGTTTGCCGAAAACAAAACACCGGGTAATATCGCAGATATACCCATCGTATTTGCAGCCGAAATCGATCAGAATCGTATCGTTTGTCTTGAGTTTTCGCTGGCCCGGCTGATGATGGTTCCGCGAGGCATTCGGCCCAAAGCAGATAATCGTATCAAAGCCCGGCACTGCACCCAGCATCTTCATATTGAATTCCAGCGCCGCACACAGTTCCATCTCGGTCATCCCTGCCTTCAGCAAAGGCAGCGTCTGCCGCAGGGCCAGCCAGGCAATCTTTGCAGCTTTTTCGATGGCCCGAATTTCGTCCTCAGTCTTGATCACTCGGAGTTTTTCCACGAATCCCCGCACCGGCACGATTTTCCGCTTGATGGCCTTTTTCACCACGCCCAGCATCGAAATCGCGGCACTGTCTTCAATCGCCACCGCCCGAATACCTTTAGCCCCGGCAATAAAGTCCGCCGCCGCTGCCGTCAATGCCCCCTTTCGCTCGAACACCTTGCACCCTACGCATTCGCCGCGGGCCTGCTCGGTATAGCGGCTGTCAGTAATCAGAATCGCCTTATCCGGCAGAATCAGCAGCCAACTGTCATGTCCGGTAAAACCGCTCAAATACCGCACATTTTCCACAGACATTACAATCATCGCCTGTACCTTGCTTTGCTTGCACTGCTGGCGAACCGCATCGAGTCGTTTTTTGGCCGTCTTCTGATCCATAAATCATTCTTCCCAAAATTAAAGATTTTCAACAATCCGGCCTCCACGCCGGCTTTTTATTATGTATGATTTACACGAAGGGAATCAAAAAAGAAATAAAATTATTCCGCCTCAGACGGCAGCAAGGTTTTGAGGCAAGATTATTAAAAACTGAATACGGTCTCCTCCTCTCCTGTCTTTTCTGTGCATGGACGCTCTGACGGGGCTAATGTCCGCCGGGGGGTGGATGTTTGCCCCGTTCTTTTTTTTGAACAGACAAACCTCTGTTTATCAGAACTCAAATTCTCCAGTAACGTATAGCCTCCCTGTGGTTGGCTTGTTACCTCGTCCCCCAGCACCAGCGACAGGATTTTCCAGCCATACAAATGTAGCCCAAACCTCTGTGTTTGGGGTTTATTAAAGTAGCCCAAGCCCCTGTGCTCGGGGTAAAATCCTCTGCCGAAGGCATTCCTGTTCTTTCCCGCCTGACACCCCGAATACGATGATTACCTCGCAAAAGATCATACCGTTGATTGCATGGCCAAGAGGGCAAAAACCGGCTTTGCACTGAGCCAGGAAGTCAAACAAGAACACGGAAAGCCAAGCAAACGATTGCTCTGCGACAAAAAAACGGTTATACTGGGCAAATAGTTAAGTAAATCCAATATAACAGAGAGGATTGTATGAAAATAGTAATCGCCGGGGCCAAGGGGACAGGCAAAAGCACCGTCGCTCGGGAATTGAGCCGGATGACGGGATTAGAGCTGATTGAAACGGACACTCTGCTCGAAGAGTACTTCTTCAAGCAGAGCGGTCATCGGCGCACCTGCCGGGAGATTTATATCGAGCACGGGCAGGAGACATTCCGACAGGTCGAAGCGATGATCGCCCGGCAACTGGAGAATGCCGAATGGAAACTGATTGCCTGCGGCGGGTCGAGCCTGATAGATCCGGGCAGTCGGCAGGCACTGCGGAAAAATGCGGTTTTGATATACCTGAAAGCAGATACACAGACAATCTGGGCACGGATAGAAAAGGATGGCTTGCCCCCGTGGCTGCGAGGGCCGGATGCGCGGGAGCAACTGGATAAAAATGTGGCTTTTCGCGACGAACTGCTGGCACCGTTTGCAGATATTCTGGTGGATACGACAGCAAAAACGCCGGAGGCAATCGCCTCAGAAATTCTGGACGGACTTAGCCAAGAACTAACGATACGGTCAACCGCCGCCAACACTTACGGGGATGTGATTAAGCTGACGACATTTGGTGAAAGCCACGGCCCTGCGATTGGGGCAGTGCTGGATGGCGTACGGCCGGGACTGGAGATTTCGGCAGAGGATATCCAGAAAGAGCTGAATCGCCGGCGGCCAGGACAAAGCGACGTTACTACGCCGCGGGACGAAAAGGACCAGGTGGAGATCCTGTCGGGAGTATTTGAAGGCAAGACGACGGGGGCACCGATTGCGATGGTGATTTTCAATCGTGACCACGATTCCAGTAAATATGAGGGGATAAAAGACCTGTTTCGTCCGGGTCATGCTGATTTCACGTTTTACAAAAAATACGGCATTCGGGATTATCGGGGCGGCGGCCGGTCATCGGGGCGCGAGACGGCCGGGCGCGTGATGGGTGGAGCAGTGGTACGTAAACTGCTGGAAGAAAAAGGTGTTAGGATCATTGCTCACGCAATCGAGATAGGGGGCGTACGGGCCCAAACTTGCGATTATGAGGTGATTGAGAAGACCTCGGTACGATGTGCGGATGCCCAGGCAGCCAAGGAGATGGAAAAGGCCATTCTGGCAGCCAAAAACGACAATGATTCGGTTGGCGGGATTGTGAAGCTGGAGATTTTCGGGTTGCCGGCGGGGTTGGGAGACCCGGTATTCGGAAAACTGGAGGCGCGGATTTGCCATGCAATTATGACACTGGGGGCCGTCAAGGGAATTGAAGTTGGCAAGGGATTCGAATTGTGCCGAATGCGCGGGAGCCAGTCGAATGATAATATGGCCAATGGGGGCTTCCTAAGCAATAATGCCGGGGGGATCACCGGAGGAATTTCCACAGGCCAGCCGGTGTATTTCCAGATTGCCGTGAAGCCGACATCGTCGATAGCAAAACCCCAGAAAACAATCAACCTTGAAGGACAAAATCAGCCGATTGAGACCCACGGCCGGCATGATCCGTGTATTGTGCCGCGGATTATCCCGGTGATTGAAGCAATGACGGCGCTGGTGCTGTATGACTGCTGGTGCATTCAGGAACGGATACGTCCTTTTGAGAACAACAGTTAAGTGCATTTTGGACCTCATTCCGGAGACCTTTTGGCAGGTATTTTCCCAGGAGATTTTTTCTTGAAATAATGAGGTGGGATTTGTACAATTTGCCTTTTCCGGCCCGCGGCGGCAAGGGGAAGACCTCTTTCGTTGGCGGATGGTGAACAACTGAATACATAAAAAACGCCAATGTAGCTCAACGGTAGAGCTCTGGTTTTGTAAACCAGGGGTTGCGGGTTCGAATCCCGCCGTTGGCTTTTTTTTATTTTATGCCCGACGGGTATATTGCATGAAGTACAATTGGATGTGTTGGTTGGTAAAGGGTTAGACTATGGAACAAGCCATCGAAAAAGCCGGCGCCCTGATTGAAGCCATGAATTACATTCGCAGCTTCAAAGACAAGATTGTTGTCGTCAAGCTGGGCGGCAGCATTCTGGATGACATGGAACTCCAGCGAAATCTGCTGGTCGATGTGGCGTTTATGTCGATTGTGGGGATGCGTCCGATTCTGGTTCATGGCGGCGGCAAGGCGATTACACAGGCGATGAACGAGTCGGGGCTGGAGCCGGTATGGGTTCAGGGCAGACGCTATACCGACGAACGGACACTGGCGATTGCAGAACATGTGCTGGTGCATAAGATGAATACGCCGATGTGTCAGATTCTCAATGAACTGGGGTGTCGGGGCATGGGGATGCACTCACTGAGCAGTTGCGTGGTGTTTGCCGAACCGCTGCGTTTAGTCAGTGATGATGGCCGCAAAATTGACCTGGGACTGGTGGGGGAAGTCACGGAAATCAATGGTGAACTGCTCAAAACACTGTGCCAATCCGGCGTCATTCCGGTCATCGCTCCGATAGCAAGAACCAAGACCGGGGGCGCAAAACTGAACTGCAATGCCGATACCGTCGCAGGCAAGGTGGCCGCCGCGGTGCAGGCGGAGAAATTCGTGGCCCTGTCCGATACGCATGGTATTCTCAGAGACATCAACGACCCGGAAAGCCGGATTTCAAGTGTCAGCGAAGCAGAAATCAACGAGATGATCAAGAACGGCATTATCAATAAAGGCATGCTGCCCAAGGTGGAGTCCTGCCTGGTGGCGCTGGACGGCGGAGTCCGGAAGGCCCATATCATTGACGGCAGATTCCCCCATTCGCTGCTGCTGGAAATTTACACCGACAAAGGCGTCGGAACGCAGATTATCAAATAAAAAGCTCGTCGTTCATCGTTCGGAGTTTGGAGAATTGTTGCCGGGCCTTTTGGATATGAGCTTTTTGGCATAGGATAAAAAATCATGAATACGCAAGAAGTGATTTCGCAATTTAATCAGTATGTGATTGGCAATTACGGGCGGCTGCCGCGGGTGATTACGCGGGGCGAGGGCAATTATTTATACGATCTGGACGGCAACAAAATTCTGGATTTGTTCCCGGGCTGGGCGGTCAGCGGCATCGGGCATTGTCATCCCAAGGTGGTGGAGGCCATTCGCCGACAGGCTGGAGAACTGCTGCATATCGACAATACGTTTTATACGATTCAGCAGGGACAGTTGGCCAAGCTGCTGTCGGAGCGGGCGTTCGGGGGCAAGTGCTTTTTCTGCAACAGCGGCGCCGAGGCCAACGAAGCCGCAATGAAGCTGGCACGTAAATTCAACGCCGGCAAAAAACGTTACAAGTTTATTACTGCCGAACGCAGCTTTCACGGACGGACGTTTGCGGCAGTCACGGCGACAGCCCAACCGAAATACCATGAAGGCTTTATGCCGTTATTGGCAGGGTTTGAATATGTCCCATTCAACGACATCGATGCCCTGACCAACGCCTTCAGCGAGGAGGTCTGCGGCGTGCTGATTGAGCCGATTCAGGGGGAAGGCGGCGTGCGAGAGGCAACGCCGGAGTATCTGCAGACCATCCGCGACCTCTGCGATGAATCCGGGGCATTGATGATTCTGGATGAGGTGCAGACCGGTATGGGACGGACGGGCCGGTGGTTCGGGTATCAGCATTACGAGGTTGTGCCGGATATTATCACGCTGGCCAAGACGCTGGGCGGCGGAGTCGCCATCGGGGCCATCGTGGCCAAACCGGAAATTGCATCCGTGCTGGTCCCCGGAACTCATGCCTCGACCTTTGGCGGCAATCCGCTGGCATGTGCGGCAGCGATTGCAACAATTGAGGCAATCGAAAGCGATAAGCTGATCGACAATGCCGTGCGGATGGGACAATACGCTATAGATAAACTGAATGCACTCAAGCAGCAATTCCCCATCATTCGGGAATTGCGGGGCAAGGGGTTGATGATCGGTATTGAGCTGACGGTACCAGGAAGCAACATTGTCAGCAAGTGCCTGGAGCAGGGACTGCGAATCAACTGCACCCAGGGAAACATCCTGCGATTTATGCCGTCAATGACCATCCGTACCGAAGAAATCGATCAGGCGATTGGGATTCTGTCAAACGTTCTTGAAACCGAGGGATAAGATCATGAAAAGCTTTCTTTCGATCCGGGATTGTACAAGCCAGGAACTGCTGGAACTGCTGGATTTAAGCATCAATCTCAAAAAAATGTATGCCAGCGGCAAGCGGGATTTGTGCCTGACGGGTAAAACTCTGGCGATGCTGTTTGAGAAGACCAGCCTGCGGACGAGAGTCAGTTTTCAGGTCGCCATGCAGGACCTGGGCGGCAACGCGATTTATCTCAAACCCGAAGACATCGGCATTATCGGACAGCGCGAACCGGCTAAAGATATGGCCAGGGTGTTTTCGCGGTATGTGCACGGGATTATGGCCCGAACGTTCAAGCATGAGACCATTATCGAGCTGGATCGCTGGGCAACTGTGCCGGTGATTAACGCCCTGTCAGACTGGTCGCACCCCTGCCAGGCAATGGCGGATATGCAGACCGCACTGGAACATTTCGGCCAGCTCAAGGGCTTGAAGCTGGCGTATATCGGGGACGGCAACAATGTCGCCCGGTCGCTGGCGTTTGCGTGTGCCAAACTGGGGCTGCAGTTTGTGATTGCAGCGCCGGCCGGATACGAGCTGGATCAGGATACCCTGGATACGGCCAACCAAATCAGTCCCGGCTGTGCAACGCAGATTCGCAACCCGATGGATGCGGTGAAGGATGCCGACGTACTGTATACGGATACCTGGGTCAGCATGGGCCAGGAGGCCGAAAAAGAACAGCGGATTCGGCATTTCCAGGGATACCAGATCAATGACGCCCTGCTGGCAGCGGCGCCCAGGCGGGCCAGGGTGATGCACTGCCTGCCGGCGTACCGCGGCTATGAGATTACCGATTCGGTCTGCGAGTCGGCCCAGTCAGTGATTTTTGATGAGGCGGAAAACCGGCTGCACTTCCAGCGCGCCCTGCTCAAGAAACTGATTAGCAAATGATATACCATTATCTCTGCAAAGACGTATATTAGCCGAGAAAATGAATATAAGAATACTATGAAAACAATTCATAAAATCATTATCGGCGATTCGCGGCGAATGGAAGAAATTGCGGACGAGTCTGTTCATCTTGTCATTACATCCCCCCCGTATTGGCAGCTAAAGGATTATGGCCACGACAACCAAATTGGATACAACCACAGCTATGAAGAGTATATCAACAATCTTAATCTGGTATGGAATGAATGTCTTCGAGTTTTACATAAAGGCTGTCGTCTCTGTATCAATATCGGCGATCAGTTTGCTCGTTCTGTTTATTACGGACGATATAAAATCATTCCCATTCGAACAGAAATAATCAAATTCTGCGAAACAGCAGGATTTGATTATATGGGTGCTGTGATATGGCAGAAAGTCACCACCTGCAATACCACGGGCGGGGCAACCATTATGGGGTCCTTCCCCTATCCTAGAAACGGCATCCTAAAATTAGACTATGAATTCATTTTGCTTTTCAAGAAGCCCGGCGATGGCCCTAAAGTCAGCCGGGACATCAAGGAACAATCCAGGATAACCACTGAGGAATGGAACCAGTTTTTTTCAGGACACTGGAATTTCGCCGGAGAACGACAAGACAAGCACTTGGCAATGTTTCCCGAGGAATTGCCGCGACGTCTCATCAAAATGTTCAGCTTCGTAGGTGATACGGTACTGGATCCTTTTTTGGGAAGCGGCACCACCTGCCTGGCATCCCGAAACCTAGAACGAAATTCCATCGGCTATGAAATTAATCCTGACTACGAAACAATCATACGTGAAAAACTAAATGCGAGCAACAACAAACTTTTTGAATCCGCAACGATTGACTTTCAATATCAGTCACATAGACAATCCAATTTTGACAAGGAAATCCAGGCTCTTCCCTATATATTTAGGGATCCCGTCCGATTTGACAAAAAGACAGATCCCAAAAAGTTTAAATTTGGATCACAAATAGACCGAAATCACCATAAACGCGAAGACTATTATCGCGTAGAACACGTGATTTCCCCATCTCTTGTAATTCTTGATAACGGTCTTAAAGTCAGGCTTTGGGGAATCAAGGAGCAAGACGAGACACGAGAGGCCGCCATTCAATTTCTAGAAAACAAGACAAGAGGTCAAAAGGTATTTCTGAAGTTTGATTCTATAAAATATGACCAGAACAATATCCTTCTAGGGTATTTATATCTGTCAAATAAAACGTTTGTAAATTCTCATCTGATAAAAATGGGATATGCGGATATTGATGTATCTCTTGATTTCAAATACAAAGCTCGATTTCTACGCCTGAGGAGGCCTGTGGCATGGCAAAAGAATGGATTTTAAATGGCGCAAACATGCGGTGGGGGCTGACCAAAAAGAAAAACGTTGGCCCTGTAGCTGAGTTAATCAGAAAATGCTCACCCAAAACCAAACAGGACTGGGAACTCTTTTATTATCAGAATGTGTATCCCAAGGAGCACCTAGAACAAATTGGACGAACACTTTTTATCAAAATTTCTGAAATATGTCATGCTGAAATCGACAGTATTGAAGAACAGGATTGTATCGATTTTATTATCAATCTGGTCATCGACCGAACTTATGACGGGTATCAATCAGAGATTCAAACTATATACGGTCAACTTCAAGAGGAATTGGGAGTAGAGGTGATACCCGCTCCCGATCAGTGGGATAGAGGTTTTAATGTCGATTTCTATATTGAAATTCAGGGAAAATACATAGGCCTCCAAATCAAACCCGCCGGGTATGCTTATATGACCTAAATCATAAACGAACTCCAATTTCAAAACAATACACATAAGAAGTTCTCAGAACAGTTTGGCGGCAAAGTCTTTTATATTATCTCAGTCGCCAATGGAAAAAAGAAAATCATCCACAACACGGAAGTTATTGATGCGATACGAAAAGAAATTCGGCGACTTCAAGAGGGGAAATAGGACAACTTCAATGAAGCATACGATTTTAGTAGCCACAACCAATCCGGGCAAGATGCGGGAGCTGGCGGAGATGTTTTCGGAACTGGCCGGGGACATTGAATGGCACAACCTGCGGGATTATCCCCATACAACCGAGGTGGAAGAAGATGGGGCAACCTTTGCTGACAATGCGGCCAAAAAGGCGATGGGGTATGCCAGGCAGACCGGACTTTGGACGATTGCGGATGATTCGGGTCTGGTGGTCGATGCCCTCAATGGTCGGCCGGGGGTACACAGTGCCCGATTTGCGACCGAAGGCGCAGGAAAATTGCCGCGGCATGAGCAGGATGAGCTGAATAATCGCAAAGTGCTGGAACTGCTCAAAACGGTTCCCCAGGATAAACGGTCGGCACGGTTTGTCTGCTGTATGTGCCTGGCCAGCCCGACGGAGATACTGATTCAGACGGAAGGCAAAATCGAAGGACAGATTATCGATACACCACGTGGAGAAAACGGCTTTGGGTATGACCCGCTGTTTTACGTGCCCGCACTGGGCAAAACCACAGCAGAACTAAGCAGTGAGCACAAAAATGCCATCAGTCATCGCGGACAGGCGGCAGCACAGATGAAGCCTGCTCTGCGAGAGCTCCTGAACCTGTCTTAAACTAAATACCATCGATGTTTTTATAAAAATGATGGACATTCTCTGCTTTCGTCGGGTACAATACCTGACGGGTCTGATTATTCCGCGACGGCCCTTGGCCGTCCTATGGCGCGCGTTACACACAGGGCAACGTGCCCTGCGCATCCGCGATGCTGTTTCCGAATGCCGGATGCCAAAAGCGTTTTAGCTGCGATGAGCCGGGAAATGTTAAGTACGATTCCGCATACAAGCAGATTGAATCGATGGAGACGGAGGTTATGCTGGATTTTCTGTTTGGCGATTTTCTGGGCAAAGAACGCCCGTTAAGCTGGGTATTGCAGTTCTGGCCGGTGCTGGTCAGTGCATGGGTATTTGCACTGGCGGCAACATGGTTATGCAAAAAAATTGCTCTCAGGCTGGGCATTGTGGACAAACCCAACAGCACCGTCAAGACACACAAGGAGCCAGTGGCGTATCTGGGGGGGGTGGGGATTCTGGTGGGACTGGTTGTGGGGGTCTTGGCGGGAATCGCGATTATTCAAGGCCAGGAAGGATTTGATATTAGCCTGCGTTGGCTTTTGGGGATTCTGGGGGGATCTGCGATTGCATGCTTTGTCGGGCTGGTGGACGATATTCTGGATATCAAACCCTGGCAGAAGATGCTGGGGCAAATGGCTGCAGCGGTAGTGCTGCTGGCAGTGGGAATCCGGCCAAGCCTGAGCATTATCGCCAAAAGTATGGGGTTGGATATGACGCCGGGAATGGAACTGCTGCTGGGGATTCCGATTGTCATCTTCTTTGTGCTGGGCGCCACCAATTCGCTGAACCTGCTGGATGGCCTGGATGGGCTTTGCGGGGGTGTCACCGTGATTATTACACTGGGCATGTTGTTTCTGGCGATTCATCTTTCGACCTGGCGGTTCAGTGATGAAGGCGACCCGGTTCGCATGACGATTTGTCTGGGACTGACCGGCGGGGTGCTGGGTTTTCTGCCGTTCAACCGGCATCCGGCCAAGATATTTATGGGAGATGCAGGCAGCCTGTTGCTGGGATTTGCCTGCGCGACGCTGATGATTCTGTTTGCCGAAGACGTGCCCCGCTGGTGGATGGCGTCGATTGTCATTTTTGGCCTGCCGATTCTGGATACGGCGACAGCACTGGTCCGGCGGCTGCTGAACAAACGCCCACTGTTTGTGTCCGACCGGGGCCATATTTACGACCAGCTGATGGACCATGGCTACTCGCTGAAACGCAGTGTCGCTATCTGCTACGGGTTGGCAGGAGTATATGCAGCCATCGGAATCGTCATGAGCCAGATTCGGACTCGGTATGCGCTGATTGTCTATCTAATCGTCATTATCTTGTCCGCCCTGATTGTCTGGAAAAAGGGCTTTTTAAAAATGGATGGCTTGCGGGGCGCAGTGAAAAAGAATTAGCCACTGCATTTGGCCAGACGCAAAGAAACAGACTAATCCAAAGACAGAATCAGGTCTTTATGATACTATACTCTAAGGGTTTTGGACTTGCGTTTGATACCGCATCCTGGACAGAGGATTTCACGTTTTCATTTTCATCTTAGACCAGCGGGGAAGAACCATATGACGCTGACAGTAACGAGAATCGTTTGGGTCGCAGTTGGTTTGGTTTATGCAGTGTCTGCGCCGATTGTGGCAACGCCCCTTCCGGCCCACTGGGGGGATTGGCAGGGTTGGGGCGACATGGGCGATGGAACCTATCGTAATCCCGTCTTACCGTCAGATTACAGCGACCTGGACTGTATCCGGGTGGGTCAGGATTATTATGCCATCTCCTCCACCATGCAGTTTTGTCCGGGCATGATCGTCCTGCATTCCAAAGATATGGTCAACTGGCGCATCCTGGGGCACGTCGTTGACGATGTGACACAAATCGGGCCGGAGATGAATTGGAATCGCATGAACCGCTACGGACGGGGCATCTGGGCCGGTGCGATTCGCTTCCATAAAGGCCTGTTTTGGGTGTATTTCGGCACGCCGGACGAAGGATATTTCATGAGTACGGCAGCAAATCCCGCCGGACCATGGGAACCGCTGCACTGTGTGATGAATCAGGCCGGATGGGATGATTGCTGTCCATTCTGGGATGATGACGGGCAGGGATATTTCGTCGGCACACACTTCGCCGACAATTACAAAACCTATATCTGGAAAATGAGCCCCGATGGCCGCAGGCTGATCGAGGAGTCGCGGACACTGATCAATGAAGGGGCCGGCCGGGAAGCCAGCAAACTCTACAAGATCAATGGCTGGTACTATCATTTTTTCAGCGAAGTGTTGCATGGAACGCGAGTGGTGATGATGCAGCGATCGCGTACCGTCATGGGACCTTATCAGGAACGACGGCAGTTGACCGATGCCAATCGGGAATGGAGAGAGCCGAATCAGGGCGGACTTGTCCAGACCGAATCCGGCGACTGGTATTTTCTCACGCATCACGGTTCCGGCGACTGGGAGGGCCGCTGTATGAGCCTGCTGCCGGTGACCTGGGTCGATGGCTGGCCGATGATGGGCCAGACCACCCCCGATGGACAGCCCGGAAAGATGACCCTGGCCGGCACAAAACCCGTCCAGGGACAGGAGATGACCACGCCCCAAAGCAGTGATGATTTCAACAAGCCGGCCCTGGGGCCGCAATGGGAATGGAACTATCAGCCCCGCATGGACAAATGGTCGCTGAGTGAACGGCCAGGATTTTTGCGTCTGAAGGCCTTCAAGCCGCTGCGCCAGGATGATCTAATGACGGCCGGAAATACGCTGACCCAGCGATCCTTTCGGTCACGCGAGAATTGTGTTATAGCAAAGCTGGATTTGTCGGGCATGGTGGATGGACAAAAGGCTGGACTCTGTCATTTTGCACAAAACCATTCGGCACTCGGTGTTGTGCAGCATGGTATGGTACGCAGGATTGAGTATCGTGAAAATGGCAAATTGACCGAGGGCCCTGAAATCAAGACAAATCATGTCTGGCTCAAGTCATCCTGGGGACTGGACGGCAAAAGCCAGTATGCCTATAGTCTCAATGGTCGAGATTTTATCCCCTTCGGCAACGTCTATCAGCTCTCGTGGGGCTATTACAGGGGTGATCGTATCGGACTTTTCTGCTTCAATATCGGGCAAGACGCCGGATTTGTAGATATTGACTTTCTGGATTATGACTATCGTAAATAAATCCGGCAAGTCTGCCCCCGCAAAGACCTTATCAATGGGGCCTCCTTTTTTCTAACTTAATGATTTGACTGGCTTTACGTTTGCCCCTCAAGACTTAACAGCAGCCGTTCTGTGCTTTAGGGTTACGGCCTCATTGATTTAAGGGGGGCATTTCCGCCTGAGGCGGAACAGAAACAGCTAACCTTAGCCGCGTTAAACCGAGAAACACCAACGCAAATCAGGCATATTCATCGAACCAATAAAAAACAGACTTTTATGTTGACTGCCCTAAGGGATTATATAAAATCGCCATCTTAAATAAGCAATTAACTTAATCGCTATTGTGTTATCGGGATACTGCGGCGTGGTAAAACGTAAAGACGGCATAGAACGAAAAGCGCTGCTTCTCAAAGAAGCAACCCGTGTGTTTGCCCAAAAAGGCTTTCGGGACACTACCATTGCCGATATTTGCAGGGCCGCACACTCCAATACCGCCGCAGTCAATTATTATTTCGGGTCCAAGGAAGATTTGTACGCCGAAGTCTGGAAAAGTGCATTTCATACCGCCTTGCAGCAGTTTCCGCTGGATGGCGGCCTGCCTCCCAATGCAACGCCGGTTGATCAATTGAAGGCCCTGATTCGTGCTCATCTATACCGGATGCTCGATGACGGCACGCTGGGCCATGCCGGACAAATCCTGCTGATGGAATTGACAAACCCAACAAAATCGCTGGAGTTTATCAAAAATGACGTCATTGCACCGCTCCGTCAGCAAGTTCGCGGCATCATACGCCGGCTGCTGGGCGAGGCGGCAACAGAGGAGCAGGTCGCCTTTTGCGCCATGAGCGTCATCCACCAGTGCTTCGGATTCGGCTTAAAACGAGACAGGCTCCCTCAATTGTTTCAATCCATGAAAAAAACGCAGCTTGTCGAAGCCCTGGTGGAGCATATCACCCTGTTTTCCCTGGCCGGGATTTCGGCTGTCAAAAAAACAAGACGCGAGAGGACAACACTGTGCGAAAAAAAATAAGATTCACCATGGCCTCGGCACTCAGGACAACAGGAGTCATCCTGCTCCTTGGCCTCTATACATTATCCGGCTGCGTTTCTGTTGAACCGCACGAGGTCAAACCGCAGGTAGAGATTGCGGATTCTTTTTCCGCTCAGGGAACCGAACCGCTTGCCAATCGCTGGTGGCTGTCGCTGACGGACCCAAACCTGGCAAACCTGATTGAACAGGCTATGACAGACAACTTCACGATTCGTTCCGCATGGGATCGACTCACCCAGGCGGAACAAACCGCTGTCAAAACAGGGGCCGGATTGCTGCCCTCTGCGACCTACAACGGACGGGCACGAAGGACCCGCCAGGACACGGATAGCCGCACCGATTACACATCCAGTTATTCCGTCTCTGCAGCAGCTTCGTATGAACTGGACTTGTGGGGCAAGATCCGATCTGCACGTCAGGCTGCCCTGCTGGACGCCCAGGCCGCCCGAGATGACGTGGATACGGCAGCTATCACCCTCAGCGCCGCTATCGCAAAAACCTGGTACCAGCTTGCTGAAGCCCGCCAGCAGGAGATTGTCATTGAACAGCAAATCGAGGTCAACCGCAAGGTGCTTGAGGTCATCAGGCTGCAATTCAGCAAGTCGCAGGTGGGAGCAACTGATGTCTTTCGTCAGGAACAATTACTCGAATCAACACAAGGCAGCCTGATTCAGGCCCGGGAACGCACGATTCTGCTGGAACACCAGCTTTCGATCCTGCTGGGAAAAAGTCCAGGCACCTGGCGTCCCGATACGCCCAGGCTGATTGCCCCAGGTCAGCTGGTCGCCATTGACATCCCCTCCGTGGTGCTGCTTCGCCGTCCTGATATTCGCAGCCGCTACAGCCAGGTGCAGGCGGCTGATATGCGAGTCGCCTCAGCCATCGCCGACCAGTATCCGGTTTTGAGCCTGACCGCCGGCGTGGAGTCGTCGGCACAAAAAACACACGAGCTGTTCGATAACTGGCTTTCCAATCTGGCTGCGAATGTTGCCGGACCGCTTTTTGACGCCGGCTATCGCAAAGCAGAAGTGCTTCGAACCCGTGCCGTTTTGTCACAGAAAATCAATGACTACAGCCAGGCCCTGCTGGACGCCCTGCGGGAAGTGGAAGATGCCATTCAACAGGAATACCATCAGCGTCAAACAGTCCAAAATCTCCAAAAGCAGCTGGAACTGGCGCGTCAGGTCTATGATCGGACGCGGCAGCATTATCTCAAAGGCCAGGTGGACTATCTGCGAGTTCTGGACTCGCTGATCTCCCTGCAAAGCCTGGAACGCAACGAATTAACCGCACGCAGACTGCTGCTGGAACGACGCATTGAGTTGTGCCGCTCCATTGCCGGCGGCTGGCCTATGCAGCGTCCCGAACAGGCCCGATTAACAAACCCCTAAGACCCGATAGAGAGTGACCATGGAAAAGCCCGATCACAGGATATCTCAAACTGAACCCGAAACGTCATCCCCAAAACGCAACTGGAACAAGGCCTGGATTGTCAAATTCCTGCTGCCAGCGGTCATTCTGGTTCTGACCATCGGATTTGCCAAGCACCAGATCGACACCCGTCCCAGAGCAGCCCAGCAAAAACCGTCCCCTCAGGCCCGCCTGGTCACGGTGGAAATCGCTCAACAGGCCGACCACACCACCGTTCTTTCGGCGATGGGAACCGTCATTCCCGCCAAATCCATTACCCTAACCCCGGAAGTGACTGGAAAAATTGTCTCGATCAGTCGGGATGTTGTCCCCGGCGGCCTCATACATGAAGGTCAGGAACTGTTTCGAATCGATTCCCGGGATTATGAAACCGTGGTCCAACAGCGTCAGAGCGAACTGGCTCAGGCTCAATTGAATCTGAAACTCGAATACGGCAGCCAGGCCATCGCACAGCATGAGTACACACTCCTGGCCGAAGCCCTTCAGGATCAGGATCGCGAACTGGTGCTGCGGATTCCCCATCTGGACAAAGCCAGGGCCGCTCTGGAAGCTGCAACCGCAGCCTTGGCCAAGGCACAACTGGACGTCCAGCGATGTCTGATCACCGCCCCGTTCAACGCCATCATTCAGGACAAACTTGAGGACATCGGGGCCAGGGTGTCGGCTTCCACGCCGCTGCTGACCCTGGTCGGGACCGATGAGTACTGGATCGAAGCCCTGGTTCCGGTCGATCAACTCCAATGGATTCGTATTCCCCGCAGTTCGTCGGAACCGGGAGCATTCGTCAAGGTCTATAATACCGCCTGGGAGGATACGATGTTTCGGGAAGGCACCGTGATTCGTCTGCTGGGCCAACTGGAGTCGCAGGGGCGTATGGCCCGGCTTCTGGTCTCCGTCAGGGACCCGCTGTGCCTCGAAACCTATTCCACCCAAGCCCCTCCCTTATTGATCGGCTCTTATGTCCGTGTTGAAATCGAAGGACAAACCCTTTCCTCGGTGATCCCCCTCCGGCGAAATTATCTGCGTGACGGCAGCCATGTTTGGATTATGAACGATCAGGATATCATGGAAATCCGTCCCGTCAGGATTGTCTTCCGGAACAAAGACACCGTGTACATCTCGGAGGGCATCCGCCACGGCGAACGCATCGTGACCACCGACATCTCCGCACCCGTCAACGGCATGCGGCTGCGATTGAACAACGCACCTGTTGCCCCGGCAGCGGAGTCCCAATCAGGCCAGGATAAAGTCCGCGGAGAGAACCAGTAATGGACAACAAGATTCAGACCAATGAGACCCGGGGAGTCATTGCATGGATGACGCACAACCGGGTGACTCCAAACCTGCTGATGCTGATCTTTTTGATCGGGGGGGCCATCCTTGCCCTGACCATCAAGAAAGAGGTCTTCCCGGAATTTGAGCTGGATATGGTCACCGTCAGAGTCCCCTATCCCGGCTCAAGTCCAGAAGAAGTCGAACAGGGTATTATCCTTTCGATCGAAGAGGCCATTCGCGGCCTCGATGGGATCAAGGAAATCACCGCCACCGCATCCGAGGGATTCGGACTGGTCACTGCCGAATTGCTCGAAGGTGCCGATCAGCAGAAAGTCTATCAGGACATCAAACAGGAAATTGACCGGATTACCACCTTCCCCGAAGACGCCGAAAGGCCCGAAGTCAGCATGGTCATCCGCCGTCGTGAAGTCATTCAGCTTGAGCTTTACGGCGATGTCTCCGAATGGGTTTTGCGGGATATCGCCGAGCAGGTCCGCGACAGCCTGCTGCAATCCCCCGGCATCACCCAGGTGGAATTGGACGGGGCCCGGGATTATGAAGTCCAGATTCTGATTAACCAGGAAACCCTGCGAACCTATGGCCTGACTCTGCAGACCATTGCCAGCAAAATCAGGGCTGCGGCTATTGAATTGCCCGGCGGCTACATCGAAACCCCCGGCGGCGACATTCTCCTGCGTGTCAAGGAACGCCGCGACTGGGCCAATCAATTCGCCCAAATCCCCATTATCACCACCGCAGACGGGTCTGTGCTGCACCTGGAAGATATCGCACAGGTCAAAGACGACTTCGTGGACTCCGATCGCTTTGCATATTTCAACGGCTTCCGAGCCATCGGCATTGAAGTCTTTCGCGTCGGCAATCAGACCCCCATCAGCGTCTCCACAGCAACACGAAACGCCATGAAAACCATCGAGAGCCAATTGCCGCCGGGCGTGCACTGGAGCATCAGCAACGACGATTCCGAAGTCTATCGTCAGCGGCTGACTCTGCTGCTTAAAAATGCCGCTTACGGTCTGGTTCTGGTTCTGCTGCTGCTGGGACTGTTCCTCGAATTCAAGCTGGCTCTCTGGGTCATGATGGGCATTCCCACATCCTTTCTGGGGGCATTTCTGTTTTTGCCCTCCATGGATGTGACCATTAATATGATCTCCATGTTTGCCTTCATCATCGCGCTGGGTATTGTCGTGGATGATGCCATCGTCGTCGGCGAAAATGTGTATGATTACCGCAATCGCGGCCTGAGCTTCATCGATGCCGCCATTCGGGGAACCCGGGATGTCATGATTCCGGTCGCCTTCAGTATCATCACGAATATCATCGCCTTTGTGCCCTTGTGTTTCATGCCCGGGATGATGGGAAAGATTTGGAAAGTCATCCCGATGGTGGTCATCACGGTCTTCAGCATTTCATGGATCGAGTCCATTGTGATTCTTCCCTCCCACCTGGCCCACGCCCATCGCACCAGCAAAGGCCGTCTGGCAACCTTCCTGCATCACCAGCAGCAGGCCTTCAGCCGGAAATTCGAAAAGTTTGTTGAACTCGTATTCGCTCCATTCCTCGACAAGTGCATCCAATACAGGCAAATTACCCTGGCCCTGGGGGTCGCCGTCTTTATCGTCGTCTGCAGTTATGTCTTCAGCGGACGGGTGGGAATGATTCTCATGCCGCGGGTGGAAGCGGATGCCGCGGTTGTAACCGCGACTCTGCCGTTTGGAAGTCCTTTATCCAGGGCCATTGAAATCAGCACGCTGCTGGAGACCAAAGCACAAGAGGTCGTCGCTGAAAATGGGAATGACAAATTAAGCAAGGGCATTTTTACCCGCATCAATGAAAATGTGGTCGAGGCCCGCATCTATTTGACGGATCCGGAAATACGTCCCATCAGCACCGTCCGAACCACGGAACTGTGGCGTCAGAAGGTCGGCCAGATCCCCGGCCTTGAATCACTCCGGTTCGAATCGGACCGCGGCGGACCGGGTTCCGGAGCCTCTCTCACCATCGAGCTGAGCCATCGGGATATCGCTGTCCTCGACAGAGCCAGTGAAAAACTGGCCGCCCTGCTGAGCAATTTCCCGAATGTCAAGGATATTGATGACGGCTATACGCCCGGCAAGGAGCAGTTAAACTTCAAAATCAAGCCTGAAGGACAGAGTCTGGGACTGACTGCCCAGGAAATCGCCCGCCAGGTACGAAATGCCTTTTATGGCGCCGAAGCCATCCGACAGCAGCGAGGACGCAACGAAATCCGGGTCCGGGTCAAACTGCCCCAGGAGCAGCGAAACAGCGAATATGATATCGAACAGCTCCTGATTCGAACCCCCCAGGGAACCGATGTGCCCCTTATGCAGGTTGCGGAGGTGGAACGCGGCAGATCCTATACCAACATCAATCGCAGAAATGCCCGCCGGGCTGTTACCGTTACGGCCAACGTCGAGCCGATTGACGATACCAGCCGCGTCAAGGCTACTCTGGAAGAAAGCATCCTCCCGCAGCTGGTCCGCGATTTCCCGGGCTTGTCCTATGCCTGGGAAGGCCAGCAGCAGGACATGGCCGAAGGCATGCAGAACCTGTACATGGGATTCCTGTTTGCTATGCTGGGCATTTTTGCCATGCTGGCCATTCCCTTTAGAAGCTACTTTCAGCCGCTCATTGTGATGATCGCAGTGCCTTTCGGCATCGTCGGGGCCATCCTCGGACATATGATGATGGGCTACTCACTAAGCATGATGAGTATGATGGGCATCGTTGCCCTCTCCGGCGTGGTAGTCAACGATTCGCTGGTCCTGATCGATTATGCCAATCAGATTCGAAAGCAGACCGCAGTCTCCGCGTTCGAGGCGATTCACCAGGCCGGCATCCGGCGATTCCGCCCGATTATGCTGACTACCCTGACCACCTTTGGCGGGCTGGCCCCCATGATCTTCGAGACCTCACGACAGGCCCGATTTATGATTCCGATGGCGATTTCTCTGGGGTTTGGCATTTTGTTTTCGACCGCCATCACCCTGGTCATTGTCCCGTGCCTGTACACACTGCTCGATGATGCCGGAAAGGCCTTCACCAAATGGATTGTGGTCTTCAGGGATGAAAGACCCGGCACAGATGCCCTGAGCTGCGAAAATCCATAGCCCGGTTTCGTATCTTATCGCCGGTTCGCACGGCTCAAAATACAACTGGAGATGCTCTGTCGGGTCAGATACAAATACTCTTAACTGTATCTTGTATCCAGATCCCTTTTATTCCTGTTCTATATCCACGGCCAGAATTCCAACACAGGTCTGGTCGTGACGGGGTTTGATCACAATGCGAACCTTATCCGTTCGGAGCGGGTCCGCCGGATGCACAGTATTATAATTGTCCGCCAGCGTGCTGTACTGGTCGGTGTTGTAGATTTTCACATCCTTCCACGAACCGTCCGCCAGGGTCTGCAGGCACCATGACTCCGGCAGCTGAACCCCGCCA